>JBDHKN010000073.1:0-48615 GCA_039586365.1 Gemmatimonadota bacterium | reverse complement strand
GTACTTGGTGATGGTGAAGAACCACTGGGCCAAGAACCGCTGGTGCACCCGCACACCCGGGTGTCGCTCACAATAGCCGTCTTCCACTTGTTCGTTTGCGAGTACAGTCTTGCACTCGGGGCACCAATTCACAGGTGCCTGTTTCTTCACTGCGTGGCCACCCTTGAAGAGTTGCAGGAAGATCCACTGCGTCCACTTGTAGTAGGCAGGATCCGTTGTTCTTACCTCATGATCCCAGTCCAGCATGAGACCAGTGCGCTTAAGCTGTTCCGTAAACCGCGCTATGTTGGCTGGGATGAGATGGGCAGGATGATTGTTGACCGTTAGCGCGTAGTTCTCGGAGTGGATCCCGAAGGCATCAAAGCCGATTGGCTCGAAGACATCCCAACCCTGGAGCCGTCTGAAGCGACCGTGAATGTCAACCCCGATGAACGCGAACAGATTGCCGACATGTAGTCCCTCAGCCGACGGATATGGAAACATCATGAGATTGTAGTACGGACGGTCCGCAGTATGGATGTCAACCGAGTTTGTGTGCCGTTCCTCCCAGCGATGGCGCCACTTCTCCTCGATCGTCCGGTGATCGTACGCGTCCGACCCAGTATTTGACATAGACATAACAGCAATAATTTAGCAGCGCTTGCCCGCCCAGGAAGGCTTCCATAGCTTTGCCTTGCCAAATGCCCATCAGAACCACTGACCTTCGCAAACGGATACTTCTCGTCGGCACCCCGACGGCTATCGGGGTAATCGCCTTGGGTGCCTTCCTGGGAAGTTGGGGCACAACCAGAGAGTTTGAGCGATCTGCGCAAAGGCAGGTTCGGGCCGCGGCCAGACGTGCGGCTGAGTTGGTCGAACAGTACCTTAGCGAGCGCGAAGCAGATGTACGCTGGATCGTTCGCACCCCCACCATCATCGACGCTGCACTGGCAGGGAGGAGTGAAGTCGCTCGGCGAGGATTGACCCAACTGCCACCGGCGACACTGGAAGAGCAGTTCGACGGCTCCAGGGGGTTCCTGCCGCAGACCGACGCGGCGCGTTTCCTCCTCCAAACCCGTGAGTCATCAGAATTCACCAGCATCTCCATAGTGGAGGTGAACGGTCTTACCGTGGTGTCCACGGATCCAGTTGAGGACTTCGTCCAGGCAGACAAGGCGTGGTGGACCGTGGTCTCCGACGCAGGCTGGTTCCAGGGTACGCCAACGTACAACAGCGAGGCTGGCAGCGTTGAGCTAGAACTCGCCACGGGCATCTTCGATCCTGAAGGGGGCGAGTTTCTGGGCGCGGTGAGAGTCGTCCTCGGTTTGTCTCGACTATCCCAGATCCTTGCCGCCGGCGAGCAGGAAGTTGCATCGACCGTAGAGATAGCTGACTCGACGGGACGTCTCATTCTCTCACCTGACACGACCCGCCTATTCCGGCGGAATCCTGATGTACAGTCAATCCCACTCACCGCCGAAGTGAACGTCACCTCCCTTCCAGGATTACGGAGCGTCCTCGCTGCTTCGGGACCCACTAACGGTGGCCTCTGGTGGGTGGTCGTACGCCAACGACACGAGGCCGCCTTCAACGCCGCGAGGTCGATGCAGGAAACCGTGTACTTCGCGGCTGGATTGGCCTTGATATTTGCTTTTTTCCTCATCGTTTGGCTCACCGAATGGCTCCACCGACGAGTCGCTCAACCGATCCGTCTCGCGGGTTCCTTGGCAAGCCGGGTGGCTGGCGGGGATTTGTCGGCATCCGTTTCGCCTGGAAATCGCGGAGCTGAAGAAGTGAACCGACTTCTCCGAGCCTTCGGAACCATGGTGGGAGCACTTCGCAAACTCGTAGGAGAGATTAGGTCTGCGGCCCAGGATTCGGCTGCAATGGCAGAGGAGATTTCAGCTGCGACGGAACAGATGTCTGCTTCCACCCAGCAGATGGCCGACACGTGTCAAGACCTGACCAGCCAGGCTACCGAGCAGGCGGAGCTCACCCGACAGTCGGTGGACGACGCGAATCGAATTCTAGGCATCACCACGACGCTTGCCGAGGGCGCGACTGTAGCTGCGGAGCGAAGTACGGCGTTGGTTCACACGGCTGGCGAACACCGCGATCGGTTGATTGAGGGTAGCAATCAACTGGCCGAGTTAGCGAGCGATCTGGAGCAGGGGGTTGCAGATGCTCAACGGCTAGCGAGTCTGTCGGAGGAGATCCAGCAGTTCGTCGCCCAAGCAAAGGGCATCGCAGGTCAGACCAACATGCTGGCACTCAACGCGGCGATAGAGGCTGCCCGAGCGGGAGGCGGTGAAGGACGTGGTTTTTCGGTCGTGGCCGATGAAGTCCGCAAACTCGCCAATCAGGCTACGCGGTCAGCTACCACCACTGCTGAAGTAGTGCGGAGCGTGCTAACAAGCGTGCAAGAGACTCAAGACCGACTTACTCGGCTAGCAGGAGCCAGTACCGCAGTCAGGCAGACAGCCGAGTCAGCTGCAAGAGCACTCGAGGAAGTGGCGGGTGCTACTGCTGAGTCTAGCGCATGGAGTGACGAGATTTCACGGGCAGCAACAGATGTGAAGCAGTTAGTGGCAGAGATCACACGACGGCTACAGACCACAGCCGAAGGCACCGATTCGGTAGTGGCAGCGGCGGAGGAGATCGCGGCTTCCGCTGAACAGCAGAGCGCTTCCACTCAGGAGATCGCAGCCTCAGCATCACAACTAGCTGACGCGTCGCAGCATCTGACTACTGCAGTCAGCTCATTTCGGCTCAGTAGGTCGAAGGACTCGAGTTCCCCTGGCCTAGACGACCGCTGAGCTCGGACGGAACTCACGTTTGGAGCCCCTCCACCGCCTCAAGCAGCTTGGCAACATCTGCTACTGAGTGCTCGGCCATGTGGCCTATGCGGAGCGTCTCATCCTTAAGCTCGCCATACCCGGACCCCACCACCCAGCCGCACTCCAACAGACCTTTCACGCACTCACGTCCACTGCGGCCGTCAGGTACTCTGAGACATGATACGGTCCACGATCGGCGCCCTTCGTAGGGCAGATAGCTGAATCCCAGTTCTCCGCCGCGCCCGTCGACCCAGGCCTCAACCGTTCGTAGCATGGCCTCATGGCGGTTCCACCGGGCCTCAACTCCCCCCCCGGCTGCGATACGCTCCAGCTGAAATCGCAAGGCATGGAGCAACGGGATGGCAGGAGTATTGGTTGGCTGGTGGTCAGCGGCGGCCTCAATGAAGGCCACGAGGTCCAGGTATGCTCCTCGCTCGGGGATCTTCTTGGCCCGCTCAGCCATGCGCTCCGAGGCCACTCCGAATGCCAATCCCGGGGGCAAGCCAAGGGCCTCCTGGGACCCGGTGAACACAAAGTCAAGCGACCAAGCATCGGTCTCTACGGGAGAGCCAGCCACCGACGAAACGCCGTCCACCAACAACATTACACCGTCATACTGCTGCACAACCTTCGCCAGATCCTGCAGCGGTGCTAGGGCTCCCGTGGAGGTCTCGGAGTGAACCAATGTCACCGCGTCAACATCCGAGCGGCGCAGCGCGTCCTCCAACATGTCCGGCTCAACAGTCCTGCCACGCGGAACATTGAGCCTGATCGCTTCTCTGCCGGTGGCGGCCACGATCCCGGCGAAACGCTCGCTGTATGCACCGTTGACCAGGCAGAGCGCACGGCGCCGTACACCGGATCGCACAGCCATCTCCATGAAACCCGTGGCTGTGCAGGTTCCGGTGAGCACCGGCCCTTCAGTGCGGAAGATCTGGCGCAGCTCCTGATCCGTCTGCCTGAGGAGATCGACCATTTCCCGCCCGCGATGCGGTATCATGGGCCGCGTCATAGCCGCGAGCACTTCGGGGTGCACTTCGGTAGGTCCTGGAAGAAAGAAACGTCCTCGGTCGGTGGCCGTCACCTGCGTTTCGGTCCCTTCGTACTATTGGGGTTCATTCCCAGCGCTTCAGCGGTGCTTATGAGCCCTACACCCCTGCTCTGCCACTCTGTCAACAGTCTGTCCGCATGGTTCACCTGAATGGGCTTCGTCGCATCGGTAACCAAGTGCATCATCGTCGATGGACAACGAGCCAGGAGTCCCTCAATTGCATATCGATTACACACGTCGAGGGCAACACCATATACCACTACGACATGAGGATCCAGTTCTTCAAGTACGGGCTGGACGTTAGGATTGGAAAAGACGTCGAAACGGTGTTTGTGAAACAGCAAATCGCCGTCATGTTCCCGCACTCGGTTCTTGAGCGCTGCCGGATCCTCACGGGTTGGCTCTATGAGTAACGGATTTCGCAACGTCGTTTCGGGGATCTTCTGCTGCCCTCTGGATCCGCGTATGCAATGCGGTGGGAACGTCTCTACATAGTCGGGCTCATCAGATATCTCAGCATGTTCCGCAACGTGATCGTCAGCACTCGCTACGATGCGGATGCCGACTTGATGCGCATGTTGGTTGAGCGCGCCAAGATTGGGAATCAATTGCTCGGCCCCAGGAACATATAGCTTGCCATCTGCGTGCATGAAGTCGTACTGTGTGTCGACATCCCAGAAGATCACGCCAGGCATGTTCTTGTCACTCCAGCAGAAGGCTACAGAATACTCACAAGTTACCGGACCAACTCCATCCGGTCACTGGGGATGTAGCTGCGACCGACCTTGGCACATGGTGTTCCATCAACCAGCACGACATCCCCTGTGAAATCGAACTCTCCCTGTCCATGAAACAGTGACGACCCGACTCCATAAGCGTCAACCGGTACACCAAGTCTTTCAAACTCTCTGATCTTTTCCACGGTGAAGCCCCCGGAGACAACGATCTTCACATGTTGGAATCCCTCCCTGTCCAGGGCCTCTCTGACATTCCAAACAAGTCGCTGATTCACTCCCGTGGGGTTGAAGGTACCCATCTGCGGAATCACGGATCTGTCAACCAAGGTGGCGGATGTGTCTAGACGGACGCCATAGAGCTGCTGACCGAGTGCGCGCGCCACTTCCAGAGATGTCTTGACGCTGTCATTCTCAAAGTCGACGAGACTGATGAGCTTGACGTGAGATGGCATGTATTGGGCGAACTTCTTGGCGGCACACGCCGTATCACCCCCATAGGCTGCAATAAGTGCATGCGGAACCGTACCGACTCCCTCACTCCCCCACCAGGAAGCCTGTGCGTCGGTTGACACCCCAATCGCGCCCGCAACGTGAGCTGCGTAGCCATCACCGGTCTGAACCAGCCAGTGATCGTGCCGCGCAGGAAAAAACATCACCTCCTTCGGTTTCGCGGCTTCGACAACGCGACGCGTGTTTGTTCCCACTCTGGTGCGTCGAGCCAGAACGCCCAAATACAGAGTCTCAAGATGTGCGAAAGCGTCGTACGGCCCCTCTATCGTCATAACCGTTTCGTAAGGGGCGATCTCGTCACCGTCGTACAGCGCGTGTAATGTGAGATCCCGCCACTGATAAGAACACATCCGGAGGATCGCGACGGCCTCATCCATACCACCCAAATACGCGTGTGCCTTGCAGAAGACCTGCATAAGTACCACGGGGTGATGGTCGTCGGCCACCAAGACCTCACGAGTTCGGGCGAAATACTTATCACTGTAATACCCAGCCCGCATCTTCTCGACCGGCAGATGGAAGATTGACGGATCTAGTCGCTCACGACGAGGCATACTACTTCGCTTCCTCTCTAATTGTGTATTGCAGAACTCGGCGACCCAACCACCTTACACCGATGGCATCACCCAACGCTCGCCTAGCACGATTCCACATTCCGTACTTGCTCTTTCCACTTATACGTGGACGGTGGGAAACCGGAGCTTCAGCAACGAGCCCTCCGGCAAGGCGGATCAAGGTCGGATAGAACCGGTGCATACCGTCGAACCTGGGCAGTCTGAGCAGGCTGGCGCGCCTCATCGCTTTGAGCGAGCAACCCACATCGCGTATCTGATCACCCGTTAGCCAATTGCGAATCGAGTTTGCCACGCGACTTTGCAGAGACTTCCACCTCGAGTCCGATCTGATGATTCTGTATCCAACCACAGCTGACAGTCCAGGGTTTTCTTCGAGGACGTCTAGTAGTGCCGCCACGTCCGCCGGGTCGTTCTGGCCGTCTGCATCCATTGTCACCACGATGTTCCCTCTCGCGCACTCGATCCCAGCAGCAAATGCTGCGCTCTGACCAGCATGCGGTGAAAGCTCCAACACACGGAGAAATTGATGGGAGGCCTGGAGGCGCTGTAGTTCCCTCAGTGAGCCATCGGTCGAGCCGTCGTCGACCGCGATGATCTCATACTCCATTCCTGCGAGCGTCGCCTCGACCTCTCCAAGGAGTGGTGCCAGGTTGTCACGCTCATTGTAAACGGGCATTACTAGTGAGACCGGTATCATTTTGGCACGGCCCTCAAGGCGAGAACGTAACGTCCCGAATGTGGGCGAATCAAGTTGACATTCGGAGGCACTTTTAAGTTAATTCGCGGTGCGCTGCGCTTCGTGACCGTCAAACGGAGGTTTCAACAGTGACAAACTCTCTCTCGCGCCGCGACTTCCTGGGGACCGCATCCGGCCTCGCCGCTGGCGCCGCGTTCAGTACAGGGCTCCCCAAACCAGAGCCCAGGCCAGCGATCCACACGCGCGCCCCCAACAATATCGCCGTTGCATCCGCTAACGGGCTCCGCGCCGTCGAGCGAGCGGGTCAGCTGATGGCCCAAGGAGTGGATACTCTGGACGCTGCCATCGAGGGGGTGAAGATACAGGAACTGGATCCCGAGGACACTTCGGTCGGATACGGCGGTCTGCCCAACGAGAACGGTGTGGTGGAAGAGCCGGAGCTGTCGGGGCTCTGGAGGGAATCAAGACGCCCAGTGTAGTCGCGAAATATGTACTGCTGTACACCGATCATATGTTCTTGGTGGGTGAAGGAGCCAAGCAGTTTGCGCTCTCCTTTGGCTTCAAGGAAGAAGACCTCATGACCGAGAGGTCGCGCCAGGTTTGGCTTCGCTGGAGGGCGAACCGTGGGCCCGACGATGATTGGATCAACGTGCCGGAAGGCGAAGACATGATTCCGCGACCCACTGGGACGATAAACTGCAATGTGGTCAACACCGCCGGAGACATCTCCTCGGTGACCACGACCAGCGGGCTCGCATGGAAGATCGCTGGCCGGGTCGGCGACTCACCGTTAATCGGCGCAGGACAATATACCGACAACGACATAGGAGCAGCTGGATCTACCGGTCGAGGAGAAGCCAACATCAGGGTGTGTGGGGCGTTTCTCACCGTCGAGTTCATGCGCCGCGGCCTCAAGCCGACAGATGCCGCCCTCGAGACGCTCCGGCGTGTGGTGGCGAGTACAGAACGACGTCTGCTTGATCCGCAGGGTCAGCCGACATTCAACCTCAACTTCTACGCCGTGAACAAGAACGGAGAATTCGGGGCGGCTTCGCTGTTCCCTGGCCAGTATGCTGCATTCGATGGCAGGACGGCGGCTCTCCTCGACCGAGCGTATCTGTTCGAGCAACAAGGGTGAGATCTGCTCTACCTACAGCGTTCGCTCTGCTAGCGCTGGCCGGTGCGAGTTCGGCGCAGATCCCCGATCTGCCGACATTTGGCTCGAGTTGGCTTGACCACGGATACCCGCGACTCTACTACACTCCTACGAATGGCGTCGCGGTCGGGCTGTATTACGCGCAGTTCCGACCGCTCGGCTACGATGACTGGGACGCCCCCCAACCATACCGAGCTAATATCGCGCTGGACGGCTTGATAACATCAACAGGAACGCGGAGGCTCGGTTTGGAAGCGAAATTCCCCAGCCTTGTGCCGGGCTGGCGCTTCGATATGAGGCTTTGGACAGAGCGGCAAGCGCGCCAGAACTATTTTGGAATCGGGAACGAAACGGAATTCGATAAGGAGAACATCAGCGATCTCCAAGCACACTTCTACCGGCTGGATCGCCACCGTCTGTTCGCAAGGGGCTCGATCCAGAAGAGCCTCGTCTCCGATCTTCGGGCTCTGGTGGGGTTCCATGTCGAGCGCTGGCGCCTCGACACTCTGCCAGGCCCGACCCTCTATGGAGATCAGGTCGTTGCCGGCAGTGCCGAACCTCCCGGACAAGCCACGGACGAAGCCAGCATCCGACTTGGTCTGGTCTTCGACAGCCGTGACGACGAGGTGTCTGCCACGAGGGGAACCCTCATCGAAGCTATCTACAGCAGGGCGGACTCCATGGTTGGAGGGGACGTTAGCTACGAACGGATCACCGCCTCGGCAGCTGGGTATGTGACTCCTACTGAACGGCTCACGTTGGCAGGGCGTGTAGTCGCTCAGGCAATGGGGGGATCGCCGCCCCCGGGAACCTACTACCTGGTGGAGGCAAGTGGCACAGCCTACCAGGGATTAGGTGGCCCCACATCACACCGGGCTCTCCGGACGGACCGCTTTCTGGGGGAAGACAAGCTATTCGGAAACTTGGACATACGCTATCGGTTTGTGGGCGAGCGCCATGTATTCTCGGCTACTTTGGTAGGTTTCCTTGACGTTGGCCGAGTGTTTCAACCTGGAGAGGATCAATTCGAGGTCACCCTAGACGGCATGCACGTGGGAGCTGGGCTCGGTCCGCTCCTGATGATAGGTAGGAGTGGTGTGCTAGGCTGGACTTTGGCAGTAGGACCCGATGGCCTGACCGTCCAAACCCACCTGGGGTGGACGTTTTAGGGAACAGAGATCCCAGGCAATCCCAAAACCCTACGCCCGCTCTACCAGCTCCAGCACTTCTCTCAAGGTCGTCTCTCCCTTGTCCCGTGCGTACCACTTGCGAATCTGCCTGAAGCGCTCCCCTCGTGGCATGCAATCCTTGTTCTCCATAACCCAATGCTGAAGTTCGCATGGTCGAGGTCCCCAGTGGCCCAATTCCTGAAACTGCTCGTCTAATGCGATCACTATCGGGATCGACCGAGCCCCACTCGTCAGATAATGGTCCATCACCTCAGGGTGCTCGTCTCTCTTGATCAAGCGCATCTCCAAGCAGTCTGCCTGGTCCCCTAGCTTGGCGAGCACGGGTATAGTGCTGCTGGCGTCGCCGCACCAGTTCTCGGCGACGGCCAACAACCGTATCCCCCTTGCCTTCTCACAAGCCCGTCGCAGAGCCCATTCAGGGATACGGCTGGTGCGATAAACACCTTCCCAGAGAGGCCGGTGCTTGTCGGCCTCAGCAACAAACTGTGGGTAGGGGATCGCGCCCTGCCAGAGCCTACAGAAATCCACCGCACGCTGAACCTTCACCTGTACCCCCTGTTCTCCAGAATCCTCGCGCTACCGCCGTGCCCATTCGTCAGCGCCCGGTTGGCCGATGGACTATCGACGCACGGCACCCATACTCAGAACACTCCAGAAACATAGCTCGCTCTTGTCTCACTCACCCTCACCTCCTTGGCAACCGCCGTCCACAGTTGTACCCTTGTGAGTGATGACTCACCCTCTCAGCGGTTCGGTGCCGACCCGCAGGCGGCGTGATCCTAAAGGTACGCGTGACAGACTTGTTCGAGCCGCGCTCGAGTTGTTCACTTCACAGGGATACCACGCTAGCACCACTCCCCAGATCGCAGCCCGCGCCGGTATTGCCGAGGGAACGATCTACCGGCACTTCGAGAGCAAAGCTCATCTTCTCAACGAGATCTACCGAGCTGGTCTGAGGCTGCTGGAGAAGCCTATTCACGATGCCCCGGTAAGTCTCCACTGTCGGGAACGTCTGTTGAAGATCGCAGCGGAGTGGCGAGTCGTGGCCATCCACAACCCACCACTCGTTGGGTTCCTCTTTGGAACGGACTTCGGCCAGCTGTTGGACCACAAGAGTCGCGAATCCTACCGACGATTCCACGCTGACTTGGAGTCGGTAATCGCTGAGGGGAAATCAGCAGGTGAGGTGAAAGCAGGTTCGGTCGAGCTATGGACCGATGTCTGGCTGCGGTTGGTGATTCTCGTGTTGGAGCGAACTGCGTCACAAGAGTGGTCTCTTCAGCATCCGGCACCGGAGCAAGTGCTGGAATCCGCCTGGGGAGCTATAAGCATGGCCAAGTAGCTGTTGAGTCCCCGCATCGCCGAACCATTGGGTGGGCGACCACGCCGCCACCACCAGTCCTCGCACTGCAGTCCAACCCACCCACCGAGCATGATCGAATCGATGGTCAACCCGTAGTCAAGATCCAGCCTGAGAGGCCGTGTAGCCAGATTGACATCGTAATGCAGGACGGTCTGAGCCATATGGATGGGGTCTTTGCCCACCCTGAGTCCGGACCAGTCAGAGCAGTGCGATGGCAATCATCTTGTGACCACCTTCGACGGCTACCGAGGAGAGTCTAGACATTGGTCGCTTATGGCTTAATCTAGTGGCACCATTACCAGGAGACAGTACTATGCAGTCGCCCACAGCTTCTGCCCAACGTGGTTCGTGGGGAACCCGTCTCGGATTCATTCTGGCTGCAGTCGGCTCGGCGGTAGGGCTCGGGAACATGTGGCGGTTCTCATATGTCGCTGCAGAGGGGGGCGGAGCGGCTTTCGTACTGCTCTACCTAGTGTTCGTTGCATTGATCGGCATCCCGGTCATGACATCCGAGTTGATCGTGGGCCGTATGACCCAAGTGTCCCCGCTAAAAGCCGTGACGAAACTGGGCGGCTCAGGATGGGCACCACTGGGCTGGCTGTTTGTGTTCTGCGGTTTCGGAATTCTCTCGTACTACTCGGTGATCGCCGGTTGGACCATTCGGTTTGCCGTCGATGGAATCAGGGGTGCCATTCCCCAAGACACGGCAGGCTACTTCAACGCAGTGGGGACCCGGACGCCTGCTGTTGTGACGCATATAGTGTTCATGGCAATTACGATATTCATCGTGATACGTGGCGTGAAGCGTGGGCTCGAGAGCGCCGCACTCATCCTAATGCCTCTGCTCTTTTTGCTGTTGGTGGGACTCGCTATTTGGTCAGCTACGCTCGCTGACGGCGGCGCCGGATATGCGTACTATCTCAAACCTCGGGTCAGCGAACTGCTAGACAAGCAAATCATCACCGATGCTGCAGGACAGGCGTTCTTCTCCCTGAGCCTGGGTATGGGTGCGATGATGACATATGCGTCCTACTTGCAGGGCAAGCAGAGCCTCGGCCGCGAAGCCGTGACAATCGCCCTCACGGACTTCGGAGTAGCCTTCGTGGCCGGACTTGTCGTGTTTCCTATGATATTCCACTTCGGTTTGGGGGAGGCGATAGGATTGGGAGGCATGCTCAACACCGACAATACCGTAGGCACATTGTTCATCGCCATTCCCCCGGCGCTGCAGAGCTTGGGCACAGTCGGCAATGTCATAATCACAGCATTCTTCGTGATGCTGTTTTTTGCGGCACTCACGTCCGCGATCTCTCTTCTTGAAGTAGTCGTAGCTGCGGCGATCGACGGCTGGGGATGGACGAGGCACAGAGCGGCGCTCGTGTCTGGCAGTCTGATCATAGTCGCCGGACTACCATCCGCGTATAACCTCAACTTCCTAGCAATGGCGGACAAGCTCGTAGGTACCTTCATGCTGATGCTTGGCGGCCTCTTCACAGCGATTCTCGTGGGCTACTATGCTCTACCACAGGCGGAGGCTGAACTAGCCGTGGGCATGGAAACAGTGAGCATGCGGAAGGCCTGGGCAACCATCATCAGATTCTTGGTACCGCCCGTCCTGTTTGTCGTGTTGATCTTCGCAGTGCCGTCTGTGGTAGGAGCGGTACGGGCCCTGTTGGGAGTCTAGCTGAGGGGAGTCAGCACAGAGAGCGAAACGGTGCACGACTGCACGGTCACCTGCGACTAGGTGCTTACTGATACCCCATCCCTGCATCCAGACGAAAACCGGGCCACCCGGCGATTATGGCTTGGCATACACCTCCTGGAGAGCTGTCGCTCCGCTGGGCATGTTCTCTTGTTTGCTCTGCAGAGCTACCTCAGCCGCGTGGTCCACCTCGGTGACAATCCTGTCCTCGATCAACTCAAGTTCCCCTGCTCCCACACCAGCATTCTTGAGGTATTCCTCATAGAGCCCGATTGGATCGCGTGCGCCCCAACGCTCGAAAACCTCACTGGCAATCATGGACCGCGCCTCTCCTTCATCGTGCGTCGCGTGCCCGCCCATGCGGAACGTCTCAGCGTCAAGAAGGACCGGGCCCGCTCCATCACGGCATCGATCCGCTGCTATTCTAGTTGCGGCGTAAGCATCGAGCACGTTGTTGCCATCGAACGACCAACCACCGACGCCATACGCCTGGTGCAACGCTCCAAACTGCCCAGCTGGGTGGTGAATTCTCACTTCCGTACCGAGAGCAATCTGGTTGTTCTGGATGATGAATATCACCGGCAGTCGGTGAGCTGCTGCAAACCCTATGGCTTCGTGTGTGCCACCGTGCTTCACCGAGCCATCTCCCACCCATGTCAACGCCACTCCTGGTTCGCCGCGAAGCTTGAATCCCAGAGCGACACCCGCGGTCACAGCAGGCATGTTCCCGATGTTGGAGATCGGTTGAAGCACACGGCGTGAAAAGTCACCAACGTGAGTATCCCGGCCCTTGGAGGGCGCGTCCAACGTGCCAAGGTAGCTGCGGAGTGTGTCGGCAACGGGCATGCCCATTTCGCAGCAGGCGCCCGCATTCCGGATCATAGGCGCGACTATATCAACGCTCCGATTGAGTGCATGAACCGGCCCCACGGTGGTTGCTTCCTCTCCCGTCCCCAGCCAAGCCTTGGAGAGCACTCCCTGCCGCACCCATCTCTTGAGAGCTGTGTCTTGGAGTCGTGTCCTGAGGAGTCCAGCATAGAGATCAAGTCTGCCTTCACGAGTCAGACGATCGATTATGCCGCACCGCACAGGATCGCGGCGACACGTCTCAGCAAACTCGGCGAGCAGAGCCGGATCAGATCGCCAATTGACATACTCGGGCGGATCGTAGGCGGGATACCTCTTCATGAGCGCCTCGTTCCTCCACAGCTGAGATGTTGATCTCGAATAATGCGGCATGCGACAGGAGGCCCATCGAACGTCCCCCCAAAGGCTACCAACCTGCGCTAGCGGTCGAAGACGGCAATTTGAGAAGCCGGGCAGACCACCTAGCGCATCAGCGGCGGCCTAGCTGCGTCGTCCTCTTCTATCGGAGAAACCTGCTGAGGCGTTCTGCTGCTTCACCCCCCAACGCGTCGACAAGGCCCTGACCGAAGTCGTACGCCGTCGGGTACCGGTCTCGGGGATCAGATTCCATGGATTTCATGAGCGCCGCCTCAAGCCTAGGTTGGAAGTCACTGCGGTACTTCCTCAGGGGCGTCGCCTTGCCACGCAAGCGTGCTATCATCATCTCCTGAGGTGATCGGCCCTCAAACGGGAGCCGTGCCGTGAACATCTCATAGCCCACAATCCCCAGTGAGTACACGTCGCTGCGGGCGTCGATTTGGTGCCCGCGGATCTGTTCTGGACTCATGAACTCCGGTGTGCCCAGGATGATCCCGGTAGCTGTAAGCTTCGCCACACTTGGATCGGCCCTATTCTGCTTGGCCAGCCCGAAATCCATGATGACTGGCGTTTCGCTACCGTCTATACCCGGTACCATCATTATGTTCTCTGGTTTCAGATCTCGGTGGATGATGTTCTGTCGATGAGCAAAGTGAAGGCCCGAGCAAATCTGGGCCAAGTACTCGACGCCCAACTCTGCGGACATCGGTCCCGTCCTGGTCTCGCGGTCGGAGAGTAGTTCTCCCTTCAAGTACGGCATGACCAGGTAGATGAGACCGTCCTCGGTTTCGCCAAGCCTGAGGATGCGACAGATGTTGGGGTGATCCAGCCGGATCGCCAGCCCTGCCTCTCTCCGTAGCCGCTCGACAGACGTTGCGTCTTTGCTGAGCTTCGGACTCAGGACCTTAATTGCGAGGCTCTTGCCGCTGTGCATGTCGGTCGCTTCGTAGACGTACGACATGCCGCCCTCACCGAGAAGGCGTTCCACCTTGTACCTGTGATCTAGCACTTGATGGGACAGAGAGCCCGCGGGGTCAACCGCGGCACCATCTCGGGGAACAACCTTCCGTGCCATCGTCTGGCCGCCACCCGAAGGTGGTGCTGCCACAGGTCTTCCCCCACTGCCCCCAACATCCACCAATGGACTGCCGTCCTTGGGGCAGAAACGAGCTTCACCTTGATACACAGTCTTGCACCTAGGGCAACGTCTACTCATCAACGCACTCGATTCCGACCATCGTTCTTAGCCCGATACAGCGCCTCATCAGCCCGAGCTATCAGTATTTCAGGTTCGACTGCACCACTCTCTCCGCTCACGCTCGCCACTCCGATTGAGACAGTCACGTTGAGTGGATCACCCGACTCTGCGAAGTTCTTGCTCAGCACCCGCTTTCGCAAGCGTTCTGCAAAGATCATGGCTCCGTCAGGTGTGGTGTCAGGCAACACTATGATGAACTCCTCACCGCCGTATCGCGCTGCCAAGTCAACGGATCGGACCTCCCGCCGCAACATATCCCCCAGCTGCCGTAGCACAGTGTCACCCACCAAATGACCTCTGTTGTCGTTCACGTCCTTGAACCGATCGAGGTCGATCATTAAGACGCTCAGTTTTGTTCCGTAACGCCTCACGCGATCGAGCTCCCGGTCGAGCCTCTCCATAAACGCCCGGCGATTCATGCACCCGGTCAGGGCATCAATGCTGGCGAGCCAGCGGTAGCGCTCCCGGTCAGATTGTACGGTCTCAAGCTGATAGGCTTTCTCAATCGCATTGACAGCCGTCTTGACCACCTGCTCCGCGAAGGCCACATCCTGCACCGTTAGTGGAGTGGATTCATCGATAGTGCGCAGGAAGAAAACCCCTGACTGGGCGCCGTGCAGGCTGAATGGAATTGCTATGACTGACTTCGTTGCGACTTTGACGCCCTCCTTGCTCCACCTTTCTCTGACCTCGGCGTACAGCGGATCAGTCCTCACGTCGGCCACGAGAACCGGCTGGTTGGTATCTAACGCCTTCCTGATTTCCGGATAGCCATCCAGCTGGATCTCCAGGTTGCGCAACATTGGGTTGTCAGATGTGACCACCACCAGTCCAATCTTGCCGTCAGCTCGAGGGATGACAAGCGAACACTTCGCTATGTTGAGAACGTGGGCAACACGACGCGCCAGGATGTGGTAGATCTCTTCAGCTTTCAGGGCGTCAGTCACCTCATGGAGGATATCGACCATCTCGGCACGTATAGCCGCCTCCTCCGCCCTTGCCTTTGCCTCAGCTGCTCGATCCCGTGCCTCTTGGCGCGCCTCGCGGAGCGCGCGCCCTGTTCGCAGATGCGCGTCGACTCGCGCCAAGAGCTCCTTTACCCTGAATGGCTTAGAAATGAAGTCTGAAGCGCCGAGTCCCAGCGCCTTCACTGTACCTTCTTCCGGTGACATAGAAGAAACCATCAGAACTGGTAGATCACGCCACCGCTCGTCGGTCTTGATCTGTTCGAGAATCTGCAGCCCGTCGACCTTCGGCATCATGATGTCTAGCATGAGGAGGTCCGGATGCTCGTCAATCAGATGGTTGATGAGACTACTCGCATCTGCGACAGGGACTACCTCGTACCCTCTGTCCTTGAGAATCCACACCAACGTGTTGAGCAGAGCCTCGTCGTCGTCAGCGACCAGTATCTTCACCTGGTCAGTCGTCGTCATGCCCGGACTTTCGCATGACCTCTTCCAGTAACCCGATCACTTCCGCGTCCGCATTGCCCCCGCTCACCACAACAACACACGGTCCCTCCGGCTGTACGGCACCAGCTCGGAGAGCAGCGCTGGTTACCCCACCTGAAGGCTCGGCCATCACCCCTTGTTTGGTTCGGAGCCAGATCGTGGCTTCGGCGATCGCCCAGTCGGATACCGTCACGCCGTCGGCGCGGCCGACAAGATGTGTGAAGGTAAGGGTGCCGATCGAAAGCGGAAGAAGTCCATCGGCAATGCTGTTCGTCCGTTCCATGCGCACCGGTCTGCCTGCAGCGAGTGCGGCGTTGAAGCAGGCCGACCCTTTCGGCTCGACTCCTGTTACGCGGACCGTCGGACGCAGAGCCTTCACAGCTGTGGTGACACCAGCAGCCAAGCCTCCACCACCCACGGGCACTAAGACGTGGGCTACGTCCGGCAATTGCTCCACGATCTCCAATCCCGCCGTCGCCTGACCGGCGATAATATCAGGATGGTCGAACGGGGGGATCACTGTCAGTTCCTCAGTCTCAGCTATCTCCATCGCGACCCTGAAGCGATCCTCTGACGTCCTACCAGCAAAGACCACCTCACCACCCCACCGCTTCACCCCAGCAACCTTCACCGGCGGGCCCGTCTCCGGCATCACGATCACGGCGCGAACTCCAACACGTTGTGCTGCAAAAGCCACTGCCTGACCGTGATTACCGCTGGAGTACGTGAGCACACCCTTCACGCGTCGCTCTTCTGGCAGGCGACGGATGGCAGTCCACGCACCGCGCAGCTTGAACGCCCCGGTCGCATGGGTGTTCTCCAGCTTGAGATACACGGGAACCCCCACAATCGCCTCGAGCTCGGGGGTGTGAATGAGAGGCGTGCGTTCCACCACCCCGTGCAACCCGTCCGCAGCCTCGCGAATAGTCTCTAAGGTAACCAGCGATACTGTTTGTGGATTGGCTGTCATTTGATGCTACTCATGACCCTCTTCCAGCGTGGCCCCGGCCGGAGTATCCAGCGCGCCCGTCTCGGCTTCATCGTCCTCCTCCACGACCCGAGCGATGTCCATCACGGTATCCCCGGGGTCTAGATTCATCACCCTCACACCTTGCGTGTTTCGACCGGACACCCTTATGCCGTCGACCGGCACTCGGATGATTACACCGTTACGGGTCACAATCATCAACTCGTCGTTGGGAACGACTTCCTTGAGAGCCACGATAGGGCCAGTTCGTTCGGTGCGTTTGAGGGTAATTATTCCTCTCCCGCCACGCTTCTGGACCCGATAGTCACTCAGCTCGGACCGTTTGCCCAATCCCTTTTCGCTCACCACCAGTAAGGTCGCATCACGGCGAATCACAACCATGGAGATCACCCGGTCGTTTGGACCGAGCTGGATTCCGCGGACTCCCGTGGCGGTCCGGCCCATCTCGCGAACGTCTTTCTCCCCGAACCGGATACTCATGCCCTCAGTCGTGGCTAGCACGACATCATTCGACCCATCGGTGAGCCGGACCTCTATTAGCTCGTCACCATCCTCCACGTTGATGGCGTTGATCCCGGTTGCGCGGGGGTTGCCGTAGGCAGAGAGGCGCGTCTTCTTCACTGTGCCACCGGATGTAGCGAACATCAGATACCGTGAGTCGCTGAACTCTCGCACCGCAACGAATGCGGCGATCCGCTCACTAGGCTGGATCCCCACCAAGTTGATGATCGGCTTTCCCCTTGCGGCACGACCTCCCTGAGGGACGTCGTATACCTTGAGCCAGTGGACGCGGCCGGTCTGGGTGAAGAACAAAACGTAGTCGTGCGTGGACGCCACGAATAGATGCTCTACCCAGTCATCGTCCTTGGTTCCCATTCCGTTCAAGCCACGGCCACCGCGACGCTGCCGGCGGTAGGTACTCACCGGAATGCGCTTTATGTATCCGGAGTGCGAGATCGTGATCACCATGTCTTCTTCGGCAATTAAATCTTCGACGGAGAAATCACCTTGGTCAGCCACGATCTCTGTCCTACGCTGGTCACCGAACCGCTTGACGATGGCGTCCACCTCGTCTTTTAACAAGCTGAGGCGTTGGGGCTTCGACCCGAGTAGTGCTTTCAGCTTCCTGATCAGCGCCCTGACCTCCTTGAGTTCCTCTTCGAGCTTGCCGATCTCAAGGGATGTCAGTCTGGCGAGGCGCATGTTCAGTATGGCATCACTCTGCGCCTCGGTGAGATCAAAGCGTTCACGCAACGCAGCATCAGCGGCCGGTACATCCTTGGCTCCACGGATGATCTTGACCACCTCGTCAATGTTGTCCACCGCTATCTTTAGACCTTCAAGAACGTGCTCGCGGGCCGCGGCACCATCTAGGTCGAACTGAGTTCTCCGCGTGATCACACTGTGACGGTGATCCACGAAGTGCTGCAGGATTTCCTTCAGGTTCAATACCTTGGGAACACCATCGACCAGCGCCAGCATTATCGCGCCGAAGGTGGTCTGCATCTGAGTGCGTTTATAAAGCTGATTCAGAAGCACCGACGGATTCGCATCCCTCCTCAGCTCAATCACGATCCGCATGCCGTCGCGATCCGACTCGTCCCGCAAGTCGGACACGCCGATGATCTTCTTGTTGCGCACCAGTTCCGCGATCTGCTCAATCAACCGTGACTTGTTGACCTGGAAGGGTATCTCGGTGACGACAATCTGAGCCTTGCCGGACGATTCCTTCTCCTCGATTTGGGCGCGGGCACGCACGGCGATACGGCCTCTACCAGTCGCATAGCATTCCTTGATCCCGTCCCGTCCATAAATGAAGCCGCCGGTCGGGAAATCAGGCCCTCGAATGTGTCGTCTCAGATCATCAATCGTGCAATCGGGATTGTCGACCAAGTGCTTGATCGCTTTAGCAACCTCCCCGAGGTTGTGCGGCGGGATGTTGGTGGCCATTCCCACAGCTATGCCTGATGAGCCGTTGATCAGCAGGTTGGGAAGCCGGGAAGGGAGCGTTGTGGGTTCCTGCAGCCGGTCGTCGAAGTTGGGGGTGAAATCGACAGTTTCCTTGTCGATATCCTCCAACATGGCAACCGCGATGGCAGTCAGCCTCGCCTCGGTGTACCGGTAAGCCGCGGCACTGTCCCCGTCGACAGAACCGAAGTTCCCTTGTCCGTCCACTAGTGGATACCGCAATGAGAAATCCTGCACCATGCGCACGAGCGCATCGTAGACCGCCATGTCACCGTGCGGGTGGTACTTGCCCAGCACGTCACCCACGACAGTCGCGCTCTTCTTGTACGGCCGCCCGGGCTGCAGTCCGAGCTCGTTCATCGCGTAGAGAATACGCCGGTGTACCGGCTTGAGGCCGTCCTTGACGTCCGGCAGAGCACGCTGCACGATGACGCTCATCGAGTAGTCGATGAACGACTCTTTCAATTCGTCTTCTATCAGCCGACTCAGAATACGTTCGCGATTGGGACCGGTCATTTCTATCCTGGCTGCAATACGAAAAAAGGGGGCCGCTCTCGACCCCCTTGGAGGTCTATGAAATATAGTGACTCGCGAGGCTCAAATCAATTGGCGTTCGACCGTCTAAGCTGTTGTCGGGCAGATACTTACGCATGCAGGATCGAGTGGCATCGGCAGCGGCGGAAGAGAGCAGGCTGAATCACACGGTAGTGCAGATCGTTGGCACCCGCGGCCCCCTTTAAAAGAATGGTGCGTGGTGCCGCGCTAGCCGCCAACCCAGGCCATTCCGTCAGGTTCGTACCCCGTGATGATGTCGCCGTCGAGCCTCCACCTCACGAGGTCAAGGTCGCCGGATCAACAACTGAGAGTGTGTTGTCGCCCTTGTTAGCGACCAGGAGTCGTTGTTCGTGAGCGGATTCAGACCCATCGGGTTGCGCCGAACAGGTCAGGGCGAAAGTTGCACCGGCGAGAAGAAGCATGTGATTTGCAGTACGGCTCATGCACGACTCCCAGAACAGACCGTTGCTTGACTCTGACCCTGCACTATATGCCGCGTGGGTAATGAGAGCATGTTCTGCCGTCCCGTCTCAGCACTCTACGTAGATGTTAGGCCCGAGTTCAAGACGGGGACTCGATTGGGAAAGCAGCAGATGACGTCGCCTGCTCACGCGGTCGCCCCAACTTCCTGAAGGGCTGTCACACGTCGTCTCTCAGGTCGCAGTTCGAAGATCAGATAAAGAGCGGGCGTGACTGTGAGAACCAGGAGGGTTGAGCTGGCCAGGCCACCAATCAGGGCATACCCCAAGGCATTCCAGATATTCGCATCCGCGTATTCACTGAACAGCACAAGCGGCAACAGCCCGAAGATCGTCGTGGTACTGGTCATGAGAATCGGTCTGACGCGCTCGAGCGTGCCCTGTAAAGTGGCCAGTTCCAGCGGCAGTCCTTCATTGCGGCGCAGATAATTGACATGATCAACAAGTAGGATGGCATTGTTGACCACGATACCGCCCATCATGATCACGCCTACATAGGCTTCCCGAGTGAAGCTAGCGTCAGTGTAAAAGAAGATCAGAAAGACACCGATCAGTGCCATTGGCACCGTCAGCAATACGCACAACGGTTGTCGAAACGACTCGAAGAGAGCGGCAGTAACCATGAATATCAAGAAGAGCGACACGATCAACACCCCGTATATCTGCTGCTCCTCTTCCCACTCCCACCGCAGCTCATCGCGCCCCTCGATCTTGTATCCCTCCGGCACATGGGTCGCCGCAGTTACCGCATCCTGAATCTGATCGCCCAGCTTGGCAGGACCACGAAACTCGTAGCTCACGTTGCGTTGATACTGCTGATTCTCCCTGACAACACGGTTGAGTACGCGACGTTCCTCAACGGTGGCCACATCCCCCAAACGGACCCCCTCCCCACTCGGTGCCTGAAGCAACAGCTCCAGCAACTCAACCACGTCGAGTTCTTCAAACCCCGCGAGCTTGACCTCGTACAGCACTTCGTCGCCGGCGATTCGCATACGGCTGTTGGCGACTTGGCCGCGTACTGAGGTTCCTACCTGGCCTACAACGTTCTGTACCGTTATTCCGTGAAGTCCGAGTTTCTGCCGGTCGATGGAGAGCACGAACTCTGTAGCCTTGTCCCGCACAAACCAGCCAGAAGAGTTGATATCGACATCGCGCACCCGCGAGAAGCGCCCGAGTCGCCGTCCCAGGTCTTCGGCAATTTCCCGGACTCTCTCGTAGTTGTAGCCCAGCACCTTGATCGTATAGTTGGGTGCACCGCCCCCACCACCGTAGAACGACGGACCATAGCCATAGACCCGAACCTCGGCACCACCGAACAGGTAGCTGTACGCCAGCAACTGTTCCTTGATCGCCACAGGAACGAGGGTGTTCTCGAGCGAATCGGGGAAAGTCACTTCCATGCTCGCAAACTCGGGCTGGACGTATGACCTAAACCTCGCCACCTCTGGAAGCGTCCTTAGTTTGTCTTCAAAGAACCGACTGAGTTCGTCGGTGCGCTCAAGCTCTGCACCCCGTGGGAGTCGAATCTGAATGGCGATATAAGTGTCACTGCCACCCCAGCGACCCCACACGATCCCTCGGTTGACGTACTTGTGGAACACGTAGTATGAAAGACCGAAGGCCGCCACAGCCACGGCAACCGTCGCCACTGGCAAAACCGGCCACCGTCTCACCTTCGAGAGATGAAGAGTGACTCCAAGTATCCCAGAGTAGAAGCGAACGTAGAAGGGAGGAAGCACAGGCTGTACGTCAGGCGAACCATCATCTGAACTCGATGCAGCCAAATCCGCCGGTCCGCCCGTGCGAGCGCCGGCTCCACTTTCCGGATCGCCGGTTTCCCCACCCAGTACCCTACTGGCCAGAGCCGGAATGAATGTGAACGCCACGAAGAGGCTGGCCAGCAAGCTCATTCCAACCACGATGGCGAGCGGTACGTAGTAGACTCTGAGTTCACCTTGTAGGTACACGAAGGGAATGAACACGATGAGTGTCGTCAACGTGGCCGCCAGAATCGGCAGCACAACCTGACGGGCGCCCTGCTCGGCTGCATCCGCAGCCGGTTGCCCTTTGTGCCGCTTCCGATAGATGTTCTCAAGCACCACTATGGCGTTGTCCACGATCAATCCGAAACCCATGGCGAGACCCATCAGAGTGAGGACGTTGAGCGTGAACCCACCGAAGTAGATAAGGTTGAGGGCGATCAGTATGGAGAATGCGATGGTCGCGAACACCACGGCTGCCGAGCGGAAGGACCGCAAGAATGCCAAGAGTACGAGGAAGATTACTGCGGCGGCGATGAGGGCGCGCACGCGGAGATCCTGCAGCTGAGTCTTAATATCCTCGCTCTCGTCGTCCTCGAGAATCAGGTACACGCCCGGGGGGTGGATGTGTTCAATGGCTGCGAGGCGTTCCTTGACGTGGTCGGCGACCCGCACGGTGTTCACTCCCAGTTCCTTGTGGACCTGGAAAGACACGGCCGGCTGACCGTTGATACGGTTATATCGCGTGGGTTCTTCAAAGGTGTCGTGCACCGTGGCCACATCCTCCACCCGCACCACTCGTCCACGGTCGGTGAGAAGCGGAGCACGCCTTATCTCATCAGCGGACTCAGTCAAGTGGCGGATTGCCACCGTGCGCAGGAGACCGCCGGTTTCTACCATCCCAGCCTCCGCGACGTACTCGAGCTCGCCGATCCTCTGTCGCACGACCCACGAGCTGAGTCCCAGTGCGTTGATCTTCTCTTCGTCGAGTTCGACGGCCAGTACTCGCTCACGGCCGCCCCACACGACAACGCCGGCAACTCCGTCAACCTGGGTAAGCTCTGGCAGAATCCGGTCATCTACGTGGGCCCGGAGCGCTTCAACCGTGTGAGGTCCCGTGATCGTATAAGACAGGAATGGAGTCTGTTGGTCCTCAAACTCGTCCGGCACGTAGGGACGGACAATTGGAGATCTGACGCCCGCCGGCAATTCGTCTTCAAGTAAGGTCAGCCGTTCGGATAGCTCGAGACGCGCAAAATCCATATCTGTGTCGCGCTCGAACTCCACCTGGATGAGAGCCTGCGCCGATCCATATCGCACTTCTGAAGTGGAAGTGATCTTCTCGACACCCCGAATCTGCTGTACCGTCGCCTCCATCGGGGCCGTGACGAAGGCCTCCATCGCTTCAGGAGAGGCATTAGGCCACTGCGCCTCCACGAAGAGCTGCGGCAGATCCGTGTCCGGGAGAAGCTCTATGGGTATGTTGCGCCAGGCGGCAAGACCCAGCAGTCCTACCGCCAGGTAAGTCATCGTGACGGCGACGGGGCGGCGGATGGATAGCCGGATCAACCAACCGCCTCCGGCTGGCCGCCCACGGGTTGCTCGACCTTCGGGCCACCACCGAGAGCAAGCCGTATCGTCCGGTTCACCTCGTCCAACAGATGGTATGCCACTGGCACCACAATCAGGGTGAGGGCAGTAGCACTCAAGAGACCACCGATGACGGCTATGGCCAACGGAGCTCGCAGGTCGGCTCCACGCCCCAACCCCAAGGCCATCGGAGTCAAGCCGAGAACGGTTGTTACTGTGGTCATGATGATCGGTCGGAGGCGTACCCGTCCCGCCTCAAGTATAGCCTCGCGTACTGGTCTTCCACTTGCGCGCACCTGATTGATGAAATCGACCTTGACGATGGCATCATTGACAACGATCCCCACGAGAATGACAAGCCCTATGAGGCTCATCGCATTGAGGCCCTGCCCGGTTATCCACAGAGCAACTGAGGCTCCCACGCTTGCCAACGGGACGCTGAGCAGGATCGTAAACGGATGTACGAACGACTCGAATTGGGCCGCCAATATCATGTACACCAACAGCAAGGCGAGCGCAAAGGCAAATGCGAGGTCGCGGTAGCTACGAGTCCGCTCCTCGTTCTCACCACCCACCTCTACACGCAACCCCACCGGAGCAGCGTGGGACGCAAGAATCCCGCGCACATCAGCTAGCGCGGCATCGAGATTACCAGCGGCATCAGCGTACACCGAAACCGTGCGTGATTGCTCCACGCGACGAACCTCGGCAGGACCCACCGTCTCGCGAGTGTGCACGAGTTCTCGCAACGGGATACCGTCAACCCTGAGGAGGGAAAGGGTCTGAGCGGAGCGTCGCTGTTCCTCCGGGAGTCGAACGATGATCGGGACTTTCTCTGCAAAGTCAACGAACTCGGAGGCCGTCCTGCCAAGCATGTAATCCTCAACGATCTCTGCTATTCGGCGCGGTTCTATTCCGTAAGCTGCAGCGTTCTCTCGGTCGATCTCCACCAGTAACTCCGGTTGCCCTTCTTCCACCGCCACGCGCACGTTGGCGAGACTCGATACTCCCTGGAGATCGCGCTCCAGTTGGCGTGCATATGTCCATGCTCCTGCGAGATCGTCGCCTCGCACTTGCACCGAGAGGTCTGCTTCCCCACCGCCGAGCAGTCGACCAAGGGCTGTTGCCGTTCCTGTCTCGATGACCAACATACCGGTCGGAAACTGCCCCAAAGCCGGTCGCATCCGTTCCAGAGCGCGGTCGGTCCGCTCTCCCGAGTTGAGCCGGACATCTAGCACAGCAGTGTTGAGTCCACTCTCCTCATCTTCGACACCAGCCACTGCTTGCTGGATACCCGCCCGAGTGAATACTGCGTTGACCGCCGGATCGTTTCGGATGACATCCTCAATACGCGCTGCAACGGTGGCCGTTTCGTCAAGGTCTGTCCCTCTGGGAAGTTCCAGTCGCACCTGGAATGCGCCTTGGTCCACATTGGGAAGGAGATCGCGGTCCAGCATCGCCGCAACACCGATGCCCAACACAAGAGTCAGAGTCGCAAGACCCACTACCCAAGCCCTATTGTCCAAAGCCCGTGCCAACACGCCATGGTACCACGCCGCGAAGGTAGCAAAACGGCCATCGAACCAGTCGAGTAGTGGCGCGAAGATACGAGAGGCAGCCGAAGAAGCGGACTCCAATGCTGAACGCGTGAGGCGCCGCAATGCAGACCCTGCCGACGCAGTGGATCCGCCGCCCCACCGGGCCGCCATTGTTGGCAACAAAGTCAAGGCAACCACCAAGCTGGCCAGCAACGCGAAGGCGACAGCTAAAGACAACGCCCCGAACAACTCTCCCGCCACACCCTCTACGTAGATGATGGGTCCAAAGACACTGATCGTCGTGAGGGTCGACGCCGTTATGGCCCCTTGAACCTCTTTTGCCCCTTGAGCTGCTGCCTCCGCTGCGTCCAGACCCGACTCACTGTGCCTGAAGATGTTCTCCAGCACCACGATTGAGTTGTCCACCAACATGCCCACCCCCAACGCCAGTCCACCCAGACTCATGATGTTGAGAGAAACGTCTGCAAGGTCGAGTAGTGAGAAAGCGGCCACAACCGATATTGGAATGGCCAGAGCGACAGCCACCGGATAGCGTGCGTTGCGTAAGAAGAAGAACAACACTAGGAACGCCAAGATTCCGCCGACGACCAGCGCCTGGACCACGTTGGATATGGCGTCGGTTATGAATCCGGCCTGACTCATCGCCACGTCCAGCCGCACCTCAGGGTATTCGGTACGCAGCTGGTTCAGCACCACTTCCACTCGTTCGGCCACACGAACAGTATTGGCTCCCGATTCTTTGTAGAGAAGAAGCCCCACAGCCTCGGCCCCGTTGTAGCGCGCTATTGACTCGCGGTCCCGGAAACCGTCTTCGACACGCGCGACGTCACTCAGGAGGACGAGGTTACCGCTGCCACTGGTATCACCGCGACTGGGCCCCAGCGGCACGTTCGCAATTTCATGAACTGTCTGGAATTCACCCAGCGTCCTCAGGGCATAGTTGTACCTGCCTCGGCGAACCCGCCCACCGGGCGCACTGAGATTTGCGCTCTCCAGGACAGCCCCGATGTCTTCAATCGTGAACCCGTAACTCTCCAGCAATCGCGGATCCACCTCGACGTGAATCTCTCGCTCCAACCCCCCTGCCAGGGCGGCCTCCGCCACCCCGTCGATCTGTTCGAGGCGACGCTTGAAGACATTCTCGGCCAGCTCCTTGAGCGACGCTAGGTCACTTTCACCGGCCACGCTGACAGCCATCACCGGCTCTGAGTTGGGATCGGTCCGGAGCACCACCGGCCGCGAACTCATCTCTGGCAGTTCATCACGCGACCCGTCTAGCTGTTCGCGAACGTTGAGTACCGCAAACTCCATGTCGGTACCCCAAGCAAACCGCAACGTGACAAGCGATACCCCTTCTCGAGACACGCTCTCCACGCGCTCGACACCGGGCACCTGTGATACCTGGCGCTCGATCGGTTCGGTGACGAAGCGCTCGACTTCAGTAGGACCCACGTCCGGGTAGGTGGTGTAAACCACTAGCCTTGGGTAGGCAACGTCCGGCAACAGATCGATAGGGAGTCGCCAGAATGAGATACCACCGAGCAACGCGACTGCGAGGAAGAACATCGCCACTGCGACTGGACGCCTGATACACCATCTCGAAATAGACATATCGCGATGCCGAAGAACTAGGTCACGGCCTCAGCGGGCCACCGACCAGTTCCTCCAGGCCGATTACAGCGTTCACGTAGTTGAGCCGAGCGACCAAGGCACTACGTTCATCGTTCGCCGATGTGTTAACAATCTGCTGCAGTTCCGTGAAACTCCTCGAGCCGAGTTGATATTGTTCCTGTGCCATCGCCAGGCGCTGGCGTCCCAACTCTGCAGTTCGCTCGGCAAGTTCGAGTTGACGATGGGAGTTCTGAACGTCGATCAAGGCACTCCGCGCTTCCCGCTCAAGCTGCAGTCGGGTCTCCCGGAGGGTTTCTGTCTCCACCTCTCGGCTAGCATCAGCTTGGGCAATCGCTTGCGACGTACTGAACCGGGTGAAGAGGGGGAGTGAGACAGTGAAACCGATCCCGAATGAACGATCTTGCGGGTTCAACTGGAACATCCCGCCGTATCCATCCTGCCCAACATTGCGGTTGAAAGTGGCGTTCGCCGTGATGGTGGGCCACCTCATTCCGCGCGCTCGGTCTGCAGCGAGCCTCGCCTGGGCCGCACTTGCGGCTGCCTGTTGCAGTTTCGGGTTCCACTGGAGCACACGCTCCACCACGGCGTCTGCGTCCAACGTCCCCGGATCGGAAACCTCTGGGAAATCTCCAACGACCTGAAAGTCAGCTCCTTCTTCGCGGCCTATGGCCTCCGCCAGAACAAGCAGCGCCTTTCTTGCCTCACCACGAGCGCTCTCCAGACTCTGCTCCTGCCGCGCAACTTCTACTTGAGCTCCGAGCACATCTACCTGCTCGCGGGCTGCTACCCGAAAAAGCCTATCGGTTGCGAGAAGCTCGTCGTTGCGGGCAATTAGCAGCCGCTCCTCGATAGCGATCCGCCGTTGCCAGCGGATTACCTCATAGAACCGTCGCTTGACTTCGCCTTCGATTACTGTGGCCTGTGCATCTACACCCCACTGAGCGGCTTGAGCACCAGCCTTGGCGCTCTTCAGTCCATTGAGATTCTGGAATCCGTCGAACAAAGTGAGCTGTGAAGACAGTCCCTGAGAGGAGTAGCTCCGCGCGATGGTCCTTGATTCGGGCAGCTCGATGTTGCCGCCAAAGTCGTCCTGCCCCGTGGCCACAGTGCTCCTGGATGCTTGGAATTGGAGATTCGCGCTGAGGTTCGGCAGAAAACTCCCCGTGGCAGCCCTCACATCAGCACCGCTGGCATCAGCCTGGGCAACCACCCTGCGGAACGCTGGATTCCTCTGCCGTGCCAGAGCTAGCGCGTCCTGTAGCGTGAGATACCGTGGCACTTCCTGCGCTGTACCGATATTCGGACTCAGTAATCCAGCAGCCAGCATGATTACGCACAGTCGATGGATCGTTGCATCGTTATGTTGTTGCGCCGTTCGATCCTTCCGACCCTCTGCCTTTCCAGCCAGCTTTCTATCGCTTCGCCGTGCTACTGTTCCGCCAATCATTGTGGCCTCCCGCCGGCTGCCCGCACATCAGCAACCAAGCGAACAACAGCGTCGTGAATCAGCGTATAGTGACCGTCGGTGAGCACCACTTCGCCGGGCTGTACCATGTCGGTCTCGGGGTCTTCTACAATCTCTATCAGGGAGTCGTTCACTAAGCCGGTCGTCACATAGCGCCATTTTGCCAAGCCCTCCTGTCCTTCGCCTTCAAAAACAAACAGCATCGTTCGACGATCCCGCTCCAGAATAGCGCTCCTGGGTACTAGAAGTTTGTCGGGGAAAGTGCGCGCCTCGAGCGAAACCCGTGCATACATACCTGGCAGAATCCGACCCGCTGAGTTCGGCACCATGACTGTAACCCGGGCCGTCCGAGTGTCTCGCTCCACTACGGGGTTCATAGTGGTAATTGTGCCACTGAACGTCTCGCCCGGGAATGCAGAAAACGCAATCGACGCATTGCGCCCTGGAGCCAGATAGCCCACTTCACTCTCCAGCACCTGCACTTCCACCCTGATCGGATCGAGATCGACAACGGTAAGCAATTCGTCACCGGGTCGTGCTAGCTGCCCTTCCACCACCCTTATGCTGGCTACTCGTCCGCCGTACGGAGCAATCACATTGGTCCTGTCAAGCTGGAGTTGAGCCTCCCGTAGGCCAACCTCTGCCTCGTCCAGGCCACTCCTTGCCCGAGCCACACGATCCCTCTCTGCTCGCACTTCAGGATCCTTGATCTGATCGTCGAAGAGGGTGTACTCGCGATATTGAGCGGCTGCTCGAGCAAGTGCGGCATTCGCCCGATCGACCGCCAAGTCGTACTCGGTCGGATCGATCTCGATCAGGAGCCGACCGCCCTCGACAACCTCGTTCTCCATCACGTGAATCCGCACAATTCGACCCTGAACCTGCGCCGACAAAGCCGCTTGCTTTATCGCAACAGCCTGCGCGGCTGCCGAGACAGAGACAACTAGCGTATCGCGGACCACCATACCACCCTCTACTGGAATTGCCACACTGGTGGAGAATGTGCCGCTGGCGGAGACCTCAGGGCGATCCTCCTCCGCACCAACCACAACACCATCGCCAGCAGACCTGCCGGTCTCCCGGATGCGCAGGTATATCCCTCCGACCAGGCTTGTCACGATTGTCACTAGGGCCGAGATGCCGACGAAGCGTCGAGAAATGGACATATATCAGATACTCTCTCGTTGAGAACCCGGACCAGCCGCATCCCCCAACTCCTGAGGGCCTCACATACCTAGTTCCGTGGCGTAGCGTGCTCGCTACTGGCTGGATGTGAAACACCCTCCTGTAAGGGGGATCAGTTTCTAAAGATGCCTGGCCCATGAGATTGGTTGCCTGCATCCAATATGCAGGGCAGACGGCTGAGCGCGAAGAGCACGACCATCCAAATCCAGCATCCAAGCCCGGCTCGCGGAACTCGGCTGAGTTGACATTGCGACTCAGGAGATCCCACGTCCTCTACGTTACCCGTTGTCGTGAGATGGACGACTTCGCGCAGACAGTAGGTTGGCCGCAGGGCCATGCAACCCTTCACTCGATGGTTGCATCTAAGAGGTCAGACGATGCGTTACACGATGGAGACGAGATGCAGTTGACGAGTAGCGGGTTCAGTCTGTCGCAAGTTCTCTCTGGGGAGCGGGTGCGGATGCGAATGATCCAGCATACCCGAGCACGGGCTGGCAGAAGGGTGCTCAGCAGCACGAGGGGCGACGAGGTGTGTTCGAGGTGTGTTCGCTTTTGGATGAGACCGGCCAGCCCCTCGGTACAATCCTCAATCCAGAGGGAACGCCGCACGTAGGGCCGAATGAGGCCACCGTGTTGTTGCGGCGCGACAACTAGGTTGCGCCGAAGCTCTGGTGGTTCGCGTTTCGGGTAGATGGCTCCGCCTCAGAGCCCGGGGGCTTTCCTTGTAACGGTTCTATTCCATCTCCACTACTACCTTCCCCATCCGTCGCTCCGACTGCAGCCTCTCGAAAGCCTCGACCGCATTTCCTATCGGGAAGGTCGAGTCCACTATTGGCCTGAGATGTCCCTGGCTTAGCAGCTTGACTATATCGTGATACTCTGAGGCACTGCCCATTGTAGATCCCATAAGCGTCCACTGATTCCAGAACATGCGTCGGATGTCAGTCTCAGCCCGCGGGCCTGTCGTAGCACCGCAAGTGACCAATCTCCCACCTTTCGCGAGCACTCTAAGAGACTGCTCCCACGTCACTTCACCAACGTTCTCGACAACCACGTCGACACCCCGCTTGCCGGTGAGTTGTCGCACCTCTCGCACCACGTCAGCCTGCGCGTGATTGACCGTGGCGTCCGCGCCCAACGACCTCGCGAAATTCAGTTTCACATCACTCGACGAGGTTACGATGACATGGGCACCTGTATGTTTGGCAATCATGAGGGCTGCACTGGAGACCCCACCACCGAAGCCCCAGACCAAGACCGTCTCACCAGGTTGCAGTTGGGCCCGCGTAAGGAGCATCCGCCAGGCAGTGAGGGTGACCAAGGAAAAGGCGGCCGCTTCCGACCAAGACAACTCTTCCTGCCCCGGTGGGAGCACTGGAATGACGGCCAAATTGTGCTGTGGCACCGTTACGTATTCGGCCAGCGTGCCGCTTAGGTGTTCGCCTAGTAGCATGAAGCTATCACACAGCGAGTGTTCTCCAGCGAGACAATGGAGACAGCGGTAGCAAGAGATCCCAGGGTTCATCATGACCCGGTCCCCGGGCTGCACGGTGGTGACCCCCGGACCTACCTCATCCACGGTCCCGGCACCATCCGCCCCCAGTATGTGCGGAAAGGTCAGCGCAAGTCCGGGAAGACCCCTCAACGTCCAGAGATCGAGGTGGTTGAGGGCGCTGGCCCGGAGCTTTACTCTCACCTCCCCGTACTCCGCCGCTGTGGGTTCGGGCATGTCGGCGATTCCAAGTTGTGAGAGGTCGCCGTGGGCGCGTATAATGAGTGCTTTCATGTCTACCGGATGATTCCTGCGTGTGAGAGGAGCTGCAGATCGGAGTTAGGCAGCCCAACGCAACCTGCTCAAGGACGGAAGGCTGGCGCTCCGAGCTGATCCCTCGGGCCTGCCCGCGGCACCTCCACCGGTACGCCTTCTCCAGTTAGTGGAATGAGATACAGCCGGCTCTCCAACCCTGAACGGCCGTCAGCTGACACGACCGCTGCCAGCAGATCGCCCGCCGGCGAGATGGCGAAGTCCGTGACAACGAGTTCTTCGGGAGTTAAAACAGTCAGCTGCCCCGAAGAATCCAGCACCGTCACCGTTCGCTTCGGCCGGCGGCGTTCGTACCTCTCTGACACGTACGCGATGGCCGAATCACTGACCCACACCGGCATCGTTTCGTTAACGGCTGCAGCCGTGAAGCTGCGCTGGTTCGATCCGTCCAAGTCCATCACGTAGATGTCGTAATTGCCCTCCCGAACCGATGTGAACGCAATCGTACGTCCATCTGGTGACACCGCGGGCTGGATGCTCGTCACCTCGCCCTGGGTGAGTTGCCGCGCTTCGGAGCCATCAGCGTTCATTATCCAAATCTGGGTTACACCCGTGGCATCAGACTCATACACGATCTTGCTCCCGTCGGGTGTCCAGGACGGAGAAGCCTCCAGTGACTGTGTCGAGGTCAGGCGGACCGGATTACCCCCGACGGCGTCGACAAGGATTAGGTCGAGGCCTCCCCCCTCATCCGAAACGTAGACGATCTTGGTCCCGTCCGGTGAGTATACTGCATTCAGCTCGTTGCCCGGTTGATCGGTCACTTGATTGAACTGATCGGGGTGTTCGCGGTCGAAGGCAAAGACATCTGCCTGCCCACCCCGCGTCGAGGTCACCAGAATCTCTCCCTGCACATAGACCGCGGCGGTATCAGCCCCCCCCCAAGCAGTCGTCGCGACGACATTGGCTGCCCCGAAACTCTTGGCTTCCAGCCCGCCCTCGCCATCAACCTCTGCAATTCTGGGATCCGAGGAGGTCCAAGTGAGTTCCGTGGCCGGGGATACCGGCGTACCGATGTCATCGGTGAAGAACGCTGTCAGGTGTCGGCGAGCACCCCGGCCAAGGGCAATCGCGCCGGGGTCAATCGCCAACCCGCCCGCAATCACGTGGATGGCCCAGGTGACCTCCAGACCGTCTCCCGGCCCACGGACCTGCAGTTGGGTTTCCCCAAGCGCTTTTCCAGTGAGTCTACCGGTCGTTGGGTCGAATGCCGCCAGTGCAGTATCCGGCTGCACCCATATGAGCGGGGCTTCTGCTACGGCGGTCTCGTCAGACGCTAATGGCGTGGCGCTGAACGTGATCGAACCTCCGAGCGGCAACGCCACGGACCCCTCGGTTGCCCTGGGCTGAACCTCAAGAAACTTGACGGGGCGATGCACACTCACTTGAAGCCGGCTCTCTTGCCCGAAGCCAGTGGCAACGATCTCAGCGCTACCCGCGCTGACGCCGGTGGCCACACCAATTGGCGAGACCCGCACCACGGCGTCGTTGGTCGATCGCCACACGAGTCGCCTGGCGGACACCGGGCGATTGTTCTGACCCGGTACCACAACGCTCAGCGTATCGGCTTCGGCTGGTGAGAGGCTCAGGACCTCGGTACCAAAGCCGAACGGCGCTTGAGCAACCTGCACGGTCACTCTCGCCAACAGCCCGGTGGCAGAGGTCGCTTCAATCACGCCCTGCCCGAGCGAAACTCCCACAGCTACTCCATCGGGCGTGACATTGGCTATGTCGGGCCGTAGCGAGCGCCACGTGATCATCGCTGGCGCTGCAAGTGATCCGTCGTCCTTCAAGAACCGCGGCTGGAGACGAATGTCCTCAGACAGGAGGAGGAACACAGATCCTGGTTCAATCTGCAGCACAGTGGCCAGCCCCCTGCCACCGACCGCTGCAGGGCCGGCGCCAACACGCACAACCTGGACCGCAGCGGACGCGCGACGGTTGCCAACTCGGACCTCAACGTTGGCGAGTCCAGGGCCGACACCGATGAGAACCGCGATGCCCGGCACACTAGGATCCTCTTCCACCCGCACGACCCCAGGGCTGCTCGATGTCCACGCAAACCTGGCAGTCGCAATATTGTCTCCCCTGTTATCGTAAGCCGAAGCCAGGAGCTCCTTTCGTTCGCCGACCACCAGCGTGACCGTAACAGGTGCAACTTGGACCTCAGCAACCTGCTGGCCGCTCAAGATCTGCGGAGCAAGGAGCAGCGTGCAACCTACCAACGCCGCAGGCAATACGGATCGGACAGAGTGCATTCGATCATGACCGGGCATGAGGCGTAACTATGTGTGAATATTAAACATATGTGTCGCTACGTTAGGCCTCACGAGCTGTACTGTCAAGCCGAGGCAGCAACGCTCGTCCGTTACACGCACCTAGCGGGACACCCAACTTCGGTACTCCTTCGGTTACACTTGCAAAACTGCTCGCCTAGCAAGCAAAATGTAGAGCAGCTGGCAATCATCACAGCCGAGGTGAAACAGATGTCCAGGAGTCTTTATTCTAGCGGGCCGGGGCTGGGCGGACCCGGCATGTGGGATCCGATGCCACTACCGGCAATCCCTCCACTTACTCCCAGGTCGGAAGAGCCACAAACCACCAGCCAGCTTGATTCTGAGCGTGTCCCGGAGTTGTCAGCGCGGGAGCCGAAGAAGAAGCGGCAAAAAGCAGTAACCGGGAAGAAAGGGAAAACCGCCACCGATGTGAGTGCGGCAAGGAAGACGCGGACCGGCAAGGGGGGGGCGAAGAAGGCGACCAGGAAGGCTGTCAAGAAGAAGGCGGCCAAGAAGGCTGTGAAGAAGGCGGTCAAGAGGAAGGTCGCCAAGACAGTGAAGAAGCGGACGACGAAAAAGACCGGCGTCAAGCACGCTGCCAGGAAGAAGACAGCCCGAAGAACCAGCAAGAAGAAGGCAACAAGGGCAAAGAAGACTAGGAAGGTAGCCAAGCGGACGGTCAAGACTGAGCGGAAGACTGTTCGCAAGAAGGCGACAAAGAAAACCGCCAAGCGTGGGGCAAAGAAACAGATCTCACGAGGGCGGGCGGTGAAGCGCTCAGGTAGCGGGGCATCCCGCAAGAAGAGTTCGACCAGGGCGAGGAAACGCGTCCACTAGAGCAACCCTGAACCGGGCGGTCGTAGCCGGGATTCGAAGACCAGCGGGTTACAGAACCTGACCGCCATCGCATTTCGATTGCGAAAACGGTAAGTGTTGACATACCTCAAACATCATGAAGAACACACTTAGAACAGCCCTTGAAGTCAGCCGGCGCTACTGTGGCAGTGTCCTTTCGCGTTGCGAGGCGCCAAGTAGGCTCGCTCATGTCGGCCGCGCACTCACGGTTGCGGTGGTGCTAACCTCCTGTACCGGCTCGGGAAACGGTACGATGGCCTATGTCGGAGCTACGGCGTTCGATGGTTCTGGCGCTCCCCCTATCTTGGACGCGACCATCCTCGTCGCGAACGGACGCATCCAGGGAATTGGATCTCCTGACATGGTAAGAATACCGCGTGGCGCCCAGGAGATCCGCCTCGATGGCAAATGGGTCATTCCCGGACTTATCGACGCTCACGTTCACGCCGCCCGTTGGACTCTGCCCCGATACCTCACTTACGGTATAACCTCCATAAGGGACATGGGTGGACCGGCAGACAGCGTCGTTGCGGTACGCGATTCTGTAGTGCTCGGATCTTTGGTGGGCCCACGGCTCTACATCTCTGGTCCCATGGTGGACGGAGAACCCGCGACGTGGTCCAGTGCCACAACGGTCACAGACGAGACTGCCGCTCGCCGGGCGGTGGACACCCTGGTACTGCTGGCCGTCGACCAGATCAAGGTCTATACGAAACTGAACCGCGCTCTACTCAGCGCCCTGCTCGACGAAGCCCAAGCGCTGGACGTCAGGGTCGCAGCTCATCTAGGAAGAGTGGATGCGCTAACGGCAGCGAAGATGGGAGTGTGGTCGCTGGAGCACATGGCCGGGGTGGTTGAAGCCACGGTACCGAACCCACAACCACTGTTCAGGGCACACGACGATTTCTTTTCGGGATGGAACGCCTTCGAACGCGCTTGGGCCCGGTTGGATTCGGTGGCCCTCGAGCGCACGGCCAGCAATCTATCCGAGACCCGCGTGACGATAGTACCGACTCTAGTACTGCACGAGACATTCGCCAATTTGAGTAACCGTGATTTCATTTCTCACCTGGACCTCGACGGAGTCCCTCAGTGGGTACGGGACGAGTGGGATGTACCCAACCTGATTCACAGGGCCCGGCTCTCCGCCGCTGACTTTGCAGCCTTCCGACGCTCCCGTCCCGTGCAAGACCTGTTTGTCCGGCGCTTCCGCGCCGCGGGTGGCAATGTAGTGGCTGGGTCCGACAGCCCGAACCAACTGCTTGCCCCTGGGGCCAGCCTACACCGAGAGCTGCAACTGTTGGTCGATGCAGGTCTAAGTCCCGAAGAGGCTCTCCTCACGGCCACCCGCAATGCCGCGCGGTTGTTGGAAGCAGACTCCATCGGCACACTACTTCCAGGGAATGTGGCGGACTTTATCGTCCTTTCCGGCAATCCTCTGGACGACATCCGTAACATCGGGCTGATTGATCGCATCGTACTGGGGGGTACCAGCATGCACCCGGATGAACTCAAGTTGGAGTGGTAGCAGCGGGGAGGTGGGGCCTGAGATTGAACCTCCCGGTCAGCACTCCACTACACTAGCTTTCGCCTGCACCGATTCAAGACGATGACTGCAGTGCTGAAAGCCGATCCAGTACGAGCCCTCGATACAACACACCTTTCTTGCGGAGTGCGTCAGACCAAGGAGGGTGAGCCTGACCGTCGATTGAGCACGCGAGCAGACAGCGTGCGCCCAACCACATGCCATTTGAGCCCGAGCCTGGCCTGCGCTAATTCGGAGACGTTGGAGATCGGGTTCCGTGGCTGACAAGGACAGTGTCATAGCGTTGGTACATGCAGACGAAAGTTGTCTCGGAAACGGACTGGATGGCTCAAGCCCAGGTGGAGCGGCGTCACTCATAGAAACGCAGTCAGCGGAGGGAGTCGACCGGCGCGACATCCATATTTCCGCCCCCGACTCAACGAACAACCGAATGGCCCTATCTGGAGCGATAGCGACGTTCGCGCTCCTGTCTCAGGAATATGAACGCCTGACCGTAGTGTACGTCTCCGACTCACAATACCTCATCAAGGGCATGAACGAATGGGTCCCGAGCTGGCGCGCGCGTGGTTGGAAACGCAAAGGCGGTACCGTAGAGAACCTCAATCTGTGGAAGAAGCTAGTTCAGGTGACCGAGCGCCACGAAACCGTGTGGCGGTGGGTGCGCGGGCACGCCGGGCATCCTAAGAACGAGTACGTAAACGACCTTGCAATGAAGGCTGCTGCCGAGCAGACTTTCTCCGAGGGACTGGAGAAGTCGCTCTTCGACCAGTGGCTCACGCGCCAGCGTGCTGCTGGGCACTTCACCGACTATGACCCCGACACGGAGCTGGCTGAAATCGAAGGCGAACTCACATTTAAGCCATGACCACATTCAAAGACGGAGTTCCCGAGAACACCCATCCCCTCAACCTTTTGCCGGACGGACCGGAGTACTCGATCGATCGTATACCGTTGTACGAGGTGTACATGAGGATGGCCGAAGAGCTCGCCAAACGCTCCACATGCACAAGGCTCCGGGTGGGGACGGTCATCACCGACTCATCGCTTGAAAACGTCGTCGCGATTGGGTACAACGGAAACGCCAAAGGCCTTCCCAATCGCTGCGACTCTTGCGTCCCCGGTGTTTGCGGCTGTATCCACTCAGAAGTGAATGCTCTGGTCAAAGCACCTGGTGGGATACGAGATAAAGTGGTTTTCGTCACCGACAGCCCCTGTGTCATGTGCGCCAAGCTGATGGTGAACTCTGGCGCCAGTCACGTTTTCTTCCGACATCCGTACCGAGACCCGAGCGGCATCGAGCTTCTTGAAGCGTCGGGAATCACGGTCGTTCATTATGATCGCTGGGCCACTGAGTGGCGCTAGAAAAAACAAGCCATGAGACTCAAATGGACGACTTAGAGCGCTTTTTCCGCGAGCTGGTTAGAGTCATCAATGACACAGACCCAGAGCACCTACGCAGTCCTTTCCAGGTGTCGGAACTGTACCAGAAGATCATTCCATATCGGAGTTGCAGGAAGCGCCTCGAATTGGACTCGAGCGAAGACTACGACATGGTTCTCCTCCGGTTGCTGGGTGGTGAGCGGGGCTATGCTTCCGTAGAGCCCGTCGAAGTCCAGAGTCACCTGGCCCAAGAAGCTGAATCGGTCAATCCCACCCCAGGACTGTTCCGCGAGTTCGCTGCGGCTACCGTCCAGTTGAACAACAGTTTGGTGAGATCGGTGTTGAGTGAAGCCGACCTTTACGCGCCCCCGGTGCCAGTTGGGTTGGCAAACACCGTCGAACAGCTGCCCACTGCATCCCAAGGACCGGTGTTCGAAGCGGTGGAGACCGAACCCGTGGCGACAGATCCGATCGAGGAAACCGCACTGTGTCTCGGCTGCTCGAGACCGCTCCCTTCAGATCGGGACGTGATCTACTGTCCGTTCTGTGGCACCAGAGTGGGATTGATGTCGTGCAGCCACTGTGGGAGCGAGATTGAGAGCAGCTGGAGCTATTGTGTCACGTGCGGGAAACCAGCCCTCGGTGACTGATCTGCACTCAGAGTGGTCCCACTGGTGGCCAATGCGGGTGGTAGCATGACCAAGCCCTAGCACATCTAATCGCATCCAGAGGAGTGGGCTCGAAGTCCTCGCCCTGGTCAGCATGGAAGAACAGAGGACAGTTGGACTCATAAGAACAGGTTGTCACCACAATTCTGTCCAACCATATTGGCCCTGCGCAGACGATCTGGGCCTCACTGGAAACACTCTTATGAAGACTCAAGCCACGAAGCGAGATGTTGTCTTTCTTTCTGGTGTGCGCACAGGGTTTGGCAAGTTCGGTGGAGCCCTCAAGGATCTTTCTGCCACTCAACTTGGCACGGTTGCCGCGACCACAGCCCTGGGTCGATCGGGACTAGCACCGAGCGACATCGACCACGTCGTGATGGGTAATGCCCTCCAAACGTCGGCGGACGCGATCTACCTGGCCAGACATGTAGGGCTTCAAGTAGGAGTGCCCGTGGACAGACCCGCAGTGACTGTGAACCGATTGTGTGGCTCAGGATTCGAGTCGATCATTCAGGGTGCTCGACAAATCCTGCTCCGGGATTCCAGAGCAGTGTTGGCTGGAGGAACTGAATCCATGAGCCAGGCGCCGCACGTGGTGCGAGGAGCCCGGTGGGGACTCCGACTGGGAGCACCTGCCCGATTCGAGGACAGTCTGTGGGAGGCCCTCACTGATTCGCAGTGTGGATACTCGATGGCAGAGACAGCCGAGAACCTAGCCGATGAGTACGGACTCACTCGGGAAGAAGCTGACCGCTTCGCACTGTTGAGTCAGCAGCGGGCCAACACGGCATGGCAGGTGGGATTGTTCGATGAGGAAGTGGTCTCAATTCCCCTGAAAGACCCAACCACGAAAGATCATGTCGATTGGAGAGCCGACGAGCACGTGCGTCCGGACACGACGCTGGAAGCCCTACTGGCACTTCCCCCATATTTCAAGCAGGACGGTTTCGTGACCGCCGGTAATGCCTCCGGTATCTGTGACGGAGCAGCTGCCACAGTCATAGCAAGCGAGGAGTTCGCGGGAGATCACGAACTCACCCCGATCGGACGGTTGGTTGCCTGGAGCACGGTCGGGGTCGAGCCAAAGTACATGGGGATTGGACCTGCGCCTGCGGCCCTCAAAGCTCTCGACAAGGCAGGGCTGGCACTGGAGAACATGGATCTCGTCGAAGTCAACGAGGCGTTTGCCTCTCAATACGTTGCTGTCGAGAAGGAACTCGGTCTCGACCGCGATCGAACCAACGTCCACGGTGGTGCCATTGCTATCGGTCATCCGCTCGCGGCTAGCGGAACCCGTATCACGATTCACTTGCTTCACGCACTGCGGAGGGCGAGGAAGCGTTTTGGCCTCGCAGCAGCCTGCATCGGTGGAGGACAAGGTACCGCTGTCATCGTGGAGGCGTTCTGATCATGGAGATACTACTTGGCGCTCTGGGGGCTACGGTCCTGTACTTGTTCAGCAGCCTGCGCATTCTCAAGCAGTACGAGCGCGGTGTGACGTTCTTGCTTGGCAAATTCTGGGCTACCAAGGGCCCTGGGCTGGTCTTTGTGCCGGCAGGTGTGGCCAAGATGCGGCGGATCTCCCTGCGCATAATTGCCATGGACATCAAGCCACAGGATGTGATCACTCGGGATAATGTCTCAATCAAAGTCAACGCAGTCCTGTACATGCGGGTAAAAAACCCCGACATGGCCGTCATCGAGATTGAGGATTACTTGTTCGCAACCAGTCAACTCGCTCAGACCACGTTGAGAAGTGTGTTGGGTCAGGCGGACCTAGACGAACTGCTGGCGGATCGCGAGAAGATCAACTCAATCTTGAAAGAAATAGTCGACGAACGGACAGAGCCTTGGGGTGTCGAGGTTTCTGCCGTGGAAGTGAAGGACGTCGATCTCCCGGTCGAAATGAAGCGTGCCATGGCGCGACAAGCCGAGGCCGAACGCGAGAGGCGCGCCAAGGTCATTGCCGCCGACGGAGAGTACCAGGCGGCTGGCAAACTACAGGAAGCAGCAAGCATCATCAGCACTGAGCCCTCCGCGTTGATGCTCAGAATGCTGCAGACGGTTGTCGAGATCTCCAGTGAGACCACATCGACGGTGGTGTTACCATTGCCGATCGACCTCATAAAACCGTTTACTGATCTGGCAAGGAAGCTCACCGAAAAGGCCGAAAGGAGATTGCCGGAATCGACCGGAACCCCCATGCCAGCGACCAGAGTGTCTGAGCAGGAAACGCAACAACCCTGATGCCGATATGAGCAACCACCTGCCAGTACCGCGACGCATTGACGAACAAGCATTGCGGCGGATCATCCAACGGGCCACCGAACTCCAGACGAGTGCAGCCGAACTCGGTGAGGGTCTGACCGAAGAGGAACTGTTGTCGCTCGGTGAGGAGGTCGGGATCGCACCAACTCACCTCCGCCGGGCCATGCAGGAGGAGCGGACCCGAGCGCTCGCTGCAACAGAAAGTTCGGCGATTACCTGGCTCGTTGGTGCGAGACAAGTTGCTGCCGTGCGAACGATAGCGGGTGATCAGAGTAAGATCGAAGACGCTCTTTCTCATTGGATGTTAGAGGGCGAACTATTGCAGGTCAGGCGCCGGTATCCGGATCGCGTGTCATACGAGCGAAAGGAAGGTGCCTGGGCATCACTTAGACGGTCATTTGGCTTCGGCGGCCACAAATACTTGCTGGCGCGCGCGAAGAAGGTTGTGACACAAGTGGCGTCGCTCGACGAGCTGCGATGTCTCGTACAGCTCGTTGCTGATCTGTCGAACACCCGCAACGAGCGTCTGGTAGGGAGTGGACTGACGATCAGTGCCGGTGCGGCTACCACTGGAGTGGCTCTGGTACTCGGCGTCATGGCCCCGGTAGCCGTCGTGCCGTTGGCACTCGGTGCACCTCTTGCGATTCTAATCGCGCGGTCACGCCGGAGCCAACTAGAGGAATTCCGGGTGGCTCTGGAGCAGATCCTGGACCGGCTGGAGCACGGCGATCTCGATCAGAGACGCAAGCTCGGAAGACCCAACGTGAATGTGATCGACCGAATAGCTGAAGAAATTCGGAGAAATCTCTGAGCGACGGCTCAGCTTTGACCCTTAACCACAGTGGCCCCACTGCAACTAGATGAATGAGATCGGGAGAGTTGATGCAACGATGCTAGGCGGCATCGGATTCGCAGCCTTTGGTCTCTGGACAATTGCACTGATCGGCGTGGCCTGCGGGGCAGGAGGAGTAAGACCACACTTCCTACCGTTCCCTATAGCTGTCTCAGATACGGTGTCCAGTCATCCGGAAGACGCAATTGAGCTGGCAGGCGAGTTGCTGGTGTCTGAAGGTTTGGAGCTTGAAGCCTCCAGCCCTGTTGAAGGATACCTGGAGACCAAGTGGTTCAACATCGCGACCGGCCGCCGTGGAAGCCCTGGGAGTCTGGATGCCGAGGCAACAATTCGTGTTCGGTTCTGGGCGGATCTCATTGCTGAACACCAGACTGTAGTCGTGGGAGAAGTCGTGCGGCGTCGAGTTGTTGATCCTTCCTTGCCGATGCGGGAGAGAGAAATCCCTGTGCCCGATGGCCATCCCGGGAGTGAGCTGCTGCGTCGCATATTCGGCGAACTGAAGACCCGGCTGCCCACTAGATCGGTCTCGCGAGTTGGCTTTGGAACATCACCTCGGTGACTCCGACGACCGTCTGTGGGACGTCGTGGTGGTTGGTGCAGGGCCTGCCGGTGCAACTGCCGCGGCGCACCTTGCCTCAAGCGGCCACACAGTCTTGGTGCTAGACCGGCACTCCTTTCCGCGCGAGAAAGTCTGCGGGGACGCTCTCATACCTGATGCCTTGAACGCGCTTCGCACGCTGGGCCTTCTCGAAACAGTGTTGCGCGAAGGACATAGTGTCGATCACCTTACCGTACTGAGTCCTTCCGGAGTCCGCGTGGAGATTCCGGCAGAATGCGTTACTCTGAGAAGAGAGGTACTCGACGCGCTGATCCTTACACGAGCAATCGCAAGCGGTGCCACTTTCAGAGTGGCCACCGTAGATCGCCTTCTCCAAGAAGCCGGTGGAGGAGTTGCCGTATCGATCAAGAACTCGCAGGTAACTGTTCGCGCGAAAATCGCGATCCTCGCTACAGGGGCTGACGTCTCGTTGCTCGGGACACTAGGGATGGTTGAGCGACCCGGCCCGAGCGCGCTCGCACTGCGGTGCTATGCGGAGTCGTCGCTGGAGATCAACGAACTCATAGTATCGTTTGATCGGTCCGTAATTCCCGGGTACGCGTGGATCTTCCCAATGGGGAAACGACAGTACAACATAGGCTGTGGAGTCTTCTATGATGAGCGACGGCCAGGCACTATGAATCTCCGTGAAGCATTTACACGCTTCGTCACCAAGGCACAGATTGCGCGGGACCTGCTCCAGCAAGGGCAGCTACTTACTCGCCTGCGCGGTGCCAGGATCAGGGCCGGACTTGCAGGAGCAGCGATACACAGTGGCGCCAGCATAGTTTCGATCGGCGAAGCTATCGGTGCTACCTATCCGTTCACCGGCGAAGGTATCGGCAAGGCCATGGAAACCGGAGTCCTGGCTGCCGCGCAAATCCATCGCGCCCTAGAGAAAGGGGACTGCGGCCTGCTACGGGAGCTTTCAGGGCTGATTGAACAGGAACTTGCGCCCCGGTACGTCGGCTACCGTGCGGCTCAGCGATGGCTGGCGCGACCCTGGTTGTTGAATCTGCTGGCCGCACGAGTTCGCTACAGCACAGCGCTGCGCCAAGCGGCCGCAGGAATCCTAAATGAGACCACAAATCCCCAAGAAGTCTTCTCATGGCGCACGCTCGTGCCCACGTGGCGTCGTCCTCCATCGAGCGATTACCGTCTGTGAGCGTAGCTACTGCTGCCGTAGACCCACGCTCGACTGAGGATCGTGATTTCTGCCGGACGATGCTGCCGCGAGTATCCCGCACATTTGCCATTTGCATTCGGCTGTTGCCACCGAAGCTCGAGCACCCAGTCTTGGTTTCCTATCTGTTGTGCCGTGTTGCAGACACGGTGGAGGACACAACTTTGCTGGTTCCCACCGAAAAACGGAGGCTACTCACCCACTTCAGCGATTGTCTTGCTGAAGACGGTCCCGACGCTGAGCCGCTCCGCGTCGCATTCGAGACGTATACAGGGGACGATGAGTTGCTGGCCAAGGAAGCCGACACCGTGTTGCGCGAATTCCGTCGGCTGCCGTCCGCCCAACGCTCTACGGTACGGCCGTGGGTCGAGGAGATGTGCAACGGTATGGCCGAGTTTACTGGCAACTCCCCACATGAATCCGTACAGAGTTCCGATTCTATACGCACCATTCAGGACCTCGAGCGCTACTGCTACTATGTTGCCGGTACGGTAGGCCACCTCCTCACGGAACTCTTTGGTCAACATTCGTCGATCAATAGTAGGCGGTATGCGAGGATGAAATCGCTCGCGACCAGTTTTGGCCTCGGACTGCAGTTGACCAACATAATCAAGGATGTGGCTGACGACCGACAGCGCGGTCGTAGCTTCGTGCCCCGCCAGCTGCACTTGGCTGTGTGCAAGACACCTGAGGAAGTTCAAGCCGGGAATCACCAGTCTGAGTCGCCGCAGGCAATGAACCTGCTCATCGACAGAGCCAAGGGTCACTTATGCGATGCACTCGAATACTCGACCACACTGCCCAGGCGGCTGTTCCGAGTCCGTGCATTCTGCCTCACTGCGTTCTACTTCGCTGTGAGGACGATCCGGCTAGCTGAGCGGGACCCGCGGTTGCTGGATCCGAACTACAAGCTCAAGATCACGCGCGGAGAAGTCCATCGGACACTCATGGCAACCAAGTTTGTTGCTCCGGTCAATGTCTTGGTAAAGGGTTACTTCCGTAGACTTGCTGGTGAACGTTGGTGGAGGCGTTACCTAGCTCAGCGCACCGCCCTCCACGAAGCCTTGTAGGTAGCAATACGCCAGCCCTTGATTGACGTTGGGCTCGTGAGCCCTGGCGACGTCCTGCTAAGTTAGGAGATATGAAGCAATATCTAGATCTCATCAGATACGTTCTTGAGAATGGCAAGCCAAAAGCAGACCGAACAGGAACTGGCACACTCAGCGTGTTCGGATACCAAATGAGGTTCGATCTCGAATCCGGGTTTCCCGCCATTACGACGAAGAGGATCCATCTCAAGTCTATCATACATGAGCTCCTCTGGTTCCTGCGGGGAGACACCAACGTTGGCTACCTTACTGAACACGGCGTGACCATATGGGACGAGTGGGCGGATGAACGGGGTGATCTTGGACCGATCTACGGATACCAGTGGCGTTCATGGCCCACACCCGAGGGGAAGCATGTCGATCAGATCAGTGCCGTTGTCAACCAGACAATCAAGGATCCCGACTCCAGGAGAATCGTGGTAAGCGCCTGGAACGTCGGAGACATTCCCAGAATGGCGTTGCCCCCCTGTCATGTGCTTTTTCAGTTCTACGTTGTGGAAGGGAGGCTGTCATGCCAGCTGTACCAACGGAGTGCCGACCTGTTCTTGGGGGTGCCATTCAACATCGCCTCCTATTCGCTACTCACGATGATGCTGGCGCACGTAACCGGTCTTCTACCAGGCGAGTTCATCCACACCTTCGGCGACGCCCACCTCTACACAAATCACCTGGAACAGGCTCGTCTCCAACTCTCTCGCAAGCCAAGGCGCCTGCCGACAATGACTCTCAATCCTCAGGTGAAGTCGGTCTTCGACTTTAGTTACGAAGACTTCACGCTCGCAGGCTACGACCCACACCCACACATCCCCGCAAAGGTGGCGGTATAATCATCTCAATCGTGGCGGCAGTGGCCGAGAACGGCGTGATTGGAGCCGAAGATGCGCTTCCCTGGCACCTGCCCACCGACATGAAGCACTTCAAAGAGCTCACCTCAGGTCACACGATCGTCATGGGGCGAAGAACCTTCGAAACCCTGCGACGACCTTTGCCAAATCGACGCAACGTCGTGCTGACGAGGGATCGAGCCTATCAAGCCAGAGGCGCATTCGTGGTACATGACTTCGATGAGGCTCTCAGTTTGGCTCCCGAGGATGACGAGGTGTTTGTAGTTGGCGGAGGCGAGATCTACGAACAGGCAATGCCCCTGGTAGGTCGACTGTATTTAACGATCGTGCACTCTGAGTTTGAGGGTGACACCTTCTTTCCCAAGTTCACTGAGGCCGATTGGATCCTCAAAGAAGACATCCACCATGAAGCCGACGAGAAACACTCCCACTCGTTCAGTTTCAGGCTCTACGAGCGCCGCACTCTATAGCACTCAGCACGGCGCCTAGTATCACTCAGTCTGTTGTTTGAGAGCCCGCCGCGACAAGACCGAGCGCCAAGAACCGGCATGGGTCCTTGGCGCTCGACCGCAGAGGTTGACCACTACGGTCAGCCCTTGGCGGCCTCCTCATCCTCCTTCTGCTTGTCCTCAACGATCTTCTGGGCGACGTCGGAGGGGACGTCCTGATAGCTCGAGAACTTCCACGTGAACGTACCCCGACCTCTAGTCAAGGAATGCAGCTGCGTAGAGTAACGGTACATTTCTGCTTCCGGCACGAGCGCTTTGACCTTGATCAGGCGACGGTCCTGCTCCGTCCCAAGTATCTGTCCCCGGCGTGAGGACAGATCTCCCATCACGTCACCGAGGTTGTCATCTGGGGTCCACACCTCGACCTCTAGAATGGGCTCCAGGATTACAGGCTTGCATTTCGCCGCGACATTCCTGAACGCCATGATCCCCGCCATCTTGAACGACTGTTCGCTGCTATCCACGTTGTGGTAGCTGCCATCATAGCACTCGGCCATGAAGTCAACGACCGGCGCCCCAGCGAGCACTCCCCGGGCAGCCGCTTCCTGGATGCCTCTGTCCACAGCCGGTATGTACTTGGAGGGAATCGCGCCACCTACGATTGAATTCACGAATTCATAGCCACTTCCGCCCGGCTTGGGTGCCATCCGAATCCGACAGTCACCATATTGCCCCCGCCCTCCCGATTGTTTCTTGTGCTTGCCCTGACCTTCTCCTTTGCCTCTGAACGTCTCACGGTAGGCAACCTTGGGCTTCAGCAGCTGGGAGTGGACGCCGAACTTCCGCTCCAACCTGTTCACGATGATTTCTAAGTGGCGTTCCCCCCTGCCGCTGATCAGCGTTTGCCTCAGCTCAGAGTTGAAGTGGTGATGGAAGGTCGGGTCCTCGTCGTGGAGCTTCTGCAGACCGGTGGACAGCTTGTCTTCCTCTCCACGTGTCGTTACCGCGATGGCCATGACGATGAGGGGCTCGGGGAACGGGATCTTCGGTATCACAACCTGCGTGCTCTGCATCGAGAGAGTGTCGTTGGTGTGCGTGTCTTTCAGTTTTGCAACCACACCGATATCACCAGCCCGCAACTCCAACACCTCCGACCGTTCCTTACCCAGAGCCACAGACAAGTGATTTAGCTTCTCCTGCACGCTCCGTGGCGCGTTGTAGACCTCCGCTCCATTCCCGATCTTGCCGGAGTAGATCCTGAATAGCGACACGTCCCCGACGTGGGGTTCCGAGACAGTCTTAAACACCTGAGCGACGAACGGACCGTCGTCCTTGGCCTCGAGTTCAATCTCTTCGGCACTGCCCCACTTCTGGGCAGCGACTGCGGGACACTCTGTGGGTGCAGGTACGACCTCGACCAGCTTCGTGAGCAGAGCCTGCATCCCGTAGGTAAGCTGGGCGGATCCGCACAGCAGCGGGCATAGCTCACCTTTGGCCATCCCGGCCTTCAATGCTGCAATCGCCTCATCCCGCGAGATCTCTTCACCGCTGAGGTAGCGCTCAAGAATGGCGTCGTCGGTCGTCGCGATCGTCTCAATCAACTCCTGTGAATACTGCGCCAATCGCTCCGTATACTGCTCGGGTACAGCGACCTCCTCATATTCGCCAGTCTTGGTACCCTGTTTGTACATGTGGCATTTCTTGGAAAACAGATTGACGATTCCGTGAAACTCTGGCCCCTCGCCAACCGGGATTTCAACTGGAACGACCCCTGTTGTAAGATGCTCTTTGATATCCCTGTAGACCCGCTCGAAGTCTGCATGCTCCTTGTCGAGCATCGTAACCATGAACAGCCGCGGAACCCCTCGCTGCGCCGCGTACTCCCAGACTTTCTCAGTCCCCACCTCCACACCGGATGTGGCTCCAACGACCACCAGCACGGCGTCGGCCGCATAGATCCCTGCCATGGCATCACCGGTGAAGTCGAGATATCCGGGTGTGTCGATGAGGTTGATCTTGGTGTCCTGCCACTCGGCGTAGGCCAATGCCAAGCTGATGGAGTACTTCCGTTCGATCTCGTCTGGAGTGTAGTCGGTGAGAGCCGTACCGTCGGGAACTGATCCGTGTCGCTTACTGCTGCCAGCCACAAAGGCGAGTGCGTCGACCAGGGTTGTCTTGCCACTCGCACCATGGCCGACCACCGCGACATTGCGGATGGCATCACCTGCATAGACACGCATATGCCACACCTCCTGAATTGGGGACGGGGAACATGGCCAAGTAGAACGGCGAAGTCAAATCCCGCATCACAATTGCGCTAGTCCAGAGATGCAGCTCAGGCTAAAGTGAACCACTTCTGCCACCTGTGAGACTCAAAATCCTAGCTGACTGGGCAAACGCGTTGGGTGTGTAGCTGCGCACCTGCTGGGCTGATAGGTCTCTGACTTGCTCGAGCGTCCGCTGTCACGGCGGCCAGCGACATCCGGTATTGCTAGCTCCCGAGTAGTAGGCCGTTTCAGCGGATCCCAGCTACACACACGTGTGCGAATCGGCGTGGCAATTGACCTTCGTGGGTGACAGGGGACAGACGATTCTCAGGCCAAGCTACCCATCTCCCGAGAGCCACCAATCACTGGCTGTCCAAACCTGTGATTCCTAGTTTAGGGCAGTAGATTCACAATCCGTCGAATCTTGAGAGCTGGCGTGGAACGTCCGACCGCACTCGTAATCGATGTAATGCGCGCTGCGAGAGATTCTACTGGAATCGATCCGTTTGTGAATTCCGTGGCGGAGACCTTGTCCAAGTGGTCCGACGGTGCTGAAGTTCGCATTACGTACAGATGTGGGGGCACTGAAGCGTTCACTATAGCGGGCTCAGCCGGATCACGTGGTTTCCGGGAGTCGCGACGGTGGGAAGATGTCGGCGGGCGGCTGCGGGTCGAGGTCAAGATCGACTCCGCGGTGCCAATCCCTGCCACACCTGACTTCGATGAGTTGCTGGAGGCCGTCGGTGTCCTGGGACTGCTGGTGGACAAGCGCCACATCGTACCTGAGGAGGTGTGTGTGCCCCGAGCGGCCCTCGACGCAAGTCCATTGCCAGCAGCCCTTGTCAGATCATCAGGGGAGCTGGTCCAGGCCAACCAGAAGTTCGCCGCTCTGTTCGATGTTGCGTCTGAGGGACTAGCCGAGCGCCGGCTAGCGTCACTGCCCCTAATGTTTGGAGATGGGATCCTCGAACAGGCCTTGGACGTTGTGGGTAAGGGAGAGTGCTGGACTGGACGGGCGACGATGACGCGACTGGGCCAGCAGCAGGTCTATGATCTGTACCTGGACCAGTTCACACCTGGTGGGGGAGATGACCTAATCCTGGTTCTTGTCGACCGCACCGACGAGCTATGGGCCCAGCGTGACACGATTTCTCGCGAAAGAAGACTGATCGCCGCCGGACTGGCGGCCAGTGTGGCGCATGAGGTGAACAATCCCCTCGCCGCTGCGAGAATGGAGGGCGAACTCATCCTCTCCAGCACCGAGGACGAAGACATTGCGAAGTCGGCCAATGTCATCATGCGCGAGATCGATCGAGCTTCACAGGTAGCAAGGACCCTCCTCCACCTGGGGTCCAGATCTGATGGGCACGTTAGCAACGTACAAGTGAACGACCTGCTACGTGATGCCATTGAGCAGAAACGGGAGAGCGGCCGGCTCGGCGACATTGAGTATCGTGTGACGTTGGACCGATATCTGCCGACCATAATGTTGGCGGCCGGTGATCTCCAGAAGGTCTTCACGGACCTCATCACCAACGCCGAAGAGGCACTTGAGGGACGGTCAACCCGGGTCATC
>JBDHKN010000072.1:0-22935 GCA_039586365.1 Gemmatimonadota bacterium | reverse complement strand
GCTATTTCTCCTTTGTAGAAGACGTCCCTCGCCGCTTCGATACCTGCGATGCGCCCCTTGTGCTGCGCTGCCCGTTCAGCTCGGCATAGCAACTTCAGCATATTCGCCCACTCCGGGTTGCGCAAGAGCTCGCCCACCTCAGGTACACGCCCCCCGGGGCAATAGACCTCACCTGTAGTCGGATAGGCCTCGGTGAACTTGCTCACATTCGAGGAGATACTGCTGCGCAAACCGTCGTAGACGGGAAACCCTTTCTCCGCCAATTCGATCGCGGGTGCAAGGACCTGCGCAAGACTCATGGTTCCAAATCGCATGAGCGCTGTCGCCCACGTGTCCACCACCGCGGGAACGCATGCTGGCAAGTACCCGTCGCCGGGGATGAGGTCAATGCTGTGCTCATGGCACCACTCAATGGTGAACGCTTTGGGGGACCAGCCCACGCCGCTGATCGCGAAGACCTTTCCTTCCCTCGCGGAGTAGATCAGCATCGGGACCTCGCCGCCGATCCCGTTGCTCTGTGGCTCCAACGCGTTCAGGCAGAAGCACATTGCCGCCGCCGCGTCCACAGCGTTACCGCCCTGCTCCATTATGCGAAAGCCAGCGGTGGTGGCCAGGTAATGCCCCGCGGTCACGACGCCCCGCGACCCCATGATGACTGGACGGCTAGTGAAACCTGGCACGTTGTTTCCTCCTCGCTCGGAACGCTGACTAATCATATCGCTACGACCGTTATCTCGTCGTCATGATGCTTGAAGCCAACGCCTACCGGCTTCTGGTGCTATGGCTCATGTGTCTCGTCTGGTCGCAACCCATACATTGGGCGAGGTGCCTCATTGCTAGTGAGACCCTTACGCAGATCCTCGATCACTGCTCCTGCATCTCGTTGTCGTGGAGACTCATAGCCTCCCCAGCATTCTCCCGCCCCCGCACTGCTCTCCCGAAATCCGTACTGGGTCATCTCAATAGGATAGTAGTGCTCCGGGGATTCGATGGGAGTATTCAAGGTGTTGGTCATGTCGCAGTGAATGCCATCGACCCTGTCGGCTCCCTGGCACGGCCCGGCTGCCGTGCCCATCGTCTCATAGTATGCCCAGGATCCTTCGGTTCCGTCCAAGGGGCCACCGGCCATGAGGTTAGTAATGGCCCCTCCGCAAGCAGCAGGGATTCTCCCCGAACAGATCTGAGCTAAGGCTCGGAGGGGTAGACCCGCGTTGCGTATGCTGATCTCCACGTTTGCTCCAGCCACCGCACTTAGGCAATGTCTTGAGCACCGTTCCTAGCGGCACGCGCACGGGAAAAGGGGCGGAAGCACCCTTCGTTCATGGGGCTGGCAGCATCCGTCGGGGCTCTAGTGACGCAGTATAGGCGAGAGAGCTACTCCCTGGGGAGTGTTTGAGGCACCGGCCACCTGTGGGCATGATGGGCGCAAGACGATCGCGGTGCCCGCAGTTCCCCGACGTGACGGCACGACTCATCCACCGCACGTCGCCTCCATCGAGAGCATCCCTAGCCAGCACCTTGCTCCTGCCTTCCACCGTCCATCGCCTCCCGGACCAACTGGGCGATATCCACCACCCTGATCCTGGCCTTGGCTCGGCGGGCAGCCATGGCCAGGGTGCGTTCGCATTGCTGGCAAGCACTGGCTATCACCTCCGCGCCTACGGCCTGAGCCTGGGCTAGCCTCCTGTCGGCAATGGTAGCCGACAAGGCCGGATCGATGCTCTCCATGTTGCCGCCGCCACCACAGCAGAATGCCTCCGCCCGGTTGGCTTCCATCTCCACCAACTCCAATCCCGGGATGGACTGGAGAACTTGCCGCGGTGCCTCGTAGATCCCGCTCTTGCGGCCCAGATCACAGGGATCATGATAGGTGACCTTCTTGGGGAAGGGTCTCAGGGCAAGGGCCCGCTCCTCCAGAATCTGGAGCAAGAATTCACTGGTGTGCCACAGCTCCATGCCGAGTTCTGGATAAAGCTCCTTGAACGTGTAGAAGCAGGAGGGACAGGCCGTAACCAACTTGGTGGCGCCCAGGGTCGCAAGTAGAGTCGTGTTACGCTCTATCTGATCGTCGGGGGGCAAACCAGCGAGCAACAGGGGGTAGCCGCAGCAGACCTCCCCGTCTCCCAAGATGCTGAAGTCTATCCCCATCTTGAGCATGATCTCTATTAGGCTCCGACAGAGGGAATAGGCCGTAGGAAAGAGAGATGCTACACAACCTACAAAGAGAATGACCTCTGCGCCCCTTGCTCCTACCACTTCCTGGAGTATCTCGCCATAGTCTTGACACCACAGGAGACGATTCTCCGCAGCCTCCCCAGCGATATTGCCTGTTTCAGATATTCGGGTGTGCAATCCAGCCAAGCTTGGAGGGAAGAACTCGCTTTGGGTCAGGATCCTCTTCGCCTCTCTGAGTATCTCAGCGATATTCACTCCTCCCGGGCACTTCAGTGTACAGAGTTCACAGTCAAGGCATTGGTATACTTGACTGGCCAAATTGCTCGAGAGGGCAAGACGTCCCTCTGCAAAGGCCCGAATGAGGGCGATCTTCCCGCGAGGAGAGGCTCGCTCCGTCTCCAAGGAGAGATAGCTGGGACAAGTGGGCGAACAATAGGCGCAACGCATGCAACTCACAATCTGGTCATAGACTTGGCCGGCAATCATGTTGGACCCGCTTCCCTGAATATCTTGCCGGGGTTCAGAATGCCTTGGGGATCCAACACATTCTTGATCCTGACCATCGCTTCTAACCTGGCCTGACCTACCGCCTGAGGCAAGAAGGGTCGCTTCTTAAGGCCGATGCCGTGTTCCCCGGTGATGGTTCCCCCCAATTCCAGGGCCGTGGCAAAGATCTCAGTCAGGGCTGCCTGCACGCGCTCCATCTCCTCTCGGTCCCGTTCATCGGTCATGCAGGTGGGGTGAAGATTGCCGTCCCCCGCGTGGCCGAACACGGCAATTGAGACGTCGTGATGCTGAGCGATCTCTCTAACCTTCTTCACCATAGGTGCCAACTGACTGCGGGGCACCGTAACATCCTCCAGGATCGTGGTCGGGCGGACCCGGGCCAAGGCGGGCAAAGCGGCCTTCCGTGCCTCCCTGAGTTGCAGGGCCTCTTCCTCGCTGGAGGCAATGCTTACCTCAGTGGCGCCCAGGCTGCGGCAGATCTCGGCTACACGTGAGGATTCTTCCTCCACCTCTGTCGGGCGCCCATCAACCTCGATCAGGAGTATGGCTCCCAAGTCCACAGGTAGACCGAGGCCTTTGAACTCCTCCACGTATCTGATGGTAGTACCGTCCAAGATCTCCAAGGTGGCCGGGATCAGGTGAGCGGCGATTATTCCTGACACAGAGCGGGAAGCTTCCTCCACCTGACGGTAAAGGGCGAGCAAGGTGCGTTTGGCCTGTGGAGGAGGGATCAATCTCACCGTGATCTTGGTGACCACACCCAGAGTGCCTTCGGAACCCACGAATAACGATGTCAGGTCATAACCAGCCACATCCTTGAAGCATTTCCCGCCCGTGACTATGACCTCCCCGGTGGGCAGGACTACTTCTAACCCCAATACGTAGTCGCCGGTTACTCCATACTTCAGGCCCCTCAGACCTCCGGCGTTCTCGGCCACGTTGCCCCCGATGCTTGACACCGAGGAACTGGCTGGATCTGGAGGATACAGTAGCCCCTCGGCCTCTACCGCGGCTAGCAACTGGTCGGTTATGACCCCGGCCTCCACAGTGGCGGTCAGGTTGTCCGCATCGAGCTCCAAGATCCGCTTCATGCGACCAAGATTCAGCACTACAGCTCCTCGCAGCGGGATGGCGCCGCCGCTCAGATTGGTGCCCGACCCGCGCGGGACTACCGCGAAACGTCTTCGATTGGCCAGCCGGACGATGGCGGCCACCTCCTCCGTTGAATCGGCGTTGAGAACGGCGCTCGGCAGTTGATCCAAGGTAGGTTGAGATGCATCATAGGAGTAGCAGACCAAATCCTCTGGCGAGGTAAGCAGGTCCCTTTCTCCTACTATCAGCCCCAACTCTCTGAGAATCTTGGTGTCCATCATGACTACTGTACTCACCACCCGTCGAGCGGGCTCTTGATCAGTCGTGCTCTCACAGGGACAGGCTCGATGGAACTCAAACTATCCGCATCCATCTATCACCGCATCGATTCTTTTCGCACTACTGTGGTCCTCGAACTTCGCAACAGAGGCCATCCAACAAAGGCCCGTCCATACACAGTGCTGCTTAGACGCCCGCACTGTTCATGTCTCGCCACTCTGGCGTGCATGCGTGATTAAGCCCGATCCGAACTGTGCCCCAAGATTCCCCGCGCCAAGTCTTCGAATTCCTCCTCCGTTAGCAGACCTCTCTTTGCCATCGCTTTCTCCTTCACCAACGGTAGGAGGCGCTCCATCTCCTCCTCGGAAGCCTCTAAGCCCAGCTTTTCTAACCAAGACACGATGGAGGCCTGGCCCGCACCTTTGCCCAGGACCACTTGGGGAGGGTTGTGGCCCATCAGTTCCCAGTGAAGGGGAAAAACCTCGGTGGCTAGCGGCCCGGTGCATCTATCCAGCCACATGGCGACTATCCCCGACTCGACGGAGAATAGCGCCTCCCCCACAATGGACTTGTTCTGAGGCAGCCGATGCCTGCAAAGCCCAACTGTCATCTGAGCCAGCTCGTAAAGCCTATCGTAACTCAGGCCCAGGTCAATTCCGTATAGGGTCAGAAGCCCCAACACCACATCTTCCAGCGCCGCAGCCCCAGACCTCTCTCCCACGCCACAAATTGAAGTATGCGCCACCTCGACTCCGTTGGCCAAGGCGACCAGGGTATTGGCCACGGCAAGGCCAAAATCGTTGTGAAAATGCGCCTCCAGCGGCTTATCCACTCTTTCTTTCACTCTTTGCACAAAATACTGTATAGCTTGAGGCGTGCAGACTCCCATCGTATCTACCAGGACGAGGCTGTCCATATGACCCTGGGCGGCTACATCATCGATGAAATCAAGAAGCCAGTTCATGTCTTCTCTCGTCGCGTCGATGGTGAAGAACGACGTGTACAGGCCTAACTCCTGGGCTCGGCTGGTGGCCTTCACCGATTGTTCGAGTGCTCTCTCCAGAGGCCACTGGTAGGCATTCTCTATAAGGTGTCGACTGGTCGGTATCTCTACCACGATGCCATCCACTCCGCAATCGCCGGCTCGTTCCACATCGCTCACCATGCAGCGGCAGAAGGCGAATATCTCTGGCCCCAGATCGCGTTTCACGATCTCCTTGATCGCCTCCTCATCCTGTTCGGAGACCGCAGGCATACCGGCTTCTATACGATGGACCCCCAATTCGGCCAGCACTTCCGCTATGCGAACCTTGTCTTCCTTTCGTAGCTCGATACCTGCTTGCTGCTCTCCATCCCGTAGAGTCATGTCATGGATCTTGATCTCATTGGGGAAAGCAAAGCCCTGAGTCACCTCTGGTAAGTAGTTCCAGGAGCTGGTGAACCATTTATCTGTCTTCCATGGTTGAGTCATCTGCGGACCTCCTTCGATTTTCTTCCATGTGCAAGTCCCTTGGCAGCCGATACCCAGTCACGAACTGAGTGATAGACCGGCACGCCTTCGCCCTCTATGAGTCTGGACATCCTTTGCGTATAATCCCCTCCCATTGCACCAGCGAGGATAGGCTTCCGTCGCCGCTTGCAGCAGGCGCCCAGTACCCTTACGATCCCCTCATCCAGAGGTGTGTCCTGAAAGACGAACCAGGGCATGATGATGTCTACGTGAGGGTCATCAAGGAGCACGTCTATGCCGATCTCATACTCGGCACTCGTCGCTGAACCCGTCACGTCAATAGGATTCTGGACTAGGAAGTACGGCGGGAAGACCTGTCTCAACCTCTCGACCGAGCCAGCGGCCAGAGGGATCAGCTCCAGCCCGTATTCTGGCAGGAAGTCAATGGCCTGCACCACAGTCCCAGCGCCATTGCTGATCATGCCCACGCGAAGGCCCATGGCTGGAGGCTGCAAGGCCAAAGCCTTGGCCACAGCACATAGCTCCTCGAGACTATCCACGGCTATCAATCCCGCCTGCTTGAAAGCGCCGCGGCAGACCTCGTAGGTCCCCCCGAAGAAACCAGTGTGGGAGATAGAGGCTCGCGCGGCCTGGTGCGTTCTCGCAGCTTTGAAGATTACCACCGGTTTCCTCTCGGCCACCTCGCGGGCGGTGAAGATGAACTTACGCCCATCGCCAAGACCTTCCACGTAACAGACAATGACCTTCGTCCCCGGGTCGTCCCCCAAATACGCCACGATATCAGCCTCATCGACATCTGCGCGGTTGCCATAGCTGATGAACTTGCTGATGCCCACGTCCGACATCGCCTCCAAGAAGGCCGCACCTACGGTTCCCGACTGGGTAAGCACGCCGATGGAGCCTTTGCTGGGACGCGTCATCCTTTCGTGGACTTGGAAGAACGTATCCAGGCGCGCACCACCATCGAAGACACCAATGCAGTTGGGCCCGATGACCCGCACATCGCTCTCTTCAGCCAACCGCTTGATGGTGGCCTCGATCTCCTCGCCCTCGCCGCCCAGCTCCTTACCGCCCCCTGAGACTATGACCATGTTATGCACCGCCTTGGTAGCACACTCCCGGATGATGTCGGGGACCTTGGCCAGGGCCACCGTGACAACCACCAAATCGACATCATCTTGTATGCTGGACAGAGACCGGTAAGCCTTCAGGCCCATTATCTCCCGTCTGGTGGGGTTCACGGGGTAGACCCTCCCCCGGTAGTCGTGTTTGGAGAGGCTATCCAGCACGGCGTTCCCTATCTTTCCCGGCGTGGCGGACGCCCCGACGAGGGCCACAGACTTGGCACCGAAGAAGGTGTCAAGGTGTGAAGTATCAGGCTCCCTGTGGGTGAGAGGGACCCTCTCAGAGCGCAGCGAAATCTTGGCATCCAGGACCCTGTGCTGGTCGTCCCAAACAAGTATGGGGTTGAAATCCACATAGCCCAGCCTGTCGGCCAAGTCCAGGCCCATGACACTGGCCTTCATCAGGAGATCCAACAGCATCTCCCTGGACACAGCAGGCTGACCCCGATACCCCTCCAGTAAGACGTGCCCTCTGAGCTCCCCTATCATGGCCCTGGCGTCATCTCTGGAGATGGGCAGCACGCGGAAACTCACATCGTGAAGCACCTCCGTGAAAATGCCGCCCATCCCCACCATTACCGAGGGTCCGAACTGTCCATCATTGATGAGCCCAATGATGATCTCCACCCCTTCTTGGCACATCTCCTCGACTCTGATCCCGTCGATCCGAGCCTCCGGAGCCTTGTCCCGGACGGCAGCTATCATTCGGGCGTAGGCTGCTCTGACAGCCTCCGGGGAATCGAGTCCGAGCGCAACGCCTCCGACATCGGTTTTGTGCACGATGTCCGGAGACACCACCTTCAGCACAACTGGGAAACCGATTGCCGTAGCTAACGCCGCCGCTTCATCGCCGCTGTGGGCTATCTGGCTCCGAGGGCTCAGGAAACCGTACTTGTGGTACACGTTCGACCTCTCGCTCATTGTCAGAGAATGCTCTACCGTGACTTCCGTCCTGCCTCTGCAAATTCCTTCCTGGGTGGGCAAACCACGCGCGTATCAGGCAACCTTTGCTGAACAGCTCCACCGTTGTTGGCACAGACATGTTCACTGAGCGGCGCGAACGGTCCGCGCCGCCATCAAGATATCCTTACGCCTATTCCCCCGCCAGCTCCAGCAACGTGCCAGCCTACAGAGCACGGCTGTCGAACACTCTCTTGGTCTTCTTCTCGCTCCTCGGCAGACTACGATAGTCCAACAGTTCAACGTCCACCGTGACCCCTATCTGCGTCTTGATCTTGCTCCGCAGGTCACGCGCTACGTCCTGCTCAGGCAGGTCGGTCTCCGGGTCCCTCTCCACTCTGATCAACATACTGTCCCGACCGCGTACCCTCTCCAGCACGATCTGATACTCGCTGCTGACGCCGTCGGTCTGTGACAGAAGGTTGTCTATCTGACCTGGATAGATATTCACCCCGTGGATCTTGAACATGTCGTCGGTACGGCCCAGAATCCTGTCTATCCTGGGGTGCTCGCTGCCACACTTGCAGGGCTCGGGGATTAGCCGCGAGACGTCTCTAGTGCGGTATCTCAAGAGAGGCATGGCTTCCTTAGCCAAAGTCGTGGCGACGATCTCTCCACTCTCACCATGGGGTACCGGCTCCCCGGTTGCAGGATCCACTATCTCAAACAAGAAGTAGTCGCCCCAGAAGTGAATCCCTTCGTGGAAGCGGCAGTCGATCCCCGTGCCTGGGCCGTATAACTCCGTCATGCCTATGATGTCGAAGGTCTCCACACCCATAGCCTCTTCAATGCGAGCTCGCATCTGCTTGCTCCACCGCTCTGATCCGAAGATCCCTATCCTCAATCTCAACTTCGGCCCCAAACCTTCCGCGGCAATGGCTTCGGCCATCGCCAACCCATACGAGGACGTGCCAGTGATCACCGTGGTCTGAAAATCCTGCATCAACTCCAGTTGCTGTGCCGTGTTGCCTGGTCCCACGGGGACCGCCATCGCCCCCAGCCGCTCAGCGCCCAGCTGGAAGCCTATCCCAGCCGTCCACAGCCCATAGCCAGGGGTGATCTGTACCCTGTCGTTCTTCATCACCCCTGCCATCCCATAGCACCGGGCAAACATGTCGGCCCAGTCGTCGATGTCCTTCTGGGTGTAGTACACCACCGTCTTCTTTCCCGTCGTCCCCGACGAGGCATGAATGCGAACTATGTCTTCGAGGGGAACTGCACGCCAGCCAAAGGGATAGTCCTTCCGCAGCTCTCCCTTGTCCGTGAAGGGCAGCCTCCTCACGTCGTCCAGTGTGCGGATGTCTTCAGGCTTCACGCCAGCGGCGTCCAACTTCTCAGTGTACAGACACGAGTTCTCGTAGGCGTGACTCACACTCCACTTCAACCGTTCGAGTTGGAGGTCAGCCAGTTCCTTCGGAACGAGTTCTGACAGATTCGCCAATCGTCTGACCTCTTCCTCTGCCATGACCCACGCTGAGAGCTAGCATCTCCAACGTCCTGGGCCCAATCTCTAAGCGGGTTCTCTGGAGCCCAAGAGCAGTTGCTCTCCTGCTTAGCTCAATCTGCCCATTGCCCACCCCAAGGGCCGCTCCGCTCCCCACAAGAATTGATTCAACTACCGGCCTCTCTTGAGGACATCAAGATCTCCTCCTTCGAGAGCCCTTCGCCCTCGGAAACGCCAGGATCGCCTCCCTTGGTGGAAAGCGAATGGTTCGTCCAGCAGGAGTTCGAGATGCCAGGCACTCTAGACAAGGCGCGCGCGTCATGCACCATGCCGCCGATGACTACATGTATGTGCTCACTCCCTGATGCTCTCCACTCCCGGCTTGGGTCTTCCGTCTCCGGGACAATGCATCCCGTTTGGGCTGCCTCGGAACGTGTGTCGCGTAAGCCCGCAGACAGATCATCACGAGTGTAGGGACGCCTCTGCACGACGCTTACTGTAAGACCCGAAGGATCACGTCGTGGTCATAACACCCCCGCTTCGGGCAGCAAGGCGACCATGTCGATCTCAATCAGCAGGTCGGAACGCGCCAGTGCAGCGACACCGACAGTGGTGCGTGCAGGCGCGTTGTCGGCAAAGTACCGACGGTATACCTGGTTCATGGCATCGAAGTCATCGATGTTAACGAGGTAGACGTTCACCTTGACGACGTCAGTCAGCGAGCTGCCCGAAGCTTCTAGCACAGCCTTCAAGTTCTCAATCGTCTGTGCCGTCTGCGCCTCGATCGTGGGCGGCGCCTTGCGGTTTTCTGGGTCCCAGCCGACATGACCTGATGTAAAGACGAAATCGCCACCCACCATCGCCGGCGAAATGAATGTTCCGGTCCTATCGGATTCTTCAGACGAGTTTACTAGATTCTTCATCAGCGATTCACCTCTATCGGTTTCCCTGAGCGGCATGATTCCTTGATAGCCATGACCACTTCCAGCGAGTGACGCCCTTCCGCACTGCCCACTATGGGCTCTCGATCCTCCAAGATGCATTCCAGAAAGTGAGCAATCGCCTCTCGGAGAGCTCCTCCCACCCGCCCTCGTTGAACCGGCCAGAGCGATATGTCCGGGTAGGTACATTCCTCCGCGGTCGAGACAACCATCCCTCTGTTGGAGTTGTTCATGGAGATGATCCCTTTGGTGCCCACGATATCGGTCCGGAATTCCAGATAGGTGGGATGAGTTGCAGGAAGGGACCAACTGGTTTCCAGATTCCCTATGGTTCCGTTCTCCATTCTCAAGAGAGACATGAATACGTTGTCCTCCTGCTCCTGAGGCACCGAGAATCTTGCTGACTCACCATAGACTCTTTTCACCGGGGAGTCGGCATACCAAGTAATAAGGTCGATCTCGTGGATACCTGTCGACATGAGAATGTCAGTCCACTTGCCGTAGTTCTCCATCGCCCACCTACTTCCGTTCCTGCGGCTGAATACTGATATGACCTCTCCTATCTCTCCCCTCTGAATGGCCTCGTAAGCACCCACGTAATTCGGCGCAAAGCGGTTTATGAAGTTCACCATCATCTTGACCCCTGCTTCGTCCACCACGTCGATGATGGCAACCGCCTCCTCGACAGTGGGGGCCATGGGCTTCTCTAACAAGATATGCTTCCCCGCCCGAGCGCAGGCGATGGCTGGTTCCCTGTGATCGGCGTCTCGATTGGAGATGGAGACAGCGTCCACATCTTCCATCCCCAGCATCTCCCGGAAATCGGTGTACCAGTGCACTCCCAGCTTTTCTCCTACTTCGCGCGCTCGAGCCTCGGTGGTCGTGACTACCGCCACGAGGTCTGCCATTGGGCTATGCACATACGCTCGGGCGTGCAGTTCGCCAAAACTGCCGATTCCGATCACTGCCGTTCTCACCCGGTCCATATGCAGTATCCTCCTTTGCGGGCCCCAATCCGGCTAGCCCTCTCGAGCGATCAGATTGAGCAATAGCTCAGCCAAGCCCCAGCAAGCTCAAGGCATCCCGGTTGATTATCTCCTCCATAGCCGCCTCCGATATCCGAGGCAGGTTCGTCCCCTCGATAGCTCGGTTGGGCGCCCGCAGGGCCTCGATGGTCTCTTGCGGGGTGGAGGCCGGGTAGTCGGTTGCGAAGAGCAATTTGTGCAATACCCCCCACTCCTCCGCTAGCCTCATGCAGTTATAGAAGGACCAAGGTCGATAGAAGAGGGCAGAGACATCGGCGTAGAGGTTTGGGTGTTTCCTTATCACCGCGATGGCGGTGGTTTGCCAAGGATGCGCCATGTGAGCCAGGACCATCTTCACATCGGGGAAGGCGATCGCAATTCGATCGAAATGGCGGGGATGGGCGTAGTCCAGAGCGGCATACCTCCTAGGAGAGGTGCCTGTGTGGAATACTATCGGCAGCGACAACTCCTGGGCCCGCGCGTACACCAGGAAGGCTTCATCGCCGCACGGCTCGAAATTCTGGTAGTTAGGGCCCAGCTTCAACCCTTTTAATCCCAAATCGGACACGCACCTGTCGATCTCATCCAAGCAGTCCCCGTCTCTGGGGTGGACCGACATGTAGCCTATCAGTTTGTGTGGATCGGCCCGCACAAACTCCGCGGTCATATCGTTAACATTACCCTTCCAACGGCCTTGCTCGCGCAACGGATCAGCAAGCCGCCCCTCAGGCTCTTCATCGAGTTCAGCGATCCCAAAGACGATGGCCTTGTCCACTGGCTCCATGGCCTTCAAGTACTCTTCCCAGTTGACGGGCACCTTGACTGCCCTATCCGGACGCCAAACGGTGTTGTACTGGATCTCCTCTTCCAGTATCTCGTCTCTGTATTGCGGGGTATGGGTATGGGTATCGACGATCACGGGCCTTTCCCTCCCTCTGATCCCTATGCGATCTCTTTCAGAACCTCCGCCGCTTTCTCCAGGGTTCGTCCCACATCTTCCTCCGTGTGAGCGGCGCTCACATGGGAACGCTTCAGGCACATGGGGTGCATGAAGATCCCCCTATCCACCATGCCCCAGCGAAAGGCCATATCCCTCTCGCTGTCGTTCCGCAATAGATCGGTATAGCTATTCACAGGCGGATCCATGAAGTACACCACGAACACCGAGCCGAATCCGGTCACGTGTGCCTTGACTCTGTACCGCGCCACTAGTTCCTTCAGTCCTTCCCGCAACGCACTTCCCAGGTCGAAGATGTGTTCATGGACTGTGCCATCTTCCAGCTGTTCTATCGTTTCCAGAGCAGCTGCCATGGATAGGGGATGGGCATTGTAGGTCCCGGCAAAGAAGACATCCCCCCCACCGGTGGCAAACCGCTCCATCAGCTCCTTCTTGCCGCAGATTGCGGCGCAGGGATAGCCATTGGCGATCGCCTTTCCCAGCGCGGTCAGATCTGGCGTCACTCCGCATATCTTCTGGTAGCCACCGAGGTTGTGCCGGAAGCCGGTGATCACCTCGTCGAAGATCAGGATGATCCCCTCCTTGTCGCATATCTCCCGCAGACCCTCCAGGAACTCTTGCTGCGGCAAGACACACCCAATGTTGTGTGGGATTGGCTCCAAGATGATCGCCGCTATCTCCCCGTGATTCTCTCCTACGACGGCCTCCACTTCCTCCAGACTGTTGAATGTCACGACCAGGGTGTTGTCCACAGCCTCCTGCAACATGCCAGCCGAACATGGGTCTTTCTTGCCAACCCTGTCAGCCGGAGTGATGACGTTCATGCACACGTAGTCATGCCAACCATGGTAACAACCCTGGAACTTGATGATCTTCCTGCGCCCTGTCACCGCCCGCGACAGGCGGATAGCGTGGTGTGTCGCCTCAGAGCCGGTGTTGCACATGAGCGCCATCTCCGCCGATGGAACGTGCTCCACAATCTTCTCAGCTACTCTCGCCTCCAGTTCCGTTGTCCCTACACCGATCAGGTCAATCTTCTCTAACACCTCGAACACGCGCTGGTTTACGCGGCGGTTGCAGTGACCGAGAAGCGGGGGGCCGAAGGCGGCATGATAGTCAATGTACTCGTTACCATCCGCATCGTATGTCTTGGAACCAGACGCTCGTGCGAAGACCAGCGGCCTGTCCACAGCCCTGATTGAAGTGTTCACCCCCCCGGGGGTATACTTCTTTGCCTCAGCGAACAACGCCTCAGTTCTGTCACTCTTAAGCATGGAAGTCACCTCCTCTATGTCATTGAGCCTCACCTCGCCGCTTCGGGGCGGCGTTTCCAGAAGGCGTGGACTGAGGTGAAGCTCTTATGATGGGGTAGGTCTACCCCCCCATCCCTCAAGGCGCCCTTGGGTGCACAGACTGAGGGCGCATGATCCGATCCAGGATCCGGAGGCCGGACAACGGAACAATGCAGTTGGGTGATTCCCCGGCCCTCTTCACTACGTGTGCGCCTCATCGCGCATGGTGAGAGTCGCTATTCAAAGGAGCACATCTGCCCCGCATCCCATCCGGCGAAATCAACGATGAAAGCAGCCACTCCACTCACGATGGCCTGCAAGAACCCCTCCCCCTTCTCTCGAGTAGCAATGGTCGGATCGCCTATCACCCCAGTGGGGCTGTAGTCGGCCACATGAAGGGCTGGGACCACTTGTCCCCCTCCTAGAAGGTCGTCTAGTACATAGCGGCTCTTCCACTTCGGGATAGACTTCCTGACCTTCTCCCACCGAACAGCCGAGGGCTCTAGGAATAGCATACACGAGGTCTCCATTTCTCCAGAGTGAGATATCCCCCCGGGGGGAGACTCCCGAAGGGCCGCTATCTCCTTGGCTGCTAAATGCCAGTAGCAGGCCACAGCGATAGTAGCAGCTGTGGAATCGTAGAGGTCTTTGGCTGCTACTACCAAGGCTCCAAAGTTGCCCCCGTGACCGTTTAGGATAAGAAGCTTCTCAAAACCATGCTTGAGAATGCTCTCTCCAAGTTCTTCTATCAATGCGATGTAGGTCTGATGACCTATAGAGATGGTCCCCGGGAAATCGATATGGACACCTGAACAACCGAAAGCCAAGACCGGGGCGACCAGCACCCGGGTCGTCTCGCTGGCCTTCAATGCTGCTCGCTTGGCGATCTCATAGACGAAATAGTGATCGGTCTTCAACGGCATGTGAGGTCCGTGTTGCTCTGTGGAGCCCACGGGCAACACCACCACCGTCCCCGGGCCGATCGCTTTCTTGATCTCCTGCCACGTCATCTCCCCCAGCAGAATACTCTTCTCTTCAACCATCGTCTCTCCTACCCCTTGATCAATCTCACCGCCTCGGCTACCCAGGGCAGCCGAAGACTGTCTATGAAACCATAGTTGTAGAAACCAAACTTGGATATGCCTAAAGCCTTCGCTGCTGAGACTTGGCCCAGAAGCACCCCTTTGGAGGAAGCCGTGGGCATAGAGGCCATGAGGCCCACCATCAACTTCTCCTTGTCGGGCACCACCGAGACCGCGAAGCGGAGATCATCATACACCTCGGTCGGGGTAGGATAGTAGCAGAGGATGGCTAATCCATCCACCAGGTCCGCTAGCTCTGGCAGATGCGTGCCCTCGGTCCAGGATCGATTGGAGGGTCGAGAGAAGATGGAAGCGATGGTAAAGAGTTTCGCACCTGCTTTCTCACATATCGCCTTCAAATCCCGCATTATGGAGATCACCACCCTTTGTCGGGCACGGACGAAGTCCATCAGGTCAGACCTATACATGAGAAGGCCGTAGACATCTTCCATGTTCTTCTTCATCCACTCCTGGGAGAACGAATCCTCGTTCAAGCGGCCATCCAGGCTCTCCCTGATCCAATGTTGGAGATCATCGACCTCGATTCCTGCTTCCTGGGCCATGTCCCGGCAACTGTCGCAGAAGCAAAGGGAGAGCAGGAAGACCTCCAGTTCGCCGTAGTTGGTGGGGGTAGCCTCATGATGCATACCATGCAGATAGCCGATGTAGTTGGGTGATTCCACGCTCACCGTATCAGGTTGATAGTTAGTTACCAGGTCAGTCACCAGGGCCTTGAGGTATTCCTGACAATGGGGGTTAGAAGGACACAGCGCATACGGGTATATGTCTCCGTAGGCGTTTCGTTGACAGCATTCGGGGTGTTGCCACCCCAGCCCGGAGTTGTGGAAGGCCAAGACCCAAGCCTCGAAGTTGAGGCTCACCTTCTGACACGCCTCGCGGATGAGAGGGTAGAAATCCCCCTCTTGAACGAGGCTGCTCACAAGGGGTTGTAGTCTCAAGCCCTCGTAGAGTTCGGGATTGGGCCGAAAGTAGGCAGCGCCAGGTTCCGGGAAGTAGACCCTTCGCCTGGGGTTGCGAGGCAGAAGGAACTTACCGCTATGATAGAGGGCAGTAACGCTTAGAGACGTCAAGCCCAAGTCGGATTTGGCGAATCTGACCACCTTCTCGATTCCCTCATCCTTGATATCCCAAGGATAGGTCCACATGGTTATGTGGGTTTCTCCACTCATCTCTCCTCCTTCTTCACCTCCCTGAGAATGTGAACCACTGTTATCCACCCACCTCTACGTGACATAGTGACAAGCGACCGCGTGACCTCCTCCAACATCCACCAATTCTGGCTCACAGGTCTCGCAACCTTCCTCCGCTCTGGAGCAGCGAGGGTGAAACCGACAACCAGAGGGCAGATCAACGGGGCTAGGCGTATCACCCATAGGCGGTGGATAGCTGGTCACGTCCATCTCGCCCAGGAAAAGCCGAGGGATGGAGGATAGGAGGGTCTGGGTATAAGGGTGCAATGGATGACGATACAGGTCCTCGCTTGGCGCCACCTCTACGAGCCGTCCTAAGTACATGATAGCCACTCGCTGGCTGACATGCTTGACCACGCCTAGATCATGGGAGATGAAGACATAGCTTAACTGCAATCTCTCCTGGAGGTCTTGGATCAGGTTCAGAAGTTGGGCCTGAGCGGAGACATCGATGGCCGACAGGGGCTCATCGAACACTAGCAGTTTGGGCTCCAGAGCAACGGCCCGAGCGATGCCCACCCTCTGCCTCTGGCCTCCGCTCAACTCGTGAGGGAGACTTTCCGCCAACTCCCGACCCAACCCCACCATCTCCAAAAGCTGCAAAGCTCTCTCATGCCTCTGCTTCTCATCCCCCAGTTTATGTATCAACAGAGGCTCCGCCACCAAATCCCCAGCGCTCATCAGGGGGTGTAGTGAGGTTGTCGGGTCTTGAAATACCATCTGGACCTCTCGGCGCAAGGCCCGCATCCTACCGGGTGGCACGGTAAGCAAATCCTCGCCCTGAAAGAGTACCTTCCCTTGGACGTCTTCCTCTAGCCGCAGCATCGCCCGGGCTAAGGTCGATTTGCCACATCCACTCTCCCCAGCAAGACCCAGTGTCTCCCCTTGGCGCAGACGAAACGATACCCCATCCACAGCCCTCACCACGCCTTTGTCTCGCCCAAAAACGCCTCCCTTGAGAAGAAAATGCTTGACTAGCCTTTCTACCATCAGGATGTGTTCAGTATCCATTGCTGATGGATTCCCAATCGAATGTCGGCGCCTATGTGTAGGCATTATGACAAGCGACCAGATGCCCTTCCTCCAATTCCCTGGGGATCGGCCTTTCTTCGCTGCATGCCGCGCCCGCATTTGGACAGCGGGGATGAAAGGGACAGCCCGAGGGCCTGCTGAATATGTTCGGCGGTGCACCAGGTATGGCCGGTAGACGCTTTTCCGTTGTGGTCATCTTGGGGACTGACTGGAGCAAGGCCTTTGTATAGGGATGAGCGGGTGAGGTTAAGATCTCCTCAGTGGCGTTCTTTTCAAGAACCATGCCAGAATACATCATCAATACCTCATCAGCTATGTCGCTGATCACCCCCATGCTGTGGCTTATCAAGATGACGGCGGTATCATACTCCTCCTTCAGATCCTGTACGAGGTCGAGGATTTGCCTCTGGACCGTGACGTCCAGGGCGGTAGTGGGTTCATCGGCTATGACGATGTCCGGATTGCAGGAGAGAGCCATGGCGATCATGGCTCGTTGTAGCATGCCACCGCTGAACTGAAAGGGATAATCCCTACACCGATCTTCCGCTCCAGGGATCTTGACGCTTCGGAACAACTCTATGACCCTCCTCAAGGCCTCTCTCCCTTTGACTATCCTGTGAGCGCTGAGCGCCTCAGCAACCTGACCTCCCAGGCGGAAGAACGGGTTGAAGGAGCTCATCGGTTCCTGCCAGACCATGGAGATCTCGGCACCCCTTATCTTTCGCATCTCCCGCATGGAGAGTTGCAGCAAGTCGCGCCCTTTGAAGCATATGCTTCCGCTCGTGACCTTTGCGGCACGAGGCAGAAGGCGCATGACGGCGAGGGCCGTCATAGTCTTTCCGGAACCGCTTTCCCCCACTATGCCCAGTACCGTTCCCGCCTCCAGGGTCAGACTAACCCCATCAACGGCGGGAACGAGCCCGTTTGGGCCAGGGAAACAAATCGTCAGATCTTGGATCTCCAACAGCGAAGTCGTCATGGGAAATCTCTACAACCTTCTTCCTAGAATCTCCCTCATGCCCTCGCTGAAGAGGCTCAGCCCAAGAACAGCGAAGATGACGGCAAGGCCGGGGAAGATGGCTACCCAAGGAACGGTGGTCAAGTATTCCCTGTTCTCAGCCAGCATGTTCCCCCAGGAGGGTACGGGGGGCCTTATGCCCAAGCCCAAGTAACTCAGTCCAGTTTCGAGCTGGATGATGATAGCCACCTGGATGATGCCGAAGACCAATACCTGTCCCAATACGAAGGGGGTGATGTATTTCCGCATGATCCTTCCGTTGCTTGCCCCCAACGCTCTCGCACCTAGGACGAAGGGGCTTTCCCTTATGGATAGGACCATACCCCGTATGGTCCGGGCATGCCACACCCATAGCGTCACGGCTAGTACCAAGCCGATGCTGATCACTGATGGCGTCACCACGGTGAGAAGGGCGATGGCTAGCAGGGTAGAAGGAAAGGCTAGCTGGATGTCGGTCAACCTCATCAAGACCGTGTCCAGAAAACCACCGAAATACCCTGCCACGAGTCCGACAGCGACTCCTACGACCGCAGAGACGGCTGCGCCTGCGACGCCGATGGTAAACGAGATCCGTGCCGAGTATATCATCCTGCTCAAGAGGTCCCTTCCCAATCCATCCGTTCCCAGAGGATATTCCATGGAGCCGTCAGGGTACCAAAACGGAGGCGCTAGTCGGTTTCCGATGTCGCTCCTGAGAGGATCATGAGGGGCCAGCGCGCCGGGAAAGAGAACAGCCAACATACAGACGGCCAGCATGAGACCGCCAACGACAAGCAGGGGGTGTCCCCGTATCCCTTCCATGGAATTCAACAACCCTCTGACCGTTCTACCCCTCTCGGATGTCGTCTCGCCCACCGTCATGATGCCGCCACCTCACCTCCCCCCCCTGCTAAGACGTACCCGTGGGTCTATGAAGGCGTAGGATAGGTCTACGAACAAGTTCACCAGCACGAAGACGCCCGAGACTATCAGCGTCACTGCCTGAACCACCGTATAGTCGCGTGCTCGGATGGCTTGCAGGGTCAGGTCGCCTATCCCTGGCCAGGCGAAGACCACCTCAATGATGAAAGCACCTCCCAGCAGCCGGCCGAACTGCATCCCCAATATGGTTATTAGGGAGATCAGTAGCGGAGCCGTGGCGTGCTTGAGCAGAACCACCCCCTCCGACAAGCCCTTGGCTCGAGCGGTGCGCACGAAATCCTCATGCAGAATCTGGTGCAGGTTGGTCCGAATCGTCAACGCTAGGGTAGGTATCAAGACCAACGAGAGGGTGAAGCTGGGCATTAGGACATGTTCGATGTTCCCCCGCCCCATAGCCGGAAGCGCCTTCCATCGCAAGGCGAAGACTATGATAAGGACCAGACCGAACCAGAAGGAAGGGGTGGCCTGGATTAGAGAGTTCAGGGCCAAGACGAAGCGGTCCACCAGCGATCCTTGGCGAGCCCCAGCCAAGACCCCCATTATCAGGGATAGGACCACGGCCCATGCCATGGCCGCAACCGTCAACTGCAATGTCGCCGGCAGTCGGCTCAGCACCAACTCAGTGGCTGGTATCTTCCACCGAAAAGAATCTCCCAGGTCGCCTCTCAGTGCGTTGGAGATGAAGGTCAGATATTGAACGTGAAGGGGTTCCTTGAGGCCCAACACCTCCCTGAGGTGTTCAACCTGCTCTCGGGGCGCGTCAATAGGTAGCATGAGGGCGGCCGGATCTCCTGGGATAACCCGCAGTATCAGGAAAATGGCGATGGAGACCCCGAATAGCACCAGTATCAACTGCAATAGCCTATTCAGTACGTAGCGACCCATCTCTGTCTCGTCTCACCGCCTTGTCCAATCGAGCCCTCAACACATGTGATTACCGCCATGCCCAGGAATACCGGTTGTGCGGAACGAAAGGGCCGTACCAGAAGTGTGGAGCGGCGGCTATGCCAGCCGCCACTCCACAGGTTCCCGTAGTCTACGACAGATAGGTATCCGGTTCGGCCACCAGCAGCATGGTGGGAGGCGTAGGCCAGTTTTCCAGGTTCTGGGCCATGGCCACTACTTGCACGGTCTCGTAGAAGCTGACTGACATGTAGCCATCCCAGATGGACTTGAAGCACTCCTGGAGCTTGGCCCGCCGCTTCTCGGGATCGAACTCCTGTCGCGAAGCCTCGAAGGTCTCCTGAGTAACTGGGTCGCTCCAGTGAGCCCAGGTGGCTGGCGTATAGAGGAACCCGATGACGAAATCGGCATCTCCAGTCCAGGACACCCAGCTGGAGTAGCTGATCCCGTTGAAGTCCTCTGATCTGATCCTGTCAATGAACGCTCCCACCTCCATGGGATTGGCTCTGATGTTGAAGCCCACGGGCGCTGCTAGGTCGGCCACCGCCTGCATTATCTCCGCGTTCTTGGGGTGGTACCCGGCCGGGCCTACGAACTCCAACTCCTCGCCGGCGTAAGTGGACTCATCGAGCAACCTCTTGGCGAGCTCCGGATCGTAGGGGATCTCCTTGAGGTCGGGAGGATACCCGAATACAGACTTGGCGCAGTGAGCGGTGGCAGCTGGGAAGAGCCCCTCAAGAAACGAATCGATGAGCTCCTGGCGATCGACTGCGTGCCAAAAGGCCTCTCGGAACTTTATGTCATCCCAGGGGAATCTGTCCGTGATGCCCGTCCAGCGGGTGGTCTCGTTTGTGGGGGCGACAATGACCTTCGTAGCCGGGTCGTCCTCCAGTTCCTGCACCCGATCCACCGGGATCCGCTCCGCAATCTGCGCCTCCCCACCGCGTAGCGCGACGATGCGGGTGGTTGGATCCTCCACGTACTCGAAGGCTATCTGGCTCAGCTGAGGCGCCCCCCGCCAATAGTCTTCGTGCGCCTCCACCGCTATGGTGTTCCCCTCCCGCGAGACGAACTTGAAGGGGCCGGTGCCTATGGGGGCTACGTCTATCTCCTCCTTCGTCTGGGCGGGGTTCAGCATGCCCACGATCGTCAGGTTGGGCAAGAGCGCACTGAAGGGATCCTCTGTAGTTACCTTCGCCGTGTACTTGTCCACCACCTCTATCTCCATGGGCGTCACGAAGAGAGTGGAGAAGGCCATGCCATATTCGCCAACTTGAATCTCCTCCAGGCTGTACTTGACCGAGTCGGCGGTGAATTCCGTGCCGTCATGGAACGTAACGCCCTGCTTCAAGTTGAAGAGCCAGGTATTGGGATCTACCACCTCCCAGGATTCGGCCAAGTCGCCGAGGATGTTCCCCTGCGTCTCATCCCACTTCACCAAGGGATCGTAGATGTGATGGGTCACTTCCGCGCTCGCCGTGATCCAGTTGGAGTAGGGGTTCATGTCGCCGAAGAAGTTCTGGCCCACCAGGAACTTGGCTTCTTGGGCCTTGGGTACCGTGGGGATCGGTGTGGGCACAGGCGGCTTGGGCGTAGGTGTGGGTGCAACCTCGGGCGAGGGGGTCGGCTCAGCGCTGGGCATACAGGCAGCAAGCATGGTACCCACTGCCCCCAGCACCGACCCCTTCAGGAACTCGCGCCTAGTGATTTTCCAGAGCCCCGATGCTTTCCTCTTTCTGCCGCTCATCTTAACCTCCTTCTTTCCTTCTTCTTTCCTTTCCTCTTTCTGACGCTCATCTTGACCTTTCTCAGCACCAGTTTCGAAAGATGCCCTAGCTCGATTGCCACCCGGGGTCCTGCGAGCCCAGGAGTGGAATCGGAAGCAAGATTGGGCACATGCTGACTCGCTACCCTACTCACCAGGAGATAAGATATCACCCCCCTTCCTTGATAGATCTGCTGCGTGCCGCACCTACCTGTTATCGGTAACTGGGATTAGCGACTCAATGGCCAAAATGTACCGGGATGGGGAGCGTTGCTTGCCGAACCATGTCCGCCAGCTGCGGGCTGCGCTGCGGCGCGGGTGCCGCCACCAGAGCGCAACCCTCGAGGTCCAGAATCACAATTAACAGGGAACTCCTTCCATCCAGAGAGGGCCTCTCAGATGTCAAGCCCTTCCGAAGACCCATCCTCTCGAACGATCCTCCGTAGAGCCTCTTCGATGTGAGAGATGTGGTTCTCCACGGCCTTCCAACTGGCATCTGGATCGCGCAGGCGGATCGCTTCCACAATCTGGGTGTGGTGCTCCAACACCATCTCCCGAACTCCGGGAATGTATGCTGTGCGTTGCCGGGTAGCTGGCCCCAGACTGCTAATGCTGGCCATGATCCCGACCAGCAGCGGGTTGCGTGAGGCCTCAACGATAGTGGAATGTAACTCCAAGTCAGCCTGGAGGAAATCATCAGGGTCGTCAACACACTCTGCGGCTTTCCTCAGACACGAGTCGAGTTGGTCCAGTTCCTCCTCGCTGATCCTCTCTGCTGCCAGCGCCGCAATGGCCGGCTCGACGCTCCGTCGCGCCTCTAGAACCTCCAGGTACGTCACATCCTGCAAGACCAGGAGAAGCCTCAAAGGCTCTGCGAGTTGCTCCGCCTTCAGGGAGCCAACATAGGTTCCTTCACCTGGGCGAACCTCTATGACGTTCATCAACTGTAGAGCGCGCAGCGCCTCTCTCAACGAAGGACGGCCCACCCCCAGCAGGGACGCGAGTTCCCTCTCCGGTGGAAGCCTCTCGCCCGCCTCTAGCTCGCCCTCCTGAATCAGCCCCAAGATCCTCTGCGCTATGTCTTGGGCAAGGAAGGTTCTTTCGACGGCTACGAACTTGCCTGTATTGGAAGTGCGGTCAGGTGGTATTGCCATATTACCGATTATAACACAAACCCGACCGGTTGTCAAGTGGGTGCGGTGCTTGCGCCAAGACATCGTTACCAGGTGGTGCAAGAGATAGTGGCCGAGCCTGGTCATCCTGTGGCAAGAAGACTTTGAGGCCACGCCGTTGAAGTTCGATTAGATGGACTCTTATGTGATGGGGGGTTACCTCTGCGGGGGAGTTGATGCCGCGCTGCTGCAACCAGCCCACAAAGGTCCGCAGCGTGCAGCTGTAGTGGGTCATAGTCTGGCGGGTGGACCTTTGAGCTTCACGGTCCAGGAGGAAGGTCTGATCGTGAAGTTCGAGACTGCTAAGCGGTTGGCATTCCTGCAACGGCAGACGCACTGTAGACATGACAAAAGCCCTCCTTCGTTCTTGCCACTACCACCAGTGGTCTGACGATAGAAGGGCTACCAGTACTCAACAGAGCGGGTGATGGGATTCGAACCCACGACATTCTGCTTGGGAAGCAGACACTCTGCCAACTGAGTTACACCCGCGTGCTTCCTACATACAAAGATAGCTCAAAATGGGAGAGAAGTCAACTTCAGAGAGGGAGAACGACCCTCAG
>JBDHKN010000125.1:0-5996 GCA_039586365.1 Gemmatimonadota bacterium | reverse complement strand
CTGCTTCGCCACCACCAGGCGGGACCACGCGAAGGAGCTCGGACCCCACCCCTTCGAGCTCATGCGCGTCTCCCAGTACGTGGAGAGGCTACTGAATGAGGGGAGGTTGAGGTTCGACAGGCGGGTGGAAAAGACGGTCACCTACCACGACCCCTGCCACCTGGGGAGGCACGGCGGGGTCTTCGAGGCGCCGAGGAACGTCATCAAGGCCATCCCTGGAATTAAGTTCGTAGAGATGCCCCGGAACCGTCGGGAGTCTCGCTGCTGCGGGGCCGGTGCCGGGTTCAAGGCCCAGCACAACGCGCACGCACTGAACATCGCGGTGGACAGGTTCCGGGAGGCCCATGAGACTGGAGCGGATGAGATCATCACCACCTGCCCATTCTGCCTCGTCAACCTAAACGCGGGGGCGGACCAGGCAGGGATCGAGCTGAAGACCAGGGACCTTTTACAGCTCATCATGGAGGCTATCAGGCCGGAGGAGCAGCCCGATGGAGCTTCGGGGAGAGGAGGCACGGCAGTATCTCCAGCAGACCGTTAAGGCGGTCCTGCGGCACATGGGCCCCGAGTTCTGGGTTGTGGCCATCTATCCATACTACGTCAGCTGGGTCTGGGCCTCCGGTAAGATCCTCCCCGACTCGTACGATTTCGTCCTCGGCGCGGTCGTCATCGGCCCCCTCCTGGGTGGCGGCGCCCTCCTGTTCGGCGACTACAACGACAGGGACGAGGACCTGCAGAACCCCCGGAAGCTGAGGTTGCCGTTCTATAACCGGCCCATCATGCCCAAGGCCTTCCTCTACACCTCGATCGTGCTCTTCGCCCTCTCCATCATCCTCTCATCGTTCCTTTCCCTGGGCTTTCTGACCATCACCTCCGCCTTGGTCATCCTCTCTGTTCTGTACTCCTCATGGCCAGTGAGGCTTAAGACCAGGGGCGGTCTCGACCTGCTCGCCAACATGCTGGGCTTCGGGGTGCTGTGCTCCTTCGCCGGCTGGATCGTGGTAGAGCCGGTCTCTTCGTACCCTTGGCTCTGGCTGCTCCCCATGGTCTTCGGTACCGCCACCCTCTACCTGCCAACGACCATCGCCGATGCCGAGATCGACGCCAAGCTGGGCGTGAGGACCATCGCCGTCAAGCTAGGGGTGGACGCCACCCGGAACCTCACCATCCTATCCCTCATCCTGGCCAACGTCGCCATCATCGCCATGGGTCTCTTCGACTATCTCTACACGCCAGGGGTGGCGTTGAGGCTGTGGCCGATATCTGTCGCCGAGGTCCTCCTCCTCTCGTACTTCCTCGGCAGCGACGAGACGAAGGGCATCCTCAAGGGGATCTTCTCATCTGCGGCCCTCATGGGGTTCGGGACGTTCCTGCTCATGCTCAACAACGTGGGCATCTGGAACGTCTGACCACCCCTCAGTGGGGCGACCCCCATCGATGGGGAAAGATTTTAGACCAAAAGGCCCTTTGCGGGTCGAATGGCGGACGAGGTGCTGGTGGCCAAGGACATCGTGAAGTCCTTCGGACGCGTCCGCGTCCTCAGGGACGTCTCCCTTACTGTGAGAAAGGGCGAGAGGTACGTCCTCTTCGGTTCCAACGGGGCGGGAAAGACGACCCTGGTGAAGATACTCTCCACCCTCATAGCCCCGGACAGCGGGGAGCTCCTCCTCTTCGGCGGTCACATCGAGGAGAGGGAGATGGACGTCCGGGCAAGGATCGGCTTCCTCTCCCACTCCCCGTTCCTCAACGGCGACCTCTCCGCCTGGGAGAACCTGGATTTCTACGCCCAGCTCTACTCCGTAGAGGGAAGGAAGGCGAGGGTTAAGGCGATGCTCAAGAAGGTCGGGCTGTACCATAGGGCCTACGACAGGGTCGCGACCTTCTCGTCGGGGATGAAGCAGCGGCTCGGGCTGGCGAGGGCCATCCTCCACGACCCGGACCTGATCTTCCTGGACGAGCCCTTCTCGGGCCTGGACATTCGGGCCCAGGACATGCTCAACGGCCTCATCGTCCAGTTGAGCGAGGAGGGGAAGACCTTCTTCTCTATCACCCACGACCCGGCCAAGGGCTTCGAGGTCGCCACCAGGGCCGCGGTGCTCTCAGGGGGAAAGATCGCCTACGAGTCCGAGGCGGATGACATCGAGGCCTTCTCGGAGAGGTACAAAGGGATCCTTGAGGAGGAGAGGCTATGAGCGCGGTGAAGGCCATATTCCTCAAGGAGCTCAGGGTCGAGGTCCGGAACGTGCAGGCCATCTCCTCCTACCTCCTCCTCACGGTGCTCATCCTCGCCACCTTCCGGTTCGCCTTCGCCGCCACCGATCCCCCGATGGACCAAATAGCCGCGCCGATACTATGGATAACCATCTTTTTCTGCGGGATGTTCTCCCTCACACCGACGTATAAGCGAGAGGTCGAGAACGAGACCCTGGATGGGCTCCTCCTGGCCCCCATCTCCCGCTCGTCCATCTTCTTCGGGAAGCTCCTGGCCACCCTCGTGGTCATCTTCGGGATGGAGTTCTTCGCAATCTTCCTCTTCTTCGGGTTCTTCCCCGTTGAGGTACCGGACCTGCTGGCCCTTTTTGCACTCGTCGCGATCGGGACCTTCGGCTTCGTTGCCCTCAGCAATCTCATATCCGCGATATCGGCCAACACCTCCCTGGGCGCCATCATCCTCTTCGTCCTGATGATCCCGATCCTGCTCTTCTCGGTGGTGATGTCGGCAGTGGGAGGCACTGCAAGAATTTTCGCTGGGGACGGAATCGGGGAAGTGGTCGACGAGCTGAGGCTCCTGACCGCCTTCGCGGTCATCTTCTTCGCCACAGGTTATTTATTGATTGAATATGTGTTGGGGGACTAATATGCGGCCCCTTGACAAGGTCAGAATCACATTACTGGTCGTCGCCGCAATCCTGACCCTCGTCTCCATATACCTCGCGGTGCTCTACGCGCCCACCCACACCACCATGGGGGACGTCCAGAGGATCTTCTACTTCCACGTCTCCTCCGCTTGGGTCGCCTACATGGGCTTCGGACTGACCTTCGTCACGAGCCTACTGTACATGAAGACGAAGGACCTCAAGTGGGACGTCTACGCCTACTCGTCCGCCCAGATCGGGGTCGTCTTCTGCACCCTGGCCATTACCACGGGGCCCATGTGGGCTAAGGCGGTCTGGGGTGTCTACTGGCGCTGGGAGGACCTGAAGCTGATGATGACCCTCGTCCTCTGGCTGGTGTTCATCGCGTACCTGGTCCTGAGGGCGAACGTCCAGTCGAGGCGGAAGAAGGCCAATCTGAGCGCGGTCTTCAGCATCATCGGCCTCATCTGCATCCCCCTGAGCTTCGCGGCCAACAGGTTGTGGAGCCAGTACCATCCCACGGTCATCGCCACCGAGGAGGGTAGCCTTCAGGCATCCATGGGCTTCTCCTTCGGCATCGCCTTGCTCGCGTTCACGATCCTGTTCATCTACATTCTCCTGACCAAGATCGAGATAGAGACCATGCGGGAGACTGTTGAAGAGTTGAAACAAAAGGTAGGTGGAAGACATGGCTGACCTCACGTTCCTATATGCTGCGTACACGATCGTCTGGGCCGGTGTGTTCGTCTACATGCTCTGGCTCCACTTCGATCAACTGAAGCTCAGGAAGGACCTTGAGCTCCTCGAGGAGGTTCTCCATGGAGAACCAGAGTGACGACGCACCCGTACGAACTCCCAGAAGGATATCCGAGAAGATGCTCAAGATCATCATCGTCGTCGCAGTAGTCGCGATCATCGTGCTGATCCTCGTGTGGGGCATGATACCTGAGGAAATCGTCGAGGTCTCCAAGGTGCTCGACAGAGCGGACAAGTACGATGGAGAGTCCGTCAACGTCAAGGGCGTCGTGATCGATTGGAACCAGACGTCCAGGAACTTCACGCTGGCCGACCAGAACGATAACAACCTCACCATATTCATCGTCCACAAGGGCTCGTTCCCTGACGGCTTCGGCCTCAACGCCACCGCGGTGGTCAAGGGGGTGTTCACCCATGCGGGCGACATCTACACGATCGAGTCGACTGACATCCAAATCGGGTGCCCCTCGAAGTATTAGACCTCCCCTTAGCCCGACATTAATAGGGCATCGGATTCTGTAAATGAATGACATATTCCCATTTCCATTTAAAACTGGATAATCATATGGTATCACCTTAGGGAGTACTAAAATAATACCGTTCAACCACCCCCCATTTTTGTCAAATCAGGAAAATTCAAATACCCGTAACGGAATACAGCTGGCGATAGGGCACTATAGAGTCCTTGATAGTAAATCTTGGGAGGCAATCCATGGAAGGGGAAAGAAAAAGACGCAGTTACCTACTGCCTATGGCCTTGCTGGGCATCGCCATGGCGGTAGGGGCTATCGCTGTGCTCACCGTGGGACAGCCATCCTACATAGGATCGGCCGAATGTGGCGAATGCCACGAGGACATCTATGACGGATGGGCAGAAACGTGGCACGGGATAGACTTCAGCAACTGGAACTACCACGGGACACCCGGAACGAACAAATACACCATGCGTGGTGGGAACGATACCACCGGCATGACTGGGCCGTGTGCGATTTGCCACGTGGTCGGCTACAACGAGACCGACAGGGGTGGCTTTGACCCGGCCGAGCCCTGGAACTCGACCCACAACCTGCCCCTGGGCAGCATCGGGTGCGAGAACTGCCACGGGCCAGGCAGCGAGCATGGCATCAGCACGCCGATCAACGAGGACGGCGAGTTCGACATGTGGGCAGGGTCCTGCGGTGGCATGAGGAACGCCGAGTGCCACGGTGGCACCCGCCAGTGGGGGACCGAAGAGATCCACGGCTTCAACGCATCTGGACACAATAACCCGAATTTCCCAGAGTCTCGGATGCAACTGAGCTGCTCACACTGCAGGGCCGCCGAGTCCATCATAGCCCGCTGGGAGGGCAATGAGTGGACCGAGGATGACTTCCCGGAGGACGGAAGTACCCTCACCTGGATCATCGGCTGCGGCGTCTGCCACGACCCCCATCCAGAGGCGGGAAGTGAGGAGATACCGGGCCAGCTGAGACTCCCTGCGGAGGAGATCTGCGAGGCCTGCCACTACACCACCTCGTCCTTCGGTTCAGAGCACCCCCATCACACCACCATGGAGCTGAGGAACGGCATAACCGGCTACGGTGTTGAGTCCACGATGTGGATGGACGAGGTGACATGCGTCGAATGCCATATGTATAGCAGCCCGCGCGGGACCCCGGAGGAGGATTGGCATATGAGCCACTCCTGGGAGCCCCACGGCGCGGCCTGCGTAGAGTGCCACTCGATGTATGACAACGACACAGCCATGGCGGCCGCCCACGAGGTCCAGGAGGAGATCGAACACGCCGTTGAAGAGGTCGCGGTGATGCTCGCTGAGATGAGCGCAGCCAAGGAATGGGCTGAGGGCAACGACTCCGCTCTGTGGTTGGACGCGGTCAACACGTCCTACTATGAGGCCTACTGGAACATCGGGATCATCGAGGCTGACGGGAGCATGGGATTCCACAACCCTGGCTACTCCCGAGCATTGATCGCAGCCGCTGAGGACAGGGCAGAGATGGTCCTCAACTCCATGATGATCGGCGGCGTTGCCGGCATGATCGAGTGGGACGACGGCGAGGTCATCGCTGGTGCTGAGATCTACAAGGGCAACGGCGAGAAGGCTGGGACCACCGACGGGGAAGGTAACTACTTCTTCTGGACCATGTCCGGCATGCAGACCTTCAGCGTCATGCTCGACGGAGAGCTCCTCGGGCTGATCGCGGGCGTCGATGTCCCCAAGCGAGAGAACCTCACTGTCGCCAAGACCGTCTTCGAGAAGGAGGTCGTGGTTGTTCCCGAGACCGGCAACATCACGGGCACCCTCAAGTACGACGACGACGCGAAGATCTCTGGCGCCAAAGTCATCGATGGCAGAGGCGTCACGATGGCTACCACGGACGCCAA
>JBDHKN010000071.1:0-23860 GCA_039586365.1 Gemmatimonadota bacterium | reverse complement strand
AATGGCTCCTCATCCGCCATCCAGGAAGGCTGTCAGAACCTTTTAATACCCGTAGAAAAAATTGATAAGCAGAGTCCCGCGCCGTTCGCCGCCGTCGGTGTTCCCTTTATCTACACGCTGACGAGCCCAGTCCTGTACGACGCAGCCACCGGAACCGTCATCAATAACTTTGGGTCATTGAACGACTTGCACAGCGTCATACTCACGGACGATCTCAACGCGACGGGTGCGGACCTCACCTATGTGAGCCACGTCGCCTACTGGCGGGGCAGTGGTACGCCACCTACGCCGGCGCCGCACACATTCTCCAATGTCGGAGGTGTGCTCACGTTCGATTTTAGTGGCCTTCCCCTCATCCCGGCCGGGGAGCAGATCGTGATCGAGATCACAGTCGTTCTGAACAACACGCCGGCAAACGCGGCAGGGACGGTGTTCACCAATACCGCCGAGTGGTCCTTCGGGAGATACATAGATGGCGTGTTCTACGTGCCCCTCCCGGGTGAGAATGGGATTTCGGCTCCGATGACCATCGTCGAACCCGATCTCGTGGTCACAAAGACGAGCAGTGAGACGGCCTTGAATTTGGGAGACACGGCGACCTTCACCATCGATGTCCAGAACACAGGCGGTGGCGATGCCTGGAACACCACGATCCTCGACGAGATCCCAGTAGGCATGTGCGACTATGACCCTACCACAGGGCCGGGGGTCAGCGCAGAGATTTTTGCGGCGGATGGCGTCACTTCGATCTCGGGTCCGCTGGTGCAGGGCACCGATTACTCCGTTACTTATAATGGTGCGCCCACGTGCCAGCTCAGCCTGACCATGGAGTCGGCCGAGGCAGTGATTGGGCCCTCCCAGCACCTGATTGTCACTTACCAATCTCAGCTCGATGCAGGCATTACGCAAGACGGCTTGGCCCTGACCAACGTTGCCGGTGCTACCCAATGGTTCAGTGGTGACAGCAGCTTTGCCGGCCGCCGCCAATACGACAGGACGCTCACCGATGGCACACCGGGCGTGGCGGATTTCCAGGACAGCGAGACCGTCACGACGGCGTTGGCCGGCTACTATTTTCAGAAGACGGTCGAGAATCTGTCCAGTGGTGCAAATCCGGCCACCACGGCCGCCCCGGGTGACAGGCTGCGCTATCGGGTGCGGCTCTTCAATGTTGACCAGACGATCAATGGGGTCACGATCAGCGACCAGCTGGACCCGAGCCTCTTCGATCTGACCGCGTTCGCCATGGTTACGTTTCCACCCACGGGAGCCACGTACAGCTTTGATTCGGGTACAGGCCTGTTGGAAATCAGCGGCGATCCTCCCTCTCTGAATGTCCCAGTCGGCGGCGAGTTCGTATTCGAGTTTGAGATCAACCTGGCCGCGAACCTCGCCAACGGTACCGTGGTTCCTAACCAGGCGATTCTCTCTGCTATTGGGCTCACTGCCTACAGTGATGACCCGTACGTTAACGGAATCGCCGCGCCCGGTGATCCGGCTGATCCCACAGAGGTGCTCATTCAGACTCCCGGCCCGGTGTCGAAGGCGAATACCCAGGCGAGCGCGACAATCGGCGAACAATTCAACTACCGCATCACAGTGCCCGCGATCCCGATCGCCGTACCCCTGTTTGATGTGCGGATTCTGGACGATCTGGGCCTGTCCAACGCAGACCTGAGCTTTGTCAACGCAACCGTGGTATCCGGCGGCGCCTGGGCCCTGAGCAATACCGGCACAGCTACCAACCTTATCATTGAAGACGCGGCGACCGGTATCGATATCCCCGCCAACGGTCAGGCGGTTATCGAGATTACGGTAGAGCTGCAAAACACCATCACCAACCAGAGTGGTTTGTCATTCGCAAACAGCGCGTCTTACACCTACAACCGGATGAACGGCAACAACGCGACGCAAGCGACTGGTGGCGCGGGTGGCACCAGCAACATGAACGTGGTCGAGCCGGACCTGACTGCCACCAAGGCGGTGAGTTTTGTCACGCCAGCGGGCAAACTGCCAAATGATCCAGCCACAGTAGGTGACGTCCTCGAATATCTAATCACCATTCCCAATAGTGGTAACTCCACCGCGTTTGACACCAGTGTGGTCGACACTTTGCCGGCGAACGTATCGCTGGTTCCCAATTCCGCCACCGCTCAGATCAACGGGATCGATGTTGTCGGTTTCGTTGTAACTCCAACCACACTGCCCACAGGTGCACTCGCTTGGGGGCAAAAGAACGGCGACTTTACGCTCGACATCCCCCCCGGCCAGACGCTGGTGCTGACCTATCAGGTGTCGGTGGAAGCGGTCACGGGCGCAGACATCAATAACAGCGTCTTTGTGGACTGGACCTCTCTGGACGGCGGATCCTTGGCCGAGCGCACCGGCGCGGGTTGCCCGACGACGGATACACTCAATGATTACTGCTACGGTCCTGCCACTGTCAGCGTCGGGACGCTCGATAACACTTCCATTGCCAAATCAGCCGTCGAGGACTCCTATGCCGAGACACCGCCCAGTACCACCGATCCGATCGTTCGCGTCGGCGATACCGTCACCTTCGATCTGACGCTGAATCTGCAGGAATACACCACGCGAAACGTCGTGGTGGAGGATGACCTGCCGGCAGGACTGGCGTTCGAAAGCTTTTCCATCACTGCGGGTCCGGATTTCAGTTACACGCTGGCGGCCCAACCTGCGGCCGGCGATACGGGACGCCTGCGCTGGCAGTTAGGCGATATAACCAACCAGCCGAGCAATGACGGAACGCCGATTGATCCGCTGGTGATTCAGTATGTCGCCAGGGTGGTGACCGACGCGCCGCCGACGGGCGTGGACTATAGCACGAGTATTCTGCGCACCAACACCGCGAGACTCTCCTACACCGGCGGCGATCCGGCCGTCTACCCCACCCGATTGACGGCGACGGAGACGATCGAGGTCCGTCAGCCGCAAATGAGGGCGATCAGCAAAGTGGATCTGGGAACGGGGCGCCTCGGCACCGGGACGGCGGCCGAGCCGTACCAGGTCAGCATTTCGACCGATATAATGAACTTCAAGCTATCGTCCTGTAACGACGGTCTGGCGCCAGCTTACGGTGTGGTGATTACGGACCAACTTGCACCGGAGCTTGACGAGAGCGACCTTGTGGCGAATCCGCCGGTTGTCAAAATCGGTGCGAACACGTTGACGGCGGGCACCGATTACACATACACCGCACCCCCTCGAGGTGGGGAGATGCGGATCGCGCTTCTGGATAGCGCTCTCGTCAATCCAGGTGAATGCGTGACGATCGATTACAACATTGGTTTCCACACTGATCTCACGGTCTCGAACACCTGGAGCAACCAGGCCCGACTGCCTGAATACCGGTCACTGCCTCTTTCCCAGACGGGCCGTCTCTACACGTCCACCAGCGTTGCGGAAGTGTGGATGACCAATATCGTAAACAACGAGCAGCTAATAAAGACCCTGGTCTCACCGGTGGAAGCGACCATCGGTGATAACGTGGTCTACCAGATCACGGTACCGGCAGCGCCGGTGAACACTGCACTCGATAATGTGGTGGTGACCGACACCCTGCACGGCGCGCTGGAGTATGTCGGCGCTACTGCGGTTGACGGTGGGGGCGCGGCAGTGATCCTGACCGACAACAGTGTCGCCCCGGGAAATGTCAATCTGGGGATCGCCACCATCCCGGCCGGTGAACAGGTCATCATTACGCTGACGGCGCGTGTGGCCAACAATGACCAGGCCAATGCCGGTGTCAGCTTCACCAACACCGCCTCCTACACTTATACGAACATTCCCGCAGGGTTGGATACATCCTCCACCAGTGCAGCTGTGATCATCGTCGAGCCGCTGTTAGCCATCACCAAAGCCGTGGCAAACGTGAGTAACCCTGGTGTGGCCCCGAATGTCGGAGATATCCTGCGCTACAGCGTGAGTTTCACCGCCAACGGCGGGGCAGCGGGAGATAACTTCTCCGATGCGTTCGATCTTCTGATTGAAGACAGTTTGAGTCTAGGCCTGGCCTACCAGAGCGGCACGGCCAGCGTGGACGGCACGGGCAACACCATCGCCGACCCGACGGTAACGGGGGATGGCAGTACCACCCCGCAGACCCTGACCTGGAGCCTGGCCGATGGCACCGCGGACATCGACGTGGTCGAGGGGACCCAGGTCACCCTGGCCTATGACGTTGTGGTGCTGGGCGGGGTGGTGCCGGGGCAGCCGCTGACCAACAGCGCCACGGTCCAGTGGACCGGGCTGGACGATGACAACGCCTTCGAGCGTAACGGCACAGGTACCCCGGTGGAAAACGACTACTTCACCGGCCCGGCTACCGTAACGTTGATGACCAAGCTCGCGGTCTCGATTGTGAAGTCCGTCGTCAATGTGACGACTGGGCAAGATCCGGGTACGAATGCCGAGCCCGGAGATACGCTCCGGTACACCATCGTGCTCACCAATCAAAGTATTGCCCCTTTGAACAATGCCTTTGTGGTGGACGAGTTGGACGCGCAATTTGCTCCCGGCAGCCTGCAGTTGCTAAGCGTCTCAGATACCAATGCCGATACCACAAACACAAATGCCACGGGCGGTGCCAACGGCACGGGTATTGTTGATGTTCGTAACCTGACACTGGCTGTACAGGGGGATCCCAACGATTCGGTAACCATTGTATTCGAGGCGACACTCGCCCCCGTGATTCAAAGCGGAACGACCGTGCTGAATCAGGCACTGCTGACTGGAGGCAATCTGACTTCCGAACCAAGTAACCAAACCTCCACCCTGATCAGCTCTGGACCTGCCTTCGAGATCTGGAAGACTTCCCAGGACCTCACCGGCGATCCGGCGGTCCTTATGGCCGGAGACACCCTGCGCTACACCATCACCATCAAAAACATCGGCAATGAGGACGCCGTCAACGTCCGCTTGGGGGACTTAACGCCGGCCAATACCACATACGTGGCCAACAGCACGACCCTAAACGGGACTGCGGTAGCCGACCCGGGCCCCGGCGTCAATCCGCTGGTTGCCGGCATCCTGGTTAACGCCAGCGAAAATCCCACACCCGGATACATGCGGGCTGATGCCACGCCGGGGGCAACCAACGTGGTCACGGTAACTTTTGATGTGGTGGTGGATCCGAACGCCGTGAGCGGCCTGGTTATCGAGAACCAGGGTTTCGTAAGCAGTACCGGCGAGGGCAGCGGGGCGCAGCCCGACCATCCTTCGGATGATCCCGACACACCGGTGCCCGACGACCCCACCCGCGACGTGGTGGGAGCCGTACCACTGCTTTACGCCCACAAGACGGTGACCATATTTCAGGACAACAACGGCACACCGGGCATTGTCGATCCGGGCGACGTGCTGGTCTACACCATTACGATCAGCAACACCGCGGCCATTCCGGCCACGGGAGTGGTGCTCACCGATGACGTGCCCACCGACACCATCTATAATGGAAACACCTTGGAGCTCAACGGCACAGCCCTGCCGGGCGGTGTATCGCCCCTTATCGCCGGCCTGAGCATCCAGTCCAGCGACAACCCCGGACCCGGCATCATCTCCACCGGCCAGAGCGCCGTGGTCACCTTTAAGGTCACGGTCAACACAGGCGTCCTGCCCGGCACCGTCATTACCAACCAGGGCACCCTTACCTCCAATGAATTGCCGCCCCAATTGACCGATGCCGACGGACTGCCCTCCAACGGTTTTCAACCCACCATCATCGTGGTGGGCGACACCCAGTTGCTCACAGTGACCAAAGATGTCGCCGTGGTGGGCGGCGGTACCGCCCTGGCCGGAGGACAACTGGAATATACCGTGCGGGTGACCAACGTGAGCACCGTGCCGGCCACCAACGTGGTGATCACCGATGATCTGGACCAGCTGCCCCCGCCGTTGCAGTTGCCCCTGAATACGTTGGTGACCTATGTGGCCGGATCAGGCACCCTCAACGGGGCCGCCGTCGGGGTGACCTTTGCCGGCAACCAGCTCACTGCCGACTATGGCGCCACCTATGGCGATCTGCCCTCCGGGGCCAGTGCCGAGTTGCGGTTCCGGGTGCAGATCAACCCCATCGTCGCCATAGGAACCACCATCACCAATAGGGGCGAGGTAAGCTGGGACGGTCCCGCCTCGCCCGCTTCGGCCAGCGTATCCATCGATGTGGGCGGCACGCCAGGCACCGCCGCTATCAACGGCAATGTCTGGCACGACGCCAATCTGGACAACTCAGATGACAGTACCGAGACACGCCTGGAGGGCTGGTCTGTGGCCCTGTATCGCAACAGCCTGCTGGTGGCCACGACGACCACCGATGCCAACGGTGTTTACCGCTTCAGCGGCCTGATGCCCAACGAGGGCACGCCGGACCTTTATGAGCTGCGCTTCACCGCCCGGGGCGCAGGCCCCAATGCCGCCGCACTGGGTAATGCCTACTCTGTGTTCACCGACGGACCCCATCGCATCAGCGATATCATCGTTGCATCGGGCAACAATCTGCAGGACCTGAACCTGCCCATCCAGCCCAACGGCGCCGTGTACAACTCGGTTAGCCGTACGGCGGTTGCCGGCGCCAGAGTGACGATGCTGAACGCGGCAACCGGTGCGGCTCTGCCGAGCCAGTGCTTCGATGACCCGGCACAGCAGAATCAGGTTACGGCCCTGGACGGCTTCTATAAGTTCGATCTGAACTTCAGCGATGCGTCTTGTCCGGCGGGCAGCGCCTATCTCATCGAGGTGACACCACCGGCCACTGGTTATCTAAACACGCCGTCCCAAATCATTCCGCCCACAAGTGACGCAAACACGGCGCTGTTCTCCGTTCCCGCCTGCCCCCTCAGTCCGGACGATGCGGTGCCGGCCACCGCCAACTACTGCGAGGTTGTGGCCTCTGCGGTAGTGCCACCTCGGTCGGCCCTGCCGCGCACGGCCGGCACCATCTATCATCTGCACCTCCTGCTGAGCGATGGGAACGTGCCCTTTGAGAGCCAAATCTTCAACAATTTCATCCCCATCGATCCGGTACTGGATGGGGCCGTGGCCATAACCAAGACCTCGTCCCTGATCAACGTGAGCCGGGGAGAGCTGGTGCCCTACACAATCACCGTGACCAACGTGTTCGGCGTGCCGCTGCAGGACATTAGCATCGTCGATCGCTTCCCGGCCGGCTTCAAATACGTGGCCGGTTCCGCCCGTATGGAGGGCAAGCCGGCCGAACCACGGATCAACGGCCGGGAACTGGTCTGGGATGGGCTCGAGCTGCAGGTCGACACTCGCTACACCATCCAATTGCTCCTGGTGGTGGGTTCCGGCGTCTCCGAAGGCGAATACGTCAACAGGGCGATAGTGCTCAACACAGCCACCGGCGGCACGGTCTCTGGGGAGGCGACGGCCACTGTGCGGGTTATCCCTGATCCCAACTTCGATTGCACCGATGTGATCGGCAAGGTGTTCGACGACCGCAATCTGAACGGACAGCAGGATACGGGTGAGAAGGGCCTGGCCGGGGTTCGCGTGGTGACAGTGCGCGGTCTGATCGTTACCACCGATGAACACGGTCGATTCCACATCACCTGCGCGGCGGTGCCCGACGAGGATCGCGGCAGTAATTTCATCCTCAAGCTGGACGAGCGCAGCCTGCCGACCGGCTATCGCTTGACCACGGAAAATCCGCGTGTTAGGCGCGCCACCCGCGGCAAGATGCTCCGCTTGAACTTTGGAGCGACCATCCACCGTGTGGTGCGCATCGATATCGCCGATGGCGTGTTCGAGCCGAACACCACACAACTACGGCTGCAATGGACTCCCAAGATCAGCCAGTTGATAGAAGAGTTGAAGAAGGCGCCGTCTGTGCTGCGTCTGTCGTACCTTGCCGATGTCGAACGGGAAGGCCTGGTGCGTAAGCGCCTCGACGCGCTGAAAAAGGAAATCACCAACCGGTGGAAACGGTCGGATGGCGGCTACCGGCTGGACGTTGAAACCGAAGTTTTCTGGCGCCGCGGTGCTCCACTTGCCGGCAGGTGATAACAGGATGATGAAGCTTATGTCCCATAGCCTATCCATATCGATGAGATTCTTACTGAAGCACAGTATCGTCATCTTCTGTTTGTGTCTTATCAGCGCGACAGTCGCAGAGGCTTCTCCATTCGTGGAAACAGGGGTTAGGGAAACGGATGCGACCGGAGAGGCAGTCGAGATGCACCTGCCGACTGACCAGTCCTTCACACCCTGGATCCATGACCCCGCCATATTCGAAGAGGATGAGGGAGATCGCACGGAGATGCAAGAAGTCGCCGAACAGGATGTCAAAACGATCAAGCTCCATAATCTGGTTCCGCCCATCCACTTCGGCCTGGGTGAAGCGGAAATTCCCGACAACTACCTTAAGCTTCTCCGCGATGTGCTCGATAGCATGCGCGGTCGCACCAATGTGCGACTCCACTTTGTCGGTCATGCCGATTCCCTGCCGCTCAGGGGTGACCTGATAGAGCGGTACGGCGACAATGTCGGGCTGTCGCGAGAACGGGCTGGCACCGTCGCCGAATATTGCCAGCGCGCGCTGAATCTGCCCCCCGAAGCCATCTCTTACGAGGGGCTTGGATACAGCCAGCCGGTCGCCAGTAATGCGACAGAAGAAGGGCGGCAGCTCAACCGGCGCGTTGAAGTGCAGGTCTGGTATGACGAAATTACGGAAAAGCCGGTCGAGAAGGAAGTGGTCGTCCCCCGTGAGGTAAATCGCATCAAGGTCTGCCGCACCGAGACCGTCTGTAAATTGCGATACAAGGAGGGCCATTCCCATCGCGCGCGCATTAAGAACATGACTCGCCCCCTTCATTACGACAAAGGTATGCTGAGTGTGCCGGAAGAATTTCTACAGCAGGTCAGGCAGGCGCTGAATAATCTTGGCGGCAAACAAAACGTTGTCGTCAAGTTCATCGCCTACACGGATAACCTCTCTCTGAAGGGACGGGACAAACGCATTTACGGCGATAGCGTTGGGCTCTCTAAAGCCGTTGCCCGGCGCGTTGCACTCGCTGTCCAGGATGACTTGGGCTTGCCCAATGCCGCAATTGAAATTGAGGGCAAGGGAGCATCGCGGCCTGCTGCTTCCAACGATACGCAACACGGCCGGGCCCTGAATCGGCGCGTGGTAGTGGAATTCTGGCACGACGACCCGCTGCAGGATCTGCCCGACGAGCCCCAACTATGCCCGGACGCCCCCGGCTCCGAAACCGTCACCCGTGTCTACAATTCGGCCTCAGGCAACATCAATCCAATCCTGTTTCAAAACGGAAAACCTGTGATCCCATATGGTTACACCGACAGATTACGCCGCATCATGGATGAGATCAGCGACAAGACCCATGTCCGCCTGCGGTTTATGGGCTTTACCTCAAACAAACGTCTGGATCGGCGCACTGCAGCGGTTTACGGGGATGACATCGGCTTGTCCATAGCGCGCGCACGCCGGGCCATGGCGGGCGTCAGTGAGCAGATGGGCTTGAAGGAGGGGCAGGCGGAGTTCGACGGCCGCGGATATGTCCAGTCCGAGGATGTGGTGAACGCAGGTTTTATCGAGTCCGATACGTCGCGTGTCCAGGTACAGGTTGTCTACGATGAGCTGCTCGTCCGCGATGACTACGAGGGGGTGGAGGTCACGCCTCTGACCCGCGAGGTGAATACGGTCGATCCATTCGGACTGAATCTTATGCGCATCACCGTAGACGGAAAACCAATAGATGACCCGGGCAAATGCAGTTCCGATGTGCAGCGCTGCACAGACGTGGCCCTGGAAAAGGCCAATATCCAGTTCAAATACGATAGCCTGAGGCTAGAACCGCGGCTGAACGTGACTGCCTGGCCGAGAAGTATTCGTTATAAGGATCTGGAGGATACTGCATTTGCCGAAAACCTGGTGCATTTCCGCCTGTACACCAACTACCACAGCTTTGTTGAGCGGGCTGAGGTCAGGATTTTCGAGGAGGAGCAGTCCGTCCGCGATATCCCCATCGCTGTCATCGAGATGGATGCTGACGGTATGGCCCAATGGCAACCTGAGTTCGAGTCCTTCTCCGCACCGGTGCACAAGTTGCAATACGTCGTGCGGGTCTACGATAAGAAGGGCCTCTTTGACGAGACAAGCAGCCAGCCTCTGTGGGTGGTCGACCATGTCGATCCGTCCATTGCCGAAGCGAATCCCGGCAAGGAACTTCTGGTCGGCTATGGAGAAAGCCGCATAGCCAGTCGCAATATCCCGCTTCGCGGTGGTACGGTACATGCCTACGGCACGGCGATTCCCGAAGAGCACAGGGTGTGGATGGCTGGCTATGCGGTACCCGTGGACGACAAGGGCAGGTTCGTGGCTGAAGAAATCCTGCCGGAGGGCATGCATAGCGTGGAAGTAGCCGTACTCGACAAGTTCGGTAACGGCGACCTGTTCCTGCGCGACCTGGAGCTGAAAAAGAGCGACTGGTTCACCGTGGGTATCGCCGACCTGACCCTGTCTGGCAACAAGACCGACGGACCGGCCGAACTGCTCGCGCCGGATAAACAGCAATACCAAGACGATTTGGGAGTCCAGGGTCGAGTGGCGTTCTATACGAACGGCAAATTCGATAATGGCTGGTCGTTGACGGCGAGCGCCGATACACGCGAAGGACCTTTGGACGAGATCTTCTCCAATTTCTTGGACAAGTCCCCTGAGGCGCTGTTCCGGCGAATCGATCCCGACTACTACTATCCAACCTTCGGCGATGACAGCACCGTCGTTGAAGATGCGCCTACCCTTGGCAAGTTCTACGTCAAGATGAGAAAAGAAGAAACCTACGGGCTCTGGGGCAACTTCAAGATCGCGTATACCGATACTGATCTGGCGCAAGTGGACCGTGGGTTGTACGGCGCCAATCTGCATTACCAGCCCCTCGACACTACCAGTTTCGGGGAACCGCGCTTGCTGTTTGACGGGTTTGCCGCGGACCCGGGCACCGTTGCAGGGCGCGATGAGTTTTTGGGGACGGGCGGGTCGTCCTATTTCCTGCGCAGGCGGGATATTCTGGAGGGGTCAGAGAGGGTGCGCATCGAGGTCCGCGACAAGGATTCCGGAGTGGTTCTGGGGGTAAAAAACCTGACGCCCGTGCTCGATTACGACATCGACTACCTGCAGGGGCGAATCCTGCTGACGCAGCCCCTGTCCCCAACGGCGAACGATGGTCTGCTAGTGCAAATTAACTCGATCAGTGGGAATCCCGTCTTCCTGGTGGTTCGCTATGAATTCACCCCGGGGTTCGATGATCCGGACACGCTGGCGACCGGCGGCAGGGTTCATTACTGGTTCAATGACCATGTCAAGATTGGCTTGACCGCCAGCCGGGATGAACAAGAGGACATCGAAAACAGCCTGGGTGGCGCGGATTTGACGATCCGGAAGTCCTCAACATCGTGGATCAGGCTCGAAACGGGCCGTACCAAAGGTCCAGGCTCGCTAACAACGAACTCAATTGACGGCGGTTTCAATTTCGACACGTCGGATTCCTTTAATAACAGCGAAGTCGATGCCTTAGGCTATCGCGTCGATGCCACCGTCGGCTTCAAGGACTTCTTTGAAAACGGGCGCGGCCGGGTCACCTTCTACCTGCAGGATCTCGAGGCGGGATATTCCGCACCGGGCCTAGCCACCGCTCAAGATCTGACCAAATACGGCGGAACTGCGGAACTGCCTATTACCGACCGTCTGGGTGCACGTTTGAAGGCGGACAAGAAAATTCAGCGAGATGGTCTCGAGACAGAGGCCGGTGAGTTGGATCTCGATTATCGGATAAATGAGAAATGGACCTTAAGTTCGGGCGTGCGTCACGACAGCCGTGAAGACAACTCGGCGGACGTACCACCCGCAACCCAGGAAGAAGGCGATCGTACGGATGCGGTGGTCCGGCTGCAGTACGATTCCCGTTCACGCTGGACGACCTATGGTTTCGCTCAGGAAACGATCCAGACGACCGGCAACCGTGAAGACAACGGCCGGATCGGTGTCGGTGGCAGTTTGCGTTTGACCGATCGGTTCAATGTCGTCGGTGAGGTTTCCGAAGGAGATCTCGGGCCGGGAGCCCAGCTCGGGACCGAGTACTTGTATTCCGACCGGACCACTGTGTACCTCAACTATACCCTCGAGAACGAGCGGACCGATAATGGCCTTCGTGCAAGGAAGGGCAATATGGCTTCCGGTTTCCGCACGCGTTATTCTGACAGCGCGAGTGTCTACCTCGAAGAGCGGTATGCCCACGGCAACGTACCCACGGGTCTGATGCATTCCGCCGGCGTAGACCTCGCGCCCTTCGATCGCCTCAATTTTGGCGCTCATCTCGATTTCGGGACCCTCAAGGATCCTTATACCGCCGCCGAACTCGAGAGAAAAGCGCTGGCCGTGAGTGCCGGCTATGGGTTCGACGGGCTAAAGATCGCCAGCGCCCTGGAATATCGCATCGACGAAACCGAGCAGGATACCAGCTTCTCCAAACTCACCGTTTGGCTGTTCAAAAACAGCTTCAAGTACCAACTGTCCACGGATTGGCGACTCATCGGAAAATTCAATTATGCCGTGAGTGAGAGTTCACTGGGAGAGCAATTTAACGGCGACTATACGGAAGCGGTCTTGGGCTACGCGTTTCGCCCCGTGCATCACGACCGTCTGAATGCGTTGATCAAGTACACCTATTTCTATAATTTCCCTGCGGCCGATCAGGTGAGCGGCACCAATACAGCGTCTGACTATATCCAGCGCAGCCACATCGGATCGGTGGATATCACGTATGACCTGACGTCGCGCTGGACCGTGGGGGGAAAGTACGCCTACCGTCATGGCCAGGTGGCCCAGGATCGGGCGAATCCGGAGTTCTTCGACAGTCGTGCCCACCTGTATGTGCTGCGGGCAGACTGGGAATTCATCCACAGATGGGATGCGCTGTTCGAGGCACGCTGGCTTGACCTGCCTGATGCACAGGACAGTCGCAGCGGGGCGTTGGTGGGGATATACCGCCACCTGGGAAATAACATCAAGGTGGGTGTCGGCTACAACTTCAGCGATTTTTCTGATGATCTGACCCAACTGGATTACAGGCATCAGGGTCTGTTCATCAATATGGTCGGGAAATTCTAGAAACTTGGGGGTTTGGCCCCCATTGGGATGGAAAAATAGAAATATGGAATTTTGGAAGACTGGAATAGGGGGTTAATAAAGTTGCGAACTACATTTTTCATAGATCGACTGAAATCCGGTAAAGGCATTATTCCAACATTCCATGAATTCTTGAGATGTGAGGAGGTAAACATGTTCTGCTGGCTGAGGATGATCATCATAGGGATTACGGTGTTTGTTTTGAGCTTCGCCGCATATGGGCAGGAAGTCTCCAAGGAACAGATCAAGGGCCTGGATGAACAGGTGCAGGAAATTAAGAGCGATGTTCTGGGTATTGCGGCGGAGCTGAATCAGCTTGAAGAGAAGCTGCTATATCCGTCCAATACGCAGGTCGCGGTATTCGTATCACTGGTCAGTGGCGAGACCTTCCGTCTCGACTCGGTCGAAATCAGTTTGGGCGGCAAGCCGGTTGCTCATCACATTTACACCTTCAAGGAACTCGAAGCCCTGCAGAAGGGGGGGGTGCAGCGTATTTATACCGGCAATATCCGAACCGGTGAACATGATCTGCAGGTGTCTGTTATCGGCAAATCTGCGGGAGGCGCCGATTTCCGGAAAACGGAGAACTTCAACGTCAACAAGGATGTGGGCCCCAAGATCGTGGAAATATCGCTGGCTGCCCAAAGCATCACCCTTAAGGAAAGGTAGTTTTATGGCCAGGCTGTTGGTTTTATTGACGATTCTGATATTGGCTGCGTCTTCGGTGGCGGCCAGTACGTTTGCTCCGAAAGAGCTGAGGGATCTCTATTTCGGAGAGGCCCTGTACTACGCCTTTCAGGGGGACTGGTTCGATGCGATCGCCAGGCTCGACACCGAGCTTGAGCAGCACCATGGGCTCGACGAACCTGAACTGGATACCCTTTATTACCATATCAACCACGCCGAGTTTGCCGTTGGTGATTTTGAATTGGCATATCGGATGCACCGCCGGGCCGGGCGAGCCATCACAGCGGTCATCGAGGGCAACGTGGAGGAGCAGGTGCGCAACGAGGCTATCTTCCGCCTAGCACGAATCTACTTCCAAAAAGACCAGCCGGTCAATGCCTTGTATGCCATAGAGCGTATCAGGGGAGACGTTCCTCAAAGGATTCGCGATGATCTGGCATTCCTGCGCGCGCAAATATTCATGGCTAACGGCCGCTTTTCGGAGGCCGCGCGTATTCTGAGAGACCTCCAGGATGCGAAAAGCCTCGAAGGCTTCAGCACTTACAACCTCGGCATTGCGCTGCTCAGGGAAGGGAAGGAGCTTGAGGGGCGCCAGTGTCTAGACCGTACCGGTCAGATCAACAGCAACGATTCGCTTACGCTGGCAATCAAGGATAAATCGAACCTGGTCCTCGGAACCAAACTGTTGGAGGAAAGCAATTTTGAAGGCGCCAAGCAGGTGCTAGATCGGGTGCGTTTGAACGGCCCGTTCTCGAACCGGGCGTTGCTGGGCTCGGGATGGGCGGATGCCTTCCAGGGACGCTTCGAGACGGCTCTGGTGCCCTGGAGCGCGCTGGTGACGAGGGAGGTCACAGACTCACCAGTACAGGAAGCCATGCTCGCCGTTCCCTATGCCTATGGGAAGCTGAACGTGCACAGCAAGGCGGCATTGATGTATGGCAGCGCGCTTGAGAAGTTCGGCACCGAGATAGACAAACTCGAGGCATCTATCAAGAGCATTCGCCAAGGTCATTTTCTTCGGGCTTTGGTACGGGAAGAGCTGAAACAGGATTCCAACTGGGTCGTCAAGTTGCGCAAGCTTCCGCAAACGCCCGAGACCTATTACCTGCTTGAATTGATGGCCTCCCATGATTTCCAGGAGTCCCTGAAAAACTATCTTGACCTGGAGCAATTGCGCAAGAAGCTGGAGGGCTGGGAAAGGGATCTGGATGCCTTCAAAGAAATCATTGAACAACGCCGGGCTTATTACCAGCCGCTGCTTCCCAACATCGACCGGGAATTCCGGCGGCTCGACTCGCAAATGCGTCTGCGCCTGGAGCAGCGGGACCGTATCGAAAAACGCCTGAATGCCATGCTGGTGGCGCCCAGGCCCGATTACCTGGCAACCTCCAAGGAGCGGATCATCAGTGAACAAATCGCGCAACTGGAACAGAGGCTAACTTCCGCCGCGATAGCTGTCCCCAGCGGGATCGCCGCCCGGATCAAACGTTTGCGGGGGGTGCTGCTCTGGAACATTTATACGGAATATGATCGGCGTCTTACCGAAGCTCACAAGCATCTTCGCGACCTTAATCTCTTTATTGATCGGTTGAAAAGGCAGTACAAGGCCTTCGTGCGTACCCGTCAGGCCGCCACCCAAAGCTACGAAGGTTACGACGACGTAATTCGCCGCCAGCGGTTCCTAATCCGGGAAGCCCGGGAAAAGGTCGGGAAACTGATGGCACGTCAGGGCCATATGCTTGAAACCATGGCCGTGAATGAACTCACCAGGCGCCGCGAGAGACTTGCCGAGTTACAAATCAAGGCGCGCTTCGGCATGGCGGACAGCTATGACCGTGCCACCAGGGCCCAGACCCAAGAGAGGGTGAGTCAATGAACTGGATCAGACTTTTCATATTGGCGCTACTGGTGATGCTTGTTGCCTGTCAATCGATCAGCAACAAGGATACGATTGCCAAGTTACGTCATATGCAAATCGAGATCAAGGAGGAGAAGATCGAAGGCGGGCTCGAGAAAGCGATGCTGAGTTATCAGCGCTTTCTGGAGGAGACTCCGGACTCAGCCTTGGCGCCCGAGGCCATTCGTCGCTTGGCCGACCTGAAGATCGAAAGAGAATACGGCACCCTCACCGAGGGTGCCGAGCCTGACTGGCGGGCACCGGCGTTGCCTGCCCCGGAACGCGCGGCGCGTCCGGGGAGCACTTCGGCCCCCAGTGAGCCGTCGGCCCAGGGATCGGCGCACATTCGGATTCACGACGAGTCCGAGGCAGACTTTGAAAGACGGGCGACCCAGACGCAGCAGGTGGCCGGTATGGCAGCGGCCGCTGACGGGCCTGCCGAAGGCGTTGATGATCTCGAAAGGGCAAGTGCCCGCGAGGCCATCGAGCTCTACACGAAACTTCTCAATGATTACCCCTTATACGAACGCAACGACCAGGTACTCTACCAGATGTCCCGCGCGTACGAGGAACTGGGAGAGACTAAGCAGGCCATGGAGGTTATGGACCGGATGGTCAGCGACTTCCCTCGGTCCCGATATATCGATGAAGTGCAGTTCCGGCGTGCTGAATACTTCTTTGTGCGCAAGCGCTACCTCAATGCCGAGGACGCCTATACGAGCATCGTGGATATTGGTATTGGTTCCCTCTTCTACGACCTCGCCTTGTATAAATTGGGTTGGACGTTCTACAAGCAGGAGCTCTATGAAGACGCCTTGCATCCATTCATTGCGCTGCTCGATTACAAGGTATCCGTCGGATACGACTTCGCACAGACCGAAGATGAGCCGGAACGCAAGCGCATGGAAGACACCTTCCGCGTCATCAGTTTGAGTTTCTCCAATCTCGGCGGTGCCGATTCTGTGATGGAATATTTCTCACGCCACGGGAAGCGCAGTTACGAGGACAGGGTATACAGCAACCTCGCCGAATTCTACTTCGATAAGCGTCGTTACGCCGATGCCTGTGCAACCTACAACGCCTTCGTGAGCCGTAACCCGTTCCACAAGGTGGCGCCGAACTTCCATATGCGGGTTATCGATATTCATGCCGCCGGCGGGTTCCCCAGTCTGGTCCTTGACTCCAAGAAGAAATTCGCCACGACCTATGGCCTGAAGGCCGAATACTGGAAGTATTTCGAGCCGAGCGATCGTCCGGACGTCTTGGGTTACCTGAAAACCAACTTGACCGACCTGGCAAATCATTATCACGCAGGCTACCGGGACCCGCGACAGGCAGAAGAGAAGGCGGCGAATTTCGAAGAGGCTCAGCGCTGGTATCGGGAGTTCCTGGTCTCGTTCCCCATGGACATAGAATCGCCAACGATCAACTACCAGATGGCGGATCTGCTGCTGGAAAACCAGTCATTCGGCGCAGCGGCCGTGGAATACGAGAAGACCGCGTATGACTACCCGCCCCACGAAAAATCCTCCGAAGCCGGCTACGCGGCCGTCTACGCATACAGGGAGCATCTTGGTGCCGTCAAGCCGGAGGACATGGATACGGTCAAGCGCGAAGTTGTCCGCAGTTCGTTGAAGTTTGCCGATACCTTCCCACAGCACGAGAAGGCGGCGATCGTCCTCGGCGCTGCCGCGGATGATCTTTACGGTATGAAGGAATATGAAAAGGCACTGGCGGCCGCGAACAAGCTCATTGACGTATTCCCCAGCACCGATGTTGATGTCCTTCGCGCGGCCTGGTTGGTCACTGGTCATTCTTGTTATGAGCTCCTGCGATACAGCGAGGCCGAGACCGCTTATCTGAATGTGTTGGCTATGCTGCCTGCAGGAGACAAGACGCACGAGGACCTGGTCGACAACCTTGCGGCATCCATTTACAAGCAGGGGGAACAGGCCAATGCCGTCGAAGATTATCGGGTTGCGGCGGACCACTTCCTGCGGGTGGGTCGCACAGCACCAACCTCAAAAATCAGGCCGACCGCCGAATACGACGCTGCCGCAGCCTTGATCCAGCTGGAGGATTGGGAGATGGCCGCTACGGTGCTGGTGGGATTCCGCAACAGCTTCCCGGGGCACGAGTTGCAGCCCGAGGTGACCAAGAAGATGGCCTATGTATACAGGGAAAACGGTCAGCTCTCTCTGGCCGCCAATGAATATGAACGCATTGAACGGGAATCCCAGGACGACGAGATCAGAAGGGAGGCCCTCCTGGTCGCGGGGGAATTGCATGAAGAGGATGGCAACAGCATTCGTGCGCTCGAGGTTTACCGGCGCTATGTGGATTATTTCTCGCAACCCGTGGAGATCAACCTAGAGACGCGCAACAAAATCGCCGAGATTCTGAAGGGGCAGAACGATAGGGAATCCTATCTGAACGAACTCGCTAAGATCGTCGCGATCGACGCCTCAGCGGGGAGCACCCGAACCCCGCGGACCCGCTCTCTTGCCGCGCAAGCCGCCTTGGTGCTGGCCGAATCGAGCTATGACGCGTTCGTGGCCGTCAGGCTGGTAAGACCCTTTGAGGATAATCTGCGCAAGAAGCGAGAGCTGATGAAGACGGCGACGCAGAAATTTAGCCAGCTCATGGATTATGAATTTGGAGAGGTCACTACCGCCGCGACCTTCTATCTGGGCGAGATCTATGCCCACTTCAGCAAAGCCCTGATGACGTCGGAGCGTCCCGAAGGGCTGAGTCCCTCGGAGCTGGCGCGGTACGAACTGGCCATCGAAGAGCAGGCCTATCCGTTCGAAGAGAAGGCCATCGATGTCCACGAGAGCAACCTCAAGCTGATTCCCCGGGGTGTCTACAATGTGTGGATCGAAAAGAGCCTGCAGAAATTGGCAGAATTCGTACCTGCCCGCTATGACAAGCCGGAAGAGACCAGCAGCATCGTCAGTTCGCTGGAAACTTACATTTTCGAAATTGACAGGTCGGCAACAACAGCGAAAGCGGAATCCGGAGAGGCTACAGCTGCGGAGTCCGAATCCTCAAAGCCTAGGCAGGTCGGTGAACCCGGTTCTGTTACGGAGGCCGAACCTTCGGGGTCCGCACAAGTCGACGAATCTGGGTCTGTCATTGAAGTCGAGCCCGCAGAGCCTTTACAGGTTGAAGAACCTGAAGCGGCTGCGGAAGCTGAACCCACGGAGCCTGTGCAGATCGAGGAACCTGGGTCTGTCTTGGACGTCGAACCCGCAGAGCCTGCACAGGTTGAAAAAACTGGGGCAGCCACAGAAGCTGAACCCACGGAGCCTGTGCAGGTTGAAGAACCTGAAGCGGCTGCGGAAGCTGAACCCACGGAGCCTGTGCAGATCGAGGAACCTGGGTCTGTCTTGGAGGTTGAACCCGCAGAGCCTGTACAGGTTGAAGAACCGGCCCAGACCGAACACCCGACCGATGCACGCAAACAGACGCAAATGCAGGGGCAGGCCCTTGTGCCTGCCCAGGGCGGCCAAGGAGGCCGCCCCTAACGGGTACGGATCGAGCGACGAGGAGGCGATCGATATGGGCATGCATATAAGAATGTTACGGTGGTCAAAAACACGAACGTACGTCGGATTCGTAATCCTGGCGATGGTGCTGTCGGTTCTTGCCGGGTGCGCAACCGATGGAAAGGTCAAGCCGACCCCGGTTGTTCAGGAACCCTCCATGGCCAAGAATTTCTCTGTGGAGCGACTCGAGGATGGCCGGGAAGGATTCATTATCATGGAAACTCCTCAAATGGATGAGGCTTCTCGCAGAGGCTTCCAGCGTGCCGTCGCAATGCTGAATGACCAGGAATATGGCCAAGCCATCAACCTTCTGGAAAAAGTCATCGAGCAGTCACCAGGCGTCACGGCGCCCTATATCAATATTGCGATTGCTTATAAGCATATTGGCAAACTGGAGCAAGCCGAGGAGCATCTTAAAGCAGCGCTGCGCTTGGTTCCAGAGCACCCGGTGGCATGTAATGAATACGGTTTGTTGTATCGCAAAACCGGACGATTTGCCGAGGCCCGGGCGATTTATGAGAAGGCGATCGCGCGCTTTCCGGATTATTACCCGGTGCACAGAAATCTCGGGATTCTCTGCGACCTGTATCTGAATGACCTGGCCTGCGCCCTCGAGCAATACGAGATTTACAGCGAGGCCAGGCCCGAAGATAAACAGGTTCAATTGTGGATCGCCGATCTGCGCGCCCGGCTTGGACGCAACTAAGGAGGGACTATGTATCGCAAATTGGTTCTATGCCTGTGTGTGGTCCTGTTCCCGGCCGTCATGGCCATGGCTCAGGATGTGGATAAGGACAAGGAATCGGAAGCCAAGGAGCTATCCGGTATGTCCATCGTAGGTAACGATGAAGCCCCGAAGTCCCTTTATATCGTTCCCTGGAAAAGCTCAGAAATCGGTGTGGAGACGAGCTTGGACATGATGCTGAACGAGGGTGATGTACCTGTGGATCGGGACGTTTTCATGCGGCAGCTTGAATTTTATCGAGTCAGCACCGCGAAATAGGTTCGTTGTCCCGTTTGGGAGGAAGGAGGAAAGTGATGGAATTCTATTCGATGGTGGCGTTTTTCCAAAAGGGTGGATTGTTCATGTACCCCATTCTGCTTGTGTTTGCGGTTGGCATGGCCATCGTATTTGAGCGCTGGATTCAGTTGAACCGTATCTGGATCGCGAACCACAAATTATGGAACCTGCTGCATCCAGTGCTGGTCAAGGGAGAGTTCGACAAGGCCCGGCAAATGGTCAACAAGGACAAATGCAGCATGGCGCAAATGCTGGGAATGGGACTGGCGCGCCAGGGTGCTGTCCAGCGTCGCGAAGACATCGAAATCGCCATGGAGGAGAGTATGATGGAGATCATCCCGCAGTTGGAGAAGCGCACGCCGTACGTGGCTCTGCTCTCTAATATCGCTACACTGCTGGGACTGCTCGGCACCATTATGGGGCTGATCGAGGCCTTTACCGCGGTTGCCAATGCAAACCCCGCCGAGAAGGCCGATCTGCTCTCCGCGAGCATCTCGGTGGCGATGAACACCACGGCATTTGGTCTGATGTCCGCGATTCCGCTTCTACTTCTCCATGCCAAGCTCACATCGACCACAGGTCAGATCGTGGACAGTCTGGAGATGGCATCGGTCAAGGCGCTGAATACCATCTCCAATTTCACCAAGCGCCAATTCGATAGGAGCTGATCATGACCAGACGACATCATAATAAACGGAGAAGGGATGAAACACGCGGGCTGGAGGTCACCACTTTCTTGAACCTGATGGTGGTGCTCATACCGTTTTTACTCATTAGTGCCGTCTTTTCGCGCGTTACGATCATGGAGTTGACCGTTCCGACAAGCGCAGGCGGATCGGCTTCAAAGACACCAAATTTCGCTATCGAGGTGATTGTACGTGAGGCAGGACTGGAGATTGGCAATGGGTCGTCCGTGGAAGCCGCAATACCGAAAAAAGACGGTCAGTACGATATGAAGATGTTGTCCGAAATGCTTGTGCGCCTTAAGGCTCGGTACCCGGAGAAGGAAGACGCGACCGTCTTGATGGAACCGGAAATAGAGTACGACTATCTGATCCAGGTCATGGATGCGGTGCGTGGTGCCGAAGTGCAGGTGGAAGGGAGCGAAGAGGTTCAGAAAATGGTACTTTTTCCCGACATATCCATAGGAGACGCGCCATGAAAAATAGCAGACGCATGAAACGGATGGGGCGTGGAAAGAGAAAGGTTACAGGTTTGAATCTGACACCGCTGATGGATGTTTTTACCATACTGGTGTTCTTTCTGCTTTTCCACTCATCCGGCAGTGATATTCTGGAAACGCCCAGGCAGATCAAGCTGCCCGATTCCGTTGTCGAGACCAAGCCAAGGGAGACAGTAGTAATCATGGTCAGCCCCGAGGTGGTAGTGGTTCAGGGAGAAGCCGTGATCCCCACCCCTGAGCTTCTTGAGGACAGAATTCAGACGGTTACTGAAATAACAGAACGACTGGAGCAGCTTGAACGCAATATTATCGGTATAAGCACCAAGACGGTTGCTCAGAGCAAGGAAGTGACTATCCTCGCTGATAAAACGATTCCGTTCAAAGTGCTTAAAAAAATAATGTCAACCTGCACGGATTCTGGATACGGAAGGATTTCCCTCGCCGTCATTCAGAAGACCGTCCAAAGCTAATGGGAATGCCGTGAATACATCTTTATTAGAACAGGAATTGGCGCCACTGAACGCGCAGATCGAGCAAGCCCGGCAAAAACGAGAGGCGCTCGAAGGTGAGTTGCGCGTTGTAGAGGCAGAGTTCGAAACGTTTTCCTCCGATAAACAGCGGTTTGATGCCTTGCAGGACGTCTGCAATGCACTCGACAAGCTAGGGGAACTGAAAGCGGATGAACTCTTTTGGGAAGGAATTCCGGAGGCCAAAGATGCCGCCGGACATATGAAACGTGTGCGGGGCCGTATTGCCCACTTCGAGGGGGAGATCCGCGAGATTCTGGAAAAACAAGCGTCTCTCCAGGAGCAGATCAACCAATGCATCGACGAATTGGATATCCTCTACGAACAGGTGCGTGATGCATACGACCGTGAAGAACGGCGCAAGGAGGAGTTCGTCATAGAGCGGGAGATTTCGCCCGTTCCTTTCCGCGCGATGCTCATGCCCTGGACCAAGGACGCTGAGAGCGAAAGGCGCTTGCGCCGCGCCGTTCTCGTGGCGTTGCTGGTATGCCTTGTTTTTGGCTCTCTCATTTCCCTGATTAAAGTGCCAATACCGGATCGCTCCATCGCCGAGGTCGAGATTCCGGAACGATTGGCCAAGCTGGTCAAGAAGGAGCCGCCTAGGCCGGCGACAATGCCGAAACCGGTGTCGAAGCCACCCAAGGAAGAGCCGAAGCCACCCAAGGAAGAGCCGAAGCCACCTAAGGAAGAGCCGAAGCCACCTAAGGAGGAGCCGAAATCGGTCAAGAAAGAGCCCAAACCCCGGCCTGAACAACAAAAGCCGGATAAACCGCCGAAAGTGGTCCCTGATGCCGGCGGAGGAGCGTCAGCAGCGCGGGAAAAAGCGGAACGCGTCGGTGTTCTGGCGTTCAAGGACACTTTTGCTGATCTGATGAACGAAACTCCCGTTGCAAAACTCGGCACCGAGGCCCGTCTGAGCAAACAAAGCCCGCGGGTGGCAGGGCAGGCTGTGCCTCAGCGCTCGCTGGTGGCCATGCAGGCGCAGAGCGGCTCCAGCGGTGGAATCGGCTATGCCGGGGTCAGTCGCAACGTCGGAAGCGGCAATGTCGACCGGCTCGGTGGTGGCGGTATCGGCACAGGTAGTGGAAGCGGCAGCGGCAGCGGCGTAGGCTTTGTGCGGGTGGAAAGCAACATTGCGGGTTTGGAGGAATCGTCTAGGCCGCTGAGCGATGGGCCTGCTCCGGGCCGAACTGACGAAGAAATCCAGATCGTATTCGATCGGTATAAGGCGGCGCTTTATCGGATCTACAATAAGGAATTGCGCAAGGACCCAACACTGCGTGGGAAGTTATTGCTGCGAATGAGCATCGAAACAAGTGGTGTGGTGTCCATGTGTGAAGTGGAGTCTACAGATCTGGCCTCGCCAGAACTGGTAGCCAAGATTGTTGAACGCATCAAAAAGTTCAACTTTGGTCCGAAAGAAGGTGTCCCGAGGCTCACCATCCTATACCCGATCGACTTCTTGCCCGCCGGCTAGGAAAGAGAATGGAGTCAATACATGAGACAAAAGATTGAGGTCATTGATTGTCAGGTTTTAGGAGGAAAGTAATGGAAATTTATTCAATGGTGGCGTTTTTCCAGAAGGGTGGGTTGTTCATGTACCCCATTCTGCTCGTGTTCGTGGCCGGCGTGGTCATTACGGTCGAGCGCTGGTTTCATTTGGCTCGCACCCGGAGCGTGAACCGCAAAATGTGGAATGTGCTTCAACCCATGTTGGCTAATGGTGAGTTCGACAAAGCGGGGGAGATAATCAAAAAGGACAAATCCACCGTCTCACAAATGCTGGGAATGGGACTGGCGCGCCAGAGTGC
>JBDHKN010000010.1:0-71834 GCA_039586365.1 Gemmatimonadota bacterium | reverse complement strand
CACGACACCGGTCTCCTGGACGTGGTCTGGGCCAACCTTCATTTCGACCACGGCTTCCTGCGCCGAGTGCGAGATCAGCTGAAAGCCTAGGTAGCGATTAGCTGGTACCTGGGACTACGGGGCGGGGTCAACGCCAACCGGCTGAACTTCCAGGACGAGGCCGCCAGTTCCATCGTGAAGGCCGCCCCGGGATTCCACCTGGGCGTGTTGGCAGGTTTCAGCCTCACTGGAATCCTGGAGCTGAATGCCGAGGTCCTCTACACCGGCAAGGGCTTCGACAGCAACGTCGATGAGAAGCTCCGCCTCGCGTACGTGGAATTCCCGCTCCTGCTCGCGCTCCGCTGGCCGGTCGCGCTGTCGCCCCGGCTCTTCGCCGGGCCGGTTGTAGGCTTCGAGGTGCGTTGCAAGTCCTCGCGGGTCCTCGGGCTCGGCGAGATCGCCTGCGACGATGCGCTGTCGGCCCTCCGGCGCGAGAAGACCGACATCGGGCTGGCCTTCGGTGGCGGGATCGGAACCGGGGCGGGCCCCGGCGCCGTATTCCTGGATCTCTGGGTCAACCAGGGGCTCCGCAACATCAACCAAGAAGCCAGGCCGCCGGGCTGGGTGCGGAACCAGGCCCTTCTCATCTCCCTGGGCTACCGCTATCCCCTGCGAGGTGGACCATGAGGTGGAGGCTCCTGGTCGCGGCTCTGGTGCTCGTCGGGTGTGGCGAGGTGCCGACCCGACCTCCGCCCGTACACGCCTATGCCGTACCGCCGGAGACGGGAGACGGATGGCAGACGGCCCACGTCTCCGACGTAGGGATCGCCGAGACACCGCTAGCCGAGATGGTGGACCGCATCCGGGACGGCTCATACACGAACATCCACAGCGTCCTCCTGGTCCGCCGCGGTCGCCTGGTCTTCGAGGAGTACTTCCCGGGGACAACCACCGGCGACGGCAACTACGTCGAGTGGGACCGGAGCCACCTGCACGATCTGCACTCCGTGACCAAGAGCGTGACCTCAGCACTGATCGGCAGCGCCATCGACCAGGGTCTCATTTCCAGCGTGGATGAGAAGATCTCCACGTATTTCCCGGAGCACGCGGCGGTCTTCGCGGACGGACCGAGAGCGCGCCTCACGCTGCGCCACTTCCTCACCATGACCGCAGGACTGGAGTGGGACGAGCACTCATATCCGTACACGGATGGACGAAACAGCCACGTCCAGCTCAACCGCTCCGGCGACCCCATCGGGTTCACACTCCAGCTCCCCGTCGTGGCGGAGCCGGGCCAGACGTTTCGCTACAACAGCGGCCTCTCCATCGTGCTTGGGGAGATCATCCACCGGGTCACTGGTCTCACGGCTGACGTCTTCGCAGAGCAGTTCCTGTTTGGGCCGCTGGGAATTCAGGACTATTCGTGGTGGACCTACCCGAACGGAATCGTCCAGACAGGAGGAGGCTTGGCGCTGCGCCCGAGGGACATGGTCCGGTTTGGTCAGCTCTTCCTCAACCAGGGCACGTGGGGGGAAGAGCGGGTCATCTCGCAGGAGTGGGTACGCCAGTCCACGACCTGGCAAGCGCCGGACACGAGATACGGATACCAATGGTGGGGCATCAGGCTTCACCGCCATGACAACGCGTTCGATCTGAGCGATCAGGTGCTGGAGGCCGCCGCGGCCGTGGGTCGGGGCGGCCAATGGATACTGGTCTACCCCGAGCTGGATCTGGTCGCGGTCTTCACCGGAGGAAACGACAATCGCCTATCCGATCAACCCTTGGACATCCTTCGCAGGTATGTCTTCCCGGCCATGCTCGCGAGCCCGTGAAATGGGTGACTCCTCGTTTTTCACTCTGCTGTTCACGGTCCCGACGCTTGCGGTCGTTGCTTCTGTTGCGGCTGCTGTAATTGCGTGGCGATCCAGGCGGCCGGAGTCTTGATCGGTGTGTTAGGTGTGCTGCTACTCATCATTGAGTATGGACCGAAGAATGCGGCCTAGTACCTCGTTGCAGCGCGCGTGTGAAGCGTGTCTTGGGCGGTCAAACGAGCAGAAGTTGGCACTGCGGACGATGGTTGCTAGACCTACACCAGTAGGTGTCGAATGAGGCAGATCGCACTTGGCTGCCTCGGTACTGCACTGTTCGTGCTCGCCGCGCGATCCTGGCGCGACGGCACGCATCTCGTGTACGACAGCGCCACCGGCTTCGTCACTTCCCTGTTCATCGCACAGCTCACCGCGGAAGGATTGGAGGTCCGGATCGACGGGTATTGGATCGCACGTGCCGCGATGGTCGCCGTGTTAGGGATCGCCACGGCAGGACGGATCATCCGCGGTTGGGCCGTCTCCGGTCACCTGTCATTCGTGCTGGCGATCGCGCTGGTGCAGCTTGCGAATCCGGAACTGCCATGGTTCGCGAGGCTCTGCTACACACTGCCAGTGCCGCTAGTCTTGGCGATCCGCTTGAGGAAGCTCGACCAGGGTGATCACGCCCCAACCCAGGCCGGCGTGGCGTTGGCGGCCCTCTGCGCTGCGACGGTCATCCTTGCATTCCGGCCGTAGTTGTTCCAGACGTGGGATGGTGGGCAAGAACACCAGGTGGGTCGGCGCCGACCTCCGCATCACGATTCGTACCCCTACGCCACCAGAGGAAGACACCACCGGCCAGCACCGCACCGGCCACGGGATCGAGCAAGAAGTGCTCCTTGAGCGTGATTGTGGAGATGGTTATCAACCCGGCCCCCAGGGCGAACCCCCACTGCAGCCACCGCCGGCCGCGGGCGGCCCGGACGCCGAACAGCGCAGTGAGAGCCGTGAACGCGACGTGCATGGATGGGAGCGAAGCGAACGGCCGATTCAGCGCCAGGTCGTGTACCATCTGCTGGATCGGGTGGGGGTCAGCCGGCCAAGGAGATCGAGCGGGAACCAGCATCTGAATCGACGCACCGATGACCGTCATCGCCGCGAACGCCACCACGGCGCGGCTCACCAGTGACGAGGGCAATCGCCAGATCGCCCAGGACGCGCCCACCAGAACGTAGGGATACGCGAGCCAGAACGCCGGCCACATCCAACCCAGGTGGGGGATGGCTCGATCGAGCGCCGTCTCGAGCGGCCACAGCGCATCCTCAGGTCGCGCGCTGTTCACGCGGGTGGCCACCCAATACGTGCCAAGGTGGAGCAGTACGATAGCGGGGACAGCGGCGAGACGGCCGAACCTCCCGGTCCAGGGCCACAACGAGCGTCGCCTCATGTCGCCACCCCACGTGTGGTTGCAGATTGAGGTCTGCTGCGCGGTACAGCGCTCCACTTCCCCAGCAGCGCTCGCCTCATCCACATCTCTCCCACGGCGGCGAGAGGGTTCTTCAGGTAAGCATCAACTTCCACATAACAGGCCAGGAAGCAACGCCGCACGCAGTCAGGCTCGCTGATCCACTCCCCCTCCTGCCGCATGAGCTCGTACAGACTCGCGTAGTCCTGCAGATATACGGCCCGACGTGGCATACGCTGACAGGGGAGATACACCCGGCCGTCCGGCTCAACCCGCGGGGAAACGAAAGGGTAGCAGCCGTGCCCGGTGAAATCGCGAATCGACCTCAGGTACCCCGCAGAGCAGGCGAGCGGCTTCCCTCTTCCCTTCAGCTCGATTAGGCGATCGATCAAACCGACGTAAGCTGGCTGCCCGGGAAGTCCCTCGTGCGGGTAGAACTGACCGTGCTCAGGTGAGACACTCAGGGTTGCGCCGATCTCCTCGCAGAATTCGAGTATGCCCTCGATCCCATCTATCGTTTCCGGAGCAATAACCGCATGCAGACTGAGTGCGAAGCCGTGGCTCGTCGACAGCTCCGCACAGCGGTGGACCGCCTCAACGATCTTCTCGGTTGAGCCCGGCACGCCGGTCATGGTCTCGTTGACCTCGCGCTGCAGCGAGTCGAGACTGATGACCACGTGATCCAGCAGGTGCAGCTCGTCGATGACTCGACTAATCAGGAGCCCGTTGGTGCTGAGCAGCAGTGGTCGGAACTCCAGTTCCCGCGCCCGGCGAATCAGATCCCTGATACCACGGTATAGAAGTGGCTCGCCTCCAGTGAGGTTCAGTGCTGGATTCCTGGGTCGGATCTTGTCGAGCAGGGCCACGGTCGCGGCAACCGGCAGCTCGGGTTCCGGTCCCGGCGGGTAACAGTAGCGGCATCGCAGGTTACAGCGTTTTGTCACATAGAGGTTCGTCATCAGCGGCAGGAAGCACCGTGACCTGCGGCGAATGCTCCATAGGTCAACCAGGAAGTTGCGCGCCAATGCCGTGTATGGACGGGATATTGACATGTTCTACTCGTCTGCTCCCGGATCAGGAGCCCCGATCGCATGCTCGAGCATCGCAAGCTGCTTGGTCCGGAGCGACGGCTCCACGTCGTCGCGCCTCTCCGAATCGCGCGGTCCGACATCTGCGGTTCTCAACAGCAACCCCACACGCTGAAGCGCTGTGACGTTGCTGAGAACGGCAAGCAGGTACACCACGGCAGCTAGCGGCATCAGCGGGACGGACCCCAGCGACACACCAACCAGGGCTGCCCCTCCAGTCAGAGCACTCTCGATTGCTCCGTGCGCCGGTGTAAAGAGCAGTCCGACGCTGATCAGGGTCACGCGGTCCTGCCGGCGGAGGATCCCGACGCGGAAGTCGATACCGTGTGACTTACCCAGCGCCATCATGTAGCTCGTCATCATGGACCCGACCAGGGCGAGCACAGCGGCGAGTGCCGTTGCGGGGTGCGAGCGGGACGCGTAGTAGATGAGGAGGGCCAAGTAGACCACGATGTCGGAATAGCGATCCAGAGTCGAATCCAGCACGGCCCCAGCCCGCGTGACCCGTCCCGTCAACACTGCCACCTTACCATCCAGGAAATCGAGAATCCCCCCTGCGACGACACTCGCGAAAGCCAGCATGAACCGGTCGACGACTATGAATACGGCTCCCAGCACCGTCAACACGAACGCCATGACCGTGAGCCAGTTGGGGTCGACTCGCGCCGCGACGAGCCTGCGGATGGCTGGAATTAGGCTCCGCAGGAAGATCGCATCGACCCAATCCGGGATCAGTCCCTGCGCGAGCTTGCTACCCGACTTGGCTCCGTCTCGACCCCCACCGGCCAGTCGGGTCATTCTGCCTCCTTGGCATTGGTCGAAGACGGCGGAATCAGCACTCGAAGCTGTTGATCCGCCAGGGTCACAACCGCAGGCGTGCATCCCACACGCTCTCCGTCGGCATAGAGGTCCTGGTCTCGGTCCGTGGTCACTGAAACGGTGCGGCCCGACAGCGTGATGACCGCTGGGTGCGATGTATGACTGCCGCGGAACACTCTGGGGAATTGTCTCACAAGTGTCGGTTTCGACACCGCCTTCACTATGCAGACGTCGACCTGGCCATCGCGCATCGACGCCCGGGGCGCGATTCTCATCCCACCACCGTAGCAGGGACCGTTTGCCACGGCCACCATCATCACGTCGCCGCTCCACCGCCAGCCATCCACGATCACCTCGACGGCGAACGGCTGGAACGCACAGAGTGCCTTGAAAACGCACACCACGTACCCGAGTGTGCCGCCGAAGTAGCCTGCTCTCTCCCGCGCCAGCCGGTTCACGACCGCGTCGAACCCCAGACACGCTACCGACGCGAACGGTGAGCCGTTCACCGTCGGCAGATCCAGCACTTGCACTTCCGGCACTTCGTCCCACGACCTGATGCTGTGCCGGTCCCGTCTTATCCCGAGATTGCGAGCGAAATCGTTGCCCCGTCCCAGCGGTATGATCCCAACCGGCAATGCCGATTCGCACAGGGCCGGCAGAGCCTCGTGCACCGTACCGTCTCCCCCCACCAGAACGACTCCGTCTATCCCTCGATTCGGTGCATTACAGATGTGACCGCGCGTCTCACCGGTAGACGAGCTAACGAGCCACTCCACATCGTGCGGCGACTGCTCAAACGCGCTCCTCAGCGCGGGTAGCCGCCGGACCGGGCGACCCGCCGCCGCATGCGGGTTAACGACGCCGAGCAGTCTCACGACCGTTCCCTCGCTGCCGTCGCCATTCGGCTGCCCTCAGCACGAAACCCTCCAGTTTGCTGCGGGTGAGTTCCGACTGTTGTCCGTCGAACTGCAATGTGAGAATCGGGAAACCACCTAGGTCGTCGGAGATCCGCTCACAGAGAGCCTCGACGATCCCACCCACGATGCAGCCGAACGGTGAGACGTGAATCACTCCGTCCACGCCGGACCGATACATGTCGATCGTACGGCCCACCCCGACGATGGTCTCACCCTCGAACGACCGCGGAATGTAGGGAGCCGCAAGGCGGAAGACTTTTCTCCGTGACGGCCAGGAGATATTCTCCAGCCGTCCCCTGGCCAAACCGCTCACCAATCGCGTTTCCAATCGCTGCACCCGGTCAATGAACATGAGCCGCAACAACCTCAGGTACTGTCGCTCATACCTGCAGTGCAGCTGAGCAGTCCAGTTGGTGTACTCCACCCACTCACAGAGGGATGGGAACCGGACATCCGCCCCAAGAACTTCCAGCACGTCGGCGATACCGTTGTTGGCAGCAGTATTACACCGCACGTAGTTCTCGCCCAGCATGCCGATGGTGACCTTGGGTCCGTCCTTCCGCAGAGGCAACATCGCAAACTGCTCGAAGGCGCCGGCCAATTCCCCAGCGAAGTTCTCACATCGCTCGATGCGATCACTCAGCCGTGCTAGCGCTTCCCGGTACACCACGTCTGCAGCGCCGCGGTCCGCCGCTCGAGATCTGCACTCGCGCCACTTCCTGAACAGCACATCCGCTGCGACCATCCCGCGCCATGCTCGTCGCTTGAACGCCGACGGCACCACGCCGAACTGCTCGTAGAACGTCTGGTCCTGAGACGCGTTGAAGATCGGTACGTCGCGATGACCGCGGTCGTCCAGCACCGCTCGCTGGAGCCAGGGATACTGCCCCAGCCGACAGGGCCCGTCGCCAGAGATCATGAAGAACGCGGGCTGCTGCTTTCCATTCTGATCCCGGAGGTGTCGCAACATGTCTCCCAGCACCAGCGCGCATGGCAGGCATTCGTTACCACCCAGCGCCATCTTGCCCAGTGCTGTTGACTCCGCGTCTGGAAGCGGAAGGACCCGGGCGTTGATGTCACACGAGCGGAACGCAGCACACACAGCGTGCGCGTGGTCCGACATCTGCGGGATCAGCAGCTCCCGTTCTTTCAGAATCTCCTTGTGCACAGTGCGCGGTGCCGCAGGTGCGGCGCACCTCGATCGCCGGGCCCCGAGCGAGTATTTGAATGCCTCGAGCCTCGTGTGCACACCGGTGAACGTGCTGTGTTCATCCACCTCGAGCTCGAGCAGTGGTACGGCTCCGAGATCGCGGCGCAGCATGTGTATGATGAACGAATCCGGACCGCAGCCAAACGTGGACAGGAAGATGGCAGGCACGCCGCCCACTCGAGTCAGCGCCCTGGCTGCCTGGAGCATCCGTTTCCCGTACAGCCAATACATACCGTGCAGCGACTCGCTGTGGAGTGACTCGTCCGGAACCATATCCATGGGAATTGGCGTTATGCCGACCTCGTCCATGACCTGCTTCAACCGCAACCAGATCTGAGGATCACCCACAGTGTATGACCGGCTCAGAACCACTGCGTACGTCTCCCCTTCCCGACGTCCCGACAGCACCTCGGTTCCGCGTCGAACCAGATCTCGATTGAACGAGTTGAGCGATTCGAGCGCGCTCCGATGCGCCGCCAGCGTCCGTTTGCGGCTCGCCCCAAGTTCCCTGCCCAACCGAACGATGTCCTGCGCGGCAACATGTGGAATTGAGAACCTGATCCGTGGCGTCAGGAACTCGACGTCAGAACCGAAGATCGCCTTGGCAGTGAACGGCCACGCCTGCACAGCCGGACACAGGTGATCGAGTCGCTCGTTGACGGTGCGGCTGCCGAGATTCGCGACCGATGGGAGCAGAAGGCGGTTTGATCCTCGATCGATCAGTTCCGCGCAGTGGCCGTATGCCACCTTGAGTGGCAGGCAGGTGTTGGCGTAACTCGAGCCGGCACCTGCTTCCATCGTCTGTCGAGTCGTAGGCCACGACAGTTGGTACGATATGCCGAGTCGGTTGAGGAAGACGCTCCAGTAGGGCAGCATATCGTGCTGCAGCAGTGCCATGGGAATCCCCAACTCGGCTGCTGCACCGTTCGGTGCCGGCTGCAACCACTGGCGCAGCAGCTGCTCCCGATCGGCGAAGAAGTCGGTCACGACACTGATCCGCTGCCCTCGTTCCGCCGTGCGCCCATCGAAGCGATCGCACAGCCCTCCCGAGAAGAACTTCTTCCCGACACCGCTCCTCGTCAGATGGATCGTGCACTGATTGGCGCAGCGCTGACAGTCGAAATAGCTCGAGCGGATCGACTCGGGATCGATGGTCATAGCGCCGCGAAAGCTCGACGGTATCCCCCCCTTGTTTCGCGCCGCGAGCAGTGCCGCCCCAATTGCGCCGGCGATCTCGTTGAACGGATGAACCTGGACTTCGTGCTGCAGCACGTTTTCCAGCGCCGCCACGACTGCTTCGTTGTTGGCCACACCACCCTGGAACACCACTGGACGGCCTACTCGATGCCTACCCACGACTCGCGACAGGTAGTTGTGCACGACCGCGTAGCACAGGCCTGCCGCCAGATCCTGGCGAGAACACCCTTCCTGCAGCCGACGCGCCAGCTCCGACCCCATGAACACCGTGCAGCGTTCTCCCAGCTCCACCGGTGCCTCTGAGCGCAGCGCCTCATCCGCAAACTCACCGATAATGGCAAGACCGAGCAGCTCGGCCATCTCCTCGATGAACGACCCCGTCCCGGCAGCGCAGACCTTATTCATCTCAAAACCCACCACTCCACCGTCGCTTAGCTGAATGAACTTCGAGTCCTGTCCGCCGATGTCGAAGATCGTCCGTGCGTGCGGCACGTATTGCAGGCCGCCAGCCGCATGAGCCGTGATTTCGTCAACGGCCAAGTCAGCGCTCAGCATCTCCGCCACCAGCCTACGACCCGATCCTGTGACTCCGACGGCCGCAGGTTCAAAGTCACGGCAGCGTCCCTCGAGTTCCCCAAGACACGTGTGGGCCGCCGCGAGCACACGGCCGCGAGTCGGGACGGTGATGTAGTCCTGGACCTCCCCGTATGCTGAGAGGTATGCGGCATTCGTGCTGGTCGACCCGATGTCGATGCCCAGCATGCCCCCCGGCCGGACTCTCCCGCCCGCCCTGCCTTTCACCCGTGGAGCCGCCGGTAAACCTGCCGTTAACGCCGCCAGCGACGGTCGCTTCCGCGGCGCATTCGTACGCTCGCTCAACCTGCGCCCCACCAGCTCTGTCAGACACTGGAGATCCCGCCCGGGACTCGCAGCTTCGCAACGAACCACCTCCAGCGCGCCAAGTGCATCGGCGAAGACGTGTAGCGCCGGTACCTCCAACCCGCCGTCATCCAGTTGCAGCACTTCGCGCAACGCGCGCTGCATTCCGGTGTTGGACGCGACACCGCCGACAAACACTACGGGCACATCGAACTGCCGTCCCCGGATAAGCTCGGCCGCGACGTGGCGGGCGATGGCTTGGCACAGCGAGTAGGCTATGTCCTCCACCGGTACGCCGGTCTGATGTCGGTGGACGATGTCGGTCTTCGCGAAGACGGCACACCGCCCCGCGACCTTGATGGCATGTCTCGCTGAGCACGCGTGCTCGCTGAACTCATCAATCGACAAGTCGAGACGGTGAGCCTCCTGCTCAAGAAAAGCCCCCGTACCTGCCGAACACACGGAGTTCACCTGGAAATCCCGCAGGGTCCGTCTGCCGTTGGTCGGTGCGGGACTCAGCCGCACAAACTTGGAGTGCTCACCGCCGATCTCGAGAATCGCTCCGGCGCTCAAGCCGAGGCGCTGCACTCCGCGGTACACCGCGACAATGTCGTTTACTTCGGGGATGCCGAGAGCTTCGGCGTATGGCCGCGCGCTCGAGCCCGTGAAGGCCGTGACTATGCAACGGTGCGGCGGCACGATGGAGGCAAGGTGGTCGAGGAGCGAGATCAGAGTGGCGTCCAACTGACCCCGAATAGGCCGGTAGAGTTGCGCCACGACTTTCCCGCCACCAGTCTCAGCGAGGGCTTTCACGCTCGACGACCCGATGTCGAGCGCCACGTCAACGGTGCGGCCACTCACCGTCGCTCTCCTCTCACCCCGTTTTCGGGAACAGCCACGTAGTCACCGATCACGAGTGCGTCGAGGCCACTTGCGAGAAAGCACCTAACCGCGTCATCCGGTGAGCAGACGATGGGTTCGCCGGCGCGGTTGAACGAGGTATTCAAGAGAACCGGTAATCCGGTGAGAACAGCAAACTGATGCAGCAATCTATAGTACCGTGGGTTGTCTTTCTTGCTGACGGTCTGTACGCGCGCAGATCCGTCGACATGCACGACGCCGGGAATCTCTTTGCGAACGGACTCGCGGGTCTCGAACGTCACGACCATGAACGGAGCAGCCGTACGGTCAGGCAGATCGAAGTAGGTTGAGGCGTTGTCATCGAGCACGCTCGGCGCGAACGGCCGGAAGGGTTCTCTTCCCTTCACACGCGCATTGATTTCGTCCCGCGTCTCGATCGAGCGAGGGCTGGCGAGGATACTCCTTGATCCGAGCGCGCGGGGACCGACTTCCATGCGTCCCTGGAACCAGCCCACGATCTTGTCGTCAGCGAGAAGCCGGGCAGCTTCCCGTTCCGCATCACACCTCTTCTCCCACCGCAGCCCGCTGGCACTCTCCAGTGCCTCGCGGATTCTCTCGTCGTCATACGACGGCCCCCAGTACGTGTGATAGATCGGAACCGGTCGCGCTCCGGTCAGATGGTGGTGGACGTATGTCGCAGCCCCGAGGCTGGCCCCGTCATCAGACGCCGCCGGTTGCACGAAGACCCGGTCGATCAGGCCCGATCTCACCACAGCGCCGTTCGCGCACGCGTTGAGCCCCACACCTCCGGATATGCAGAGCTGCCCGAGTCCGAACCTGTCACGCAGATGTGTGACGACGTGCAGCACCACTTCTTCGACCCTGGTCTGTAGCGCCGCCGCTACGTCGGCAGCCTTGCAGGTGTATGCGCCCGGTCGAGGGATCTCACCGATGCGCTCTGTCAGCAGCTCAGCGAACCCGGGCTGGGTCAGGCCCGTCGTATCGAAGGCTCCCTCCGGTCGGACCTGCACCAGTTCGTCGAAGACCGCTCGGTAGCAGCGCGGATCACCGTACGCCGACATCCCCATGACCTTGTACTCGTCGCCGAACGCCCGGAATCCGAGATAAAACGATATGATCTGATATAGCACGCCCAGCGACGTCGGCAGCGGCGTAGATCCCGTCGCGCGGAGACCATCGGCTGTACCCAGTCCCCAAGTCGAACTGTCGGTCTCCCCATAGCCATCGAGTACAAGCCATGCAGACTCTGCGAATCCCGCAGAGTGAAACGCCCCGGCAGCATGCGCCAGGTGGTGCGGTACCGGGATGAAACGGTCCTCGGGTATCGAGACGCCAGCGATCATCTCCAGCTGAGTCCGCACCAGTTCGGGAGCGACCCGATTCCGGTATGCGCGCTCGTACTCATCCGCTATCATCTCGCGGTCGGAAGACCCGAGATGTCGTGTGACATTCTCCAGCCGAAACGCCACACCTTCGCTGTTGAAGTGGCAGTAGTGCGCCCAGTAGTCGACGTCCCTCCAGTCCAGGCCCGCCTCATCGAGGCAGTACCGCATCGCTCGCCGCGGTAACACGGTCCTGCCCGCCAGATTGAAACCGTGCTTGATCCGGGTGAACCGCTCCTCGGCAGCACACGCCACCAACTCACCGTCGACGAGCAACGCGGCCGCATGATCGTGCCCGAACAGTTGCAGAGGGAAAAACCGCAGTGGCACTGGAGAGCCCGCGGAACTCGACGGACAGGGAGATTCTGGCTGCGCATGAGCGTATGGATGTGCAAAGCCGCGTCCGTCGCGTTCCTCGAATCCGCTCACGCCCAGAATGACCATTGCACCCTACCCGGTCCGGTCACGCCGCGCCCCGGTCACGAAGTAGTACGCGGGCTTGAGCAGAAGATCGATCGCCAGCAGCCGCCTCACGTCCGGCAGTCGTCGCATCCGCTCAAGCAGCAGCGGCTGAGATGTATGCGCCTGCGGGTCGAGATCGACTCCCAGCCACCGCTCCAGCTCCAGGTCACCGTCCTCGAGCAACGCAAGGATCTCCGACAACGTGACACTTTCTTCTACGGGGGGGATCATCTGGTCGGCCAGCCACTCCGGATGCTCCTGCATCCAGGCCAACCCTTCCGATCCGGAACCGTACGGCGTGTAGAAGCCCGTGTCCAGCATGTGGGACGCACCGAGATCCTCCAGGAACGCCCGCGCCAGGCCCAAGCGCTCGCCATCCGGCAGATCAGCTCCCAGCAAGCGCAGCAGTTCCTGGTTTAGCCGGTGCCGCTCTCGGCCATAGCGACCGTACAACCACAGCACAATGTGTCCGCCCTGACGGAGCAGTGAGCTGGCGTGCTGGAATCCCTGTCGCAGGTCGGGGAGATGGTGGAGCACCCCCAGGCAGAGTACCACATCGAACCTCCCGACATCCTCCACCGGCCGCGTCAGGTCCGCCCGGACCAGGCGCACGTTGCGGAGCCCCTCATCCGCCACCCGACTGCCAGCCGCCCGTACAGCCTCCTCAACCACGTCAATGCCAGTGAACTCCACATCGGGAAACTGCCGGGCGAGCGCGATCAGCGTGTGACCGGTGCCGCAACCCACATCCACGACACGTGGCGCGTCCCGCACGGCCTTCAGCCAGCGCCCGACAGTCCTCAGTAAGATCAGGCCCTCGCGACTCCGATGCTCCACCGCCGGAAACGGCCACCGCCGGTAGTGTTCCGCCACAGCTCCGTAATTCACAGCGTGGCCCGACTCATCTCGCGCCGTCACACAAAGAACCCTTCCTTCTGGGAAAACCGCTCGGCAACCAGGAAGTAGCGGTGCAGTTTCGAGCGGGTCTCCGCATCTTCTATGGCGTCCTCAGTCATCTTTCCGCTGATGATATTGACCAGAAAGGCCGCGTCTATGTCTCGCTGAAGGAAGAAGTTGGGCAGTATGTCCATTGCCAGCTTCACCCTCTTGGGTGAGAAGAAGAACTCCCGCACGGCTTTGAGTTTGATCTCCTCAAGTGTCTCGTGCGAAAACGAATACGGCCCGTCGCGGATCGTCACGTAGTCGTTCTCAAGGCCCAACTGGTACTGCGACATGTCGCATACCGTTTCGGCAAGCCTGTAGAGCGGCGCACCCGGGAAGTAGACCACGGTGAAGAACATCGCCTGGACGAGATCACTCTGCTTCGCAAATTCCACGGTCATCAGAGCCTCTTCCTCAGTTTCCGTCGGGAACCCGATCATGAAGAAGCCCTTCGCCACGATCCCCTTCGCGGCGCTCATATCTATGGCGTCGCGAATACGGTCCAGCTTCATGTTCTTGCGAATGAGTTTCTGAAGCCTCGGCGAGCCGGTTTCCACGGCGTACGATATGTACCGCACACCGGCTTCCCACATAGCGTCCACCATCTCTCGGTCTACCCGGTCACCACGAAGACCGTTGGGGAATGAGAATACGAGCTTCAGGCCTTCGCGCACCACGAGGTCGAAGAACTTCATAGCGCGAGCACGGTCGAGATTGAAGATGTCGTCGATGATCTGGAAGTGCGTGATGCCATAGCGGTCGTGCAGCATCTTCACTTCCGCCAAGGTACGTTCCGCGGAGTGCGCCCGCATGCGTTTGCCGAAGACCTGATGGCAGTACAGACAGCGGTACGGACACCCACGTGATGTGAACAGGTTGGCGTGCGGCGTGTTCAGGCGGAATGAGAAATCTACGTGGCCCCTATTGATCCCCAGGAAATCCACCATCTCGTAGTCCGGTACCGGAAGCTCGTCGAGGTTTTCCATCACCGCACGCGGCGTGAAGGACATCCGTCCATTGCGGTTCACAGCGACACCGTCGATACCGTCGATGGGCCGCCGCTCGAGGATGCGACCGATCAGTTCCACTGCCGTCGCCTCGCCCTCGCCAACCACCGCTCCATCGAACGCGGCATTCGCCACAACGTCCCCAGGGTCATCCGAGGCGTGCGGTCCGCCCGCGAACACCATTCGCACCCCAAACTGCGACTTCGCCAGCTCGGCGATCTGATGCAGCGGTTGGCGCCCCATTGTGAGACTTCTGAGACCCAGAACGTCCGGCGTGTGGGCGGTCAAGAGGTCTGCGACCTTCTCCAGACCGTGCGGCTTGTGATCGTACGATTCGATTCGCACGTCCAGGCGGTCACCGTATGCCTGCTTTAGTACGGTTCCGACGTAGAGCAGTCCGATCGGGTACTCAACCATGTCGACGGTTGTATCGAGTGTCACGTTGTTGACGTCCAACAACAGGATGCTGAGCGGCTTCACGGTTCGCTCCCTTGCTTCACGGTCAGCCAACTCGGAGGGGGTGGCGCCTCGCTGGTTCGCTTCTCATAAAGGACAGCCCCGTCCCGGTACCGTTTCTTGGGCTTGAATCCGGCAAGCTTGTAGAGCGTTTCCAGCCTGTGGTTGCGACCGCTCGGTCGGTAACGGGAACTGATTCGCGACGCACCTGCACGGCAAGCCTCCCCACCCAGCCAGGCGATGAAGTACCCCGTGATGCCCCGTGCCAGCACGCGGCATGACATCAGGAAATCCGTCAGCTCCCAGGAGTCGGATGTAGTCCGGCTGACCGCGACGCCTACTCGCCCGTAATCCACGAACCGGTCTGCCAGTTGAGCAACATGGACGCGCCGCGTCCCAGCGCTCAGCCACACAGCAACCTCGTCCTCACCGTACACGACGCCGGTCGAGTTCAGCTTGTGCGTCCGCCGCATCAACTCGACGATACGAGGCAAGTCGTCCGGCACTGCCGCCCGCAGCGTGAGCGTGGTGCGGCAGTAGTCGAGAAACTCCTGACGGCTCATGTGACTCGACTCGGCAGCGGCCTCCCGCTCTACCGCCTGCAGGTACTTGTGCCGTCGCTCTCTCGATTCGTGCGTCAGGATCGGTGGTTTGAATTCCGGCAGTTCCAGCAGCGAGCGGGACGCTCCGGCGGCGTAGGTGCGGACCCCCGGAAGAAGGTGGCACACCTGCTCTCGCTCGAATGGCTCATCATCAATGAACCCGATCGTGTCGAGCCCGACGCCCAGCTTGTCGGCGATCTGCTGTATGCTCCAGACCTTGCTGTGCCATCCCACCTGCGGGTGGAGGAAGTAACCGGCGAGGCCCTTACGCCGCAGTGTCGTGAGTGCCGTGTCCGGATCATTCGCACTCGCGATTGAGAGCAGGATCCCGCGCCGGTCCAGTTCGGCGAGCACCCGCCGCACACCAGGGCGCAGCCTGCAGCGGTCCGCCTCCAGGATAGTCCCGCTCCACAGCGTGTTGTCCAGGTCCCAGACTAGACACCGGATCCCGTCGTTCGAGTCAGTCGTGCCGTGCACTGCCTTGCCCCCAGTTACAGCGCTGAGCCCAGTTGAGTCTCAGGGACAGCAGCCCCATACCCCAGCCGAGTTGCAGGCTCGCCCGAACGGCGTTTCTGACAACGTGAGCGAGCGAGTAGAACTGCTGTTGAGCCCAGCGAGTACCATCAGAGAGCTGCTCGGCCGTCATCTGCTTCGGCTCGAAGCACACACTCGGGCTTACGTATTTCGCCCAGTCCCACTCAGTGATCCGATCTTCCCGTTTCAGGCGGTGGAAGACCGGAGTGCCCGGGTACGGGACCAGGACGCTGAAGTTGACCAGATTCGCTCCGCCCTGCCGCACGACTTCGAACGACCGCTCGAACACGCTCGGGTCATCGCTGTCGAGTCCGAACACGAAGGCCGCCACAACCGCTATACGTTGGTCGAGAATCCTCTGCATAGCCTCCACATATGTCTCCTCGACACTTCCGGAACGCGGCACCTTGCGGATGTTCGGCTGGAGGTTGATCGAGTCGAACCCGACGAACAGACCGGCACACCCGCTCTCCTTAGCGCGCGTCAGAGCCTCAGCGTCGAACGCGATGTGCCAGGTCGACTCCGCTATCCACCGTTTCTCGACAGTCTCAAGGGCCCGGAAGAGATCCCAAGCGTATTGCTTGCGCGCGTAGATGTTGTCATCGGCGAACAGAATGGCGTCGCCCGGTATCCCCCGAATCTCCTCGATCACTCGACTAATCCGCCGGAACCGAGGTGTATGCCCCAAGTACGAATAGAGCGAGCAGAACTCACAGCCGAAGGGGCACCCCTTGCTCGCCTGGACGACATGTGGGATCTGATAATCTCCGTGGCGCAACAAGTCGCGCCGTGGAATCGGCGAGGCATCTACGTCGGCCAGGCCAGTGGCAGGGTACTCGGCTCTGAGAGCACCACCACGGAGGTCCTCGAGCAGCTGCTGCCAGGTGAGTTCCGCCTCTCCGATCACGATGGCGTCCGCGTGACCGTGTGCCTCTGCTGGATTGAGTGACACGTGAATCCCACCGAGCACGACCGGGACGCCACGGTTTCGGAAACCGGCAGCCAGCTCGTAGGCGTACGGGGCCGTCGGGGCCTGCACAGAGATGCCCACGAGGTCGGGGTCGAAGTCGTCCGGGATGGGCTCCACCGACTCGTCGATTACGCGAACTTCGTGTTCACGCGGTGTCAGTGCGGCAACCGTCAGCAGTCCGAGCCCAGGGTACCCGATACCTTGTCGCAGCTTGCGCCGCTCGCCAACCGGCACCATCTTGGCCGTGGTCACCGGATCGATCAGCAGGATACGCATGGCAGATCCATTACATCAGCCCAGCGTCTTGCGAGCAATGAAGTCGACGATGTTGTCAATCGTAGCCAAATTCTCCGGAACGAGGTCCTCGTCTCGAACCTGGATATCGAATCGATGCTCCAGGTACCCCACCAGTGTGATGACACTGCCCGAATCGATCACCCCACCCTCGAGCAGGAGATCGTCGTCCCGCAGATTCTCCTCGGATTCGCCCGGGAGGAAGTTCGTCACGATGATCGACCGTACATCACTCGCGATCGCCTGTCGTCCGTCAACCCGCATCACCATTCAGACCTCCGGTCCTGCTCCGGCCTTCTCAGGCGTCAGCAGAAGCCCATCTTTCAGATAGGACTCAATTACCTCACCCGCGGCCTCATCGAGGGAGCGATGCGCCTCGAATCCCAATTCGCTCGCTGCCCGGTGCGTGTCGCATCCCCAGTGTTCACCGTCGATTGCGCTGCTATGCTCATTAGCCACGGCTCGTACGCGATCCAAGAGAAGCCGCGCCATTTCCGCCTCAGACGACTCGCAACTCACCACTAGCTTGCTCAGTGAGCGCTCCAATATTTCGTCCACTTCAATCCACTTGTACGACTGCGGCTCCGCAATCAGATACACCCGCCCGTCCGGGCTCTCGGATTCGAGCGCACAGAGACAGGCACGGACTACGTCGGAGACATGACAGAAGCTGAGCGTTCTGATCGTGAGCCGACTCGGGCTCCGCCTGGTACCCAACAGCTCACGCAGGAAGACTGCACCCCGCACGTCTCGTGGCCCGTAGATGAACGCTGGGCGCAGGATAACCGCCGGGAACTCCGCGGCGTTCTCACACACGATGTGCTCAGCTGCGAGCTTGCTGGCCCCGTATTGGGTGCGGGGCCGACAGGGAGTAGACTCTGTGAGTAGGGATCCGTCGTCGGTCGGACCCATGGCAGCGATGCTACTCATGTACACGAAGCGACGGATGTGTTGGCCAGCGCGGTGGCACGTGTCGAGGAGAGCCTGCGTTCCTGCAACGTTGACGCTGATGTACTCTGATCTGCGTCGGGCTATGAGCAAGCTCGCAAGGTGGAAGATGCAATCGGCCCTGGCGATCGTTTCCGCATAGGTGCGCCCGTTGCCCAGATCCGACCGGACCCATTCGAGGTTCTCAGACGGCGAATCCACAATCGGCCTTGACCGGCTCACACACCAGACACGGTGTCCCTGACCGAGCAGTGCTTCGATGAGGGAACGGCCGACGAAACCCGAGCCACCGGTTACCAGGACACGCGCCATGCGCCCGCTCTCCAGCCGGCCTCGCCCCAGTCCGATGAGATTGCCATTCTCCAGTGGATCTCGCGATTGGAGTGCGCGGGACGGGCCAGTGCCAGGGCGAACCCGGCAACAGTGGCGGTCCAGACTGACCACCGGCTCGTGACGCACCCGGGATGCGCGAGCACCACTTCCCAGGAGTCTCGTTGCGGCCTGACCAGCTTTGCTCGCGCGGCGGGGACACGCAGTCCCAGCCCAACGGCTTTGAGCACCGCTTCCTTGATGGCCCACAGTGTGCCACCGATCGCAGTCGGACGCACACCGGCCTCCCTGAGACGCTCGACTTCCTCTCCGGTCGCCACCAGCTCGCAGGTTCGAGTGCCGTGTCGCCCGAGCGGCTCGATGTCCACGCCGACCGGCTCGGTGGACGCAGCACCGGCACCCCAGCCGTGGCTGTGGGTTATCGAACAGAGTAAATCGGGTGCACTCGGGATATGGGGAGACCCGGAAGGACCGTTTCGGACTTCGACCTGGCTCGGGGGCATTGCGGCCAGCTGTCCCGTGAGCGATAGGTAAGCGTGCTTCAAGGCAATACGCCCCGACAGCCAGTCACGCCTCTTCCTTGCCGGCACGGCACTCAGCCCGCTCAGCTCGTACGGGGAGAGGAACTCCCAGAGTGGCTCAGGTCTCGGCGGCCTCGCTGCACCGCCGTAGCAGATGGATACTGAAGCAGATTGCTCCACGTGCATCCGTTCCCGCTCCTGTTCAAATACCTCGTTATCCCAGGGGCGTCAAGACAGCGTCAACGCGCAAGGAGGGGTGCGTCGTAGGCGCGGCTTGGCGGCTGTGGAACCGAGGCCGACCCCTGGGATGGGAGGTGTGCAGCGTTTCCGAGGTGACCTATCGTGGGGCCACTCGATGGCGCCCCGCCCACCTGGCGATCAAGAGCGGCGTTAGCGTAAGATCTGCAGCCAGGGCCACGGCGAGGCCCAGCGCGAGCAAGCCACCGAGCTGACTGGTCGGTGGGAACTGCGACGCCGTGAGTGTCGCGGCACCCACAATCATGGCAATCGATCCAAGCAGCACCGGGGCCGCAGTCCGCCGCACCGCACGGCTTGCAAGGTACTGGCGACCGCCTGCGGCTTCGCGCCCGGCCCAAGTGAGCTGCAGGGTGTCATCGACTGCCACTCCCAGGACCAGCGATGTGACACTGACCGTCGTGAAGTCGATAGGGATGCCGACGTATCCCATGACTCCTACTACTGCCAACACCGCGATCAGATTGGGCGCCAAGAGGGTTAGTCCCCCGCGGAGCGACCGGGCGGCAAGGACAAACGCGACGAATACGAATGCCCCAAGGAGAGCCAGGGACCTGATCATCAGGCCGACCAGCATCTGCTGCATGGGGATCGACGCGGGCAGCAAGCCGGTCACACTCAAGCTCACTGCTTCGTCGGAATGCTCTCGGGCCAGACTGTCCAGACTGTTGATGGTCCGAACGGCTTCGGGCGTCGACATGATCGGTATCGTAAAGATGGCGCGGGTGTAGCGCACGTCCTCACCCTGAAACCAGCGAGCCATCAGGTCTTGCGTATGCTCGTCGCTCCCGAGTGTCCTCGGCGGAGGCGGCTGCAGCACGGGTCCGAGGTCGAGTTGCTCAGCTGCACTACGGAGGAACTCCGCAATCCGGCTGCGTGCGCGTTCCTGTTGGAACGCGGACCCGGAATCCACGCGCGCCAAGACATGAAGCGGCACACTGCCACCAAAGGCTGCATCAACGGCGCGGTATGCGCGGGCTATGGGGTGATCTTCGGGAAAGAAGCCAAGGTAGCTGTTGGACTCCAATCGAAGGCGCAGGACGCCCACCGAGATAACGATCATCACACCGAGCCAGATCCCAACCGTGACCCGCTGACGTCTCGCGGCGGCACGGTAGATCGCAACCCCCAACCGAGTCAGGCGACGGCGGGCACGTCGTGCGCCGCTCCGGGACCCGCGCAAGCGAACGAGAGGGGTGAGGCTCAGAGCTGACAGGAACGCAATGGACAGACCGGCTGCGGAGGCTGCGGCGAAGAAACGCAGTGCCCGAATCGGCGAGAGCACGAAACTTCCCACTGCCACCACCGTTGTCACATACGACCACGTGAGCGGTATCCGGATCTCCTTCACTGCAGCCCTGTCACCGTCCGCCCGCGCGACAGCGAGGCCAACGTGGGCAGCATAGGAGATACCGACCACCACCGTAAGAGGAAGAGCTACCGCCGTCGCACTGGACACCGGAACATGCGTCAGGGCCAGCCCCGCGAGGAGCACAACGATCCCCGCGGCCATGGCGACAACGGCAGCCACACCTTCTCGCCCGATCAGCAGCACGAGAACCAGTCCCAGCGCAGCTAGGGCAAGCGGCACGGTCCTAGCGAAGTCATCACGCAACAGCCGATCCAGCGAAACGTCGATCGCCGGCTGACCCGCCACGTGCAGCTCGTACCCTGTCGGGAGCAGCCCAGGCGCCTCGCCGCGGAGCCGGTCAACAAAGGACGCCTGGACGTCCAGACTTCCCACGGTTGTGGGTGGGCGCAGAATCACGTACGTCATTGCCGTGGTCCCGTCCCGACCTATCACCGCCTCCCGCAGCCCCGACAGCAACCGTCCCCCGAACGGCCCCAACCGGCGCTGCACAGCCTGCACCTGCTCTATGCCGAGCACCTGAGCTACCTCCGGCTGGTCCCGAATCCAATGTTGCAGCGCGACGGCAGTCGTTTCGAGAGCCGATGCGGCAGCAGCCGGTAGGGCAACTCCCACCAGGAGAACGTCGCGGTCGCCGAACTGTTGCTGCGCGAAGGTCCAGTATTGGTGTGCCGGTGGGTCCGGTGAGACGGACCACAGGCCGCGTGGATTCTGCACCTTGAGTCGTGTGGCCGTGACGGCTGCGGCCACGCAGAGCACCACGATCCAACCTGCCAGAGCGGCAACCCGAGTCGAGAGCACTACGCCACACGCTCCGTGCCCAGGCTGCGATCGACGCAGACCAGCATCATTTCGTAATCTGCGCCCGTGCCTCACTCTTGTCACGAGTGCTGACCCATGCGGCACCGCTGACCGGGACTACCGTCGCGGTCGGTGTTCATGGGTCTTAGCCGACAACGGCAGGACGCCCTAATGACAGACGATGAGCTCAGTCTAACAGCAGTAAGAAGTACCCAGTCAAGGGATGGAGTTGATCCGACGGCGACGGACCAATACTATGGGCCTGCACGCCCTCACGCCGAACCGCATCACCGGCATCCCCCAAACTGACTGTCGGGAGGTCACGATGAATCTGGTGCTACATAGACCCGGACTCCACAAGAGAAAGACGCTCACCCTCCTTCCGGTCGGTGCCGAACCGGGCACACTTGTTGTCGATCCAGAAGCCCCCCAACCGGAGGTCAGGGTGATGGCCTATGGACCGGACGAGCTGGTCGACGTGGATCTACTGGACCCTGCCGACGCACGGGGTTTCCTCGATAGGTATCCGGTGACTTGGGTGAACGTGGACGGTCTCGGCGACGCCAGGACTATTCAGGTGTTGGGTGAGATCTTCGGCCTGCACCCATTGGCTCAGGAAGACATATTCAACATCAGGCACCGACCCAAGCTCGAGGAGTACCCTGACCAAATCTTCGTCATGACTCGCATGGCGGTGCTGCGGGAGTCATTTGGACACGAGCAGATCAGCTTGTTTCTCGGTCCCAACTACGTGCTGACCTTCCAAGAGCGGTCCGGTGACTGCCTGGATCCTGTGCGCGAGCGATTACGTCAGAAACGGGGTCAGTTCAAGGACTATGGGGCGGACTACCTCGCGTACGCGATCCTCGACGCGGTCGTCGACGGGTACTTCCCCGTACTCGAAGAGTACGGCGAGCGTCTCGAGGCTCTGGAGGAAGAGATCCTCGAACACCCTCGGCAGGATACGATCCTCAGGGTGCAGGCCGCAAAACGAGACATGCTGGCACTCAGGCGCTCCATTTGGCCGCAGCGCGAGTTTCTGAACTCACTAGTCCGGGACACGTCCCCCCTGATCTCAGAGCGAACTCAGTTGCACCTCCGCGACTCGCACGACCACGCGGTTCGCATCATGGACCTGGTGGACACCTATCGCGACATCAGCTCCGGGCTCACGGACCTATACATGTCCAGCGTCAGCAACCGGATGAACGACGTGATGAAGGTGCTGACGGTCATCGCTACCATCTTCATACCTCTCACCTTCGTTGCAGGCATCTACGGGATGAACTTCAACCCGGACGCTTCACCGTTCAACATGCCCGAACTCAACTGGTATTGGGGGTACCCTGTGTTCTGGTCCGTGATGATCGTGATTTCCACAGGGTTGCTGGTGTTCTTCAGGCGTAGAGGGTGGGTGTGACAACGAGATGGCAGTAATGACTGGAGTTGTGCTGCTAGACTCCACTGCAGCAAGCGAGCGGTTTGCGCGACCGATCCTGCACTGGTCGCTGGGGTGGCGAGCACGCGGAGCAGTCGGGCAAACGCGCAGTTGTGGATCAGTCGAACGGATGGAACCATGATAAAACGAGAGGGCAACAGAGTCTGGCTGGATGTGGATGAGTTCTACCCGCCGCCGAAGCAGCATCCCAACACGGTCTTCAAGTCGATGGCGATAGCGTTCCAGGCTTCCGGTGCCGAGACGAGCTATGTCGATCTGATGGGAATCTCAGCTGCTGAATTTCGCTTGCAGGTTGGTGGGAATCTGTGTCCCAGCTCCCCACATCCTCACGTCGGGTTCCGCTGGATAGCGGCGCTACGAGATCCGATGTTTGTTGCAGCAGCAGACATCGATGTTCATGAAGCGCTCTATTAGGCACATGAGGCTGTGCAGCGATGTTTGGACGTCGGAGAGCGCGCCGCGTGAGAGCACTGCCTATACGCTTCGGCGAAAGGGAACACGACGGCGCTTCATTGGTGGAGCTGGACCTGACTCGACCGAATCCGACGCCCCCGACACTATGGGGGTATTGACGCGAGCTTCCAAGCGGTTAACAGCATATCACACACGCAGCGATAGAATTGAAGGAGTCTATGATGACCGGGGTCCACGCTCTCATGTATGGTCGGCCATCCAGAGGCGTAGAGCCCCACCTGAAGAGGAGGCCCCATGAAGCGACTAGCAGTCTGGCACCCAATCGTAGGGCCCACAGCCGCCCTGATTCTGAGTGCGGCAATGGCGCACACCGTAGTGGGCCAGCGGGCACTGGCCGATCACCCCCGCGTCACCGAAGCGCTGCACCTGCTAGACGTATGGATGGATGCCCAGCAGGCGTACGAGGGCATCCCGGGCATGTCGGCAGCCGTCGTGCACGACCAGGAATTGGTCTGGGCCAAGGGGTTCGGGTACGCGCATGTCGAATCGGAGATTCCCGCGACCGCCAGCACTATGTACTCCATCTGCTCCATCTCGAAGCTGTTCACCGCAGTCAGTGTGATGAAGCTCCGCGACCAGGGACATTTGCGGCTGGATGATCCTGTCGACAAACACCTCGACTGGTTCGACATAGCAGATCGCTTTGCCGACGCGGGCCCGGTCACGATAGAGGGAATCCTGACCCATTCCTCCGGTCTCCCTCGTGAGTCTGCCTTCCCGTACTGGACTGGGCCTGGCTACCCGTTCCCCACCCACGAGCAGATCGTCGAGCGTATCTCGCAGCAATCAATGCTCTATCCGACGCGAACGTACTACCAGTACTCCAATCTGGGATTGACCCTGGCGGGGGAGATCGTCGCTACACTGTCCGGCTATTCGTTCGACCAGTACGTCAGGGGCCACATACTCGATCCGCTGGGGATGACGAGCACATACACGGATCACATCGATCGGTTTCGAGGCAACCAGCTCGCTACCGGTTACACGATTCGGGGACGCGACGGTACGCGTAAGGTCGTCCCTCCATACAAGGTCCGCGGCATCGCGCCCGCTGCGGGCTTGATCTCCACGGTCGAGGACCTGGCACGCTTCGCCTCATGGCAGTTTAGGGCACTGGATGGGCACGACGACAGTCTGCTCGACCGCCATACGTTGCGGGAGATGCACCGGGTGCATTGGATGGAACCGGATGGGCAGACTACGTACGGACTTGGCTTCTCGGTTTGGAAGGAAAACGACAAGTCCTTCGTCGGGCATGGCGGCTCTTGCCCCGGTTACCGCAGCCAGCTGCTACTCCGGCCCCAGGAGAAAATCGCAACGGTTTACATGACCAATGCCCAGGGCGTGAATGCGAGGCATTACACGCAAAGAGCCTACGACATCGTCGCACCGGCGATCCATGTGGTTCTCGATAGCTCCGTGGCCGCCGCGAAATCGGTCGCGGAGTTGGCGAGTATCGATCAATTCACCGGCGTCTATCAGCGTCCTTTGGGCGGTGAGAGCGTAGTGCTCGTATGGCAGGGCAAGCTTGCCGTGGTCGGCCTGCCCACAGACGACCCGTTGGCATCGCTGACCGAGCTGCAACATATCGAGGGCAACGTGTTCCGTCGCATCCGGGACAACGGTGACCTCGGTGAGGCATTCGTGTTCGAGGAAGACGCCGATGGCCGCATGCGCATGTGGAGAAACGACCAATACAGTATACGCGCGCGCTGAGGCAGAGTGTCACTACACAACCTCTCCAAGTAAGGAGCTGAATGATGGCGAGTCCGGGTAACGCGCGGCCGGCAACTGAGGCCGCCAATCAGGTCTTCATGGCGAGGTTCAAGAGCGGTGATGCAGCAGGTATCGCCGACCTTTACACGAGGAATGGCCAACTACTTCCGGCCCAAAGTGACTTCGTTGCGGGTCGCGACGCCATTCAGGCGTTCTGGCAGGGTGCCATGGACATGGGTCTCAAAGAGGCCAAGCTGGAGACTGTTGAGTTGGAAGATCATGGAACGACAGCCATAGAAGTGGGCAGATACACTCTCTTTGCCGAGGGCGGGCAAGTCGTCGACGCCGGAAAGTACGTGGTTGTCTGGAAGCAGGAGGATGGTGGCTGGAAATTGCACCGCGACATCTGGAACACTAGTCAGCCTGCGTCCGGCTAGCCTGACGGGCGAGTCTGCCCAAAGGGTGCAACAGCGCGGAAGCGGCGGACGCCACGCTCGAGTTGGCATGGGGGGGACGCCACGCTAGCGGATAAGCATCAATTGAGCGTGGAGGGCCCTGTCGCCCATCACCTACGCTGCGAGATCTGCTCGATCGCCCACTCGGCTGCAGTGTGTATGACGTCACGGTACGACGGCATCTCGGAGGCCTGGCGGAGGAAGCCGAGCTGGCTTAGGTCTCCCGTGCGGCCGATCGCCCTAAGGGTCTCGGCCTGTACGGGATAGGAGTCGTCAGTTTCGAAGCGGTCGCGGAAGAACTGCGCTAGCGACGGATCCTCCATTCCGCCTAGAATGCGGATTGCCGCGTGCCTGACCTGTGAGTTGCTGTCGGCAGCCGCGTGCTGGAACAGTCCGACTGACGCCGGCCCATCCGTGTCCCCCAGTACTTCGAGAGCCGCGAGCCGCACCGCCCAGAAGGAATCCTGCTGTGCGATCGCAGCGATTACGTCTCGGAACCGCGCGCCATTCCCTGTAAGGCCCAACTCCCGCACCGCCCACTCCCTGCCGACGACGTCGTCGTGGCGCGCCTGGTAGAGCAGTTCCTCGACGTCCTTGGCGTAGGTCCGTTCCTTGAGCAGCCAGTTGCCCTCGTCGAAGCGCACGAGTAAAGGCTCTTCTCGGCTCTCGAAGACGAAGGTGTCCCGTTCGCTCTCCAGCCACACTGTTTCTACCCTTTTCCCTGACGGGGTGACGATCCCGATCTGCACCGGCGTCCGGTAGATGGGGACCCCGTGATCCCGGTTCTGAACTTGCTCTACGTGTAGCCGAATCTGCCCGCCACCAGCGTCCCAGCGCGAGTTGATCTCAAAGACCGGGTGCCCTGGGCTGAAGACGTATTGCTCGAAGAACCAGTCCATGTTCTGGCCGGTCACGTCCTTCACGATCTTCATGAAATCGTGGGTGTCCACCGGCTCGAACGCGTGCTCGTGCAGGAAAGCACTGAGGGCCCGGAAGAAGAGTTCATCACCGAGGATGAAACGGAGTTGGTGTAGGATGCACGCACCCTTTGGATACGTGTGAGAATCGAAGTTGTCGTCCGGTCGCTCGTACCGGTTGAACACGATGGGACGCACGTAGCGGGTATGGGCTTCCCGCAGGTACGCGTTCTTCTTGCCCAACAGCGCCCAAGCGCCCTCGTCCTCGCCGCTCTCGTGACGGGTCCAGAGGTAATCGGAGTACGTGCCGAAGCTCTCGTTCAGCCAGGCGTGTGACCACTCGCGCAGAGTTATCAGATCGCCCCACCACTGGTGCGCAATCTCGTGCGCGATCACGCGTTCCCACGAAAAGTCCTGCTCGGCGCGCCGGTCGTGGATCACGCCATCGCCGAGAATCGTGGCCGACGTCGCCTCGGCGCCGCCACCAACATGTGGCGTCGTGACCTGGTCGTACTTGGCCCAGGGGTAGGGGTAGTCGAACAGGTCGGCGTAGTAAGCGATCATGCGCGGCGTCTTGGCAAAGATCCAGCGCGCATCCTCGGCAGCCTCCGGGTAGACCCAGTAGTTGACCGGCAGACTCCCGAGCGAGTCCTCGATGACGGTGAACGGGCCGATCGCGAGCATGAACAGGTAGGTCGCGTGGGGCTGCTCCTGCGCCCAGTGCCACGTCGTGGTTGCGGCGTCATCGTCTTCCGTGACCCCTACCAACCGGCCATTGGAGAGGACCTTATTGCCCTCGGGCACGGTGATGATGAACTCGTGCGTCACCTTGTCGTTCGGGTAGTCGTACAATGGAATCCAATGGTGAGCCTCATCGGGCCAGGAATCCGTGGAGACCATCTGCGGGTGATCGTCACCTGCGTCATCGAAGAAGAACCCCTCCTGCGGATTCTCACCCCGGTAGACGACCGTGAAGTCGACCGTATCGCCGTACGAGAGCGCCTCGGGGAACGCAACGACGACACTCGTGTCACCCTGCTCGTACAGGAGTCCCTGCCCCCTTTCGTCCAGGGCGTCCACAACAATGATCTCCTCCGCATCCAGCACTAACTGGTCGACTTCGTCGGCGAGCGGGGTCAGGGTGATCCTGTTCTCACCCCAGAACACCTTGTCAGCGAGATCGAAGGTCAGACTGACCCGGTAGTGAATGAAATCGAAGCTGCGGCTCCGCTCGACCTGGACCGGCCGACTCCACACGTCCTCCTGCTGGGCCGCTAGGGGTGACGCTGTCGGTGTGGCAATGGCGGCAACCAGTCCGGCGCCAAGGGTCTGTCGGGCGAACAAAGCAACCACGTGTCACCTCCCAACTTTCTGCAGCAGGCCGGGTTCGCGCATGAAGCTTTCGATCTCTGCCACGGTGCGGGGAAGTCCGACCGATAAGTTCTCGTACCGCTCCTCGGTAATCACGACAGTGTCCTCGATGCGGATCCCCATTATCTCGGTGTCGGGCATGTTGATGTCGCAGGCGAAGACGAAGCCAGGTTCGAGCAGTTCGTCCGGGCCGGTGATCGACGCCATCACGTCGTGCGTCGCCATCCCGATCGGGTGGTTGTAGCAACCCCACCTGACGAGGCCGCGGAAGCGACCCTCGGTGTCGTCGTACCCATTCTCGACGAGCCACTCTCGCACCTTCTCACCCACCTCCCCAAATGTCGTCCCAGGACGGTAGTTGTCGAGGCAGACCTGCCGGATGCCGAGGCCCAGCTCATAGAGTTCTCTTTGCTCGGGTGTGAACCTGCCGTTAGCTGGGAACGTGGTGGAGATGTCGGCGTTGTAGTAGGCGTAGTCGGGGCCGGCGTCGAGGATAATGAAGTCGCCATCTTCGAGGGTGTGATCGTGCCGATGGTAGTGTCCCCAGGGGTGGTGCTCGCCCGCCATGATGATGGTCTCGTACGCCAGTTCCTGGGCGCCCTCTCGTTTGCTGATGAACTCGAACAGCGCGGCCAGGGCTCGCTCCGGCATCCCGACTACAGTAGAGCGCATGAACTCGAGATGGGCCGCGACGCCGATTCGGGCAGCTTCCCGGACCAGCGCCACCTCTACCGGCGACTTGACCTTCCGCAACACCTGGATCGTGCGGAAGCAGTCCCGCACTGCCACTCCGGGATAACGCTGCTTCAGACGTTCTACCAGCTGGAGCTCCCGGGTCAGGCGGCCGTCCATGGGATTCTCCATCACCGTCCGCTGCAGGGACCCGTATACTTCGCCCGTGTTCATGCGGTGGAGCTCCTCCGGACGTTGGGAGAGATAGAAGACACCCACCCGCCGACCGAGGTCCATCAGGAAGGAGTCCATTTGCTCCACCGGGAGAGCCTGTTCGATCCCTGTATACTCCACTGGGTTCAGAGCCAGCTCGGGCGGGATCCCCTCACCCCGGGCATCGTGCTCTTCGAGAGTCAGGAAGAGGGTGCTCACCCGGTTGACACCGTCGACCACCAGCCAGGCGTTCGGCGCCTCGACCCCGGTGAAGTAGAGAAAGTCGTTGCTCTGGAAGAACTGATAGCCTGCGATCGGTGAGGTGGCCCCAGGAACGATCGCGACGCCGTCCGGAATCTCATCCATCAACCTTGCCCTGCGCGCTGCATACTCGGCGTTGCCGATCAGGCTCCCAGGGAGAACGAAGGGCACTTCCTGGTGGGGCGACGCACTGGGAGAGCACCCCCCAACCAGGGCAAGCAAAACGGACAACGATAGCACGGTAGACCTAGGGAACGGCTGACGTCGTGCTCGCTGAAACCTCATGTCAGACCTCTTTCTCTGGGACATTTCGCCAGCGGCTGGAACAGTATTTGGCAGACAGCGCCGAAGCGGCCGACGACAACGGAATGAGTGGCGATGGGTGACGATCCTGACCTCAGGTTTGGACGCCTCGGGATCGATGGTCGGGGTGCCCCGGGTGGGCGTCTACCGGAGCCGCAGCCAGCGGCTTCGTCTTGTGGAGTCCTGACAACCGCGATGTTCATCAGCGGTTTTCCTTCCCTGGTCCGAACAATGTCTCGAGCCCTCGTTGCACCGCCTTCGCCGAGCCCAATCCGACCGCCACGGCGAACGCAATTCCCATGGCGCCGAACGCGATAAGGAACGCGGCCAGCACTATCTCCCTGGCGAGATTGAGCTGCCACAACGCCACCGCGACCACGACCGCCAACAGCGCCGCCTTTAGGCCCTTGGCGAGTAGCGGTGCCTTGGCGACACCCTCATCCTCGAGCGCCTCCTCCACGCGCCTGGCGAATGTGCCGGCCAGCCACCACCCGATCCCAACGATCAATCCGACGACTGCCAGGTTCGGGACATACAGGATGATCCTCTCAGTCAACTCCGCCATTCCGACGAGCTGCCATAGCTTCAACGCCTCCTCCAGGAACACCAACACGACCAGTGCCATCACAATGGTGCCCGAGACCTCATAGAGGGCCGCCCGCACATCCCCCTTACCGAACGCGGCTCGCCAACCGTAGCGACCGCCAAGTCGATCGAGGCGGAGCCAGATCAGGACGCGAACCACCGCCCGTTTGGCGACCCAGCCGGCGGCAACACCCAGCGCGAACACGACTGCGCCACCGAAGAGGGTTGGCAGGTATTCAGTGAAGCGCTGACTCAGGTCGATCTGTTGGCTAGGGTCAGGTGTTTGCATTGTTGCGCTCGCCTCCCAGGAAGAACACTCGCTCAAAGCGCAGTGCCCGTTTTTGTTCGACGTCCCGCACCACCATCACTGGTGTGTGACCTCCTCGGGCCAACAGTGCTGGGATGGTGTCACCCACCAGCGGTACCACCGGCCCGACGCTAGGGGCGCCGATCAACACAAGGTCGCCGGACCGTGTTGCACCAGCGAGTCCCCGCCCGATGTGCCTACGCCTCAGGACCTCGAGTTCCCCACCGCACCCGGCCGTCTCCAAGGTCTGTCTGGCCTGGCTAACGATCTTGTCGGCCATGTCCTTTGCCAACCCACGTTCGATGACGGTGATCGGCCTTACCGGTGCCCCGAACCAGTTCGACAGAGTCGTCGCCAGTTCGGCCGCCAGCTCGGAGTTGGGCCCGGCGGTCACCGGCACAACGATTCGCTCGACGACGCCGGGTTTAATGGTCCCGTACACGACGCCGACCTGACAGGGAATGTCATGCAGCACCCGCTCCACTATCGACGCCACTATTCGCTCAAAAAAAGACTGCGTGTGCGGCTGTCCGATCACCAGGAAATTGCACTGTTCTTCTCGGGCCGTTTCCACTATACCGTGGCTGATGCGACGTCCGATCTTGATCACCGACTCGGCAGACAAGCCCTTCGCCCCGGCGTATTTCACGGCTTGAGCGAGAATGGGCTTGACTTCCGCCAGCAGCGCCGCCGGAGCTACCAGTGTTTCCCCCTCGGGCACTTCGGCCACGGTTACTGCGACGAGGTTGCCGTTGTGCTGCTTGGCCACGGCTAGGCCCGCCTCCATCAGGGACTCGACGGTTCGGGGGCTGGAGATGGAGACCAGGACGCGGTACTCCTTCCGCTCAATGCGCTCCATCCACGCTTCCCGCGCCGTGAGCGCCGCCTCCCTCTGGCGACTGAACCGGTAGTAGACGACGGAGCCGATCGCGATCCAACCAACCGTGGTGACCGTTGCCGTGGGGTAGTTGATGAACACGATCACCGCCAAGAACAACATCATCGCTATTGCGGCGAGCGGCGTTAGCGGTACCAGGGGGACCTTGAATCCGCGCGGCAGGTCCGGATGGCTCTTGCGCAGGCGGATGAGCGCCACATTGACACCGGCGAACATCAGCAGGAACAGGACTCCGGTCGACGCCGCAACATCTTCGATCGGGAGCAACACCGCCATCCCGATGACGATCAGTGTCGACAGGGCAATGGCCACGTGTGGCGTCGCCTGCGTCTTGTGCACGTTCGCCAGGGTGCGGGGCAGGCTGGCATCTCGGGCCATAGCAAATGCGACGCGAGATGACGAGTAGATCGTCGCGTTCAGCGCCGACAACGTGGATAGCAGACCACCGACCAGGATCACGACTGCCCCTCCCGCCACGAACTGCTCGGCCGCCGCTACCAGCGCCACCTCCTTCTCCTGCCCCAGGTATTGGGTGACGCTCATTCCGTCGGGCGGCTGTACCGCACCGATGGCAACGAATGCGACCAGGAGGTAGATCGGAACCACGATCAGCAGAGAGAGGAATACCGCGCGTGGCACGTTGTGCTTCGGGTTGTCGACCTCCTCGCTGGTTTGCGCGATGATCTCGTATCCCTCGAAAGCGATGAACGTCAGGCCCATCGCCGCGAATACACCGGTCCATCCGGTCGTCATGAAAGGCGTAAAGGAACCCTGCCACCCCGACCGCTGCGCCATGGTCCACAGTCCGGCCACGATGAAGACTCCGATGATGGCGACCTTACCGACGGTCACCACGTTGCCGGCCCGTCCGGTTTCCGAGGCACCGCGGTAGTTGATGTATGAAAACACCAGACACGCGATGACTCCGATCCATTTCTCGACGCCCAACAGGTAATCCTCGGGTACACCGGCGACGGCAAGCACCTCGCGGAAATAGGCTCCAAATCCGAGCGCGTAGAGCGAGCAAGCAACCGCATGTGCAAACCAATCCATCCAGCCAGCAACGAAGCCGCTGGGGTCGGGAAGTGCCCGCTTTATCCAGAGATAGCCTCCCCCCGCTCCGTGGATCGCGCTCCCCAATTCCGCATAAGCCAGCGCCGTCAGCAACGCGACCACACCGTTTAGGAAGAAGACCAGCAGCAGGGCGGGACCCGCCACACCTGCGGCGATGCCGGTCAACACGAAGATGCCTGCACCAATCATGGCTCCGACGCCGATCATGGTGACGTCGATGAGCCGCATCTCCCTACTGAGGCGTACCTCCAAGGTCACCTCCAGCTTACAGTCAGCGTTTCCTCTTGAGCAGTGCCTTTACTCGGCTGGACGTCTGATCTGGCCTTCGCCTCTATGCGCTTCATGGTTGTTTGCGATCTCGCCATCAGCCAAACAACCTCCTGGCGCGCCGCTTCGAAGAACGGCCCTTCTGCCTACGTTTCGGGTTCCACCGGCGCCCTCGCTCCGAGCTTTCCCTCCAACCGGTTGTTGTAGAACCGCTGCGTCGGATAGGCGAAGTCGATGTTGTCAAACCTCGCAAACGCATCCAAGACATCTTCCCATATCGCCTGAGCCGTACCACGCCTCTCCTGCGGGTCGCACAGGTAGCGAATGGTGAGCTCGACCCCGAAATCTACGACCCGGGTGTACACGATCGGTGTCAGATTGGCGTAGAAGATCATGAACTTGCGGGACACTTCCTTGATAACCCGTTGAGCGGCTGCCGAGCGGCGACTGCCATGTCGGTTTATGATCTCCTCGAGGACGGTCTTCGCCTTGCGCCAATCGCTCTCGAACGTGACCACAACCGGAAGCTCATTCCAAATGTACTGGAAGCCCCTACTGTAGTTCGCGAGCACATCGGTGAGCACCTTTCCATTTGGCACGTGAATGACACGCCCCGTGCTCTGATCGGCGGCGACCCAATTGCCGATCTCCATGAGGGTGAACTGGAAGATACGGACGTCGATGACGTCGCCCATGTGCTCACCGATCTGGATCCGGTCGCCCAGTTGGAACGGGCGCCGCCAGAGAATGAAAACCCAACCTGCCAAGTTCACTACGAGGTCTTTCAGCGCGATGGCCAACCCAGCCGACACGAGGCCCAGGAAGGTCCCCAACGACCGTATTGCACCCGCCCAGATACCCACTACCATGACGAGCCCGAAGAGGAACGCTACGTAGCTCGTCGACTTGTGCCAGCGGTAGCGCTGCCGCACGTCCTCGGTACGCCGGTGCACCATGGACAGGGTCAAACGTCGCACCACGACGAGCGTGAGAAAGACGAGCAGCGTAGCCAGGAGCTTCCATTGAGCCGTTGGCCCGAGGCCCAGCACGTTTTGCATCCAGGATGTGAACTGCTCCATGCTTCAGTCCCCTCGGCGGGCTCGCTATCGGTGAACGGATGCTACGCAGACTGCTGCGGCCAGCCTTCAAATCGGGTGAGCTTCCGTGTGGAACACCACTCGACCGAGCCCAGGCTGCTGTCCGGCACGGACAAGAAATACGCATACTCCAGTGTTTTCGCCAGGAGAGCTCTCCATCGTATCCGCCTGCTCGACCATGGTGGTATCAAGCACCGCTCCACCGTCGGCGCCAGTTCGCACGAAGAGCACGTCGTGGACCGCGGCGGGACCGGCACGACCGTATCCGGTGACAAGCAAGCTGCATTCCGGGAGACCCAGTACACCATGACCGATTGCTGCGCCGCTGGCGCTGGGCGTTTCACGGAACTACGAACGACCACGAGTCGGTGCCGCAACGCGAGATCCTCCAGAGCCAGGGAGCGGTGGTTCTGGAGGAGTTGAGTGCCAGCGCGGCATGTGGGTAAGTGCTTGTAGTATATGGGATCACGACAGCGGGCCGCTGCCTCCTGTGTGCAAGAATGCCGTGGCTCTTCGCGATAGCAGCGTTCCCCACGACGGCAGTGACGGCCTTCACGACCATCGCGAGTTCGCTCCTGAAGTCAGTGAGGTCTCTCTCGAGGCAAGGGAACTCGCCTTATGCTTGGCCTGGCACCATCACTGTGGCATACAGGCCGATTTCGATGAGGGTCACACCGCCGAACGTCAACGGCGTCGCAGATGAAGTCGTAGCCAACTCAGCGAATCGACTTCTGGGTTCACCAAGCCGGAATCAAATCCTCGTTTCGCATCAGCCAGCTGTGCAGCTCCGGGTCGCTCTCGTCCGCCCGCATCGCCACAATGGCGACCTTCCCATCCGCAACCGCGGCCGCATCGGTGTTCTGAGGAGCCGGGAATGCATCGCGAACGACATCGAAAGACCAGGTCTGTCGGCCCTGGCCACCCGGGTCCTGCGACAACAACAGCGCCTGCATGTCCCTTAGCCCCCGTGCCCGCTCTATGACGTCGATTCCTCGTATCCCCGATGCCGGACCCACCGGTAGGCTAACGGTGAGAAACTGCGGAGGCTGCGTCCGGCGCACCGCCTCGCTTTGAGCGAATTTGACCACCCACGCCACTACCGTCTCCACAGCATAAGCATCGCCGTTGTCGATCCCGGATACAGCGATCGCGCGTACGCCGTAGTACGCTGCCAGCCGCGCAGCGCCGATCGTCCCTGAAAGGACCCAGGCGTCCGCGAGATTTGCGCCGGTGTTGACTCCTGAGATTACGAGGTCGGGCGGCGCATCCCGCATCGGCCCCGCGAGTGCGAAGAACACGCAATCGGCGGGGTAGCCATCCACCGCCCAGGCCGTGATCCCCGCGCCTACATCCCGCACTTCGACTTCGAAACGCGAGGTGCGTGCCGCAGCCGCGAAGTTGGTGCCTGAGCTTTGATTCTGCGCCGGTGCGACTAGATATGTCTCCGCTGATTGCGCAAAGGCCCTTGCCAGTTCAAGAGTGGCTCGAGAGTCGATTCCATCGTCGTTGGTGATGAGCACACGCCGTGGCCACTCCTGCTCAGGCATCTCCGTCGCTTCGTCCGCACAACTTGCCGACGCGAGCAGCACAGCCAGGCTCACGGTTTGCCACGATCTACTGGTGAACGCCATGATTAACCTCAGTTGTGAACGGATCCCGTTCTGTTGAACGACACTAGTGTTGGACCGCACGGTGGTTCGTGTGGCCGCGTATGAGGGTCGGGAGGTATCACCCGGGTCCAGTAGTTTTTCCAGTTCCTAGGACAAAGCAGCCTGTGGACGGCCAGACCACCTCAACAGATTCGCGGTAGCTGGTCACCCGGAAGCATAGCGACAATACGGCTGCCGCCTATTCGAGTCTTGAGCGTGACGAGTCCCGAGTGCTCGGCAGTGGCTCTTCCAATCACGGTTGCCTGTCCGCCAAGCGAAACTGCCCGCATTGCTGCTACAGCCGTCGTCGCGGCAGTGCCGTCCACCAGAGCCACCATAATACCTTCGTTGGCTACGTACAGGGGATCGAAGCCCAGCATTTCACACGTCGCTGTCACCGGCTCTGGAATCGGGATTCGGGCTTCGTCCAACTCGATCCCTACGCGTGATGCAGCAGCGATTTCATTCAGAGAGCTGGCGAGTCCCCCCCGGGTTGGATCCCGCAAGACGTGCACGCTATCACCCACCTCCATCCTGAGCATCTCGACTAGCGGACAGAGATTGACTGAATCACTTTCGATGTCTACGTCGAAACCTAGCTCGTTGCGGGCGGCGATGACCGCAATGCCGTGACGCCCGATAGCCCCACTGATGATGACGGCATCGTCCGGGCGGCCAAGGTTGGGAGCGGGTGCGAATCCCGCGTCTACTTCGCCGAGACCTGTAGTGTTTATGAAGACCCCGTCGGCCTTTCCTCGCTCGACGACTTTCGTGTCGCCGGTCACGATGGGTACTCCGGCTTCTCGTGAAGCAGCGGCCATTGCATGGAGTATTCGATCCAGCACCTCCAGTGAGAGGCCTTCCTCCAACACGAAGCCCGCCGAAATGTAGCGGGGTTTCGCCCCCATCATCCCGAGGTCGTTGAGGGTTCCGTGAACCGCCAAGGAACCAATGTTGCCACCGGGGAACTCTAGCGGTTTCACTACAAATGTGTCGGTAGATATGGCTACTCTCCCCGACTGCAGATCAACCACTGCGGCGTCACCGAGTTGCTCTAACGCGTCATTGGCGAAATGCGGCAGAAACCAGTCCCGGATAAGAGCTGCACTCATCTTCCCACCGGATCCGTGTCCCAGCTGTACCCGATCGTACCGGGAATGTGGCATAGGACAATGCATTCTCCCAGTGAAAGACGAAGAGCCTGCCATGTTACCGCTTCAGGCCGTCGGCAGTACGATGGCGACGGTAGTTGTAGAACGCTGCGCAAGCACCCTCAGACGAAACCATGGGCGCTCCCAGGGGAGATTCCGGTGTGCATTCGCCGGCGAACGCCGGACACTCGAAGGGTTTCAGGTGGCCACGCAGTACGTCTCCCGCTCGGCACCTGTCCGACTCGGCCACAGCTATGTTTTGCAGCTCGAATTTTAGCTCAGCATCAAACGCTACGAACTCTTCCCGGAGAGCGAGGCCGCTCGCCGGTATGGGTCCCATCCCTCGCCAGGAACGGTCCACCGGTTTGAATACGGTCGAGACCATCTCTCTAGCAGCAAGATTGCCTTCTCTCTTCACGGATCGACGGTATTGATTCTCGACCTGGTGGCGGCCACTCTCCAGCTGTCGCACGGCCAGCAGGATTCCCTCCAGTAGGTCCACCGGCTCGAATCCCGTAACGATGATTGGAACTCTGTATTTCTCGGCCAGTGGCTCGTACTCCGTCCAGCCCATGACCGTGCACACGTGGCCAGCCGCCAAGAATGCTTGCACACGGTTCTGCGGTGATTCCACGATCGCTGCCATGGCTGGTAGTACCGTCACGTGCGACGCGAGTACCGAGAAGTTGCGGACGTCGAGTTCCTTGGCGCGCCACACTGCCATCGCGTTGGCAGGAGCGGTGGTCTCAAAACCCACTGCAAAGAAAACGACCTCCCGAGCTGGATTGCTGCGGGCGATCTCGAGAGCGTCCAGTGGTGAATACACGACCCTCACGTCACCGCCCCCCGCGCGAACTTGTTGTAGATCGGACTTACTTCCGGGGACACGTAGCATATCGCCGAACGATGTGAATATCACATTCCGGCGCGAAGCCAGTGCCAGGGCTCGATCGATCTGTGCGAGAGGAGTCACGCACACGGGGCACCCTGGACCGTGGATCAACTCCACCGAGTCCACTAGGAGTTCGTCGATACCATATCTCACGATGGTGTGGGTCTGCCCACCGCAGACCTCCATTAGCACCCAGCAGCGCGTGGTCACACTACGGATCGTTTGCACCAAGCCGCGGGCGATATCCCCATCACGATACTCAGACAGGTACTTCACAGAAGACCGGGCTTGCGAGCCAGCCGATTGATTCCAGGTTCGGCAGCCGACCCGACGACGCCGGGCCGCACCAATTCAGTCAGGAGTTCGCGGGTGCGGTTGGCTTCCTGCTCATCCACGACTGAGATGGCGAACCCGACATGCACGATCACGTAGTGCCCTACTCCGACGTCATCGCCCACAAATGCTAGACATACGTCGCGCTGCACGCCCCCAAAATCCACCACGCCCATAGGGAACCGTCCCTCGTTGCTGATCTCGACGATGCGGCCGGGAATGCCAAGACACATGTTTACTGTGACTCCGGGCTCAGTGAGGTGAAGCTACTTTGCCATCTCTCAGCAATGCCGCGGCAACAGCGGCCTGCCCGAAGCTGATGGCCCCGTCGTTAGGGCTCAAACGTCGCGGTACCAAGACTCTGAATCCCGCGTCCTTGAGCCCCCCAGTTACTGATGAGAGCAGACGCCGATTTTGAAACACGCCACCTCCCAGGGCGACGGTACTGATCCCACTTGCGGTCCTGACCCGTCTGACCGCCGTAACAGTTGCACAGGCCAGGCTCTCATGGAATCGTGCGGCCAGAGATGCAACATCTTCGCCGGCCAGGCGCCGCTCACCGAGTGCAACAAGCAAGGGAAGAGGGTCCATCACCCAACTGACTCCTGCGCCTTCCACCACCGGGAATGGCAGCGGATCCGCAGCGCCTCTACCAGCCAGGGCCTCGAGTTCCATGGCAGCGTGACCTTCATACCGTGAGACCCGCCGCACGCCAAGCACGGCTGCTGCTGCATCGAACAGACGACCCATGGAAGAGGCGACTGGTGCATTGATTGCTCGTTCGATCTGTTGCTGCGCAACGGATACCTCAGTCTCGTTCAGTCCTTCAAGAGCTGCGCCGAATGCCCGTAGCGTCGTGCGGTCCAGTGACAGGTAGCCCAGAGCAGCTCGCCACGGCCGGCGAGCAGCAAGGTCGCCACCCGGCAGGGGAGCGTAGCGCAGTTGGCATAACCTGTCGTATGCTGTCAGATCGGCGACGAGGATCTCGCCACCCCACACAGCTCCATCGTCTCCGTATCCGGTACCATCATATGCAACTCCGATAACACAATCGGTTATCCCATGTTCGGCAGCCACAGCAGCGATGTGAGCGTGATGGTGTTGGACCGTCAACGTCGCAGCCAATCCCAACTCCTCCGCCACGCGGCTCGAGAGGTAGGCAGGGTGTAAGTCTCTCACCGCAACTTCTGGCACGATGCGGAACATACGACTGTATGCTTCCAACGTGGCGCTAAAGTGTTCCAATGTCTCCAAGTTCTCGAGATCGCCTATGTGCTGACTCATGTACGCGGTGCTGCCCTGCGCTAGGGTGAAGGTGTGCTTGAAGTGGGGACCAACTGCGACCAGGGGCGCAGGTGTCGCGACCGGCATCGTCACGGGGAGCGGCGCGTATCCACGGGCCCGCCTGAGCAACACCGGAGCAGCGTCGACCAGGCGGACTACCGAGTCATCGTACCGGCCAATGATCTCGCGATCGTGCATCAAGAAAGCATCGGCTACATTGCCGAGCTTCTCCCGCGCATCGTCGTTCCCGATCGCGATTGGCTCTGCACTCGAGTTTCCACTGGTCATCACGAGGGGTCGACGAACCAGATCCAACAGCAGGTGATGCAAGGGCGTGTACGCTGTCATGACGCCGACGGTGTCGAGGTCAGGTGCTACCGACGGAGCCAGGGTCGAATCACGTTTCGCATCGAGCAGTACCACGGGTCGCTCCGCCGACGTGAGTAGTTGCCGCTCCTCTGAGCTGACCAGTCCCAAATCACGTGCCTGTGCTACGGTTCGGACCATTACCGCTAGTGGTTTTGCTTCACGGTTCTTACGGGCTCTGAGCCGTTCCACGGCGGCCTCATCAGTTGCATCCACTGCCAGGTGGAAGCCGCCCAGTCCTCGCAGTGCGAGGATTTGACCTCGCAGCAACAGGTCAGCGGCCTTTTGTAGTGCCTCCTCGCGGCCATAGATAGCGGTGCCTTGATCTGCCGATTCGAGCCACAAGCGGGGGCCGCAGTCGTGGCAACTGTTGCTCTCGCAGTGGTAGCGACGATCCTCAGGCGTGTGGTATTCCCGGGAACATGCGGTACACTGGGTGAAGGCCCTCATGCTGGTGCGCTCCCGGTCGAACGGCATCGAGTGGACAATTGTGTAGCGCGGTCCGCAGTCGGTACAGGTGATGAACGGGTAGCGGAACCGGCGGTTGTGTGGATCGAACAGCTCGGCTTCACAGCGTCGGCACAGCGCCATGTCCGGAGATACTGGCTGGCGCCGATCCGGTTGGTCGTGACTCGCGCAGATCCTGAACTCCTGAATGTCCTGCGAGGCAGTCCCTACCACGTGCAGCGAGTCGATCCTGGCCAGAGGTGGGGCCTTGGCTGTGAGGTCGTGAACGAACCTATCTACGGCTGACTGGGGTCCTTCGACGGCCATCCGTACCTGGCCAGACTCGTTCCGTACCCAACCGCAAATTCCATACTCCAATGCAAGCCGGTGGACGAAGGGACGAAAACCTACGCCCTGCACGACTCCCCTGACGCTGACACTCAGGGCCACACGGTTGGCTGTTTGCACCGTCGTCGTCACTATATGTGTGCCTCCGCGCCAAAAGCCTCAAGAAACCCGTACCACTCGTCCATTCCCTCACCTGTGAGTGCGGAGGTGAAGAAGAACTGGAGGTCGGGGTTTGTCTCTTTTGCGTAGGATACCGCTTTGTCGATGTCGAAATCGAGATGTTGCAGTAGGTCGACCTTGTTCAGAATGGCGTAGCGGGACTCGCGGAACATCTTGGGATACTTGACCGGCTTGTCTTCTCCCTCAGTGACCGAAAACAGAACCACTTTTGCCGTCTCACCCAGGTCCCAGCTGGCGGGACAGACCAGGTTACCCACGTTCTCGATAAGCAGCAGGTCGGTCTTGGATAGATCTATCTCGTCCAGGGCTTTCATGATCTGTCGAGCGTCCAGATGGCATGCACCTCCAGTTACTACAGCCTGCACGAGTCTGCTCGTACGCTTTGCCAGCCGGTCAGCGTCATTCTGCGTCTGTACATCACCCGTGACTACGGCGATGCTGAGCCGTTCACCCAGCTTCTCCAGCGTCCGTTCGAGTAGCAGAGTCTTGCCAGAACCAGGAGAGGAGACGAGGTTGAATCCGCAAAGGCCATGATGCCGCAGCCGCCTCCGTACCTCCGCGGCCAGTTCGTCATTCTTCGCCATAACGCGCTCGCGCACGTCAATTCTTCGAACGGCCATCTTCGGTCTCCAAGTATGATAGGCGCAAGACATCGCCCGATACACTCCTGATGACAACCCTGACATTATGGAAGGGTGGCTGGGTGAGAACCGCTTCAAGACAGAACTCAAGGCTACTTACCTCGACCCCGGCTTCTTCCCCCACGTCCATCCCCAGTTGCACCACTTTGCGTAGCTGATCACGGCCGACGTAGTCTTGTGCGATTCTAGAAACTTCTAGTGCAATGCTCAGCTCGTGCATCGTCTACGCTGCTCTCCGACCAGACTCGTCATGAGCTGTGACAGAGGAGCCGGTCGCGACACAACAGATTCGTAGTATGTGCCGCCGCTGGTTCGTGAATCCTGCGGCAGCTGATCCGAGGTCACCACTTGTCTCGCACGTGCTGTGATTTCGGGCAGCACCACCCTGTGCGGACTGCCAGCCAGCGGACGTCTGCTGTGCCTGCAAGCACCTCTGAATCCTGCCTCAATCAAGGTGCCGGAGGCCGGTGGCTGGACGGAGCGCTCCCAAGCAAGTCTCACCGCCTGTATGCATCCACGACAGCCCCGTGAACAGCGCCGAGCACAACAAACACAATGTAGCAGGCCGCCAGGAGGCGGAATCAGGACTTGTACGTGCGGGGACTGCGGGCAATACCTAGGCAGCGGATAATACTCGAATGGCGACTTCACTGCTGAGTGCTGCCGTAGCACCCGTCAATCAGTTGTACCAGTAGGTAAAAACCGTGATTCATGTAGGGCTAATCTCGCATTGTACTAGACTCCCTTGTCATCTAGCATGTATTAGGGAACGTGGGTTCCGAGCATAGGCTGGTGCGACACCGCGGAAGACATATCGTGCAGCCGAGATGAGATGGCTCAGACGAGACGTTGCCGCGGGACGTTTTAGGAAATGGAGGGGTGCGAGGTGATCGATCTTGCCAATTTCAAGATTCTTGTGGTTGATGACGAACCCGATACGCTTGCCTTTATCTCCACCGTGCTCGAGGACAACGGTGCAAAGGTGTTCGAAGCCCGTGACGGTGATGAGGCGTTGGAAGTGGCCAGAAGAGAGATCCCTGACCTGGTGACGCTGGACATCTCGATGCCGGGAAAGGACGGAGGTCAGGTTTTTGAAGAGATGCGCAAAGACCCGGAGCTTGCAAGCATCCCAGTGTGCATAATCTCTGGAAGGCCGGAGCTACGCGGACTGATCTATCAACGCACTGTGCCCAAACCAGATGGGTACCTAGACAAACCGATCACCGACAGCAGTCTGCTGTTGAACGTGCGCAAGATCTTGTCGTTGTCATGCCACAGACAAAACCAAGCAGAAGAGCGGATGAAGCGGGCGTAGTACATGATTCGCAAGGCTAGACCAAAGGAAACTCGCCCGTAGTCTCGAATGCGTTCCGTATGAAGCGAATTACCCGCCAGTGCATTCCTGGGATGATCCATACCAGTGGCCAACCTCTGAGAGTCAGGCTTACCCCGCAGCCGGAAGCTCCACCCGCACGCGAGTTCCGTGCCCCGGGGAACTCTCGACAGAGATGGTTCCCTGGTGCTGGTCCACTACAGCTTTAACGATCGCCATCCCGAGCCCGGAACCGTCTGGGCTGTACTCTCGGGCGGTCTTGGATCGGAAGAATTCTTCGTAGATCCTGGGTAGATCTTCCTGGGGGATACCGATACCGGTGTCCTTCACTTCGATGGCCAGCTTACCGTGAGCCACCTGTACACTGAAGGTCACTGTGCCATTCCTTGGGGTGTAGCGGATGGCGTTGCTGAGTAGGTTGTCCATAAGGTCGGCCAGACCTTCGGGATCTCCCATGATTTCCTTTTGCTTCTCCCCGATCTGTACTGTGAGTACCACACCTGCGTCCGCGGCACGGGGCCGCATCTCGTCCAGGACCAGCCGGGAGACCTCGCCAGGATCAAGCGTGGTGTGTTCTACTGTGGCCCTGCTCCCTCGGGCCCGGGATAGTGACAGAAGTTCCTGGGTCACCTCCGCCAGCTCTCCAGCTCGGTGATGGGCACGTCGGATGAGGTCCCGCGTCCGGTTGGCCATGGCCCCCGGTGCGAACTCGAGCACGACTCCCAGGGCTGTCTTGATCGTCCCAAGGGGCTCTCGGAGCTCGTGGGCTACCTTGCGCATGTATTGGGACTTGGCCTTCTCGCCGGCGCTCACCTCTGCGTACGCTGCTTCGAGGTGCACTGCTTTCTCCGCCAGGTGCCGGGAGAGGACCACCACGTCCACCTCCCGCCGCCGAAGACGGGCAGCGATGGAACTAGCCAAATACGCCGATACATAGAGCGTCACGCCAAGCAGGAAGAGCTGGGTCCCCACCAGATGCGGATCCAAATAGGCGTCCGGGCGCCAGTGGCTCTGCAACGAATAGTGGGGGAGAACCCCCGAGAATTCCCCCAGGGCTACTGCCGACAACAGAAGGAGACCCAGGGTGGCGTGGGCGTACGTGGCCCGCCGTGAGAGGAGTATGCTGGCGACAATGACGTGGAACACGAAGAACACACGAAGGGGGTTCTCGATTCCGCCGGCGAAGTGCAGCAGTGCCGCCAGGAATACCAGGTCGAGTCCGATCTGGCAGCTAGCGAAGACAGCGGCTCGCGCCGCAGGCCGATCATAGTAATTCACGCCGGGAGGGACCCGCGGAAGAAGGAATCGCGCCAGACCGCCGACCACTGCGCCGGTGTCCCTTCGAGAAGATCCCACTGCGTCCGTTCGGACGCGGCGCAAGCGAACGAAGACGAGCCAAACGGTCAGGTTGTATAGAGTCAGGATCCCGAGCACTGTGTACAGGCGGGAGGGGAAGAGCTGGATAGGGAGCAGCCGCCGGACGGCCTCAACGAAAATGAGCACGCCCCCGACTGCGACCCAGCGTAGTCGGATCAGCCAGCCAATACGCCCGATCAACACCTCGGTTGCGGGAAGGGCTGTCGGTGTCTCAGGTATCTGATGCTGCTTGTTCCCAACATCCATCGGCAGACTCCCGCCGATCTCCCTGGCTCGAACTCAGGGTTCCCGGTCGATAGCCAGAACCCGCTCCACTTCACTCACGAGGTCCCGTGGCTCAACCGGTTTGTCCACGAAGCCCTGGACCGGGAGGTACTCACCTGCCTCGTAGGTCCCATCCCCGGAATCCGGATAGAAGCGAAGTGGTGTCTTCTGGTGAATTGCCGTGAGCATGATTATAGGGACGTTCTGGAAATAGGCTTCAGGACGGTTTCGCAGACTCCATACGACGTGGAATCCCTCGGTCCCCTCGGGCATCATGACGTCCAACACTATGAGGTCCGGATGTTCCTCCTCCGCCTTCGTCAGGCCCTGAGGTGCGTCGTAGGCCTGAACGGTCTCATAGCCGTGGCTTGTTAAGACCATGGTGAGGATGTCCACCAGGTCACGGTCATCGTCCACTACGAGGATCTTAGTCCTGTCCGCCATCGCTCCCCCCGTATTGGGGAATGCCCTGTGCCAGCTCCTCTAGGGACTCTTGCTTCAGAAACTCCTCCTCGACCTTCTTTGGTACCAAACCCAAAGCCAGCGCGATGCCGTAGAGTATCGCTTCCGGCCGAGGCGGGCATCCCGGTATGTAGTAGTCGACAGCAATGGACTGGTCAGCCCCTCCCAGGACGCTGTAGCTATCGAACCAAGGTCCACCACCGCAACCGCAGGAGCCCACGGCGATGATGAGCTTTGGATCCGGAACCGCATCAACGAGGCGGTACAGTGCCGGGGCAACCTGCCGCGTGACAGGACCACTTACCAAGATCACATCGGCATGGCGAGGTGATCCCACAAGTCGGATACCGAAACGCTCCGCATCATAATAGGGTGTCAGTACGTTGATCACTTCAATGTCACAGCCGTTGCAGGCTCCGGTGTTCGCATGATAGATCCAGAGCGACTTGGGGAAAGCCTTAGCGCAGAGTTCCTTCAGCATATCCGTAATCACCTCCCTAACGCTGCCAGCACGCTGGCGGCCTGGTCCAGGAGCGGATAGGCGAGATTCGGCAGCAGCCCCAGCAAGAGACAAACAGAGGCCAATACCAGCATGGGAATCCACATATATGCAGGCACCTCCCGGACCTCGCTGAGGCCGGGTGATTTTCCAGCTGGATTCGACCAGAACACGCGGCATACCGGGCGCACCAACACGACCATGGTGAGCAGGCTGGTGACAACTGCGATAACCGCGGCCCACCAGAGGCCGGATTGGGCGAGAGCCAGGTACACGGTGAGCTTGCTCCAAAAGCCGTTGAACGGTGGAAATCCGGATATGGCCAGCGCTCCAACAAGGAAACTGACTGCGGTGATGGGCATTCTCTTAGCTAGCCCTCCCAATTCGCTGATCCGCCGTATGCCGGTAGCGTAGATCACCGCCCCGACGCACATGAACAGGAGAGCCTTGAAGAGAGCGTGATTCAATAGGTGAAACAACCCACCGAAGCACCCGAGGTATGTTCCCAACCCAACTCCAGCCAGCACGTAACCGATCTGACTCACCGACGAATAGGCGAGCAGCCGCTTCAAGTCGTCCTGGGCCAGGGCGAGAAAGATTCCGAGAACCATCGTGAATGCACCCAGGGCTACGGTAAAGACGGTGAGTTGGGGCCAAGCGGGGAAGAACAAGCCGACGGTACGCGCCAGGGCGTATAGCGCCATCTTGATCATGACGCCCGAGAGCAACACACTGACCGGTGTAGGTGCTTCCGCGTGCGCGTCCGGCAACCAGGGGTGGAAGGGGGCAATGCCTGCCTTGGTGCCGAAGCCGATGATAAGGAACACAACCGCAATGACGGCGGTTCTGGGGGGGAACAATCCCGCCACATTCCTAACCTCGCTGATCAGCAACGCCTGTCCGCCGTCCAACCGCCCGGTGGCTGCAGCCGACGCGTATACCAACACGCAACCCAGGAGAGCGAAGGTGATGCCGATGGTGAGGAGCATTAGGTATTTGTAGCCCGCTTCCAGAGCCCGCCTATCCCAGAAGAAAGCCACCAACAGTCCTGAAGTGAGAGTGGTGGCCTCCACGGCAACCCAGAGCATGATGATGTTGTTGGTCACGCACCCCCAGGTCATGGTCGCTAGGAACCAGAGCAGCAGTCCGTAGAAGACCGACAGTCGTCGCTCCACGCTGCCAACTCCGACTCGCTGCTGGAAATCAGCCTGCTCCACGTAGCGTACTGAGTAAAGGGTAGTGAGGAAGCCAAGCGTCCCTATAACGAGAACCAGCAGCGCGGAGAGACCGTCGACCCGGAGTTCGTTATGCCATGTGGTTAGAACGGAACCGTGGACCACGGTTCGCACCATGGCGACGCCGATGGCGGCGGTTACCAGCGAAGCCAGGAGTGCGACGCCCTGCCCAAAACCACGGCCCAATCTGCCGCCCAGGAAGACAATGACGCCGGCGGATAGGGGCACTATGAAGGCCGCAGCAGGGAGACCTGAAGAGACCAAAAGGGCTTGCTCGTTCATCGCTCAGACTCCCGTAGACACGACAGATTTCCTCCTACCCGCGGAGTTCGCTCAGCCGCCAGGTATCGGTGGTTCCGAACTGCTGATACATTCCGGCGATTACGTACAGCAGTAGGAACACGGTGACCACGACTTCAGTCGCGACGCCAAACAGCGCGGTCTCCGGAAGCTCGGGGGCCAGACTCACCAGACTCAGGTGCACTCCGTTCTCCAGCAGGCATAGGCCGATCACCGTCTTCACAGCATCCCGTCGCGTGAGTACCGCGTAGAGTCCCAGTACAAACACCGTCAACGCCACAGCGAGGTTGGTGCGGAATACATCCTCCTGGGCTAGAGCCGTGGGAGCCAGCAGATCCACCTGGCTGTGGGTCAGTCGAAAGAACCCTATCATGAGTATTGCTGCTACCACGATGGAAGGTCCGAAGCCGATCCAGGGTGGCAATTCGGTTTCCTGTGTCTTTCCGATGTACTGGAATAGGAACCAGGGAGTGAGGACGACCTTGGTAATGAACGCAGTCCCCGCCCACCAATACAGTGCCGGATTGATGGCTGCGAAGCTCAAGAGCAACGCCACGATCAACAGGGCTTGAACGCAATACACCGCGGCCGCAAGGCGGAGGCGTCGTGTCTCCACCGTGGCCACGGACGTGATGACCAGCATCATACTCAAGGTGCGAATGAGATCAGCGTGGATATCTGTCAGGTTCATTTGCGCCCTCCGTTCCCGCTGCGGCGAAATCCCGTGCCTGTCATCCGCTCGAGGGGAGTGGGGGGAGGGAAACACCTACCGCACCTTTGGCAGGGCCCCATGAAGACCTCCAAGTGTATCAGCATGTCCTGAGGCCGATCGGTTGCAGTCTCGAACTCCTGGGTCAACCGGATTGCCTTTTCAGGACAAACCTCTTCGCACCGACTACAGTAGGTGCAGCGGCTCCAATGGAAGTCGAGCACGCGGGTGTGCTGCCCGGTGTCGTTGATGACGATTACCCCTGCGGGGCAGACATGCGCACACCCACCGCAGCCAAAGCAGAGATCCGGATCGACGGTGATCTTGCCACGGAAGCCTGGTGCCGGATCGTGAGGTGCAAATGGGTACGGGAGCGTCACACGGCCCGCCTTCAGGCAAACGAGCGCTTCGCGGAGCTTGCTCAATAGCACGTGAGACCTCCTTACATCCCGATCACAGCGAAAGCCACGGCGGCTAGGGAGGAGAACGCCACTCGCAAGTAATAGCCCATGGCCTGCTCTACCCGCAGCCGAGGATTCACGACGTCGATTACAGCCACAAGAACCAAGACCGCAAGCGCTTTGGCGAGGGCCAGCGCCAGATCTATCGGGAATAGTCCCGTACGAGGCCACGGCAGAAAGATCTCCACGAGGATGAACGCGAAGACCAGTTGTTTGGCCCAGAGAGCCCAACGTAGCAGTGCCAACCGCGGCCCGCTCAACTCCACAAGTGGACCACCCATGAGTTCCTGATCCGCTTCAGGGATGTCGAAGGGAAGTTTTCCCGCTTGAGCCTGCAGAGCGAGGAAGAGGGCCACACCGGCGATGATCATGCTGATGGTTGGTCCGCTCTGTTCATGCCAGGCCAAGATGTCCCCCGTCGCGAACGTCCCGGCCTTGATCGCTGCGACGATGAGAGCGACGGCCATTACCGGTTCGACCGAAAGGAGGAGCATCATCTCACGCGATCCGCCCACGTACGCATATGGGCTCCGGGAGGCAAAGGCCGTGAGGATCAAGAGTACCGCACTCATCCCCGCCACATAGATGATCACTATGACGTCCCCAGCCCAGCCGAGAGGCGGTGTCGTTCCCATGGGAACCAGCGTTGCGAGGACCAGTACCGAGCCCAGCGTGAGTGCCGGCGCGATGGCGTAGAGGAGTCCCCGACTGGTCCTAAGGTCTTCCTTTCCCAAGAGCTTGAACAAGTCCAGATAGGACTGGGTGAGTGGAGGTCCCACGCGGGAGTGAATCACTGCCCGCAACTTCCTGAGGATGCCCTCGTAGAGCGGAGACAGGAACAACGCCACGAGGACGTTAACTGCGCAGAGCCCGAGTATTCCCAGCACTGTCGTCCTCATCTGTCATCTCCGCAGAGATTCCTCTCCTGCCACATTCGGACGAGCTCTGCGTGGGAGTAAACCCGTTGGATTGTGCTACGGACGTCCACAGCTTCTACCCGCTCAGTGCAGGAGAAGCAGGGATCGAGGCTGCCCACGGTAATAGGGACGTCAGCGATAGTCTGCCCCTCCACCATCACGGGCACTGCCTGCAAGTTCGGGTAGGTGGGTGCGCGCACCCGCCAGCGGTACGCTTGGTTCTCTTCACCACCCGTCATCACAAAGTGGACGGCTTCTCCCCGGGGTGCCTCGACTACCGATATCCCAATCCGTCCGGGCGGGATCTCCTCGGTGATCTCAGTGCTGATCGCTCCGTCGGGCAGCGCCGCCGCCGCCGCCCTGACCAGCCGCACTGAGTCCTCCAGTTCGTCGATCCTGACCAGTACCCTGGACCAGACATCACCGTCTTCCCTGACACTGACCCGAGGCGGGATCTCGTCATATGCTGCATAGGGGTGGTCCACTCGCGCATCGATCGCGACTCCAGAGGCGCGAGCAGGTGGACCAACTACCGCGATCTTCTCGGCCCACTCCTTGGTGAGAACGCCAACACCTTTGGTCCGGGCCAGTAGTGTGGTGTCACCGACAATCGCCTTTCGCACCGCGGTGACCTCCCGTTCGACATGATCGAGTACGTTCCGAGTCTTCTGAGCCAATTCCGGGCTGATGTCCCGCCGGAGGCCACCGACGCAATTCATTCCGTAGGTCTTGCGATTCCCGCTGATCTCCTCGGTAAGCCACATGAGCGGTTCCCGGATCCGCCAGGTCTGCATGAGTACCGTTTCGAAGCCAATGATGTGAGCGGCGATACCAAGCCAGAGAAGGTGAGAGTGGATCCGCTCCAGTTCCAGCATGATCGTGCGTACGTAACGTGCGCGGGGTGGTACCTCGATACCAGCCGCCTTCTCCAGCGCCTGGCAGCAGCACGTGGAATGTATGAACCCGCAGATTCCGCAGATGCGCTCGGCGACAAAGGGTAGTTTGTCGTAGGTCAGCACCGTCTCTCCGAGCTTCTCGATCGCACGGTGATTGTAGAAGCCCCGATAGTCGCAGCCCACGATCTTCTCCCCCTCTACGAACAGCCGCCAGCGTGCCGGCTCCTCCAGTGAAGGGAAGAAGGGCCCCATGGGGATCACAGATGATCCTGCAGGCGGATCGAGGAGAACGGGCTTGGCGTCTTCTACCGCCGCAGGGCGACAGTTGTACGGGAAATCCCGTCTGAGCGGAAATGTCCCATCTGGCCAATCATCTGGCAGCATCAAACGGCGGAGATCCGGATGTCCTTCGGGATCGATGCCGATCGCGTCCCGGAATTCCCGCTCGGCCCAGTTCGCCGCCGGGATCACTGGGGTGATGGCATCGATCCGGGTATTCTCCTTTGCGACCGCACACTCCAGAACTAGGAATAGGTGCGCCGCATCCAACGAAAAGAGATGGACTATCGCGTAGCCTCGGCCCAGGCTACGCTCATCGATCCCCACAGTGATCAAGTACCGTGCTGCCGTGTTCTGAGTCAGCACCTCAGCGGCGGCACGCACATTCCGCGGCTCGATTTTCCAGCGGACTGTGTCCGATTGTGGCTGCTCCACGAGCAGAAGAGAGGCACCAACTCGTTCCCTCAACAGTTCTGTTACCTGTGCGGCAGTACCCGTCATGGTGTTCATCCTCCCTCCCTAGCGCACCAACAGAAGCCCGGCAAACATCACAGCCAGCGCCCCCACCACGATCCAAAGCAAGTACACCTGGGGAATCCCCGTGTGTGTGCGACCCACATAGCGCGCGGTTCGTTCTACCGCTTTTGCCGCAGGCAGGTACAGCCAGCGATCGAGATCGAGGACCTTCCGCAGGGAGGGTGGGAAACTCGGGATTCCAACCCGTAGCGTCGGATAGATGCCGTGGAAAGCCCCCTTAAACGGGAGATAGAAGCTGCTAGCGGGATAGCGCACGATCGCAGCTCTTTCTTCCTCCCCGCAGGTCCACACATCGACCTGCCTCACCCGGGCTGCCCCAGCACGTTGGATTCCGTAAGCCAGTGCGCCCAACAGGGCCAGAGCAGCCACGGCAGCCAACGGTGTCCATAACCCGACCGTATGGCCGGACACGGTCAGAGTGAGTCCCCAGGGACCTCCAAGGAGCTCATGAACCGGCGGCAAATCGACTGAAGACAGATTGGCGAGGGCTGTGTGAGCGAACCGAAGGGGCGCCTGCGGAAAGATCCCTAGGAGAACGCAGAGTGCCGCCAGGACGGCCTGCGGAACTGCCATCGTCAAGGGTACTTCACTTACCTCCGAGCCTTCCTCGGGCTGACCTAGGAACACCGCGCCCAGAACCTTGAGGAAGGAAGCTAGGGTCGCGAGGGATATGAAAAGCCCGACGATTCCCAGCAATAGGAACAAGGGAGACGTCATGCCGACGAGCATGCATGTGACCAAGATCAACCATTTGCTAGCAAAGCCATTGAATGGCGGTACTCCCGCGATGCTCAGTGACGCTACGGTAGACGAAGCGGCTGTTACCGGCATCGATTCTCCCAGTCCGCCGAGCTTGTCCATGTCCCGTTCCCCGGTGCGGTATAGTACCGCGCCAGCACCCAGAAAGAGACAGGCTTTGAAACAGGCATGGTTGGCGGCGTGGAATAGGGCACCCATCAACCCGAGAGCGGCCAGCGTGGGAGCAGTGGGAAGGCAATACAGCCCTGCACCTAATCCGAGGCAGATGTAGCCGATCTGCCCGATTGTGTGAAAAGCCATGAGCCGTTTACTGTCAGCCTGCATCAGGGCCGTCAGCGTCCCGATAAAAAGCGACGCCGTGCCGGCCAGGGCGATCACGATACCCCAAGCCTGCAGGGAATGGGATATCGGTACGAAACCGCAAAAGACACGCAGTAGTCCGTAAATACCGAGCTTCACCAGAACGCCGGACAGCATGGCACTCATCCCGGATGGTGCGACCGGATGGGCATCCGGCAGCCAATCACCCATCGGGAGAACTCCCGCCTTGGTCGCAAAACCAAGTAAGAGCAGCAAGATCACAAGATGACCTATGATAGGTCGTGTACTCAGTAGCGTACCGAGTGCGTACCGCATGGCCGGAAAGTGGAACGACCCCGAGTCTTTCCACAGGAGAAGCGCACCTGCCACCATGCAGAGCGTGGCAGCATGCGTGATGATGAAGTACTTCCGTCCCGCTCGCTGGCTCGTCGCGCTCTCTCGTTCAAACGTGACGAGGAAGAAGGAGGTGAGCGTCATCAGTTCCCAGAACACGAGGAAGAACAGGAAGTCCGAAGTGACCAGCACGCCAATAATGCTGGCGAAAAACACCAGCAGCACGGGGTAGAATTTGGCGACCGTGTCCTCTCCGAAGTGGGTCATGTAGTCCACGGAAAACAAGGTGCTCAAGACACCGATGGTCGCGGCAATCGCCAAGAAGAAGGCGCTCAATTGATCAATCACGATGGTCCAGCTTGCACCAAGCAAAGGAAGCTGGAGGAGTACGACTTCGGGTTCCCCACCGGTCCGGAATGTGTCAACCACCACACCACCTATGGTTATTGCCGACACGGTGATGAACGCGAAGGATGTCCAGCCACAGAGCTTCCTGCGACGTGCCAGCACGAGGCTGACAACTGCCCCGACCAGCAGTAGGGTGAAGGCGGTCTCGACCAGGAAGACGTGGCTCATTGCTTCACCTTCCGATCAATTCGACTAGCGGAATCCCGATCACGGGGGCGATGCCGGATCCGATCATCAACAGGACCAATGTCATGCTCATGGCGAGCGGTGGATCCTGACTGTTCTCGGCGGCCGGTGATGGCGCGCCGAGGAAGACCCTCTGCGCGACATAAAGCATCCACGCGAAGGCAATGAGTGTCTCGCCCAGTAGCACTACCAGCAGGATGGGCCCGCTTGGACCGGGAAGCTGCAAGGCGCCGGCGAATAGCATGAACTTGCTCCAGAAGCAAGCGAACGGTGGAATCCCGGTGACGGCGAGTACCCCAATGAAGAAGGCAACCGCAGTGAGCGGCATCGAGCGCCCTAGACCCCTGAGCGCTGAGATGCTCCGCACGCCGGTTGTGTATGCAACGGCTCCTGCGCAGAAGAAGAGCAAAGCCTTGGAGAATCCATGGCAGACGATGTGCAGGACTCCCCCACGGAACCCTTCTACGGAACCGAGCGCCCCCATGGCGACGCCCAACAGCACATAACCGAGGTGTGAGATCGTCGAATAGGCCAGCAAACGCTTCACGTCATCCTGTACGAAGTAGCAAGAAAGCGCCACCAGTATGGTGAGCAGCGCCATCGCACCCAACGCATACCCGGTTCCCAGGGGCATTGCCCACCCGGAACTCACGCTCCGCGCCATCAGGTACACACCGGCCTTCACCATTGCAGCCGCGTGCAAGTAGGCACTGATTGGCGTAGGAGCCTCCATGGCGTCGGGCAGCCATGTGTGTAGCGGTACCTGCGCTGCTTTGGCCCACGTTGCGATCATCAGACAGAGAAACACCGAAGCTCGGGGGCCTTCCGACAACCGTGCCAGGGCCGCGAAGTCGAAGGAACCAGTCTGAGTGAAGAGCACCAGCAGGGCGAGCAGGAAGAAGAGCCCCCCAACATGAGTCATCACCAGTGCTTTGAATCCGGCACGCAGGCTCTGTTCGTTGCGGTAGAACGAGATGAGCGCCCATGAGCAGAGCGTGGTCATTTCCCAAAACAGGAACAGCTGCAGGAAGTTTGGGGAGATGGCCACACCGACCATGCTGGCCACGAACAGCAAGAGCCAGAGGTAGTAGCGCCGCTGATCCTGCGGCATTACGGAGTGGTCGCGATTGGCTTCGCTTACGTACTGGAACGAGTAGATGACGGTGAGGAGTCCGATCACCACGACAACCAAGAGCAAGACGGAGCTCAACGGGTCGATCAGGACTCCAATGAGACCGTGCCCAACCTGCGCACCGAGCCAGGGCAAGCCGCCCAAGCCGCTCCGATAGACACCCGGGAAGGCTGTGACGACAGCCCGTATGGCCAGCGCCGCAGCTACAGCTGCCGCTGCCATGGCACTCCAGCGCGCTGGGCGGGCAGGTACTGCAGCCGCGATCAGCGCGCCTAGGACGGGCACGGCCACAGCGAGTACTAGGGCCGTAGTCAACATGGCCCAGTGTCCCGTTTCAGCGGAGTGCCGACGCCAAACGCTGTGCCAGAACCAGGAACCGACTGTCGGATCAATCCGGATAGAGCGACGATGGCCTGAGCAACTTCGGTACTGAGAGTCGCCCCCAAGTTCACCTGCCGTGGTTGGATGGCGATCACCCAAACGTCGGCCCCGCACTCACGCGAAATCAGTTTCGCCAAGAGGGATAGCGGGACCCGGTGCGTACTCGCCTCATAGCTTGCCAGCATGTCTTGCTGTAATACCGCGGTCGATCCGGGTGCCTCCCCCAAGTCTACCGCGTCCACGAACACGACCACGTCAGGTCTGGCGGCGACTATTTCCCCCAGATAGCATTCTGGAACGTCTTCCGCTTCGATGACGAGAAGACCTAGAGTACCCGTGAGCCTTCGGGCTACGAGGCAGCCCGCGGCATCGTCGCCGAACATCGGATTGCCGATGCCCACAACGACCACCTTTCCTGAGAGTCGAACCGCCAGAGCATCCGGGAGCGTCATACCACTCTCCATTGCGGTCATTCCACCATCTCCCGGATCTGTCTATAGGTGAAAACAGGACCATCCCGGCAGACGTAGAAGTGCCCGATGCAGCAGTGGTTACACTTACCTACGCCACACTGCATAGTTCGTTCGAGAGTGGATATGACTCGCTCCTCAGCAAAGCCGCGCATGAGGAGGTCTTGGATCACGAACTTGATCATGATCGGCGGTCCGCAGACGTAGGTGAGCGTACTGGCAGGACGCAGTTCTACCATGTTCAGGAGAACCGGCACCATGCCGACGTTCCCCTCCCAACCGGACTCCGCCCGATCCACCGTGACGAAGAACTCCACGTCGTCGCGCTCCTCCCACAGCTTCAGCTCGTCCTTGTATACCAAGTCGGTCGGGGTCCGGGCGCCGTAAAGGATCGTGACGCGGCCGAATCGGTCGCGTTCGTCCAAGATGTTCCAGATGAGTCCACGGAGCGGGGGCAGGCCGATTCCCCCGGCGATGAATAGCAGATCGTGTCCGGTGGCAGCTTCCACGTCGAAGCCATTCCCACATGGACCACGTAGGCCGATCTCATCCCTGGGGCTCAGAGCATGGAGAGCGTCGGTAAGCTGTCCAGTGCGCCTCACCGTGACCTCGACGAATCCCCTTCTCGTTGGGCTAGAAGCCAGACAGAAGGGGGCCTCTCCGATGCCAAACACGGAAAGCTCCAAGAACTGACCGGGCTGGAAGGCGAATCGCTCCTGTTCCTGGGGGTCGCGGAACTGCAGCTGATAGGTGCGAGTGTCCGGAGTCTCGTCTTTCTGGCTGAGGATCATTGCTACCCTGGGGAGGAACAACTCATCCATGCCACTCCCCCTTTCGGATCGCCTCCACTACCGCCGGCATGTCTGTGGTACCCATGCAGACTTGGATGCACCGACCACATCCCACACAACCTACGTCCCCGTCACGCTGGTAGTACTGGGCGCTCACCTTGTGGAAGAAACGCCGCCACATGCGATCGCGCTGCTGCGTCCGGGGGTTGTGACCGGAGGCCTCCAGGGTGAATGCCGCGTATTGGCAGGAGTCCCAGATGCGGCACCTCATCCATGAGTCGTCGACCGCGCGGTCCTTCACGCTGAAGCAATAGCAGGTAGGGCAGGCGAAATTGCATCCGCCGCATGCGAGGCACCAATTACCCATGGTCTCCCACAATTCCTTCGCCACCCTCCCCGTGGAAATGCGGCGCATGGCAGAGCCGAAATGGCAGGTCTCCTCTCCGAAGAGACTACGTGCCCTCGCCTCCAGTCGCTGCCGTTCCGCCACTTCGTCGGGTGTGGCCAAACGGAACAGATCTGCTACGCCATCAGTGAGCGAACGTCCCTTGCGGCTCCCGACATCGACGAAAATTCGCTCACTCGTTGCGGTCAGCTGGAGATCGAATCCGGTTCGCAGGAACGGTCCAGCGTCACAGCAGACGCAGAAGCCCAACCGGCACGGCTGGGTGCAAGCAAGGCTGACGAACGCCGTGTTCTCGGCCCGCCGCAGATAGGAAGGGTCGGGGAGGTCGCGGGAGTGCATTCGATGGAGATAGAGGAACCCGCTCACGTCACAGTTGCGGACGTTGAAGATTATTCGTCGGCGGTCGTCGTAAACGGGCTCCGGATGGAATCGTCCCGCATCGTAGCTGATCTTCACCAGAGGATCTGTTTGCGGTAGGAGCAACTGTTTGGGCGGCTGGAGGGAGTTCTCGAATTCCCACAGTACTTCCTGAGGGGACGAGATGGTGGTGAAAAGGACATCTCCGCCGAGACCTGAAGTGGGCGCGATCAACTGCGCTCGCTCGCCAAGCCAGGTCAGCCACTCTGGAAGGTCTTCTTTGGCTATGGTTACCGCATCCTCAGGTGTCATCTCGGGTTCCCGCAACGGCTCCCGTTCAAATCCGCTCCACCTTCACTCGCTGCATCACTCCCCTATTCAACACTGGCTCCAGGTGACCGCGAAACGCGAAGGGAACCAGTAGGATCTTCGAGTCGAGGTCCTCCCGTAGGCTGACAGGGACGACTGTCTCGCCGTGGATCGATTTGATTCGCACGCTCCAGCCATGGCGAATCCCCAGCCGTTCCGCGTCCTGGCTGCTCATCTCGACAAGACCATCCGGAAACAGCTTTTTCAGCGACGAGTGATCGCGGCGCAGCGTTGGTGAGTAGTTGACTAGAGGGTCGTCACCCCAATCGAATGAACCCGCGCGCACGAGTTGGAAGGGGAACTCAGTCCCGTCCGCTGAGCCGGCTGTCGATACACCCCTTAACTCCGGATTCGAACTCCGCAGTCCTCCAGATACCAACGCACGGCCCCGTGGACATCCGGTTATTCCCTGTAGTATTCCTGCAGTACCCACCCTATGACCTTCGTGCGGCAAGAGTGCCTCTTCATAGCTTGGTACCGCACGACGAATGTCACGTAGGATGTCGTCCACGGATTGGTGGGTATTGGGCATCCCAAGCGCTGCACCAAGTTCGCTCAGCACCAACCATCCTGGACGAGCTTCCACAGGAGGGGGCGTACAAGCTCGCAGCCACTGCACTCTACCTTCCATGCTGGTGAGGGTGCCATCTGTTTCTGCAGGACTTGTTATGGGCAGAGCAACGTGGGATGCTTCGACGGTCGGTGTGACGAACGCGTCGAGCACAACCAGGCAGTCCAGTTCGGCTAATGCCGCGCGGGCACTGTCAGCAGCAGGCAGAGCCACCAGTGGGTCATCAGCAACTATGATGAGTCCCCTGACCTCACCGAGCATCGCCTCGACGTCGAGTCCGCGTTCGCTCGCCGGCTCACAGCCCCAGACCTGGGCTAAGCGCCCGAGCGCTGCTTCGTCATCGAGGGCGCAAAGACCGGGTAAGCGGTTAGGCACCGCTCCCATTTCGAGGGCTCCCCGGCTGTTAGCGCGAAGCGGTAGCGGCAAGAACACAGATCCAGGACGCTGCGAGTGTCCTGTGCTAGCTGCAAGCTTGGCGAAACCACTGGATATCTCACGGAGTCGGGCAGCGGCTGCGCCTGTCGGGGCGAGCAAGATTGCGGCACGGCATGCGGCCGCATACGAATCAATCGCTCTGTCTAATTCTGCCAGTGGTATCTGGTGCAGGGCGCTTGGAACGAGCTCTTGTCGGCGGTGTGCGGTACCGTCGACATCACCCATGTTATCCGAGCTGGCACTCACTGCTGTTGCCGCAAGTGTGGCTGCCAAGATCGGCTCGTCGCCTGGAAACAGCGGTATGTGCAGCCAGGCTAGGCGACTCATTCGTGTCTTCGCGGCTCCCATCGTGACCAACCGGGATCCGTTTCGTACAGCCTTCATGATGGCGTAGGCAGCCTGAGGGTGAGTGAGCGCCAGATCACCCTCGTGCAGGAGGATCACATCACATTGTTCTATGTCCGCGAGCGCCGACGATAAATTGCAGCCTAAGCCGAGTTCCGCATAACCTCCGAGCAGACTTTGATAGGGAGCACGTAGGCAGGAGTCGACGTGGCTCGTCTGGAGAGCGCCTCTGGCAAGCCTTGCGGCAAGGAAATTCTCTTCGTTCGTAGCACGTGCCGATCCCAGAACGCCGATCCACCTGCCGGCTACAACGATCTTGCTGATACGCTCTGCGGCAGCACTCAGGGCAGCCGACCACGTGGTTGGTTCTAGTGTGCCGCGATTCCGGACAAGAGGGCGGCTGAGTCGCGGGCCCCAAAGAGACGCCTCGTGGGCGGCCCACCCCCGGGCACACAACCTCCCTTCCGAGACGGGATGATGTTCACTCGGCATCACCCCTGTCAATTCGTCGTCCAGTTTCTGCAAATAGAGGCCGCAACCACATGCGCAGAAAGGGCAGACGGTGGGGACGCTTGCGGACACACCGTCTCGACTACTCATGTCCCGTTTGGGCCAGTTCGTCTGGTCAAGCCAACCGAGGTCGCCACAGCCGAACATACGTACAGCAATCTGCCACCTCGTGGATTGTTGATGTCATAGGCCACTGCTGCTGAACGCATCTTCGCTTGTGGCCAGAGCTATCGGGTAGATGCTACGAGCAAGAGAACCCGAGCGAAATGCGCAGTTGGCCTTACAACCATCGTGGTTTGTACGTAGTCGTTGCTTGGAGGGATCAAGCACTGCGGGCCGGCCGGTCCGCTACGGTCCTGGTTGCTACAGAGTGGTTGATCTGTGTTGGTCTGGTGAGAGATATGATCGGTGGGCGGGTTGCGGGTAGTTGGAGCCTGTACGTAGAAACCGCGATTCCAGTACGGCCAACTGCGAATTCCCCGTCCTCCGGTTGCGCCTTACCATCTGTGTATGGAAAACGAATGGCGGGTTAGGTATGTCACTGACCTCGAGATGCCCTGCAATCGTCTGACAGCGGGGGAGCCGGAAATGTGCGCAGCGACCGAACGTGTGCGGGTAGTCGTGATCGACAACAACGACGTGTGTCGCAGCTCGTGTGATCAGATCTTGTCGAAACTGGGCTACGACGTGGAAACGTTCGCAGATGGTGTTGCGGGACTCCGAGCCATGACAACCTCAGCGCCGGACGTCGCCATCGTCGATCTGAAAATGCCTAGTCTCAGCGGTAGAGAAGTGATCTCGGAAGTCCGCAAGCATGATCAGCAGGTCGCCATTGTTGTCGTGACCGGCTATCCGACCCTCGGGATTGCAGTCGAGGCGATGAAGGCCGGGGCCGACGAGTTCCTGCCCAAGCCGTTCTCTCCAGATGAACTGAGGTTGGCCGTGAAAACTAGTCTGCGGCGACGCCGGCAAGAGGGGATAACCGCCGACACAGGCCGCATTCCTGGTTGAGGGTGCGCAGCAAGCCTGTCAACCCAACCGTCAGCTAACACTCCTAGCGCCCCAATCCCCAGGAGGATTGTGTGCGTTCACATCGACTCGGTCACAGTGGAGTCCTATCACTCAGTTCTTGAACCGAGATAACCACTCCGTTGTACGCATTGATCAACACGCGGTCTAAAACCTCCGTGTTACCCACCCGGACGTCGAACACGTATACCGAAGCCGCTCGTTCCACTCGAAGCTTACAGTCTACAATCTCCCCATTCTCGACCGTGGCCGAGGCTTTGTCACGGGCTGTCACGAAGGTGCTCCTGGCCAAGGACATGAGCTCAAAGGGTGCCAACATCACAACGCGACCGTCCTTATCCAGTTCCACGGTGTACTCTACGCGGATGACTTGGCCGTTGCCCGCATCGATCTGCACATGTTCGAGCCCGTCGTGACCCGAAACCTGTAGATCAAAGGAGTAGCCGAGGTAACGGCCTTGGCGTTCAATACTTGCTGCAACTATCCGGGCTCCCGGAAACTCAGCATAGGCAGCAAGGCGTGCCGCAGCTGGTGCGATCTTGGCTTGTGCCAGTAGACCTGGTGTTTGTTCGCGAATCGGAATGGGTGTTTGCACTTGGGCTGCACAGACTACCGGTGTCAGGCCGAGGACAACAAACGCTGCTACAACGTGCCTTCTCCCTACATTCATCACCCCCGCCCTCCTCTCTCCTTGCATGGATCTCCGCCAACCGCTGTGGGTGTCCACCACTGTGGCGCGTGGACTCGCGCGCTCGACTGGCCTTGTTCGGTACTGCTCACTGCACTCGACATGGAATCACGTAACGAGCCATATGCACCATATGGACAATGAAGGAATTGCGACGTAGACAACATCGGGAGATATACGTGATGGGATAGTGGTAAGTACCTACTGCCGGATAGAATCTGGACGCGCCTCGCGATAACACCCTTGCGACAGGGCCAGACTACGCAGCTGGAATGCCCAGCCAGTAGCTCCCGCTGAAGTCCTGCTACCTCCGGACTACCTCTTTGACCGCATGATCATCTGGACGAGTTGGGATAGCGACTCAGCCTGCATCTTCTTCATCACGCGAGCACGGTGAATCTCGACAGTGCGTTGGCTCAGACCCAGATCGATCGCGATTGCCTTGTTTGCTTTTCCCTCTACGACCATATCCATCACTTCGCGTTCGCGGGGAGTCAACGTGGCTACACGATCAGCGATCCTATCGCGGTCGGTGAACTCTTCCCTGGCCCTTGCATCTTGTTCGATCGCCTGCTGGATTCTGTCAATCAGTGCCTGGTCTCGAAATGGCTTCTGGATGAAATCGACGGCACCGGCCTTAACGGCTTGCACCGCCATTGGAATATCTCCGTGCGCCGTGAGGAAAATGATTGGTAAGGTTGAGCCGATTGCTTCCAGTCGCTCTTGTAGTTCCAAGCCACTCATTCCCGGCATGCGCACATCCAACACAAGGCAACCGGGAGTGCCCGCCGCATAGGTCGCAAGGAAGTCGTTTGCGGACGGGTAGGTCTGCGATTTCAAGCCAACGGAACGGATTAGCAGTGCTATGGAATCGCGCACACCAGCGTCGTCGTCGACAACAAAGACGGTCGGTTCACTGTGAGTCATTGTCGTCCTCGGATGTAGCTGGAAGCGAGAAGAAGAAAGTCGTGCCACCGTGAGGGTTGCGGGCGTACCACATGTTGCCTCCATGGCTCTGAACGATTGATCGGCTGATGGAGAGACCCATGCCCAAGCCGTCGTCTTTGGTCGTGAAGAACGGCTGGAACAGTTGGTCGCCGATATCGTCAGGTGGCCCGCAGCCGCGGTCGCTTACGCTCACCTCGATCTCACCCTCCTTACGTTGGATGGTGCGGATGACCACCTCCCTAGGCTCGTGATCCACATCCTCCATCGCATCAACTCCGTTACGGATCAGGTTGAGTACCACTTGTTGGATCTGGACTCCGTCGACAAGGACAGGTGGCAGAGATTTGGACAGCACCATGCGGAGTTGGACGTCATGTAGGCGGCAGTCGACTGCAGCGAGCTGCTCGATGTCGTGAATGAGTCTGTTGACGTCGAATCTCTCCCGACTACTTCCCCGTTTCCGGACTAGGTCTTTCAGCCTGTGGATAATCTCTCCTGCCCGCAGCGCCTCTTCGCTGATTCGGGTGAGAACATCCATGACATATGATCCTGACACCTGGTCGGCAGCCATTAGACGCTTGGCTGCCTGTGCGTAGGTCGATATGGCTGTGAGCGGCTGGTTGACTTCGTGAGCTATGTTGCTGGCCATCTCTCCCATGGTACTAACTCGGGAAAGGTGCGTCAGTCGTTCTCTGAGCTCTTGCTGTTGACCGTGCAGGAGTCTCTCAGTTTGCAGACGTTCGGCCACATGGCCCAGACGCTCCGCGATTGCGTTGAGCAGCTTACGCTCCTCTGCAGAGAACGGTCCTTCTTCGCGTCCAGGCTTTTCCTCGAGGTAACAGACCTCGATGACCCCTGCTCGTTTGCCCCGAACGAAAATGTCCCCTGCCAGTTTCCAGGTGCTGGATGCATAGTTGTCGGTTTGATACTCCCTGCCACCTAGCTCGATTCGAGCGCATGCGATCTCCGGAAATTCCCAAGACGGAGGGAGCAATTCAACCGTTTCCTGCAAGATTGTATCGAGTGAGCCGCCGGATCTCTCAACTATCTCGGAAATCCCGAACAAGCAGTTCAGTTCCTTTACACGCTCACCCAACTGGTGTGCCAGATGTCGCAGTCCGTCGTCTGTCACCTGCTGTTGGGAAGCAATCGGCTCTTGCTGCGGCCGTCGAATCCGATGCTGCAATCTCGCGGTACCTCCCATGAAGTCAGTGTCCACTGGGCCGTAAATGAACGCGACGTGATCTTCTCACTCCACTGGTCACGGCTATTGATCAATCTATCAGAAACCCAGCTCGCACCACAGCTCGGGAACCACTATTCAGTGTTTCATCAGGGATCAATACGTACAAACCGCAATACGCCTAGGGCAAAGTCCGGATTTCTCATACACCGTACCTCTCGTACGATGTGATTGATCAAGAGCAAAGATATTCGTGCCGAAGGGCGTGTCGACAGAGCAGGGGAATCGCAGCGAGAGAAGTGAACGGTGGTAAAAGTCAGTGACGCGCAGCTACATCGCCTGGCTCAAGCTGAACTGGACTGGGAACCAGGCCTCATTGGGCAGAAAATCGGTCTGCTGGTAAGCGATGGTGTTGTCACTCTGTGCGGTTGGGTAGACAGCGGTGAAAAGAAGCGGGTGGCGGAGGCGGCTGTGAAGCGCGTTAGCGGAGTGCTCGCGATCGCTGAGGAGCTGGGAGTGCGATGCGCTGGCCCAACTCCGGGTCACGACACTGACATCGCGCGAGCCATCGCTCGCTATCTCCGAAGCCAAACTCCCGTGCTGGAAGGGACGGTAGTGGTGCTGGTGGAAGCAGGATGGGCGACCCTTGAGGGTGAGGTCGAGTTGCCGTCTCACAGGATGTCTGTCGAGAAGGATTTGCGTCAGTTAGGAGGAGTGCGTGGTGTCACGAACCTGATCGCCGTCAAGGCCAAGTAGCTCAGCGCCGTCCGGTCACCGCACAGGATTGTACGGCTGGGTGATTGGGGCGTGAGGCTCAAGGGAAAGAACGCGTACTGTTGCAGAGACACCTGCTGTGGCAAGCGCCGAGCCGAGTATCTGGAGAAGACAGCAGTGAAACAGCCTACGATTTTGGCACCGTTGGATGGATCAAGTTTCGGTGAGTTCGCGCTGCCAATCGCCCTCGGCCTAGCTCGGAGTCTCGATGGCAAGATCAAGCTCATCTCTGTTGCGTCAGAGGACCATGCGCCACGGCATCGACGCGTAGCCACGGTCTCCCCCGACGCGGTTGAACCCGTCAATCGAGCTGCCGTAGCCTACCTTAACAACCTAGGTAGGAAGATCGCTGATCGGTCGGATGTTCCCGTCTTTACCACCGTAGTACCCGGCACCGCGGCTAAGGGCTTGGTAGACTTTCTAGGAAAATCGCATCCTGAGCTGATTGTGATGTCAACTCATGGCCGGGGATCCTTGAGCCGTGCGTGGGTAGGAAGCGTGGCGGACTGGGTGATCCGTCACACTTCCGTGCCTGTGATGCTAGTCCGTCCTGAGGAAGACACCGAAGTAGCGATCGAGGACACCCATCGGTTTCGCAACCTCATGATTGCCTTGGACGGTTCCGAGCAGGCCGAGGCGGGTCTCGAGTGGGCGCAGCGGATCGGGCGTGCCTCAGGTGCAATGTGCACTCTCATCCAAGTGACGTCACGGTCGTTCCCCATCTGGTCGTCCGATCTGGAGCGCTCTGCTACAGAGGAGGATGACTATGCCGCAATTGCCCATTCGGAATCGCTGGAGTATCTGCACCGGATCGAGTTCAGATTGAGGGAGAGGGGGCTGAGTGTGACGTCAGAGGTGGAAAGGGATGTACCGGCGGCTACGGGGATCCTCCGAAAGGCTGAGGAGCGGAAGGCGGATCTCATTGTCATCACCACTCATGGGCGAGGTCGGTTGCCGCGGTTCATCCTTGGTAGTGTGGCCGACAAGGTTGTACGGGCTGCACACGTACCGGTACTGGTGATAAGGCCCACGGAGTCGTGAATCACCTTTATACGCGAGCAGGATGCTCTTAGTTGACGCTGTCCGGGAGCGATGAAGATCGGCATCATCATCTGCGATAGGTATAGGAGTTGTGCTGGCGGAAAATGCTTCCGCGCGCTGCGAGAGCGAGCAGGTGGTTTCGCTCGTTACCCCTCGGACGATCTGCTGGAGATCGTTGGCTTCACGAGCTGCGGAGGGTGCCCCGGAAGCTATATCGAGTACGTCCCGGAGGAGATGGTGATCAACGGAGCTGAAGCGATTCATCTCGCGACAGGATTCGTAGTCGGGTACCCTGCGTGTCCGTGGTTGGAGTACTTCAAAGACTTCATCGAATCCCGTTACCAGATACCTGTGGTCGTGGGCACCCACCCCATACCGGAGAAGTATCGGCTCTGCCATGCGCAGTTGTCCTCGCTGACCACGCTAGAAAACGCTGAGTGTTTGATGGCTACGGAAGCAGTACGTGTGGCATACAACTGAGGAGTAGTATAGCCAAGAAACACCATGGCAAGAGCCGAGCAGGCCGATTCTGTCCGACGAACCAACCTGGAAAGAGGTCACCACTTCCGGGAAATCCTCTGGCACACTTTTGGCCGGATGATCCTGCTGTATTTCATGCCCCTCCTGCTGCTGGCGGTTTTTTTTCCACGTCCAGTTCCAGCGCCTAATGCATGAGAGTCTCCGCGCCCACCTTGCCGTAATCGCAGAGCACCAGGCGAACACGTTCGATCTGTTCCTGCGGGAGCGCTTGGTGAATCTGGCCAACATCATAGACGACCCGTTGTTCGCTGCCGACCGAGTTGATGGGCCGCTGCTGCGCGGATTCCTGGGAGAGCTGCAACAGACCAGCGATGCCTTCGTCGATCTTGGGGTCGTGAGCGAAGCGGGTGAATTGGAGAGTCACGTCGGACCGGTCAACTTCCCCAGTCGGATAAGCTATCAAGACGAGGTTTGGTTTCGGGAACTCCTGTCCTCAGAGAGACCATCGGTCATTACCGAGATCTATCTCGGGTTCCGGGGCAGGCCGCACTTCACAATCGCGGTTCGACGGCGACGGAACGACACCATCCAAATCCTGCGATCCACACTGTCCCCGGAGCGCCTCTCCAACTACCTGACCACGCTGGAGGGGCTAGCGAAGTACATGCGGCTGTGGTGAGCGGGGCCGGGGCCCTGCAGGTCACGACGCCCCAGGCAGGCGAGTCTCTCCAAGAGACTCTGTTTAAGCCTCCCGGCGAGCCAACGCGCGGCTTTGTCGCGGGCGATGGCAGCGGTGCCGCAATGGACTATGCCTACGCCTGGCTGAAAGAAACGCCGTGGGCGCTCATAGTCACTGATGCTCGGGATCCAAGCGACAATGACCTCGTCGGCCTTCCCGGCAGTGTGTCTTCGGCAATAGTGGCGTTCTTCGTTCTCACGGGCGTTGTCATTCTCGTTCGCGCCCGGCAGGTCGTCAGCAAGCAGATCGCGGTGGAACAACACCAGGCCGAGTTGTCCGGACACCTTGTTCATGCCGCCAAGCTGGCTTCGGTAGGCGAACTCGCTGCTGGGATCGCCCATGAAATCAACAATCCTCTGGCTATCATCGCGGAAGAGGTTGGCGTCTTGAAGGATTCGCTGGACCCGGCGCTAGCCGACGAGGATGACGAGTCGCTCGATCTAGAGGAACACTTGAATATCGTGCACGACGCGGTCTTTAGATGCCGCGACATAACCCGGAAGCTCCTGACATTCGTGCGGCAGACCGAGGTAAGGGTTGAGTCGCATCATATACACGAGATACTGGACGCAGTGCTGGTTGGGATCCTGGGTAACGAGTTGTCGATCTCAAACGTCGAAGTCGTACGGGAGTACGACGACAGAATTCCGGAGATCCTCACGGACCGGAATCAACTGGTCCAGGTGTTCGTCAATCTCATCAAGAACGCGTTGGATGCCATGCCCGAAGGTGGGATTCTCAAGGTGGCGACGGAGCATCGCGATTCCCGCGCGAGTATCTCGGTGACGGACACAGGTTGCGGGATGACTGCCGAGCAGCTCGAAAGGGTATTCATGCCTTTCTTCACCACAAAGGAGCCAGGCGAGGGTACGGGTCTCGGGCTCAGCGTCAGCTACTCGATCATCAAGAGTGTTGGAGGCATTTGCTACGTGGACAGCAAACCTGGCAGAGGAAGCACGTTCACCGTCGAGTTACCCTACGAGATAGAGTGATGCGGCTGAATTCGAGAGGATCTGGCTATGGCTAAGCAAGTCAAAGACCTCATGCTGTCGTTATCGGAGTACGCTGTCGTCGATGAGGACGCAACCATCCTCGACGCACTCAAGGCCCTCAAGGAATCGCAAGTGTTTGTTCTCGCTGATCGCCAACCGCATCGAGCAGTTCTTGTGCAGAATCTCCAGGGAGTCATCGTGGGTAAGCTCCACCACTTTGCCTTCTTGCGTGCGTTGATTCCCGAACGCAAGTCGATGATCGAAAGGGAATTCCTGAGTCGCGCGGGTGTCGATGACAACCTCTTAGAGTCATCTATGCATACGCTGGATCTTTTCACCGCCGACTTTGTGGATGTTTGCGTGCGTGCCCGCAACGTTGCTGTGCGCGACGTCTACACGCCAACAACAGTGGGAATCGCCGAGGAGGCGACTCTCGCCGACGCAATCGGTGCGTTCCTGGCTCACCAGACGCTTTCACTGTTGGTGCAGCGGGATAGACAGACCGTGGGGATACTGCGCCTTAGCGATCTCTTTGACGAACTCGCCAAACAAATAGTGCAAAACGACTGTTCCGGTAATGCGCAATAGGGAACGAACATGTCAAAGGTGATACTTGTCGACGACGAGCACAAATTCCGCACGCCGTTAGCTAGGCGACTGCGCAAGCGTGGCTTCGATGTAGTTGACGTCGATAATGGCGAAGATGCTGTGAAGGCAGTGAGGCAAGACGATGCGATAGAGATTGCCGTCATTGATCTGAAGATGCCGAATATGGACGGCATCCAGACGCTGCGGGAACTGAAGACGTTTCGTCCCGCCATCCAGGCAATCATGCTCACAGGTCATGGAAGTCTGGAGTCGGCCAAGGATGCTGGTCGGCTCGACGCGTTTAAGTACGTGCAGAAGCCCTGCGAAGTAGAAGAACTGGCTACCGTATTAGAGGAGGCCAAGGATGAAGTCGTACACGCCAAGGCTCGGCACGAGATCCCTCATGTAGCAGAACGGTCGCTCGGCAGGTGGCTCATTGGCAGCCACAACTCGCGCCCGCTGTTCATCATCTTGGGACTAACCATCTTTGCCTGCATCGTTTTGTCCCCCAACCCAGCGTCACTCGTGCACCTGGTCAGTCTTGTGAAGAGCGAACCAGAATCTGCCAGGTCAAGGCCCGACGAGATCGTCGGGTACTCCGCATATCGACAGATGGAACCAGGACAGTCGATCGCCAGCTACTACAGCAGAAAGTACAAATTGGAGAGGAACGCAACGGCAGCCGACGGCGCTGAGGCGAAGGTTCCCCTGACCGTGGACCAAGTGGCGTTTCGCGCCAAGGCGATGCTTGCCTTGATCTTCGTGGCGGCACTGTTTTGGGCCACCGGCGGTATTCCAGTGGCGGTGACCGCCATGTTTGTCGGCGCAGTGCTCTATCTCTTCGGCATTTTCAAGCCGGACGACATTGCGCAGGCCTTTGCCAAAGACGCCGTGATCTTCATCTTCGGTGTTCTCGCTCTCGGCAAGGCGATCACCAAAACCGGTTTCGACAGACGCCTCGGGCTACTGCTTCTGGCTCCGGCCAAGAGCCTCACCCTGCTGCTACTGGTGTTCTTGCCGCTGTTCTCGGTGGCATGCTCCTTCGTCTCAGAACACGCTATGGTGGCGTTTACCATGCCCTTATTCGTTATGGTGTACGCGAGTGCTATGAGCACCGCGGGCTTGAAGAAAGACAGGGCGTTGATGGTAATCTTTGCACTATCACTCTGTTTCGCGGCGAATTCCGGGGGACCAGGTTCGCCGGCGGCGGGTGGGCGCAACGCCATCATGATAGGAATATTGGCCGACTACGGAATGGCCCCCACTTTCGGACAGTGGGTGAAGTATGGGCTACCGATGGTTCCGGTGATGTCGTTCATGGTCGGGTTGTACTTCCTTCTGGTTGTGCGCCGTCAGACCGTGATCAAGACGCTCGATGTGTCTGCGTTAGTCCGGCGTGCAGCGGACAAGATCGGGCCCATGACTCGCAACGAGCATATCACCGCCACGGTTCTAGCCCTGGTTATTCTACTCTGGATCACGGCCAGTGAGTGGCTTGGACTCGGAGGGCCAGTCATCTTGGGTCTGGTACTCCTCAATGTATTTCGCGTGTTGGCATGGAAGGACATGGCGAGTATACACTGGGAGGTCGTATTGCTCTATGCGGCAGCTAGCGCAATTGGCAAGGCACTGGCTGAAACTGGGGGCGCCCTCTACTTGGCCAACGGCTTCGTCAACGTGCTACCTGACTTCATGACGAGCGGCTCTGGCCTCGCAGTCGCAGCGAGCCTTGCCACGGGATTGGCCACCAACTTCTTGAGTGACGGTGCCACCGTAGCTGCAGTCGGCCCAATCACAGTGCCCATGGCTAGCATTGCCGGAGCCCATCCATGGATGATCGGCCTGGCCACCGCGTTTGCCTCATCCTTCGCTCACATGCTAATCATCGGCACGCCTTCCAATGCTCTGGCATTCGCCATGGCCAAGGACCCCAACACCGGAGAGCAGCTCGTTACGCTGGGAGACTTTTTCAAACACGGAGCCGCTGTGTTATGCCTCAGCTTTGCAGTCTTGTGGGTATGGGTCGTTCTCGGCTATTGGAGCTGGCTGGGATTCCCGGGAACATGAGTTGAGGCAAGGAGAGCACAATGGAACAGCAAATAAAGCTGCTCATCGTTGATGACGAGAGCCGCTTTCTAAATGCCATCGCCACCCGTCTCAGAAAGCGCGGCTTTGGTGTGAAGACTGCGACAAGTGGCGCTGACGCCATTGAACTTGCTGAACGTGAGCAATTCGACATTGCACTGCTCGACCTCAAGATGCCCGGCATGGATGGCAGCGAGGTTTTGAGGGTATTAAAGGACAAGCACAGATTTCTCGAAGCCATTATCCTTACTGGTCATGGTTCTCTTGAGAGCGCAGTGCAACTCACCAAGCTCGGAGCGTTCAGCTACCTACCCAAACCGTACGAGCTGGAAAAGCTCATTGAGACGCTCAAAGAAGCCTACGAGGCCCGCCTCAAGAAGAAGTTCGCAGCCGACGAGGAGAAGATAGACAGAATCGTGTCCGCCGGGATGGGAGAGAGCCCGCTCGGAATCCTGCGCAAGCTGCGCGAGCTGGACGACGGTCAGCGGTAAGTGGTTGGTCACCCAAACCCACGCTGGGAGGAGAAGCCGGCATAAGCAGGCCGGTTAAGGACTTAGGAGTCCTGACTCGCGGCCCGGTCGCGCCAGACACGCTGTTCTCACGTACGACTTAGTGCTCAGTCGGGGTGATTTGACAAGATCCCTTCCACCTCTTTCTGTCGCCTTTCTTCTTTGCGTTGTTCGTGCCGCTGCGCTGCCGCGCGGATTCGGTCGAGAAGGTCCTCCACTCGCTGAGGTTTGGTGAGATAGTCAAACGCGCCCTCCCTGACGCCACGGCGCACATCGGGCACGCTGGGATGGCCCGTGAGAATGATGGCTTCTAATAGTGGATCTATCTTTCGCAGTCGCCGAAGCAACGTAAGACCATCTATGTCAGGCATGCGTACGTCGACAAGTGCCACAGCAAACGCCATCTGGCGGGCCTGCTCGACGGCTTCATTCCCGTTGCGTGCCCTGGAAACGATGACTCCCCGTCTTTCCAGTGCAGGTGCAATGGAGTCCACGAAGTCGCTGTCATTGTCCACCAAGAGGAGGCGGATCTCATCAGGGAGCGTTGCCGATGTAGCCTTCGAATCCCTGGTCTTCCGCACCGCCAGTCGCGCTACATTCGCGAGCCTTGCCACATCACACGGCTTGGTGAGATACTCGTAGACACCCTCCCTGGAGGTCTCGAAAGCCTGTTCGATGTTTCCATGACCGGTCAGGAGGATTACAGGTAGCGTGGGTGCGGTCCGTTTGATCTCCCTGAACGTATCGACACCGTCGAGACCGGGCATCTTCACGTCGAGAACGATGACATCGAACGTTTCCGACGAAAGAAGTTGTAAGGCTGCCTGCCCGCTCTCGGCCGAGGTCACGTGAAAACCGCGGCGGGCAAGACCGGGCTCGATGGCTCGGAGGAATTCGACCTCATCGTCCACGAGCAAGACTCTGGTCAATTGGTCAGATCCGGTCATTGCATGTCGCCCTCCGTCAACGGACAACGTTTCTCGATTTCACTCATGTTCTGACCGCAGGCGGCGTCTGCCTCGCTTCGCCTGTCAGAGGTATACGAATGGAAATGGTAGTGCCTTGGCCAACAGCGCTGTCAGCGTGGATTGTCCCGCCCCAGCCGCGCACGATTCCGTATACCACGGAAAGACCGAGGCCAGTACCTCGACCGACTGGTTTGGTAGTAAAGAATGGTTGGAAGATTCGATCGAGATCGGTCGGAGCAACGCCGTTACCATCATCGCTTACTCGGAGGAGAATCTGGTTCCCATCTCGCGTTGCCGACATGGTGATAAGTCCTCCTCCGTTCAGTGCATCGATTGCATTGTTGACCAAATTGACAAGCACTTGCTCGAGTTCGTTGGCGTCGAGCCACGCGGCTGGTAGTCCGGGTTCGATCTCGAGGTTCAGAGCCGCGTTATGGGTCCTCACACGACGCTCCAAAAGCATTGCGATCTCCGTAAGCACCGGTTCCAAGGGTGTAGCGGCTAGTGCGGTATCAGTCTTACGTCCGAATTGGAGCATCTTTGCAGTGATATTGCCGCAGCGCTCGACCTGGCGCTTGCAACGCTCGATGGAATTCTCCAACGACGCGCGGGTATTGGGCGCTAATTCAGTTTTGCCAATTACATCTCCGAGGTTGGTCTGCTCTGCACTGATGGTGGCGAGCGGGTTGTTGATCTCGTGGGCCAGGCCTGTTGCCAACTCACCCAGCGATGCCAGCTTGGCCGAGCGGATCAGGTCAGCATACATGACATCGCGTTGTTGGTTGGCAAACTCTACCTGCCGAGTCAAATGAGACGTAACGAGAATGGTGGCCACAACCACCAACGCCAGCGCGATTGCAGCTAAGAGCGCGCCAATGGCTGCGGCCCGATTCACAGGTGCCAGGATCTCACTTTCCGGCTGCTGCACCACCAGCAACCAACCGCTGTGGTTGAGCCAGGTAGTGACTTGGCGTATGTTGCCGGTCGGACTCACGAGCCTCTGATCGTTGACCCCATGGTGTATAGTTGGATTCACAATGGGTGATTGATCGAGGACGTCTCCAACCTTGGGCGGCGTCTGATACAATCCTTGTTGATTGACGATGAATACGTCACCCGCGGTTCCCACTTCGAGCGATCTCACTAACTCATAGAGACTCCGATTATCGATGGTGGCTCGGAGTATCCACCAGCCGGTGGGAGCTTGTCGCCGCACAGCGATCACGCTGTGGGGAATCTGGCGGTAGCCTAAGAACACGTCGCTCACGAGAAACCCTTCGGCCATCACCGTGTGAAACCATTCGGCGTCCCTGTAGATTCTGCTCTTCAAATCGAAAGGCCCGACATAAGCCAAATGCCGTCCTTGCTCGTCGATGACACCAATGTCCACAAAAGAACTCTGATGTACTGCTGCCGCCGCGGCGAATACCTCTCCCAGCTTGTCCGCGGCGGTGAGCTGTACCAAGGAGTTGGTGCTGGCGACCATCTCGAGAGTGCGGAGCTTCTCGGTCAGATACATGTCGATCGCAGCCGCGTGCGCCCGTGCCATGGTACGGTTTGCCGTCAGAGTCTGCTCGATCGCCAGCCGTCGAAACACTATCCAAGCTCCGCTCCCAACTACGACGAAGGGTACCGCAGACACCAGCAGAAGCGCGGTTATGAAGCGCCAGCGGAGCCAGCGGTTCGAACCCTGTTCCTCTGCCGTGCTGGCTTGCCAGGGGAAGTGCATACCCAATCCCCTCTCACAATTTGAACACTAGACGGAGGCATTCTCGCCAGCAGCGTACTCTACCGCCACGTCTCGCATGCTGACGGGCATGGGTATCACCAAGACGAAGAGCCCGGCCGCTGGCGACAATGTCGTATAATCGACGTAAATCGTAGCCCGTGCGCTCGGCGCTCAACTGGTGAGGCATCGCAAGCACATCCTTTGTCGTGCGGACGTGTACATGCCGTTTCTCGTATACTTGCAGACAACTCCCCACCGACACGCCACATCCGAACGGTCTGATAGGGCGATGCGTCACCTATCGTAAGACGCAAAGAGTTCGTCAGGGAAGTCAGTAATTACCCACGTCACATTGCGGCAATTACCTAACCATGCTCGCTGCTACGACGAAGCCGGAGTCTCACCGGCCGCCGCGCGGGTAGCTGCATTTGCCGAAGTCCCGCCGGATGTTGGACCCTCCGTTCCACCGAAATCGCGTACCAGCGTTCCACGATCCCAGGTGGCTCACCGAGCTTGCGAACCTTGTATTGCCGTCGAGCGTCGGCGGCTACTATTGAC
>JBDHKN010000070.1:0-24054 GCA_039586365.1 Gemmatimonadota bacterium | reverse complement strand
AGCACATGGGGTAGCGAGAGCGCGACACCTCCAACCGACGCGGTCGTCTGAACGAGTGGCTGTCCGCCGAGGATCACGCTGGCGTCGGCGCTAGTACCACCCATGTCCAGAGTCAGAAGATCAGCGAACTGCACGGCAGAACCCACCAGACGGGCTCCCTCTACCCCTCCAGCTGGTCCCGAGAGGGCCAACGCCGCCGCGCGAACCTGCGCGTGGTCGACGCTCATCGTCCCCCCGTTGGACGACATCACTCGGAAACCTTGAATACCGTGCTGCAATGCTTGGGTGGCCAGGCGTTGTATGTACCCACTCACCTTGGGTCGTAGATACGCCTCGGCCACAGCCGTGCTAGTGCGTTCGTATTCTCGGAACACTGGCAGCACCTCGTGACTGCCCACTACTGGAACTCCCGGCAAGGCAAGCCGGATGGCCTCCAGGATTCGCCGTTCGTGTGGAGGGTAACTGAAGCTGAACAGGAATGAGACAACGACAGAGTCCGGGTTCCGGGCAACCACCTCCCTCACGACGCGCTCGACCTCTTCCTGCGAGAGCGCCTGTTCCACACCTGCTGGTGTTACCCGTTCCACAACTCCGACCACGTCCTCCCGAGCGACCAGAGGCAGTGGGTGATGGACGGACAGATCGTAGAGATCTGCCCGGTCCTGCCGCCGGAGCCAGAGGAGGTCCTCGAATCCAGCAGTGGTAGCCAGGACGACGTGACCGCCGGTCCGTTCCAGCAGAGCGTTCGTCGCCACAGTTGTGCCGTGCACCAGCAGGCGGCGTGCATGCACTGAGCCGGACTGCTGACAGGCGACGTCGACTGCTTGCCATAGATCGGTGGGCACGCCTCCCGGCGTGGAACGGACCTTCCCGACCGAGACCCTCCCGTCTGCACCCAGTGCGACGATGTCCGTGAACGTGCCGCCGACGTCCACTCCCACACGGATTATCTCTTCTGCCACCAGGAGTATCCTAGCAGTGTCGCAGTGAAGCAGAGTACCAGAAATCCAACCCAATCACCCAAGCGCGTGTAGATCGTGAGCACGTCCGAAGTCAGCACTATATCGGCCGAGAACGTCTTCTCTCCCAGCCGCGTCCTCTTGCTTTCGCGCCCCAATGGGTCGACGAATTCTGATATACCACTGTTAGCCGCTCGTACGATGCCGATTCTATTCTCTATGGCCCGCAGAACCAGGTGAGCTGCATGCTGAAAGGGAGCAGTTGTCTCGCCAAACCAATCATCGTTGGTGACGTTGACTAGGAAGTCAGCACCGCGCCGCCGGTAGTCCCTGGAAAGATCCTCAAAGGCCGACTCATAGCAGATCATGATGCCGAATTGCCCGATCTCGACCTCATAGAGCTGTCCCACCCCACCTGTACTGAATCCCCCAAACCACCGCAAGTCGAACCAGCGAGGATTGACGAACGGCACCCGTTCCACCAGCGGAACCAGATAACGCTTGTGGTAGACAGGATGGGAACCCCTGTCCCCGGTTGCATCATAGAGAAAAGCGGCGTTGTAGTAGTCGTACTCATTCTCCGTCTCACCAAACACCACATGCAGGCCGCCCGTCACGATTGGGACCCCCCTCTGCACAACCTGAGCTGCGATCAGCTGTTCCCACTCCTCGTGGCGGAAAAGGTAATCGGGTAGTGCCGATTCCGGCCACACGAGCAGCTGTGGGCTGGTTCGTTCAGCTGCGACGGCTGACAATTCGATGGTTGAGCGTACTATCGAATCGTGTAGCGTGCGTTCGTGCTTCTTGTTGAACGGCACATTGGGCTGCAGCACCGTCACATTGCCAAGCGGTCTCATCCCCACGGTAGCTTCGCGAACCAAGCCGTAAGCAAATGCGGCTGACAATCCCGCTGCTACTGCCCCAAGCAAGGCCGTGACCCTCCTCGCATTGCGTCGCTCGAGCCAGGCGAACGCCAGTGCCGTATTGGCCACTGCCAGAAGAAGCGTCAACCCCCGGGCACCGATGACTTCGGCTACCTGTATCACGGTCGGAAATCCTGTGAGCGAACTTCCGAGCCCAAGCCAAGGGAAATGGATGTCGCCCTGGTGACCAACCAGCCACTCGACAGAGGTCCACAGGACCGGGAACACGATGATTAGTGAGACGCGGCTCCTGCGCTGGATCCAGCCAGTTAGAGCGAACATGACGGATGCGTAAGCAGCCAGGACCACAATCGTCGCCAGATATCCCAGCACGGATAGTGTCGTGAGCCGCCAGAGAGCATATACCATCCAGTAGAGCACTAGACCGCTGGAGAAGAACCCGTACCAGTAGCCCTGCACCAGATGCCGCCTGAGGGGACGCGGATCTGACGCACCCCGCTGGATCAGCCAGATCACCGGGATGAGACAAGTGAATGAAGGAAAGAAAAGGTGGAACGGAGGATAGGCGACTGTGAGGAGGACCGCTGCGCCACCGATCAGGAGCCAGTCACCTCGCGGGAGGGCCAGCGCGCTCACAGTTGGATTTCGTGCCCTTCCTCACAGGAACGTCCGATGGCTTCCAGAACTCGGTGCAACGACAGGTGCTCGTCCAGCCCGGGTGGCTCTATCTCTCCTCTCACCGCCGCAAGGAAGTGCGCCCACTCAGCTCTATATGAGCCCGAGATGACGTTCTCTCGACTGTACGCCCCTGTCGGGGTGACGTTTACGGGCGTGCCATGCAAATCCTTGAACACCCGGAGAGGTCCGAGCTTGGCCGAACCGCGCGATCCGATGAGTTCGAACCAAACCTTCTCCTCATCGCCGACGTGACGCCAGGAGACATCGACGAAAATCGAGATCCCTCCCTCGCATCCGATCAGAACACAGCCAGCATCCTCAACGGCATGTTCGCCTGCGCCTGGAGTGAGGTGTGCCGTGACCGTCTTCACAGTCGGGCCGCCGGCCATCCACAGAGCGAGATCGATGAGCGGCACTCCAAGGTCCAGTACTGCTCCACCACCAGACTGCTCTCTGAATGACCGCCACCCCAAGGCCGGTCCCATCGGACGAAACATGTACCATCCGCACCTGATTGCCGTCAGATCACCCAGTTCTCCACCCTCGAGGAAGCTCACCGCGGCCTGCACGTCGCGCCGAAACCTATGGTTCATCCCAACTAAGACGAACCGACCGGTACGCTCTCGCACAGCCTGGATCCGCTCAACCCCAGAGACCGTGAGGGCAACAGGCCGCTCGCAGAGAACATGTGCCCCTGCTTCCAACGCCGACACCACGTGGACTTCGTGCAGATGATTGGGCGTGCAGACTGCTACGGCGTCCGGCTCGGCGATCCGGAGCAGATCCACAATATCGTCGTACACCTCGGGGACGCCGACCCGTGACGCAATAGCCTGTGCCTTCGCCATATCGTTGTCGCAGATAGCGACGATCTCGACTCGTTTCAACTTGGGAAGCGTTGCCAGATGCGCGACCTGCGCAACGGCGCCAGCTCCTATGACCCCGACGCGAACAACATCACTGCTCATCACGGTATCCGATACATCAAGCCGGCCCGCGCAGCTGCTGACCGCAGTTCAGTGGCCAGGCTGCCGCGCACGTCCATCGTGAGGTACACCGACGGCACGAGCTGCACGTGAGTCCCGAGTGACAGATTCAACCCAAGATCCACACGGTCGAGTGCGTCTTCGACGAAAGTGTCGCTTATCGACTCACCCGAGCCATTCATGACGTGCGCTGCCAGTCCAACTCCAACGAAGCCGGCAGCCTTCGCGCCGATTCCGATCACGTATTGCAGATCAAGCTCTATTGCCAAGTCGGACCAGGATACACTACCCACATCGATCGTGAAGTCATTGGTCGGATCGTCGACGATCCGCGCCAGGTTGTTCTCGAACTCGTCTACCTGAGTAGAGTCGAAATCTCCTTTGAAATAGGACGCTCCGATCAGCACCCGAACTCGCGGGGCTATGGATCCGTAGTCGATGCGCACAGCGCCACTGAGTTCACTCGTCAGTCGATCGGATACGATCCCTCCGAGTTCGATTCCCACTCCGGATAACCGCAAACCCTCATAGCTGAACTGCTCCAAGAAGCCTTGCGCAGCTAGCAGGTTTGGAGTGGCCAATAGAGCGATTGCAAGCCTAATACCAGCGTTCAATTTGCGTCCCCGGGAAGTATGTGGATATGATTGTGGCAGCCTTTTGCCCGGCTCGAGCCCGCGCAACTGCTCCCCACTGGCACATGCCAACCCCGTGGCCCCATCCAGCGCCTGACACCCTGAGTCGTTCGACTCTGTCCTCCACCCGTTCAGTGACAGCAACCTCAATCGCTGTGCTTCCCAGGGGGCGCCTTTCCGGTGTCTGCAGTACGCGTCGCAAATCGGGCCCGAATACCGGGATCTCACCACGGCCGACCTCGATCCGTAGCTCTCTGACTCGGCCAGATCGGCCCTTCTGCTGGATATGGATGTCACGTATCTCGTCGACCATGTCCTGCTCCACACCCAATTCAGCAGGTACAGTGCTCCGTAATATATCCCACAGCTCAGTACCCTCCCACTCTACCGACCAGCGGAATCGCGGCGAAATATCGCAGTAGTAACCGCCACTCGGCCTGCGATCCGACACCGGCCTCAGGTACGCCACGTCCCGGACGGATCGAAATGCTTCGCTGGGTGAGGCTGTAGAGTAGCCGCAGGTAGAATGGTAGAACGCAGATATGAGATCTCCCATGTAGGTGACTACCAGTCCGACCGTGTTCTCAACGGCTGATACTCCCAGTGGTGTCTCGCGATCCACTCCCAGGTAAGCCTGGTCGCTAGTGCCTGACCTGATGTCATACCCCTCAGATCGGAAACGTCCGCGGTTCTTGAGCGCGTAGGTTCGTGAAACGATAGCCTGTGCTTCCAGAGCCGCAGATTCGTTTCCGTTTCTCGGACCCATCTCCGCGGTGACCACACTGCGCAGGTAGGCCTCGACTCCGACCTCGTTTACTGCCACCACTGCCCGATCACGGGAGTAGACAACCAACGCTCCACGATACGGTCTCCCGTTGACCAACAGAAAACGCGAAGGATCCTGGCTCCGGAATTCGAACTCGTCCGCCGGCTCCGCCGAGTAACCATCCAGCCGGACTCGGGTATCGGCTGGAACTACCCGCACATCTGCTCCCGCCGGGAGGTTGAATCTCGTCGTTCCGATCACCTCTACCGGCCCCAGTCCAGCCACAACGACTTGGTCGGCACCCACCACAAGACCTACACGCAAGGTCGGCTCCCGCCCTGGTCCGCGTACCGTGGGAGCGGGAGCGCAAGCGATGAACAGCCATAGGCTTCCCACACTCAACCACAGGGTCCGGCCACGACAGCAACATGGTGTGGCTCGTTTCCACCAACTCCTGTCGCTCGTCACGGGACCGCTGCCTCGAGTTCGAAATCGTAGTCCTGGTTGTCCACGATCTTCCCACCAATGAACGAGCCGGGTGTGGCCCAGCCCCCCTGGGAGACGTAGGTTACTCCATCGACGTCATCAGCCTGCCACTTGACTCGCCCGACGTGAGTGAAGCCATGTTCGTCGGGGTAGGCGATCCGATCGATGAGCACTTCGGTCTCCTCGCCCACGTATCGGGTAAGGCGATCCTCCGAAATGGTACGCTGTAGCTCGAGCAACTCTTCCTGACGAGAACGTTTCAGGTCCCCGGGGACATCATCCGGATACTGTGTGGCCCTCGTTCCTTCCTGCGCTGAGTAGGTGAATACACCAAGCCTCTCAAATTCGATTTCCTGGGCGAAATCGCTCAGCACACGGAAGTCATCGGTTGTCTCACCCGGAAACCCGACAATGGTCGTGGTACGGATAGTGATGGAGGGGATCGCATCTCTCAGTTGCGCTACCTTGCGGCGAATCGTCTCCTGCCGTTCCGGTCTCCTCATGCGCTCGAGCATGCGATCTGACGCGTGCTGAATGGGCATGTCGATGTAAGGAACGATTCTGGGTTCGTTCGCCATCAACGATATCACGTGATCGGTCAATCCGAGGGAGTAGACGTACAGTAGGCGAAACCAGGGGACCCCTGTCTCTCTGAGCAGTGCTGCAAGTAGATCCGGGAGCTTTGGCCCTGCAGGACCGAGATCGCGCCCATAATGCCCCAGATCCTGAGCGACCAGTGAGATCTCTTTCGCACCCTGCGATTCCAGTTGTTGTGCCTCACGTACCAGCCGTTCCAACGGCTCGGAACGGTGTCTCCCGCGCATCAGTGGGATCGCACAGAAGGCACACGTGTGGTCACAGCCTTCTGAGATCTTCAGATATCGGACATGGGCCGCTTCACCAAGGTGTTGTCGCACGCCGGGATGTACGGCCACGGGATCGTCAATTAGGCCCCGACGTGCCAGCTCGGGCACCAGCTTGTGGAGGTCACCGAAACCGAGAAACATGTCTATCTCGGGCATCTCTCGCTGCAATTCGTGTTGGTACCGCTGAATGAGACATCCCACGGCGACAACCGCCTTCACACCGCTCTTCTCCTTGAGAGCCGCCGCTTGCAGCATGGCCTCAATTGACTCCCGTTTGGCCGCGTCTATGAACCCACACGTATTGATTAGGATCAGGTCCGCCGCTTTCAAATCGGTCACGATCCGAGCTCCATGGCCGACCAGGTCGCCGACCAGCCGTTCAGAATCTACTGTTGCCTTGTCGCAGCCGAGGGAGACGACACCGAGTTTCAAGGGGTGGCCTACAGGTCAGTGGTCGGTTCCATCATGGAGATCCGAGAACTGGTGGGAGGCAAGGAGACAAGGCCATCAGTCAACCGTTCTGTCCCCGACGAGAGCATTACCGGACGGAGCAGGGCTCGCCACCATCGGCTCCCTGCTCCTTGCTTCACCCAAACACCAAAACCTCTAGCGGGCAGTTCAGGCCAGAAAACTCTCTAGCGCCCTCGCCCGGCTCACGTGACGCAGACGGGCCAGGGCCTTCTCCTTGATCTGTCGGACACGCTCACGGGTGATACCCATCATTCCACCGATTTCCTCGAGGGTCATGGGTTCCTTTCCCTCGAGACCGAAATACAAGCGCAGGATCTTCGCTTCCCGTTCCTTGAGTGTTTCGAGAACCTCGTCGATCGACTCCGACAGAGCACGCTCGAACGTCTGGTCATCCGGCCCGGGATTCTGAGTGTCCGGAATGTAATCGAGGAGTTTGTTGTCTTCACCAGGAGTGAGCGGCGCGTCGAGTGAGAGATGGCTCTGAGAAATGGACAGGGTCTTGGCCACTTCTTCTTGCGTGATGTCCATGCCCTCGGCGATTTCTTCCACCGTGGGCTCCCGACCGAGTTCCTGTAGCAGCGTTGAGGATCGTCTACCGATGCGATGCAACGTACCCGCTCGGTTGAGCGGCACGCGGACTATGCGACTTTGCTCAGCAAGAGCCTGCAGAATGGCCTGCCTGATCCACCATACTGCGTAGGAGATGAACTTGATGCCCTTTGTCTCATCGAACTTGTGAGCTGCCCGAATGAGCCCAAGGTTGCCTTCATTGATCAGGTCAGCCAGGCTGACCCCTTGGTTTTGATACTTCTTCGCCACCGACACGACGAATCGAAGGTTGCTGCGAACTAGCTTGTCGAGTGACAGCTGGCATCCGTCTCTGATCCGGCCAGCGAGGTCAACCTCATCCTCGCGACCAATCAGCGGATACTGGCTGATTTCACGCAGGTACTGATCGAGAGAACCGTCGTCTGATGAAATCCTCTTGACCGAAGCGAGTGCCATTCGTCATCTCCCTCTGCGGAAACCTAGTGACCCCAGCCCCAACGGCCGCCGCCAGACGTTTGCGATCTGAGATCGCCATTTACGTACGTGCGGTGCGATTTTGTGTATTGGGAAAGGGAGAATGGGGGATCGGCACCCAATCGATGCCCGACACGCCAGGTGACGTTGCAGTCGGCGTCTAGCCGCGAGAGTATCAGCTTGGTCACAGAGACGCAGTTTCGAGTGCGCGTCGCGCTCTCCAATCTCCGACTGCACTTTACGTTAGTCAGGTCTGGTCAATGACGCAACTGTTACAGACCAGCCACGACACCGAGCCCAAGGCCGTAGCACCGCCACGAGGTCGGACGTGGAACACTCGTGTTCCAGTGTCGCTGCCACGCACGCTGCCCGATCGCCGCCTGCGAACTCTGCTCGCACCACTCGTGCTTTGGGTAGATCGCCGAGTGCCTTCACGTCGAGTTGCGCTCCCCCCGTACTCAGGATGACCGCAATGGAAGATCTCCTTGACATGGCAAGACAGTAGCACACACTGCCCAGTTGGTGGGTATCAGATTCACGCGTAGGGAACCATAATCACGAACTCGACCACCCCAATCACCCTCACCCCAACACTGAAACTGTAGGATCTGTGGAGATCCGTCAGGCAGTCCGCTCGAGACCGTACCTCTCGATCTTCTTGTACAGATTGCTGCGCGGCATCGCGAGCTTGCGAGCCGTCTCACTGACATTCCAGCCGTTTTCGGCCAACTTGCCACGCAGGAATGCTCGTTCAGCTTCCTGCTTGAAGTCGTCAAAAGTCTCACACAGCATTAACTCGCCGACGGTGGTATCCTGTGTCACACCTCCCAGCCGTGCGACGTCGTTCGCTCCGATCGTGTCACCCGAGGTCAATATGAGCAGCCGTTCAACGGCATTGCGTAGCTCACGCACATTGCCGGGCCAATCTTTGGCAGCCATCGCCTCTAGCGCTCCCGCGTCAAACTTCTTGGCCTTGAAGCCGAACGTGGTCGCTATGTCCTGGCTGAACTTCTCAACCAGGGCGGGGATGTCATCGCGGCGACTTCGCAGCGGTGGCACCTCGACGGGGACGACGTTAATGCGGTAGTAAAGGTCCTCTCTGAATCTCCCGGCCGCGATCTCGGCTTCCAGCGACTTGTTGGTCGCGGCTATCACCCGAACGTCCACTTTGATCTGCTTGGCGGCACCAATGCGCGTCACCACACCTTCCTCGAGCGCCCGCAGCACCTTTGCTTGTGCGGCGGCGCTCATGTCTCCCACCTCGTCCAGAAAGAGCGTTCCTCCGTCGGCCTGCTCGAATTTGCCGGTCCTATCTGCGAACGCGCCAGTGAACGAGCCCTTCATGTGGCCAAACAGCTCGCTCTCGATCAGCTCACTCGGAATCGCCGCGCAGTTCACCTCTACAAATGGCCGCTCTGCCCTTGGTGAGAGGCGGTGGATCGCTCGGGCAACCAACTCCTTACCACTACCGTTCTCTCCTGTTATTAAAACTCGGGCAGGGGTTGGTGCCACCTTCTCTATGACTTCCAGCACCTGGTTCACGGCACGGCTCGATCCAACTATCTCGTAGCGATCCTGCACGACCTCGCGAAGACGCTCGTTTTCAGACGTGAGATCAACGGTCTTGAGAGCGTTTCGCAGTGTCAGGAGTATCCGGTCGGTGTCCAGCGGCTTCTCCAAGAAATCGTATGCACCCAGCTGTGTGGCTTCCACAGCGGTTTGAATCGTACCATGCCCCGATATCATGACTACCGGCAGTGCTTCGTCTATCGTTCTAATCGCCGCCAGCGTTTGTAGCCCATCCATCCCCGCCATCTTAACGTCGAGTAGCACCAGATGCGGATGGAAATCCGGTAAGGCCTTGAGAGCCTCATCACCTCCGGTTACCGTCTGAACCTCCATGCCCTCGTATTCCAGTACCTGACGTAACGCTTCACGCACACCCCGCTCGTCATCGACTACAAGCACCCTTCTCGCCATCAGTCCGCTCGCCTATAGAAAGTGACACCGTCAGCTCGGATCCTCAGATCACCGACCGTAGCCGGCACCGATATCAAGATCACTCCGTCTGAGCCTCCAGTGAGCCGATCGACCAGCGTCGGAATGACGGGCGCAGGAAACGGAAACGACGCAATCACGAACTCGTCGATTCTCCACCCCACGATCCCCGGCGCTACCACTTCCGCTCGCCCGGACACACGAATTGGCTCACGTGGGTCCATTATACCCCTGAGTGGCCCCAGGAGATCGCTTCCGAACACGTCGGTCAGCAATTCCGCCTCGAGAGAGAAGCGGTCGGATTCCACTCGCACCCTGACCGAGTCCAACGCCGCTTTAGCCCGTGAGTCGAGCCTGTCCTGAATCAGTGAGGCCATCTCGTCAGCGGTGAGCACGATTCTCTCGGCTCCACCCTGGCCTGCTATCGAGCTCTCTTTTCGCTCTGCCGAGCGTAATCCCTCAGGTGAGGGGTAGCCAATGGCGAAGTCGGGCATTTCGCTCGCTGCACCAGATCTGTCAGTCAGGGATCGATACAGATCGGCGATATCGGCCCGATAATGCCACGCGACAACCGTCATCACTACCGCCACAACAAAGCACCCGATTCCTGCGAACACGTTCTTGAAGCAGCCGCTCATGAGCCTGACAATCCTGCCTGGTACCGCTTGTTGTATCGCGCACCTGCGCGACTCAGTTCACTCTGCATGAGATCGATAGTCTCCACTGCTACTACGCCTGTGAACGCTGCCCGTCGCAGGATGCCATCGAATCCGCGCCAATCCGTCGCCCGGGCTTCCCTGCGAGCCCTTCCGAGGGTGAAGTGAGGGCGAAACGGACGACCCTCTAATGGGAATCCGATCGCGTTCATCTCCTCCTCAATACGGTGTTGCACTAGTTCCAGGGCGGTGACGGTTTCGCATCCGAGCCACACTACCCGTGGCCGGTGCGCGTTGGGGAACGCGCCGAAGCCTGCGAGTGATAGGGCAAACCCCCTGGTTCCTATGACTGCTGACTCCATTGCCGCGATCACCTGAGATTCCAGCGACTCGTCAACCTCACCGAGGAATTTGAGAGTGAGATGAATCGATTCGGCGCCCACCCACCTTATGGGGAACCCTCTGGAACGCATGGTGGACGTGCTCTGCCAAATAGCTGCGCGCAGCTCATCCGGCAGGTTGACCGCTACAAACAGCCGCACAGACGGTTACCGGTCCCCTGCAAGCATTTCCAGTCCTGTTTCGCTCTCCACGAGCAGGCTACCACTGCGATACCCCCCCAAGTCCAAGGCTACACGTGAGAACCCCAGGTCCCTGAAATGGTCGCCGATAGCGGTCTGCTGCTGTCGAATCAACGGGAACTGCGAGGGAGCGACCTCTATGCGCGCTTCCACACCCCGGTGGCGCACTCGCAGGTCGCCCACTACACCTATGCCCCGTAGAAACGCTTCCCCTCGCTCCACCTGCAACAGTCGCTCCGGTGTCACGGTCAACCCATATAGTACGCGGCTCGACAGGCATGGTGACGCTGGTGCATCCCATATCGGGATACCGCGCTTCCGAGCTTCCGCCCTCACATCCTCTTTGCGGTACCCTGCCTGCGCCAACGGACTCACAATCGCGAACTCGCTGGCTGCCGCTTTGCCGGGCCTGTGGTCGTCGAGATCGTCGGCATTCGTGCCGTCCATTGTCACAGCCATGCCGATCCGGGCAGCCAAGCGCGACATCTTGGTCCACAACTCGTGCTTGCAGTGATAGCAGCGGTCTGTCCGGTTGGCAACGTAGTCCGGGTGATTCAGTTCGTCGGTGCTGACTTCCACGAGGTTCAATCGGAATCGCTCCGCAATCCTCATGGCCTGCTCGTGTTGGACCCGAGATAGCGACGGACTGACACCTATGGCAGCGACAGATCGTTCGGCGCCCAGTACTCGTCGGGCCACAACTGCTACGAGCGCCGAATCTACACCACCCGAGTACCCAACCAAGGCGGACGGATATTCGGCTATCACACGCTCCAGCGGATTCTCAACCAGCATGGTTTTGGATAATAGCAGAGGAGACAGCTGAGGCAGAAGGGGCAGGGAGAAGGAGGAAGACCTGGCAGCATGTGCCTCCCATCAAAACGAGGGGGAAAGGCAAGGAAATGGAAACCAGGGGAACCAGATCCGACCTGCGATCATTCCCAACATAGGAACGAGGAGGCGCGTTATGCTCTCAAGACCAATCGCCCTCGGGACCACATTGGTCCTTCTTGTGCTCTCGCCGGCCGCCGGTGCCTTTGCCCAGAAGGATGGTAGTTGGAGAACGGATTTCTCGCGACACACAGTACCACTGGAGGAAATCCTCTCCGGTGGTCCCCCGAAGGATGGGATTCCGGCGATCGACCGGCCCATCTTTGTCACGGTTTCCCAAGCAAGCCGTTGGTTGGAGGACAACGAGCCTGTTGCAGTGGTCGAGATAGGTGGTGAGGTCAAGGCGTATCCGCTACAGATCCTCATCTGGCACGAGATCGTGAACGACTTCGTGGGCGGCGTTCCAGTGTCCATCACCTTCTGCCCCCTCTGTAACACGACACTGGCCTTTGACCGGCGCTTCGACGGGAGGGTGCTAGACTTCGGGACCACCGGGAACCTGCGGCATTCTGACATGGTCATGTACGACAGGCAAACCGAGACCTGGTGGCAACAGGCAACGGGCGAAGGGATCGTGGGTGAGTACGCAGGAAGGAGACCTCCCTGGGCCTTCTTGCGGCGCAAGCCTGACAACCGACTGGCCGCAATGGAACGTGTAGTCGCGCTGGAACTCGGCGACCAAACCAGGGCGTACCCTTTCGAGACACTGCGCGAGAAACGGGTCGTGCACGATCAGGTAGGGGATCGGGAGATCGTTGTGCTCTGGACTCCAGGCACCGCCTCTGCCGTCGATAGCGAGCGAATTGCCGACGGTAGAGATGTGGGGTCCAGCGGCGTCTTCGATCGGCACGTAGCTGCCCAGACTCTCACATTCGACCCAGCCGAAGCAGGCCAGTTCCGGGATAGAGAAACGGGCAGCATCTGGACCATCCTGGGGCGGGCAGTAGCGGGACCATTGACTGGGCAGCGACTATCCCCAATTCAACACGGCAATCACTTCTGGTTCGCTTGGGCTGTGTTCAAGCCTGATACCGAAGTGGTGAAGTAGCTGGAAGCGGTTAGTCTTTGGCGTCGGCGATTCTCCGGTAACTCGCCAGGTGCCGCAACGCCGCTGCTGGTTTCCCAGCCTTCTCGTATAGGGCGGCCAGATTGTAGTGGGCATCGGCGTACCGGGGATCGGAGCGAATGGCGCGTTCGTAAGCTCTAATGGCGTCGCTTGGGCGGTCGAGATCTTCGAGCGCTACCCCGAGATCGAACGCAGCGGTAGCATGTTCCGGCTGGGACTCTAGCGCCTGCTCATAATGCGTCGCCGCCTCGGCTGTCCTGCACTCGGCATGTAGCAGCCGTCCCAGGTTGACGTGCGCGTCCGCGTGGTTCGGATCGAGCTCCAAGGCACTCTCGTAGGCCCGCTTCGCCTCCTGGGGCGCAGCGCACTCCAGTTCGAGACCAGTGACGTACCAGTCGTCAGCACTGAGGTTGCTCTCCACCGAGCAGGCTTCCTCCGCGGTCCGGGGCGTGATTGGAGCAACCATTGTCTCCCAGCCGGATGCCGCGAAATCGAGCTGCACTTGACCAGAATCCGGATTCCACACTGTGTCATCATCCCGGGCCACGACCTGGGAGCCTTCCACCGCTATACGGACCGCGGACAACGAGCGTCCCCGTGGCAACTGCATCCGTAGCTTCAGCAACGCACTGCGAACGTGGCGAGGTGGGACACGTGCTTGCAGTAGTCTCTTGGCCGTTCGTAAGACGATTAGGTCCTGAAAGGAAAACCGATACTCTCCACGCGGCCCGCGGTCGGGAGAGACGAGACCTGAGCGCGCATAGGACCTTACTTGCGTTTCCGTCCAACCCAGCATCTCGGCCACGTCGCGAGTCCCCAACTCCCCTCCGACGGCTGTGCCGGGTTCTGCACCGTTGATGGTTACGATACTTTCTTCCGTTTGGCTTGACCGGTCCTCTTCTGGCCGGTCTTGGACTTGGCCTTGCTCCCAACCGACTTGGCCGGCTTGCGCTTTGCCTCTCCCTCTCCCTCTCCCCTACCCGCTGTCAAGCTGGCCTTGAGTGCCGCCATCAGGTCGATTATCTGGGTCTGCGGCTCCTCAGTTGCAGCGATGGTTATCTCTTCACCGTCGACCTTCTGTTGAATCAGAGCCAACACTCTCTCACGAACCTCGTCCTTATAGTTTTCCGGCAGGAACGTGTCGGAAGTGGCTTGCTCAATCAACTGAACAGCGAGCTCGAGTTCTTGTTCCTTGACCTCGCTGTCACCGAGCGGCACCTCCGAGAACGGGCGGATCTCCTCAGGATATAGCAGTTGTTCCAAGATCAGGCCGTCTTCCATCGGACGCACCATCACCAGATACTGTTTGCCGCGGGCAACATACTTGGCGATAGCCACTCGGCCGGTCTTCCTGAGCGCGGCAGCAAGCAATTTATACGCCCGTTCACCACCCTTGTCAGGTCCCAAATAGTAGGGCTTGTCGAGGAAGATCCGCTCCACCTGATCCGCCGGCACGAACTCGGTAATGTCAATCGATTGGGTGGCCTGCTCCTCTAGAGCCTTGAGTTCGTCCGGTGTGAACGTGACATATTGGTCTTTTGCAAATTCATATCCCTTGACCATCTGGTCCCGCTCAACGGTTTCACCGTCCTTGGGGCAGTAGTAGCGCTGTCTCAGCCGAGTGTTGCACTGCTCGTGCATCCAGTTGAACGAGATCCGCCTGCTGGACTCGCCTGCTGAGAAGAGCTTGACCGGCACAGAAACAAGGCCGAAAGAGACCGTTGCGGTTGCTATTGGACGTGCGCTCATGGGGTCAATCTATATAGACTTACGCCTATGGCCGCAAGAAAAGAGCCGGGATCAGACAGGCTAAGTACTTATCGGGCAAAGAGATCGGCTGATCGGACTCCGGAACCATTCGGGGGCGCTTCGGACCTGGGTGGCAGGCTCTTCGTGGTCCAACAGCACGCTGCACGCCGTATCCACTATGACCTCCGTCTGGAGATGAACGGGGTCTTGGTTTCCTGGGCGGTTCCCAAGGGTCCGTCGCCGAATCCTCACGACAAGAGGCTGGCCGTCCACACTGAAGATCATCCCGTCGAGTACGGCGACTTCGAGGGCATCATACCTGAAGGCAACTACGGAGCTGGAGCTGTGATCGTATGGGACCAGGGGATCTGGATCCCGCTGGAAGACCCAGACGAAGGCTTGGAAAAAGGGAAGCTCCTCTTCGAACTCAGAGGCTACAAGCTGCGTGGCAAGTGGACCCTGGTGAAGACCAAGCAAGATTGGCTCTTCATTAAAGAACGAGATGGCCACGTCGCTGACCAAGGAACCGAATCGCTACCACCCGACTCGATCTTCTCGGGGCGCACTGTGGAGGAGCTGAGAGATGGTGTTGACAAGGCAGCGTCACTCGTTCGCAGGCTCCGCAAACTTGATGCACCGGAGAAGCGGGTCAGGCCGTCGAGTGTCAAAGTCATGCTGGCTGCAGCGAGGCGCGAACCGTTCACGAAGCCGGGTTGGATGTTCGAGCTTAAGTACGACGGATACCGTCTGGTAGCTGGCTGTGTAGAAAGTGCCGCCGTGCTACTTTCACGGGCGGGGAATGACCTCACCAACACCTTCCCAGAAGTTGCCCGTGCGGTGAGCGCCCTACCCTTCAAGGATCTCGTGATGGACGGCGAGGTGGTCGTACATAACGAACGGGGGCTCCCCAGCTTCCAGCGCCTACAGAAGAGGGGACGCCTCAGCCGTCGCAGTGAGATACAACGTGCGGCGGCGGAGCATCCTGCTACGCTATACCTTTTCGATCTGCTTGGCTTTGAGGGTTTCAACCTCAGGCCATTGCCGCTATACGAACGGAAGTCAATTCTCAGGGAGATCCTCCCTTCGGTAGGACCGCTGCGATTCTCCGATCACATCGAAGGGGACGGCGAGGCGATGTTCGAGCAGGTGCAGCGGCTGCGCCTGGAAGGAGTTGTTGCCAAGAAGGCGGATTCGGCGTATCGGGCGGGCCGCTCGCCTGACTGGCTCAAGATAAGGGCCGATCGTACCGACGACTTCGTGGTGGTGGGATTCACAGACCGCAAAGGAATGCGGGGTGGTTTTGGTGCGCTCCATGTCGCCCAGTACCATGCTGAAAGCTTGATATACAGCGGGAGGGTGGGCAGCGGCTTCACCGACCCGCAACTGGGCGAGGTACGGACTCAGCTCGACGAGTTGCTTCGGGCTGATCCGCCTTGTGGAGGCGAGCCGCCTACCGGAAAGGGCAACTATTGGGTCGAGCCGGAGCTGGTCTGTGAGATCAGATTTCGTGAGATCACCGATGCGGGATTGTTACGCCACTCATCCTTCATCAGGTTCCGTGACGACAAACCCCCCAAGGACTGTGTTTCCGAACAGCTTCCCACCAGCGAAGCCGAACCCGTGACAGTCGTCGACTCAGCCGAGAAGGCGCGTGTTGTCTCCTTCACAAATCTGAGCAAGGTGTTCTGGCCCAACCAGGAGTACACCAAAGGGGACTTGCTCGAGTACTACGGGGAGATCGCCGAGTGGCTGATTCCTTATCTGCACGATCGTCCGCTCGTCATGACCCGTTATCCAGATGGTATCGCTGGTAAATCGTTCTTTCAGAAGGACGCTCCCAAGTTCGCTCCAGACTGGATTCGCCGTCTCAAGCTATGGAGTGAGGGATCAGAGCGCGAACTCGACTACTTCGTAGCCGAAGATGTGGATTCTCTTCTCTACATAATCAACTTGGGGACCATACCGCTGCATATCTGGTCCAGCAGGGTTGCAACGTTGGAGCGACCGGACTGGTGTATCCTCGATCTCGACCCCAAGGATGCGCCATTCAAAGAGGTGGTTAGGATCGCCAAAGCGCTCCGATCGCTGTGTGCTCAGATTGAACTCCCATGCTACGTCAAGTCGAGTGGTTCGACCGGACTGCATGTACTGATTCCGCTGGGTCATCAGTGCACGTACGAGCAGTCGCGCACGCTGGGACATCTACTCGCCCGCGTTATCGTGGCCGAACTGCCCGAGATCGCGACCATCGCACGTGTTCCCTCCAAGAGGGAGGGAAAGGTGTACATCGACTACTTGCAGAACGGTCACGGCCGTTTGTTGGTCTCGCCTTTCTGTGTCAGACCCCTGCCAGGAGCGCCAGTCAGTGTTCCACTCAAGTGGAGCGAAGTGACGACCAGACTCGATATTCGCAAGCACACTATCAAGACTGTCCCTCATCGAATGAAGCGTATGATTGAAGACCCCCTCATAGGCATTCTGAGTTTGAGACCGGACCTGCATCGGGCATTGCGTCTGTTGACTGACAAGATCACTTGAGGTAGCGCGACCTTGCCGACTGGTGTATGCGGCATTTCTTTGCAGCATGCCAGTCCATGCGCGTGACAGATCGTAGCTCATGACGGAACTAGCCCTGAGCTTCGAAATCACCGACAAGGGATCGGTCTCAGCTCTGTTGCTGCGGCCCGCTGGAGCACGCTTGCTTTACGTGCTGGGTCACGGAGCCGGTGCTGGGATGCGGCACAGGTTCATGGATTCCGTCGCAACCCACCTGTTTCACCAAGGCATCGCAACGTTCCGTTATCAGTTTCCCTACATGGAGGCAGGGCGAAGGAGTCCAGACTCACCAAGTGTGCTAGCAGCAACCGTCCGCGCCGCGGTCGCGGCCGCCCACGATGCGGCTCAAGACCTGCCAATCCTGGCCGGGGGGAAGTCATTGGGTGGACGCATCAGCTCGCACGTGGTCGCCAGCGATGCACCAGTAGTGATCAAGGGACTGATCTTTCTTGGCTATCCGCTCCACGCTCCCAGGAAACCGAACGTCAAGCGCAGCGAGCATCTGAGCAGCATTCGAGTTCCGATGCTGTTCCTACAGGGAACGCGGGATGATCTCGCCGATCTCGAGTTGTTCGAGCCAATCATCAATCAACTTGGCCCCATCGCAACACTGCATAAGGTCCAGGGCGGCGATCACTCATTCAACGTGCTCAAACGTTCGGGACGGAACGAGCACGAGGTCATGCAAGAGCTGGCTGAAGCGATCAGCACGTGGACGCGACGGGCCCTCTCTTGAAACACTGAACGACGCGGAACGCAGCACGACTCCCCGCAGGGTCGCGCTGAGATGACTCACGAGTCCTACCACCAAACAGTAGGAGAACAGCTGATGAGACAGATGGCGGCCAGACTGGGCTGGTGCTTGGTAGCGCTGGCCTCGGGTGCACCAATTGGTGCCGTCAATGCCCAGAGTGGCACCCGGTTCGAACCGGCCGATGTGTTCCAGTTGGAGTTCGCGGCCGATCCACAGATCTCTCCTGACGGCAGCAAGATCGTATACGCAAGGACCCGCATGGACATCATGACAGACCGCCCGATATCGAGCTTGTGGATCATCAATTACGACGGATCGGATCACCGGCCCCTGACGTCTGGCAACGACTACCTCTCATCGCCTCGTTGGTCGCCGGACGGCAACCGCCTGCTGTACACGGGCCGTTTTGACGGTTCTACCCAACTATACGTACGCTGGATGGACACCGGACAGACGGCGCGAATCACCAACTTGACCAAACCTCCCAGCGCGATGACGTGGTCACCGGATGGCGAGTGGATTGCCTTCGCGATGTTCGTGGCCGAGCCGGTTAAGAGCTTCATCGAGATGCCACTAAAGCCGGAAGGCGCCGAGTGGGCCAAGCCGGCCAAGGTCATTGAGAAGGTGCTGTACCGCTCCGACGGTGCGGGCTACCTCGAAGACGGTCACACCCAGCTGTTTGTTGTACCTGCAGAAGGGGGTACGCCGCGGCAGGTTACCTCCGGTCCTTATAATCACGGGGGCCCACTCTCGTGGACGCCCGACGGCGCCACTCTCATTTTTTCAGCGAACCGGCGAGGCGACTGGGAGTACGACCCGCAGAATTCCGAGGTCTATGAGCTGTCTCTCGCCGACGGATCGACGACGGCACTCACCGAGCGTCAGGGCCCGGACGACAGCCCGTCGTTGTCACCCGACGGAAGCCAAATCGCGTACGTGGGCTATGACGACCGAGAGCAGGGTTATCAGGTCACACGTCTGTATATCATGAACCGGGACGGAAGCGCATCACGACTCGTCACGGGGAGCTTTGACCGCGACATCGAGGGCGCGGTGTGGAGTGCGGACGGCAGTGGCATCTACTTTCAATACGACGATGCAGGAAACACGAAACTCGCCCACCTGTCGCTGAGTGGGGCTGTCAGCACGCTAGTGGGCGATGTAGGCGGTTTGTCGCTGGGGCGACCCTATGGTGGCGGTAGGTTCTCTGTGTCGCACAACGGCAACTTCGCTTACACTCACTCCCGCCCTGACCACCCAGCGGATATCGCAGTACTCGATGCAGGGGCCACGAGTGGGCGGCGATTGACGGACCTGAATAGTGATCTTTTGGGCCACAAACAACTGGGAGAAGTTGAAGAGATTTGGTACCAGTCGTCCTACGACGGTCGCAAAATCCAAGGTTGGATCATGAGGCCTCCCGGATTCGATCCGCAACGGAAGTACCCTCTGATCCTCGAAATACACGGTGGACCATTTGCCAACTATGGAGACCGGTTCGCAGCCGAGATACAGCTGTATGCGGCCGCCGGGTACGTGGTGCTCTACACAAACCCACGTGGCAGCACGAGCTACGGCGAGGAATTCGGCAACCTGATACACCATGCCTATCCAGGGCACGACTATGACGACCTGATGTCTGGAGTAGACGCCGTCATCGATCGTGGATACATCGACCGTGAGAACATGTTCGTTACCGGCGGCAGTGGCGGAGGGGTACTGTCGAGCTGGATTGTCGGTAAGACGAGCCGGTTCCGGGCGGCAGTGGTGCAGAAGCCGGTCATAAACTGGTACAGCTTTGTCCTGACATCGGATTTCTACACCAACTTCACCAAGTACTGGTTCCCCGGTTTTCCTTGGGATCATGCCGAGCACTATATGAGCCGCTCTCCACTGTCCTTGGTCGGTAACGTCACAACACCCACCATGCTCGTCACCGGGGAAGCCGATCACCGCACGCCGATATCTGAATCGGAGCAGTTCTATCAGGCGCTCAAGTTGCGGAAAATCGACGCAGCTCTGGTGCGAATACCGGACGCCTCACACGGGATCGCATCACGGCCCAGCAACCTCATTGCCAAAGTGGCTCATGTCCTGGCGTGGTTCGACAGGTATCGCGGGGATCAGTGACGCAGGGGGACAGGGCTCGAACGTGGGCCAGTTCTGGATTTGTACCACAGACACCAGCCATAGGAGCCAGTTGATGTTGACAGTCTCAGGGAACAGCCTCGGAACCGCTCTCGCCTGTACATTCGCGTTCGGGTGCGCATCTGAGGCTCCGCAGGTGAGCATGGAGGAGGAGGCACAGGTCCGCACGATCGGGCAGGAATCGGCAGGACTTCTCGCAACCAGTTTGGTCACGAACCTGAGTGCTGCAATACAGGAGGGTGGGTTGACCCATGCGGTGGATTTCTGTTCCAGTGAAGCAGTCCGACTCACCGCCGACGTTCAAGATCGTCTGGGACGGGGCTTGGTGATCAAGAGGACAACATTGAAGTACCGGAATCCTGCGAACGCACCCGACGATCTCGAGGCCGCGGCTATTGACTACTTCACTAGCACCCTGCAGGAAAGGGACAGTTTACCGTCAAATTACGTGCAGCGAGTATCGATCGACGAATTCCGCTATTATCAGCCGCTCATAGTGAACCAACTGTGCCTACAGTGCCATGGCAATCCGGGCGAAATCGATCCTGCGGTCATACAACGGCTCACGGCGCGTTACCCAGAGGATCGGGCCACGGGATATGCCAGTGGGGAGTTGCGTGGCCTTATTCGGGTCTCTGTCCCAGCACAGCTGGTTGCACAGTAGGATGTTTTTGGACCTGCATGGAGGAAGGGGGAAGATGCCTGTCATAGAGGGAAAACCCGCACCCGCCTTCACTTTGAAGGATCAGGACGGCAGCAACGTGTCGCTCAAGGATTTCCGCGGCAAGCACGTCATCGTGTATTTCTATCCAAGAGACGACACGCCTGGCTGCACGAAGGAAGCATGCGGTTTCCGCAACCTCTGGGAGGATATCCGCAAGCTGGATACAGTTGTGCTGGGTATCTCACCGGACAGTCTTTCAGCGCACGGGCGGTTCCGAGCCAAGTACGGACTTCCATTTACTCTGCTCTCTGACCCTGAAAAGAAGGTGATGACGCAGTACGGGGCGTTTGGCGAGAAGACCATGTACGGCAAGAAGACTATGGGCGTAATCCGCTCGACCGTGTGGGTCGGGCCGGATGGCAAGGTGAAGAAGCACTGGCCCCGTGTGGCGAAGGCGGCTGATCACCCAGCGCAGGTGTTTGATGAGCTGGTAAGAGGACGGTGAAAGACTGTGCAGGTGGTGGGGGAACGGTGAGGGGATCCTCACCATCCCTCACCATGTTTCACCGTCTATTCCTCCGGCTCCTCGCCAGCTCCCGATAGTACTCCTCGACCAGTTCCCGATACTCACTGGGAACGTCTTCTGAGCCGGCCAAGAAGGGAAGAGCTTCCTCTGCTCCGAGCAGCTGCTTCCGCAGGGCGTACTCGAAATCCTTGAGTCCCTGGATGATCTCCGATTCCAACCGCTCGAGACCCAGAGGTTCACCGATATCGCGACTTCGACTGAGGCTGCGCAGATCTGCGATCACTTCATCCAGTTCACTAACGTCAACTCCCTCGCGTTCGAGTTCCTGCCGTAGTTGCGTCAGTTCGTTCTGCCGTTCCATCAATTCTCGACCGAACTGGCGCAGATCACCCGGACGAAGGCGTCCCGGACTGCCACTCTGATTGGGGACCTGAGATCCAGCCGGTGGTGCGCCACCTTGTCGGTTCTGCCCACTCTGTTCCTGTTGACCCTCTTGTCGTCCTTGCTGTTGTTGACCCTGCTGTCCTGGCTGTTGCTGTCCCTGCTGCCCTGGCTGTTGTTGTCCCTGCTGCCCTGGCTGCTGTTGTCCCTGCTGCTCAGTAGCCTCTCTCAGCCGCTCGTTCATGGACTCCAGGGCGTTCACCGACTCCCGAGTCCTATCGAGTGACCTGGCGAGTCGTTGCTCGCGAGACTCTCCTATGGCTGCAATGCCCTCCTCAACCAACTCCTCGAGCTGGGCAATATCCGAGGCAATCTGCTCTTCGAAGTTGCGGGCGTAATCCCGAGAGCCTGTCTCTATCACACCACGTGAGTAGAGAATCTTCTCTCTCAGTTTGGCGTCACGAATCGATCTAGCTGCTTCCGTCAACTTTCGCGCAGCATCCTTCTGGTCGCGCTGCGATTCCCTACCTAGACGATCCAACTGCGCCTCGATGTCCGCCACCTCCGCAGCCATCTCCTCCTTGCGCTCGCGCATCCGGCCGATTCGATCGGCCTGAGACTGAGTACCGTCATTCAATCTCTCGACGTCAGAGATGATATCCCGCTCATCCTCGGCGAGGCGCTTTACCCGCCTAAGGACGTCCTGCGCGTCACCCTGTAGCTGTGATGAGCGGTTCTGGTCCAGCAGACGACGAGCTTCGCGAAGCTCGTCCAGTGCTGCGACACCCTGCGCTACACCGCTGTTTCGGGCGTTGGCCGCGGCACGGCGCATCTCCTCGGCCGCCTCCCTGAGACTCCTGGCTGTCTGGTCTAGCTCTGGCCGCGAATTCTCCCTGGCCAGTCGCTCGAGCTGCCGCGCGAGTTCCTCAGCTTCCTCTGCCAATCGGCGCTGTGACTCTCCTCCACCGCCAGCAGCCTGGTCAGCGAGGTTCTGCTGCCTGGCACGCAACCGTTCGTTCTCTTGCTGTTGGCGCTGGGCAAGCTCCTTGAGTTTCTGTTGAACCTCATCAAGCTCGTCGTCCATTTGCTGACGTTGACCCCGCTGGACCTGCTCGTATTGGTTCCGCATCTTGTCCATCTCTAGATCGAACAAGTCAGCCAGATCTTCCGGATCCGATTGCTGACCACCCCCACCGCCACCCCTGTTCTCACCACGACTAACCTGCGTTTCGCGGTAGGCTGCCTCAGCGCGCTGCAGTTGCTGGAGGGCTTTCTGTTCAGGTGATAGAGCGTCCTGTGGCATTCTCTCGCCGAGCCGTTCCTCGGCAATCCCCATCTCGGTCACAGCTATGGGAAGTGCCTCAGCAACTGCCTGAAAGCTCGAGTCCAGCTGGACGATGCCACGAGTCGTGAGCCGTTGCACCAGCGTTTGCACATCCTCTCGCAACTTGCCCTGGGCGAGGGCCAGAGTCGCCAGATTCTCATTGAACCCTTCGGTGGAGTACTGCTCTCGGTCCCGCACCATCTTGAACGTGCCAGCAACGATGTCACGCTGGCGCTCGGATAGCTCACCAGTTGGTCCTCCGCCGGCTGCACCCTGCATCCCTCCCCCTTGCTGCTCTGCCTGACGGTACTCGCGTCCGAACGGCCGCACCTCCATGAAGTAGATGTCCGTCGCCGCCACCTGACCGTCCCTTTTCTGTTCGCTCTCCGTGGCCCGGGCATAGTAGGATATGAAGTCACCGGGCTCGAGATCTATCTCCTCCAGAAAGAACGTGTGTCCCGCCGTCACTTGCCGCCGTGCAGTGCCGCCGGCGTACAGTACCTGGGTCTGCTCAGGACCACCGTTCACCGAGTAGAGGAGTTCCAGCCTTCCGATCCCGTAGTCATCCTCAACACGTACCTCGGCGAAGACTTCCTCGACCGAGGTAACATTGATATCGCGTCCTGGCCTGGTAAACGAGATGGACGGGGGCTGATCCTCTAGTACGTCGATGATGTAGTCAGGGGAGCCAACCACCAGCTCGTCCTGGAAATCGCGGAGCAGGATTCGGTAGAGACCTTCTTGTCGCACTGTAAGGGAACCAGTCAACACACCCTCAGCACCGACTTCGAGCAGCAGAGTGTCTTTGTCGTTGAGGATTATCGCTCCGCCACCCACCTCCATGGTCGTGATGACACTCAATACGACCCTGGTACCCTGCAACGCAGCTATGTCACCGCTGTCTTCCTGCCGTTGGGAACTGAGGCCGGTATAGGAGGGGAATCGGTATTCTAGATCGACCCGATCGACGTAGGGTAGATCCGACACAGAGATCCGGAACAAAGGAGAT
>JBDHKN010000069.1:0-24930 GCA_039586365.1 Gemmatimonadota bacterium | reverse complement strand
CCACCGAGTCCACGGTTTCCCCCACCAGGATGCTCGCTTCATCTAAGTTAGGCGTCACCACGGTGGCCATGGGAATGAGCGTCTCGCGAACCGCCCTTTCGGCGTCCCGGTCCAAGAGCCGATCACCTGAGGTTGCCACCATGACCGGATCGAGTACGTACCTGTGGAACCCATGTCGTCGTACTGACTCCGCTACGGTCTCCACCAGTTCCGCTGTAGCGAGCATGCCGGTCTTGAAGGCCTGCGGTGGAAGGTCTCCAGCCAATGCATCGAGCTGGGCTGCGACAATATCCTGCGGAATCGCGTGAATCGCACTGACGCCACGCGTGTTCTGCGCCGTTATGGCCACTAGGACGCTGGTGCCAAAGACGCCGAACTGGTGGAAAGTCTTCAGGTCAGCTTGGATTCCCGCACCGCCTCCGGAATCCGAGCCTGCGATCGTCAGTGCGATTCTCATTCTCTGAATCCCAAGGTGGAGGCAGGAACATGCTTGGCTAAAGCCGCGATCGGGCTAACATTGTAGCCCGCGTGGTACTTGTGGAGAGAATCGTCCATGGCATCCAATTTGGCTTCCTTGATTAGGAATCTACAACAGCGGAAGGGGCGCAAGCGCCAGGGCCTCACTGTGGCAGAGGGCGTCCGTCTGGTGGAGGAAGCGCTCGATGCCGACGTCGTCTTCCGGGGAGCGTTGGTGGGCGAGTCGCTGGGTGAGACGGCGCGGGGTTCTGCTCTGTTACGGACTCTCGCGTCTCACGCGGTGCCGCTGGAGCAGGTTCCTGACCGGACTCTCCGCGATCTAGCTGAGACTGAGACGCCGCAGGGAGTCGTGGCCATAATCGACCCTCCCCGGTTTGAGCTGGGTGCTGTGCGGCCCGAGCCGGGATCTGCCGTGTTGGTCCTGGATGGGGTGCAAGACCCCGGGAATGTGGGTGGCTTGCTGAGAACCGCCCTTGCGATGGGTGCGCCAGGCGCGATTCTTCTCTCCGGCACGGCGGATCCCCGGAATCCGAAGGTCATCCGCGCGGCGATGGGCGCCAGTTTCCGCCTTCCGGCGGCTCATACTACCGTGAACGGATTGGGGAAGTGGGTAACCGACCATGATGCCCAGCTCTGGATCGCTGACGCCGATGGCATGTCGATCAAGAAACTCGCGGCACCAGATCGACTGGCAGTCGTGGTAGGTAATGAGGGTGCGGGTGTGCGGCAGGCAGTGCGAGATCTGGCCATTAGACACATTGCGATCCCACTGGCACAGGGCGCAGAGTCGCTCAACGTTACAGTAGCAGCCGGTATCATCTTGTACGAGGTGCAACGTGGCAGGTAACACAACTTGGATAGTGTACGCAGGCATCCTAGGTGCAGCGATTGGCAGCTTCCTCAATGTCTTGATCGTCCGGCTCCCCAAGGATGAGTCCGTTGTCCATCCCGGCTCTCGATGTCCGGGTTGTGCCAATCCGATCAAATGGTTCGACAACATCCCCATCCTATCATGGATCATGCTTCGTGGCCGGTGCCGGCGCTGCAAGCAGAGAATCTCCGTTCAGTACCCGCTTATCGAGCTGCTTACTGCCTCGACTTGGGCCTGTGCTACCTGGTACTACGGCCCAACGCTGACCGGACTGGCCGCAGCGACATTCGGCACGATCCTCCTGGGGATAGCCGTCACCGATGCTCGACACTACCTGATCCCGGATGAATACACGGTTGGAGGATTGGTAATTGGGCTACTCTTGGCGTTACGGGGCGGCACCGGTGGGTTGGCCCGAGCTGTGTTGGGGGGGGTCGTTGGCTTCGTGGTGCTCTATGTTGTGGCAGTGGCGGGTGAGAAGATCTTTGGCAAGGAGGCCATGGGCGGTGGTGATATAAAGATGATGGCGATGGTTGGCACCTTTGTCGGCTGGAAGGGTGTGCTACTCACGATCTTTGGTGGCTCTCTGCTGGGGACATTGGTCTTCGCGCCCTTGTTGGCGTTCAAGGTGAAGCGTCTGGTACCGTTTGGCGTCTTCTTGGCTGGGGCTGCAGCGGTGGTCTTCGTGTTCGGTGATTTGTTAATCCGCTGGTACGTGGAGTTTGCTTTGGGGGGGTGAGGGGGAGCGGGGAGCGGGGAGCGGGGAGCTGTGAGGGCATGCGGAGTCTTCGCCACTCCCAGCTCTCCGCTCCCTGCTCTCTCCTGTCAACCATTCACCTGTTCCAACTATCAAACAGGGCGTGATGAGTAGAATGGGCCCTTGGGGTGAGAGTCCTGCGTGATCGCGTAGACGCCGGCCACTCCGACTCGGAGGCGGTGGACGCAACGCTGGCGGCGAGTGGCGACGCGCAGGCCTTCGAGCGGCTGTATCGGCAGCATGTAGCCCGCATCCACAGTCTGGCGCGGCGCATGTTGGGTGTCGATGCAGCGGACGAAATCACTCAGGACGTGTTCGTCCGGGCTTGGGAGAAGCTGCGGACTTTCAGGGGGGAGTCGAGGTTTGGGACTTGGCTGTTCCGGCTCGCGATCAATCTCATGCTGGGTCGCAGGGCTGCACTGGGACGCGATCGGGTCAGGCTGAGTGCCGGAGACGGGTTGCTGCTGCAAATGCACGATCGCCCGGCTGTGCCAGAGCTACAGATCGACTTCGAGGCGGCGATAAGTCGCCTACCGAAAGGGGCTCGAGAGGTGTTTGTGCTGCACGACGTCGAGGGATTCAAGCATGAAGAGATCGGGGCAATGTTGGGCGTCAGCGCCGGAACTTCGAAAGCCCAACTGCATCGGGCTCGGATGACCTTGAGACGGCATCTGGATCGGTAGGAGAGAAGATGAGCGACCACTGGACCGGGCGGCTGTCGGAGTATCTGGATGGCCACGTGAACGAGTCCCAACAGGCAGAACTAGAGGCACACATCGCAACGTGTAGCGATTGCCGAGGTGTGCTGGAGCAGCTCCGGGATGTGAAGAGGCGGGCAGAGATGCTGGAAGATCGTCCGCCAGAAAGCGAGTTGTGGCCAGGCATCGCTGAACGAATCCGCGCCATCCCTGGAGATGGGTCTGCCGAGATTGGCCGTGGGGAGCGCGGGACCAGGCGTAGGCGACAATTCGCTTTCACTCTGCCAGAACTAATTGCCGCCGGCATCGCCCTGATAGTTGTGTCCGCCGGGGGGGTCTGGCTGGCTCACTCTGCTGGTTCACGGAGCAACCCCGTCTCGGTGGCTACCGTAGCAGAACCAGTGATGGGCAACGCTGTTCTGGCGGGTTTCGACGTCGCGGAGTATGACGCCGCCGTGGCTGAACTCGAACAGGTCTTGTTGCAGGCCAGAGACCGTCTCGATCCCGTCACAGTGAGTGTTCTGGAGCAGAGCCTGGACACAATAGATGGGGCTATTGCCGATGCATACGAGGCGCTTCGGACCGATCCGGCAGATAGCTATTTGACAGCTCATTTGGGCGCGATCATGAAGCGAAAGATCAGGGTCTTGCAGCGTGCGGCGACACTAGTGAACGCGGCGAGCTAACAACGAGGTAGGATAGAATGCTAGCAACAGTACTGACCGGAGCGCTGCTCAGTGCAGCTGTGGTACAGCAAACCGATACAGTGATCTCAGTACAGCCGGGGATGCGACTCGATATCGAGAGCTTTGCGGGAGAGGTGGTCATCGGGACCTGGTCTCGCAGCGAGATGCGGATCGTGGCCGATCATTCCACCAGAACCGAGATAGCTATCAGGGAATCGGGGTCGATCGTCCGGCTGAGGGCTGAATCGTGGAGGGGACCCGCATCGGTGGATTATCAGATCACTATCCCTGCCACGATGGATGTCGAGGTGGGTGGGACTTTCACGAGTGCCCGCATAGCCGGTGTTGAAGGCGAGATCAGGGTGCAGACCACCCAAGGGGACGTAATTGTGCGGGGTGGACGCGGTGTCGTGTCATTGAGTTCAACGAACGGTGACGTCGAGCTCGAGGGGGCGCAGGGTCGCATAACGGCGCAATCAGTGAGTGGTTCCGTCAAGGTCGTTGATGCCACGGGTGAAATCACCGCGGAAACAACTAGCGGTTCAGTCACTCTAGATCGTATACAATCGGCCAGCGTCGAGGCGACCACCATAAGTGGGAGCGTTTATTACACTGGCACCATTGAGGACGACGGGAGGTACTTCCTGAGCGCTCACTCGGGCAACGTAGTGCTGGTCGTCCCTGAGGGATTCAATGCCACTGTCTCGGCTGCAACGTTTAGCGGAAACTTCGAGTCGGCCTTTCCAGTAACCCTTACCGGGACTCGCAATCGTGGAAGGCAGTTCGACTTCACCTTGGGGACCGGCTCGGCCCGGCTAGAGCTCGAGTCGTTCAGTGGCAATATCGAACTGCGGCGTGCTGGTGGCGGCCGGAGATAGGAATCCATAGAGAGAAGAGAGAATGGGAGGTCTGGCAACATGCAGGTTCTAGCGATCATTGGTGTCATGGGGTCGGTGGCTTTGGCTCTGCCCCACTCCGGTCCGGCTGGCAAGACAAATGGCTCAAGCGGCTCACATGTGGTGATGCAGAGCGCCCAGGACTTCGAGTGGACGGGACGCATCGGTGAAGGCCTCGCAATCGAGGTCAAGGGTGTGTTGGGTGATATCCGAGCAGTTGCGGCAAGCGGGACCGAGGTCGCGGTCACGGCACAGATAAGGGAGGGACGCCGTGGTGAGGCAGAAGACATTGAGTTCGAAGTGATCGAACACGACGGAGGCGTAACGATCTGTGCTGTGTATCCTACGCCACGGCGTGCTGATGAGCCCAATGAATGCCGCCCAGGTCGGCGGGGCAGCATGAACACTCGCGACAACGACGTTGAAGTCCATTTCACAGTACGAGTGCCCACGGGTGTGAACTTCATTGGCCGCACGGTGAACGGGGAAATTGACGTTGAGTCACTGAACGGTGATGTGGAAGTGCACACGGTGAACGGCGATGTCGACGTGAGCACAAGCGGCATAGCGCAGGCAACGACGGTAAACGGTTCCATCTGGGTTGCGCTGGGAAGCACCCAGTGGAGTGGAGCGCTAGAGTTCGAGACTGTGAACGGCAGCATCACGGTAGAAATCCCCGACGGAGTTGGCGCTGATGTGTCCGCCAAGACAGTGAACGGTGGGATTGAGACCGACTTCCCGCTCACAGTGCAGGGTCGGTTTTCTGCCCGGCGGCTCACGGGCACAATTGGTGGTGGGGGACCGCGCCTGTGGTTAGAGACGGTCAACGGGAGAATTGAGTTACGGAGGAGATAGAGTAGAGCCGGGATATCAAGATTGGGAGTTGGAGAGACGCTCCCGGCATTGCTGGGAGCGTTTTTCAATGAACCCATTATTATAGTGGGTGTCGGAGATCATCACTTGTCTGAGAGAGCCCATGAAGCAACTGTTGCGCCTTCCTGGCAACCCACTCACCCGCCTACTAGTCCTTCCTCTGGTAGTGGGTCTCACCTCCTGCAGCGACCGTAGTCAGGCGCAGGCGGATGCCAGAATACGGGAGATCGCCGACGAAGTGATACCTCAGGTCGAGCGGGCCGTGGGCCTCACCTTCCAGGTCCCGCCTCAGATCGCCCTGCGTTCGCGCGAGCAGGTGCGTGCGTACCTCAACCTGAAGATCGAAACCGAATTGCCGCCGGAAGAGATCGAGCGGCTTACGATAGCATATCGGATGTTTGGTCTGATCCCGGACACCCTGGACTTGGCTGCGCTGCTCCTCGACCTCTACTCAGAACAAGTGGCCGGGTATTACGATCCCGATTCGTCGATGTTGTATGTGGTCGAGGGCAGCGACCCGGCTGTCGCCAGGTTCACGATTGCGCACGAGCTGGTGCATGCACTGCAAGATCAATACATGCCGATCGACTCGGTTCTCAATCTACAACGCCAGAACGATCGCCAGATCGCTGCTCAGGCGGTTTTGGAGGGCCAGGCCATGATCGGTTCCATACTCGCGCTCGTGCCGGGACAAGACCTGAGTGCATTGGGGAGTTTCTGGAGTGATGGTGAACGGCGACGCGCGATTCGGGAACAAGAGCAAAGAATGCCAGTATTTGCTTCGGCCCCTTTGATTGTCCGTGAGGGATTGATCTTTCCCTACTTGGCGGGTGCCGATTTCGTAGGGTGGTTCAACCGGTTCTATCCGGACACTGTGCCGTATGGATCACGACTGCCAACCTCGACAGAACAGATTCTTCATCCCGACAGGTATCGCGCTGGTGACAATCCTGTGAATCTCGAATTTGCGGGCGCACAGAGCGCCGTCTACACGGACGGACTGGGGGAGTATGAGATTCGTGTGCTCCTAACGGAGCTGACGGGCAGCGAATCCACCGCTGCCGCTGGCGCACTGGGCTGGGGGGGGGACCGCTACGCAGTCTTTGACGTCGCCGGCCAGCACGGTCTGGTTTGGTGGTCAGTATGGGATAGTGACGGCGCGGCTGACCGGTTTGCTGATCTGCTTGGGAGGGTATGGCCCGAGCGCGTGACCGGCTCCAAACGACATGCTGTTGAGCGTGCAACCGTGGGCAGCTATCCGGCAGTGCTATTCATGTACGGTCCGAGCGACTGGAGCATGTGGGATGATCCAGCTCGCGTCACATCGCGCTGAACCCCGTAGCTAGATGAAGAGGGACAGAACGTAGGCGGCTCCTCCTACCATAGCTCCTAGCACATAGCCCAGCCTTACGATGATATCCAGCTCGCGCTGAGTGGTAGAGCGGACGATCTGTTCGATACGTTCCAGCGAGAACCCCAATACCTTCTCCTCGACCATGGTTTGGACGTCGATCTTTTCCACTACGGCGGGGACCTGATTCTGAGTCCACTCCCATAGGGCCGGGGACAGCTTGTCTGCGATCCGGTCGACACTTCCTTCGGGCATCCAGCCGGCGGGAGTTCCGATCCGTCGATCGAGCAGTGCAGTGAGAGCCGTCCGAGTGCCATCAGCAATCCACTTCCTCACCTTGGGGTCACTCGTGGACTGTACCAGCCAGTCGGCAGCTTGCTCGGGAGGTATGTGCCGTAGCAACTCCCCCCAGGTGCGCTTCTCGGCGGATTGCAGTGCCAGGTCCAGCTTCTCTATCGCGTACTTGCGTGTGGCCGGATCACGAATCACGTCCGTAGTCTGTTGGACCGCAGTCTTCTTCACGCCGTCGATGCGGTCCGGCCCGAGCCGTTCGATGTGATCGGCCATGGGTCGGCGAAGGAAGTTCACTACTGCGTCGTTTACGCTGCGCGCGACCTGATTCCTCATTTCGGGCTGCTCGAGGAGCTTGGCAAGCTGATCGGCACCATCGCGTTCAAAGTTGTCCAACACGCGCGTGATCGTCCGTTCCGTTACCACGAGGCGGGCGACTATTCGCTCGTGCAACAGCAGGTCCCGTACAAACCGATCGAACAATTCGTGCAGGGCATCTTGTATTCTGTGCCGAGCAATGGGATCCCCGAGTACGCCGGCGATCCGGTCGATCGCGATGGGAAGGTAGTCGGCTATCTCCTTCTCGACGGCCGCAATCAATCCCTGCGGCAGACGTTCCAGCAGAGGCGTCCGATCGGCGGCGAGCCGCACGAGCTGCCGATCCATCCACTCCCCGATTATGCGGTCTAACTCTGGGCTTGCAGCGGCATCAGATATCCACTTCTCAACCCTCGTCCGGACCACCTCGCGCCGGGCGGCAGTCAATACCTCCCCGATCTGCTGCTCGGCTACTTGGTTGCGGGTCCGGGTCAGGAAATCAATGGCTCTCTCGCGGAACGCGTCAGTGCCGGCATACTCTGCGACGCGATCCGCGACGGTCTCGCTTATGAAGTCGATGGCCCCGTCGACCTCTGCGAGGAGACTGGAAGGCAGTTCCTCTCGCAGAGACCGGCGCTCCGATTCGAGCAGCGAGGATACGAAACTTCGCACTGCTCCGTCGAAGGCCTCGCGAATACCAGGCGCAGTCAACTGCCGTGCCAGATCGTCCGTCGAAAGCAGGCGCTGACCCACCGTGCGACCGATGGTCTTGGCCAAGCGGGTCTTGTTCTTTGGAATAGCACCGTGGAGCCTGAACAGCTTCGTACCGCGCGGCTCGTACGGGTGGAATAGCATCCAGATGGCGACTGCGTTGGTGAGTCCGCCTGCCATGGCGCCGAAGGCCACCGTTACGACTGCCCTGAGCAGTGATGGGTCAGTGATCACCCGGGGACGATAACTCTACTTTGAATGTGAAGCCACATACCGGGATGCCATCAGCCCGGCTCCTACGGTCAGCATGACCTCGGTACGTGCAAAGTGGACGGGGAGTTTCCGTTCCCACCTGGCAATACCAACTGGTGCAGCACTGGGTGAAAGGGAAGTTACCGACTCTATCGAGGTCCGGTAGACTGCTCCTTTTGCCCGGCAGCGCTTTGCGTTAGAATGCGCCACTATGTCCCGACCTTCCATCGCCACCGCAAGGAACCCGCAATGGGAATAACAGGCGACGTCCTGACGAGACTAATGATCGATGTAGGATGGCTGTCAGTGCTGTTGCTGGCAGGCAAATTCCTGCGTGCGAATATTACTCTGCTCCAGAAGCTGTTTCTCCCAGCCTCCATCATCGGAGGCTTCATTGGTCTTGCGTTGGGACCCTATGGGGCCGGCGGACTTGGGGTACAGGTCGTCTCACAGGAGACACTCACAACCTGGGGTGCTCTTCCCGGTGTTCTGATCAACATCGTGTTTGCCTGCCTGTTCTTGGGATTCACCATTCCGTCCATCCGCACGATCTGGCGAGAAGGCGGCCCACAACTCTGCTATGGTTGGCTGGTTGGCATGGGACAGTACATGGTGGGAGTCGGTATCACTGTCCTGCTGCTCGGACCGCTGTTTGGTGTTCCGGCCTTTTTCGGTTGTCTCATGGAGATTGGTTTCTCCGGAGGCCACGGTACGGCTGCCGGCATGAGGGAAGCCTTTACCCAACTGGGGTTTCCCGCGGGTTCTGATCTCGGCCTCATGTCAGCTACGGTAGGGGTGATCAGCGCGGTTGTCTTCGGCATGGTGATGATAAACATGGCGGCCCGGCGAGGGTACACCAAGGTGATCAAGGCCCCCGAGCAGCTGAGCAAAGAGGAGATCCGCGGTCTCATCCCAGAAGGGCAACGCAAATCCGGGTCGTCCTTGACAATCTCGCCGGATGCGCTGGAACCGTTCGCGTTTCACGCGGCCTTCGTCGGCATCGCCATTCTCATAGGCTGGTACCTGCTCACGAGTATCAAGAGCCTGAGCGCCAACATGGAACCGGACCTATTTCGTAGCTTCCCACTGTTTCCCCTGGCCATGATCGGCGGGATAATAGTACAGATCTTCGCGGCCAGGGTCGGAATTGCGAAGTACTTCGACAGAAAGACATTTGACCGGATTCTAGGTGCTTCGCTCGATTTCCTGGTGGTGTCCGCCATCGCCTCGATCAAGCTCGATGTGTTCTTGGCTTACTTCTGGCCGTTTGCCATTCTCATGGTGGTCGGTTTGACCTGGGTGATCTTTGCAACCTGGTTTATCGCACCGCGGATGTTGCCCGGAGCCTGGTTCGAGCGGGGGATCACAGAGTACGGTATGCAGACGGGCGTAACGGCCCTGGGACTGCTGCTGCTGCGGGTAGCCGATCCTCACTTCGAAACTGAGGCCGCGGAGTCGTTCGGCTTCAAGCAGATAATCTACGAGCCCATGTTGGGGGGTGGCTTCATAACTGCCGCAGCCCCAATTCTGATTGTGAGTTTTGGGGTGACGACGAGTTACGTGGTCGGATTCCTGTCTATCCTGGTAATGTTGGCTATAGCGTACCTCTCAGGCTGGATCCACTTGCGCCGCGCGACCTGATCTCTTCGGGGCAATTCCCAGCGCCACCTGTCAGTTGGTGTTCGGGAAGCGTCGTTCTATATTAAAAGGCTATATGTTTGACGCCCTTTCTGACCGCCTCACTGCTACTCTGCAGCGGCTCACAGACCGTGGTGTCCTCACCGAGGACGCCGTAAAGGACGGTTTGCGGGAGATCCGTCGTGTTCTCCTCGAGGCAGACGTGAGTTACGAACTGACCCGCACTTTCATGCAGCGGGTGCGTGACAAGGCGGTAGGGCTCGACAAAATCAAGGCGGTGAGCCCAGGTCAGCAGTTGGTCAAGATCGTTCACGACGAGCTGATAGTGCTGCTAGGGGACGAGCAGGTGTCGTTGTCCTTTGCTTCAGTGCCTCCAACGGTGATCCTGTTGGTCGGGCTGCAAGGTTCCGGCAAGACCACTACGGCGGCTAAGCTGGCCGCCAGGCTCAAGCGAGAGCAAAAGGCTCCCTTCCTGGTGGCGGCTGACGTGTACCGACCGGCGGCGGCGGAGCAGCTCGATCAGCTCGGAAGGAAGATCGACGTACCGGTGTTTCGTAGGGATGGTGCGCAGGAACTGGCCGCTGACGTAGTGGGGCTGGTAACTATGGGCATTGCGGCTGCCACCAAGGCACGGTGCCGAACTGTTCTGGTCGACACCGCCGGTCGTCTCCAGATCGACGCAGAGATGATGGCGGAGCTCGAGCGGCTCAAGGGCGCAGTCGAACCGCAAGAGATCCTGCTGGTTGCCGACGGCATGACTGGTCAAGATGCAGTTCGAATCGCCGCAGGGTTTCACAGCGCGTTGGGCATAACCGGCGTCATTTTGACAAAGTTGGATGGTGACGCGAGAGGTGGGGCGGCACTCTCGATCCACGGAGTGACCGGGGCTCCGATCAAGTATGTCGGGGTCGGCGAAGGCTTGGACGCGTTAGAGGTGTTCGACCCAGGGCGGATGGCCGGCAGAATCCTGCAGCGCGGCGACGTGGTTGGGTTGGTGGAACGGGCTCAGACTGCTGTCAAGGTCGAAGATGCGGAACGGCTGGCAAAGAAGGCTACATCGAAGAAGGGAATGGACCTGGAGGACTTCCTCGTGGCGATGCGTCAGATCCAACGGATGGGTCCGATCGAGTCGCTCTTGGGAATGCTGCCGGGTGTCAACACTAAATTGCTGAAGCAAGCCAAGGTCGATCCGAAGGGACTGAAGCATCTTGAGGCATTGGTCCTTTCAATGACGCCGGAGGAGCGCCGCAAACCCGAGATCTTGAACGGATCGCGGCGGGCGCGAATTGCCAGTGGTTCGGGGCGCAGCGTTCAAGAAGTCAACAGGCTCGTCAAGCAGTTTGCAGAGATGAAGAAGATGATGAAGCAGATGGGCAGGTTCGGGCTCGGTTTGAGATAGATCACAAGGCAGGGACATGGCAACACGAATTCGTCTACGTAGGGTGGGGCGCAAGAAGCAACCCGTTTACCGCATCGTCGTAACCGATCGACAGAAGGCGCGAGACGGGCGGTTCGTGGAGACACTGGGGCACTACAACCCCCGCACGGAGCCGGCGACGATCAAAGTCGATCAAGCAAAAGCACGTGCGTGGCTGGCTAAAGGAGCGACACCGTCGGACACAGTCCGTTCGCTCCTCAAAAAGGCCGGTGTCTTCGAAACCCCGACCGAAACCTGACAGAGATATGGAAGCCGCCTACCTCGCGGTGGCGCGCTTCCGCAAGCCTCACGGGCTCAAGGGGGACACCCTGCTATGGGTGTTGACTGATGAGCCTGAAGAGGTGTTCGCCGTCGGGCGGCTGCTGACACCGGTGGACGACAGTGGCAACCCAATCGGCGAGCCGCTGGAGATAGAGCGAGAGCGGCGCTATCAGCGGCACTGGTTGGTCAAGTTTCGTGGGGTCTCCGACAGGAGTGTGTTGGAGGAGTGGGAGCAGATCCTACTTGGTGTGCCATCGGAAGAGTTGAGGCCACCGAGTGATGGCGAGATGTATGAGCACGAGCTCGTGGGTGCGATTGTGGTGGCTGGAGGCAAGACGATAGGGACGGCCCAGGGCCTGCTTGATGTTGCTGCTGGCAAGTTGTTGTCGGTGGATGTTGGTGGAAGGGAAGTGCTGGTGCCGTTCCGTCGGCCAATTCTGGTGCGCGTCAGTCGACCTGACCGTAGGATCGAGATCGACCCCCCACCGGGGTTGTTGGATTTGTAATGGCTTTGCGGATCAACGTCATCACCCTCTTTCCAGAGGTGTTTCGGGCGCCCCTGGTCACTAGCATTGTGGGCCGGGCAGTGAGTGCAGCACTCGTCGAATTCAAGGTCGTGAATCTGCGAGACCACACTCATGACCGACATCGCACCGTCGATGACTACGCATACGGTGGAGGTGCCGGCATGGTCCTGAAGCCGGATCCGTTCTTCGAGGCTCTGGAGCAGCTCGATGCAGCAGGACCAACGGTTCTGCTGTCTGCCAGAGGTGAGCTGTTCCGGCACCAAGACGCCGTTCGCTATAGTCTGTGCAGTGAGCTGACACTGCTTTGCGGCCACTACAAGGATGTTGACCAGCGAGTCGCCAGTTGGCCCGGAACGGAGGAAGTGTCGCTCGGAGACTTTGTGCTGTCGGGTGGGGAGTTCGCGGCGTTGTGCATAATCGACGCGGTTGTGCGCTTGCTACCGGGCGCGCTGGGCGATCACGAGTCGGCTGCCTCTGATTCGCTCTACGATGGGCTGTTGAGCCCACCAGCCTATACACGGCCGCCGGAGTATCGCGGCCTCGGGGTTCCGGAAGTATTGTTGAGTGGGGATCACGAGAAAGTAGCCATGTGGCGCCGCGCGCAGGCTGAAGAACTTACGAGGATACGGCGGCCCGACCTGTGGGCTCGCTATGAGGCTGAACACCGGTCCAATGAGGCCGAGTAACGAGAGGTTGAGAGGATGAATCGATTGACGGCGATGCAGCTTGAGGGGATGCGTGAAGATGTGCCCGAATTCCGCCCCGGTGACACGGTGCGGGTTTCCGTCCGCGTGCGTGAGGGAGAGAAGGAAAGGCTGCAGGCGTTCGAGGGAGTGTGCATCGGCCGGCGCGGTGCCGGGGTCAGCGAGACGTTTACCGTCCGCAAGATCTCGTCCGGGATCGGCGTGGAGCGCATCTTCCCCCTGCACTCACCCAATCTCGCCGACATAAAGGTCGTTCGCCGCGGGAAAGTCAGGCGCGCCAAGCTGTACTACCTCCGGAAGCTGTCGGGCAAGGCTGCGCGAATCCAGGAGCGGCGAGAGAATTGAGTGCGGTTCCCCACGCTTGAGCGCGAGGCGGCGCTCTGGGCACAGGGGTACCGGGCCGTAGTCGGCGTTGACGAGGTAGGGCGAGGGCCTTTAGCCGGCCCTGTGGTGGCTGCCGCGGTGGTGTTTCCGCCGGGGCAGCTTCTTATTGACGGCCTACGCGATTCTAAGACCATGACCTCAGCCGGTCGGGAGCGTGTGTCAGCAGAGGTTCGCGCTCAAGCGATTGCGTGGACTGTCGCGGCCGCTTCAGTGCGGGAGATAGACCAACTGAATATCAGACGGGCCACTGCACTAGCGATGCGCCGCGCAATCAAGCGCCTTCCGTTCCCGCCTGATTATTTGTTGGTTGATGGGAATCCGCTACCGGAGTTAGGCATGCGACATGAAGCCGTCGTAGGGGGCGATGGCGAGTCGCAGAGCATAGCAGCGGCAGCTGTCGTAGCAAAGTGTGTTCGGGATCGCCTTATGAGGCGGCTTGCGACACACTACCCGGTCTTCGCCTGGGGTGAAAACAAGGGATATGCGACGCGGGAGCACCTCCGTGCCCTCGACACCAAAGGACCAACTAGACATCATCGCGCCTCATTTGCGCCAGTCGCGCAGCCGAGACTGCCATTAGAGTAGCCCAACTGCTGCTATCGTCTTACCCCCAACAACACAGCGGCCCGAACGAGTTTCTCTGACTGTGCCAAGCACTCAGTCGACTGGGCTGTGTGGGGTCGTGCGATAGGCCTCGTTGGGGGTCGGCGAGCGCGCCGACCCCCCTCTGATGCAGGGCTGGGTGTGAGTAACGAGAGCGGTACGTGACCGCGAGTACTACATGCTGATTCTGTTCGAGGCCTGATTACGTGATGTGACGATTGACCAACTTGGTCATCTCGAACATGCTGACTTGCGTTTTGCCGTTGAAGACTGACCGCAGCTTGTCATCAGCATTGATCATGCGTCTGTTCTGCTGATCCTGCAGGCCGTTCCTCTTGATGTACGCCCACAGCTTCTTGGTGATCTGCGTACGTGGCAGTGGAGCTGAACCGACCACGCCCGCCAAAGCTGCATCCGGTGTCATGGGCTTCATGAACGCCGGGTTGGGCTTACGCTTGACCTTCTTCTTGGCTGCTTTCTTCTTCGGCTTCTTGGCTACCTTCTTCTTCGCCGGCTTCTTCTTGGCTACCTTCTTCTTCGCCGGCTTCTTCTTCTTGGCTACCTTCTTCTTCGCCGGCTTCTTCTTCTTGGCTACCTTCTTCTTCGCCGGCTTCTTCTTCTTAGCTACCTTCTTCTTCGCTGGGCGCCGCTTGGCTACCTTCTTCTTCGCTGGGCGCCGCTTGGCGGCCTTCTTCTTCGCTGGGCGCCGCTTGGCCACCTTCTTCTTCGCTGGGCGCCGCTTGGCGGCCTTCTTTGCCTTCTTCTTTGGTGCCATGTGTACCTCGGAGACAGGAAAAGGATTGACTACCAGCCTCTGCACGCACCACAAAGTAAGAAATTCTCTGTGAAGAACAAGCGTTTTCCACAGGGGAAATCCAAACAGGCGCGGGCGGCGGCCGTTCGGCACGCTAGCCAAGTGAGCAATTCTCGCCCCAAAAGACCTCTGAAAGAATCCCATTTTGCGCGTGGGCAATGTCTTCGCAAATGCTTTCTCACCTCGTGAGCCTGAGTCCAGACACGGCATTATGGGAGGGAAACCGGTGATTCTGCAGCGTATGCCAAGCGCACCTATAGCGTGGTGTTTGCGTGAACGCAGCCACAGAACTTGGCAAACGAATCAGGGTATCATTGCGACGGCATGACCCGGGAACTCTCCGGCTCCAATCGAACTCCAACGTGCTGGGTTGGCTTGCGCTCCCGTGGAAGGGTGCCGTGCTGCCTCATGCTGCTGCACAGCTAGCCTCGGAGCTGTGCTGCCTTCACTGAGGTCGCTGGCCGTTGGCCATTGCGCCTAATGGCATCTCTCTTTTCTTACATTGCATGGACCTCACTATCCCGCCGGCGGCTCTCTCAGAACTAGCAGCCGCGTTTTTGCAGGCCGCCGTCACCGTCGGATTGGCCGCTCTCTGCGGAGTGCTATACCAGCGCTATGAGAAACGCTATTTCGCGTACTGGGCGCTTGCCTGGATGCTCTACGCATTGCGCCTGGGAGCAATCATCAGTTTTCTCATCACCGCCAACCGCCACTGGCTCTATTGGCACCAGGTGACTACCGGCTGGGCGGCTCTGGCCCTGCTCTGGGCAGCGTTGGTCTTCTCGCAGCAGCTTCCGTGGCGAAACAACTATCTATGGGTGGCCTTGTTTCCACCACTCTGGTCTTACGTTGCGATCTACCGTCTCGACAACTTTCTGCTAGCCGCCGGGCCAGCTGTACTGTTCTTGAGCGGAGCAACGTTGTGGACGGGATGGGTCTTCTTCCGCTATCACCTTCAAATCAAGTCGGTCGGCGCCGCTTCGCTTGCTATCGCGCTGTTGCTCTGGGGTGCTCACCACTTGGACTACCCATTCTTGCGGGCACGTGGCGTCTGGAACCCTTGGGGCTATTACCTCGATATCCTCTTCCTGCTAGCCATGGGCGCGGGAATCCTGCTGTTGGTCCTCGAGGACCAGCAGCGTGGTCTCCGCACCTTATCAGCCCTCTCTGGAGACCTACAGAGGATTGGACGCGGTGAACCTGATGTGGTGACGCGGCTGCTGCAGCGACCGCTGAGTCTCGCGGGCGTCCGTGGAACGGCGATATACCTCATCGACGACGGTGAGGGTCGTTTCGAAGGTGGTGCAGGGGCCTGTGCCGATTGGCCAGCAACGCAGCCAACGGGAGCTGCTGCGCGCGCGATTGCTGGCGCGATCCAGCTGCGGCATCCCCACATAGAGCGGGGCTCGGTGAGGGACCAGTCCGATCCCGACACTCATTATGCATATGCTGCCGCTCTGCCGGTCCTGCAAGGTGCTTCAGTCAGAGGAGCGATGGTCATTGTAGGTGATGCCAGAGATCCATTCGCGGCGTTGGACACTGAATTCCTGGTTGCGCTGGGTCAGCAAGTTGGGGCCGCCCTGGAGAGTGCGGATCTGTACCGCAGGCTCGAGGCGAGGACGGCCGAACTCGGACGACTGACAGCCAGGATGGTCAAACAGCACGAGGAAGAGAGCAGACGACTCTCACGCGAATTACATGATGAAACCGCACAGGTCTTCTCGTCAGTCAAACTGCAGCTTGGGGTGGTGCGAGAGAGTGTAGGGAAGGACCTAGAGGCCAGACTGGATCGGGTACTATCTCTAGTGGACGAGGGTATCAGGAGCATCCGTGATGTGACTAACGATCTTCGTCCCGCTTTGCTGGATGATCTAGGGCTGGTCCCGGCGTTGCGTGCCCTGGTTGCGGCGTTCGGAACGCAGAGCGGTACAACAACCGAGGTCGCCGTTTCGGAACAGTTACCTGTTCTCTCTCATGAGGCCGAATTGGCGCTGTTTCGCGCTCTGCAGGAGGGCCTTGCCAACGTAGCCCGACATGCCGAGGCTCAGTCAGTCAGGATCACACTCGAGGCTGATCGTGGGTGGGTCGTGCTGAGCGTTACTGACGACGGGCGAGGTTTGCCCAGGTGGGATTGGGACAAACTCGAGCTGACGGGTCACAGGGGCCTCGCTGGGATGCGCGAACGAATCACGGCACTAGGTGGAACCGTCTCGGTCAATGGCGCGTCCGGCAATGGATTGACCCTGAAGGTTCAACTTCCAACAGCCGAGCGTGCCGGTCAATGAGCGGTACAGCGATCCGGGTGCTCGTGGTTGACGACCACGCCGTGGTGCGCGAGGGAATTCGCCATGTCTTGTCGCGGGATCATGGCTTCGATGTAGTAGCCGAAGCCGACGACGGAATCGAGGCGATGGCGTTGGCCAAACAGCACGCGCCGGATGTTGTGGTGCTCGACGTCACCATGCCGCGCGAATCCGGTCTCGCAGTGGCTGCTAGCTTACGCCGCACTGTTCCGGAGACTCGAGTTCTCATGCTGACCATGCACGACCGCGGTGAGTATGTGCTCGAGGCAGTGCGGGCTGGTGCGCATGGGTACGTATTGAAAGATGCGGGACCGGCTGAGCTGCGGGACGCGGTGCGTGCAGTAAATGCGGGGCAGGAGTTTTTCAGTCCCAGGGTGGCCGGCAGACTGAGCGCGGCTCTGCGGGGTGAGTTGGTTCGCGAACAGCGAGACGGCCTGGTAGAAGTGCTCACGGGACGCGAGCGCGAGGTGCTGACGCTCATTGCCAGAGGATGGACCAACAAGGAGATCGGTGCCGAACTCGGTATCAGCCCTCGGACGGTCGAAAGCCACAGGGAGAGCGTCGTGAGAAAGCTGCGAATTCGGACTGTCGCGGGGCTGACGCGATTCGCCATCGAGGCTGGCCTGGTGGATGAATGACAATCCCAAGTACTAGGTAGTTTCCCGGGTACGTCCCTCCGGAGTGATCCCAATACCGATGTCTGAGACCCCCTCCTAGCTTACCCCGCACTCCACTGCCGCCTATCTGGGACCACACCTACTTATGGCGGCGTTTCTTCTCAGCCCGCATCAAACGGATGGGTAGTGTTATGTTGTGCAACTTCTCTTTTCCCAGGTTGGGCTTCGCTGCGTTTGTGTTGTCGACAGCTATGTCCCTCCCGGTGCCAGCCAGCGCATTGCGACAGAATGGATCCCGAGACTCGACCAACAGTGATACTACGAAAGTCCATCGCCTTACACCCCTGACGGTTACGGCCACCAGGACGGTGAAGACGGTGTTCGAGGTTCCGCAGCCTGTGGCAGTAATCGATATGGCGAAGATTCGCGACCAGAATCCCAACACGGTGACCGATCTGTTCCGCGCTCAGCCAGGCCTGGATGTGACCGGTGTGGGAGGTAATCAAGCGCGCCCCAGCATTCGGGGTCAGCGGGGGCAACGGATCTTGTTGCTGGAAGATGGCATGAGGTTGAGTAATTCCCGACGTCAGCAGGACTTCGGTGAGCTGCCGGCGCTTGTGGAAGTCAGTAGTGTTGAGAGGGTCGAGGTGGTGCGCGGACCTGCAAGTGTGCTCTACGGCAGTGATGCCATCGGCGGGGTGGTCAACATGATCACCCGTACTCCCGACGAGGAAGGGATTCACGGCTCGGCCGGATACCGCATCAGCTCCGCCCTGGAAAGTGCTCCCAACTGTGACGACGGCTGCTACGACACGCAGAACAAGGTCAGCGGCACGCTATTGGGCCGAGTAGGGGCTCTGTCGTTCTTGGCTGGTGGTAGTTTCAGGAACACGTCCGGATATCATGCTCCAGGGGGCACGTACGGCGATATCTCGCTCGCCAGCGAGACGCCGGTGCTCGATACGCGCTTGGAGGATTACAGCCTGGACACGTACCTGGGTTACGATGTTGCTCCATCGCAGCGTCTGTTCGCCAAGTACGAGCGTTACCGAGCTGACACGGCGGGGTTCGGTTGGGTCAACCCCGCAGTGTTCGATCCGGAATCGCCGACGATCCAGATCCGGTACCCGTACCAGGATTTCGACAAGGTCGTGCTCGGTTACGAAGGCAGTAGGATAGGCACAGCCGTGGCCGATAGGGTGAACTTCGTGGGGTACTATCAGGATAATGACCGTGAACTCAGCAACGATATCTTCATTCCGTTTGGGTCTCCGGATATGGGTCTGCGGGTCAACTCCATCAACTTCACCGATATCAAGACGGTGGGTTTGCGGCTCGAGGCTTCGAAGCTAGGCTGGAACCGCGTCAACTTCACCTACGGCGCCGACTTCTTCCAGGATGATACGAGGAATACGGACTTCAGTGTCAACTCTTATGTCGGCTTCCCTCCGCAACCGCCGTTCCTCCCTGACACCAGCGACACACCCAGCGTGCCCAACGCTACCTACCGTAGCATAGGTGCGTTCGTGCAGGGTGATATTCAGGTAACCTCCCGGTTGTCGCTGATTCTCGGAGCACGGTATCAGGACATCCATGCGGAGACGAAGGAGACTGTGGGACTGACCGATCCAATCATATCCGAAACCAATCGCACTGTGGTGGGAGCGGCCAACGCGATCTTCGAAATAAGTGACCGATTGACCCTGATTGGGACGGTGGGTCGTGCGTTCCGAGCCCCCAACATCATCGAGCAGTTTTTCCAGGGGCCCACCCCGGAGGGCAGCGGCTACCAGTCGCGCAACCCTACCCTGGAGCCCGAGAAGAGCTTCAACGTAGACCTCGGCATGCGGTATCGCGACAGCAGACTCTACCTGGAAGGTTTCGTCTTCCGGAACATGATCAGCGACGGTATCCGTATCACACCTACTGGCGACTCCGTCGGTCCTTTCTTCGAGGTGATCAACGACAACGTCGACAAGCTCCGGTTTGTGGGAGTCGAGATTTCGGGTGACGTCGAGCTTCCGGCCGGCTTCTCGGTGGGATCACACTTCACCTATTTCGACACGAAGGATGTGAGCGCGGAACAGTTGGGTGAGTTGGACGAGGCGCAGAATCCTGTGGGAGACTCGTACTCCAGCAAGATCGGGGGGAACGTTCGGTATACCCATCCCAGCGGGCTCTTCTTCGTCGAGTATGAGCTCAGGCACAACGGCGATCGGAAAGATGCTTTCTGTTCGCTCGATGATCTCACAGAATGCGACACCGATCCGCAATTCGCCGACCTCAAACCTGCGGTGGGATGGGTGCTGCCGGCATTCACCGTCCACAACGCGCGTGCCGGTGTGAACGTGTTCCGTCGGGGTCCCCATGTGCATAGGCTTGGCATTGCGGTTACCAACATCACGGACGAACTGTACGCCGAATTCTCAAACGCGTCGTTCTTCCGGCCGGAAGCCAGGCGCGGTGTCACGCTCAGCTGGAATGTGTCGTTCTAGCGTGCCTTATCGGATCGACTTGGGGGGCACACGATGAGAGAACCGGTGCACTTCATTCCGATAGCCACGACACTGATAGCTCTGGTGTTTGCGTGGATTGTGTTCAGCCGGTGGCGGGAGAGACGGTCTGGTCCTCACCTCCTATGGTGGTCAGCTGGCATCTTGCTGTACGGGGTGGGGACGTTCACTGAAGGCTTCACCACGTTGTTCGGGTGGAGCGAACCGATATTCCGTGCGTGGTACATCTCGGGCGCGCTGCTTGGTGGTGTGCCCCTCGCGCAGGGAACAGTCTACCTGCTGTCCAAGCGCAGAACGGCGGACGTGCTGACGGCAGTTATCGCCCCCGTCATCCTCGTTGCGTCAGTTTGCGTGCTACTCACGCCGATCGATGTAGCACTGGTGGAAGCGTACCGGCTCTCCGGTCGTGTCATGGAGTGGCAGTGGGTGCGGGCTTTCAGTCCGTTCATCAATACGTACGCTTTCATCTTTCTAGTGGGTGGTGCTGCTCTTTCGGCAGTCCGGTTCAGTCGCAAGAAGGCCACCTACAACCGGTTTATCGGGAACGTGCTGATCGCGGTAGGTGCTCTGCTACCTGGTATCGGCGGCACCGCCACACGCTTCGGCTACACCGAGGCCCTTTATGTAGGTGAGTTCGCCGGGATCATTCTAATCTTCATGGGCTACCGCTGGAACGTACGGAGCCGACCGGCTACCCGGCGGGCGACCCGGCAGGCGGGCCCCAGTCTCGCCGCTCAGGATTCAGCGACCTCTGCGTAATCTGGGGTGTCGGGGTGCCCCGGCCCGGTTGGTGAAGTACGGTGCCGTAGCGTGCTCACCGATGCGGAACGGGTTACTCCGCGCATCTCGCTTTTTGACGTCTCGCTCTTTCACGAGACGTGAAATGGCGAGAAGGTGCTGGGCGTGCCAATCGGGGCGCGTGGCGTTCATCGGCCCGGGCCCTCGGGCTCGATACCGGTAGACACAAGGGACTCAAAAGCCACGTCTACCGCCGCTCAGGGAAGCCAAACGACGCCGTGGCGGCCTTTTCCCTCCCTCGGTGACTGTCCAAATTCCCTTAATAGCCGTCTCACTGTCACAGTTGTTGTCACAGTTTATGGAGCACCTGCCCCGCGAGGGTGCCGCTGGCGGACTCGGTTCTGAGAAACCGCTTCGCCGTACGAACCTGCTCGTGAAAGTGAATGGGCACCGCGTGCAACGGCCGATCGGCCGAGGACAATGGGTGTGGGGCCATGGACATCTGGGCGATGTCCACGGACATTCGTCCGTTGTCCACGGACATTCGTCCGCTGTCCACGGACAAATGGCTGATGTCCACGGACAAATGGCTGATGTCCACGGACAAATGGCTGATGTCCACGGACCGTAGCCTCGAGTCCGTGGCCGCAAGCCCGGTGTCCGCGGACCAAAGCGCGGGTTTCGGACAATCACACAGAGGTGCGAGGCTCACATGAAGTTGCAGAAGGTTACCCCTTGCCTTTGGTTTGACGGGGACGCCGAGGAGGCGGCTCGCTATTACGTGTCCGTGCTTCCCGATTCTCGCATCGACCGCGTGTTCCGCTCCCCTGCCGATACTCCCAGCGGGCCAGCCGGGATAGTCCTCGTGGTTGAGTTCACGCTCGGCGGTGTCAGATTCACCGGCATCATGTGCTCTCGCCCGTTTGTCGAATGCCCAACTCACTGAGCGTGTCTCGGACGGCCGTTGCCGTATGTGGGATTCCTGCGTCGACAAGGGCCTCCGCAGGCATCCTCCGAGCCGCCTGCCGAAGGGCTTGCGGCTCCGTCGCGTCGCTCGATCATTACCGTGGCGTGAATCGCTCAACGCCAAACTCGGCCAACACGGCTGCCGCTAGATCCTTGAGCGAAGCGACGTCGCGCTGGAGCGGCCGACTGGCCGGCAAAACACCCGGTGATGATTCTAGAAGGTGAACTGCATTTGTAGCAGACCGTTCGTCAGTGCGGTGGCGCCGCTCTGGTAGCTCACGCTGTCGACGTCCAGGAGTAGTCTGAGATTCCGGCTGAGATCGTACGAGACGCCGCCGATGACACGGGTCGTACGGTCGCTTGCGGTGTCGGTGTCCGGGTCGAAGAGATCCACGCGGGCCAGGATCGCGACGGGCGAGTTGGGCACGCGGTAGATGCCGAATCCCGCGAACAGGCGGCCCTTGGCCAGCGCCGCGTCGCTCGCGACGCTGTCCGCAGCAGCAGCGGCCTGTGCCGCGAGGGTGATGCGACTGCTGTGATAGGACAGCATGCCGATGGCGCGAAACCGCGTGCCGCCCGTGGTCGGCTTACCGTACTGCCCGAAGCCGGTGAGGCGGAGGCCGCCGCGGCTGCCGTGGTCGTCACTACCCATCAAGCGCACAGATGCGCGCCCAGCGACGTCTTTGCGGCCGTCCCCGGCCCCACCATGATAGCCTTCGCCGTTATAGACACCGACCTGCATGTTCACCATCTGGTTGGCCCATGAGCCGTCGACCCCTGCGCCGAGGTCGGCGGAGTTGAAATAGTGGTTCCGCTCCATGGGCATGGTGCCCTGCATGCGGTAGCCGTACATGCCTTCCACCCAGTCGAGCCATGGCGTGTGAATGAGGCCAAGCTTGAACGTCAATGGGCTTCCCGTCGGCGTGTAGGTGGCATAGCCATACTTGAGCCGCAGGCCCAGCGAGCCGTTGGCATTGCTGCCGGTGTCGTTCACGCGAAACACATCGGAGGTGATACGGAGTCCGATGCCGCCTGGGACGGTGGCGCGCACGTCGAGGTAGGCGCGCGTGATCTCGAAGGCGTTGGGTGCCGGCTGACCCGCCGGTGCGCTGTTGAGCTGATACTCGTATTGCACGTAGCTCAGACCTCCGACGCGGATGGTTGGCTGCTCCCCGCTCTGGGCCCAGACCTCGCCGGTTGTCACGGTGCAGCAAACCACTGCGCCGAAGCTGGTCGTGAGACTACGGACGGTACGTTGCATGTCGATATGTCCCCGTTGTGAAAGTGATGCGGTTGCGCGGTCCCCTGGTACCGCGTGACAACGGACTTGTAACGGCGGTCCTGGCGGGCCCCGAGTATCAGGCCGGGGGCTGCTCGCTGCGGTGCTTGATCGTCTTGCCCTCCACCAGGAACACGACGTCTTCCGCGATGTTGGTAGCCAGGTCCGCCACGCGCTCCAGATCGTTCGAGATCTTGAGCGTGGCCAGTAGCAGTCGAAGGTCGCGCGCCATCGGCTGGTGCAGTGCAAGCAGGTTGGTGACGTTGTCCTCGATTTCGACCTTGAAAGCATCGATCTTGTGATCGTCCGCCACGACCTCCGCACCGAGTTCGACGTCACGCCGGAGCACGCTGTTGACGGCCCGGTGGACCGCTTCCTGGGCCTGGCTGGACCTCTGGAGCAACCGCTCTTTGAGGCCGGTGACCTCGTCGTGAAAATGCCGGTGCGATTCTCCGGTCATCCGAATGTCCCCGTAACGTACGCGTCGCGCGCGCGATTCCTGCGGTGAAATCCCGCTCGAGACTATGTCGCAGCCACTGGTCGGCGGCGAACATCAGGCCGCCTTCGGTCACCACCAGAATCGCAATCGTCGCGAGCAGGATCCGCCCTCGTAGACTCATCGATTGCGGCCCTGCTCGGTGCCTTCGGCGGTGCGGAAGCGGTAGCCAGCCGCACGTGCGGTCGGGATCCAGGCAGCAGCCTGTGTGCGGTCGGCCACGGTCGTGACCCAATAACCCTGTTTGGCGAGTCGGTACGCAACGAGGGCGTTGAATTCGAGTTTGTCGCCTGAGACTGAAATGTGGTGACCCATATGCGCGCGAATATAACATCGCGCACGCACAGGGCGTGACCTGTCACCGCCGTGAATGCTCGGGCGCCACAGTAAGTGACCCCGGCCCCTTACCGCACTCTGACATTCGCATTTCTCCACCCGACTGGTCAGGCATGTACCGCGAGATGGCCGGGTTGGTTTCCTTGCCTGGCAGCGCACTTGTAGCGACTCCTCTTGACACCGACGTCCCGAGACACCAAGCGATTGTCGGCTCTCGGCTTGTCTCCTGCCTTCCCAGATGTGAAGTTTGTAATTCACAGACCGGGTAGCTCAGCTGGTAGAGCAACGGACTTTTAATCCGTAGGTCGTGGGTTCGAGACCCACCCCGGTCATTGGCTAGGTCACTGTCTAGTCTGCATTTACGTTTTAGGCCCTCCTCACGATTTTGTCCTGTTCTCCTGACTGTGGGACAGACAGTGGGACTAGGATGTCTCAGTGTGCGTTGCACGCTGGCCTCGGGGCGTCCGGCGTCGATCAGCCACTGAGCGCAGGCGTGCCTCAGGTCGTGGAGCCTGAGGGTCGTGTCGGCCTCTGCATCGGCGAGAGCCTGTTTCCAGTACAGGCGCAACTGTTTGTACTGCACTGGCGCGGGTACAGCGGCCTCGATCCACGGCCAGAGTTGCTCGGCAACTCGTATCGTGGCTGCACTCCCTTCCGTTTTCGTTCCAGGGACTTCGATAGACAGTGTATTCGGCTTCAGGTGCGCCTTGGTGAGTCTGAGATACTCGCCCGTGCGCATTCCGGTCGCGGCCAGGGTCACGAAGGCTGCACGCACGTGCTCCGGTGCCTTCTGAATGATCCGCCAGAACAACTCGACGCTCAAGTCCGGCACACGCTTGCGCTCCGGTCGCTTCGGGAAGTGCTTCATGATCTCGCGTCGCAAGGGGTGGTGAACGTCGCCCAGCGTGTCGGTGAGGAACTTGGATATAGCTCGCCTGAGGTGGTTCCAGTCAGATCCGCTACCGGGCCAAGTTCGTTCTAACCCGACCCAGTCTACTTCTGCGAGAGTAGCGACCTTGGCCTCATGCTGCCAGCTAGCGGCCACCTCTCCTTGAGCTGCTTGAACGACAACTCGTAGCGTCGCCGCGTCGACGCTCCCTTGGCACTATCAGGTACCCAGGCATCCACAGTG
>JBDHKN010000124.1:0-9792 GCA_039586365.1 Gemmatimonadota bacterium | reverse complement strand
GAATAGGACGAGGGCCATGGGGATGATGAGAACGCCCGCACCGCTGAAAGGTTCAATCCCGACATCGCCCTCTACGCCAGTGTAATAATTACGCCAGTAAGCGCCAGCGAAGTCGTCGACGAGGAGCATCACGCCCCCTAATATCCCTGTGATGAGGGCACCGATCATGTACGTCGAGATTGGAGTTGGCGGTTGAGGGAGTTGTGCCGACGGAGGGGGTTGTTGCCATGCCTGCTGAGGTCGTGGCGTCGGGGCGCCAGGTGGCAAAGGTGTAGGGGCAGGCGCCATTTGGGGCGGAGGTGTGGGTGGCTGTTGAGGTGGTGGGGCTGGGGTGGCCTGGGGCGGTGGCATCGGCGGCCGCTGAGGTGGTGGGGTTGGTGGTGGCTGCCCGGGGGGTGCTTGGGTCCGTGGTGGAGCTGGACCACCGGAGGTCGTGGCGGTGCGACCGGGGGAGCTGAAGGGGGCATCCCCGGTTGCTGTGATGGCATGGGCGCTTGTGGTGCCGGTGGCGTAAAGCCGCAGCTCGGGCACCTCGTCGCTCCCTCTGGTAGCGGACTTCCACACTGTGTGCAGTGCATAGTTCTCCCTCCTCCCTCGAAAGAAGCACATGGGTTTTAATATATTCTCCGAACAGCCGCGCGCAGGAAAAGCGTATAAGGTCCAAGCCCGTTCTGGTCCACCCGCTGGGGTCAAGGTTGATGCGGGAGGTTGGAGACGGATGATAATAACTTCGACGGATTACGTCCCCGAGAAAGAGATCGATGAGGTCCTCGGGGTCGTCAAGGGCAATTCCGTGAGGGCCAGATGGGTTGGGAAGGACCTCAGGGCCGCAGGCCGGACCCTCATCGGGGGCGAGATGAGCTACTACTCCGAACTGCTGGGCGAGTCGAGAGAGCAGGCCACCCAGAGGATGGTCGAGGAGGCCGAGAAGCTGGGCGCGGATGCCATCATCGTGACGAGGTACCAGACCTCGATGATCATGGCCAGCGCGGCCGAGGTCCTGTGCTACGGTACGGCCGTGAAGCTCAAGTAGGCCCTTGAAGTACCAATGGCGCTAGAGCTGAGCAAGAAAGAAAAAGAGAATAGGGGAGCGTAAGGCTCCCCTTGTTCGTCTGGTTTCCTTGCCTTTACTTATGGGTCGATCTCGATGATGGTAAGCTGCACCCCATCGGGTGGTGTAAGGATTACTGCTACCATATCGCCCGATGCTGGACGGAACCAACACTTGTTGCTCGCAGCATTGATCAAGTTCCACGCCGCAGTCTCTTGTGCTGGTGACAGCGTATTCGGGGATTCATCAGGATCAATCGACTGGGTATAATACCAGATCGCAGCCTGCACGACTTCCTTGTCAACCGGGCTCGGCTTGTTGTTGATAATCCAGTTGACCTTGTTCCAATTGCAATCTGTGAAGTCCGGTAGGCTAAGGGTCCCGGTGTAAGGTTTGTTCGTGTTGATTGTATTCTGAATATCAACACACCAGCCTTCATACGTGGGGCCATCTGGAAGAGTGCCACCTCCGCTGGTAATGGTCGTATCGAAGTAGCTATCGGCACCTATCTTGACGTAGAACCCGACAGGACCAGTTGGTAATTCTGGGACCTTGAACTCGCAGGGCTTGTAGCAGAAGTACATAGCCCAGCTCTTAGCAAACTCGCCAGGGCCCTTGCCCCAGGCGGTCTCCTCCTGGATTACCTCGCCTGCGCAGTTCTTCTTCTTCACGACCGCGTGAGCTGCAATGCAGATACTCTCACCAAAGGTAAAGCCGTCACCCTCTTCATCGCCGATCTTGTCACTGTTGAAGGGGACAGTGTACGTGACCTCCTTGACGTAATCGTGTTCTCCCTTGATTGGGAAATGTCCAAGCATAGGACTACCGCTTCCAGTTGTTGGGATGTAGTCTGGTCCGTCCGTCGAGAGAGCTACGTGGGTCTCGGTGATGTACCAGTTGCAGTCCGTTATCTTGTAGGTTATGTAGAAGTTTTCCGTGTCATGGACAACGAATACATACCCCACCTCGATATTCTGTCCCGCCATTAATGGTGTTTTCGTGTTCCATTTGCAGCAAGCGCTTGCAGGCATCCCAGCGAACCCGACGAGCACCAGAAGGGCAACTATCGAGAGGACACCTATTCTCATTATTGTTCTTTTCCCTTTCATGTTCCTTCCCTCCCCTAGGAGACGCCTCGGCTTGAGCGGGTTAGGTACGCCCTCCCCTGGGATCCCTTTCCTGAGAGTAGCCCGATATTAGGAAGCATAATAAAAAAGGTTACTATGGGCAATTAGAATATTTATTAAATAATATTCTATAAGATAATAGAAATCCGCTCTTTAAGGATGTGGAGAAACAAAGACCAGAATGGTTCTTTTGGGCCTTGCACTGGTTACCGCCGACTCAGTGCCCTCTTTAGGAAGTCGCTGACCCCCTTGCCAGCGAGGTAGTAATCCATCATCACGTCAGGCAGTTCGGGCTTGAGCAGCACCTTGGGACTGATGTCCGCGTGATAGTAGAACTGCTTGTTCGCGATGAGGAGTTGCTTCTCGTAGGCCGCCTGGAACTCCTTAGGGATTCGCTTGTGCTTGTCACCCAGGATCTCGCCGAACCTCTCCTCGAACTTGGCATCTGCTATCAACCCAGCGAACTCGTCGAGGTTGTTGGCGATCTCGGTTCGAATCCGATGGAGACCTTCCTTGTCAGGCTTCCAAGCGCCACTGGCTATCATCACGTTGTCGAAGGAGAGGTGGAAGTAGATGCCGGGGGTGTCATGGGACTTCCTGCCCCCCTTCACGATATGGGCCGAGACATGGGGTTTGTAAGGGGTCTTGTCCTTGGAGAACCTGATGTCCCTGTTTATCCGGAATATCGCCTCCTTCGGGGTTATGGCGAGGTCCGGCTCGTGCTCCTGGATCCTCAGGATCATGTCCCCCACGAACACCTCGAAGGGCTCCTTGACGGACTTGATATAGATCTTCCGGTGCTCGTCGAACCAGGCCTTGTTGTTGTTGACGGACAGCTCCTTGAAGAAGTCGATGAACTCTTGGTCGAAGTAGCTCACGGCTCACACCTCCTCTTAGTATAACGGAATGTTCGATGATATTAATAATGATGGCCAAAATTGGACCAGGGCCAACGTTCTAAATTCTGTTCCAATGTTACTATTACCCTCCCTTCACAAAGATTATTGTTCGGCAACGAACGAAGCCGAGGGGTACGATGAGGCATCAATGCGCTTCGATCGTGATCACTCTCACGCTATTACTTAGCCTCATCAATGCGCTTCGATCGTGATCACTCTCACGCTATTACTTAGCCTTGGCGTCCTCTCACTTGTTGGCGCATCCACGAATAGCGAGCCTCCTGTATGGGGACCGCTCCCCACCATTCAAGCGGTCGAGGATGAGCCACAGATCTACGATTTTTCGAACAACGTGAGCGATCCAGACACGCCTTTCGAGGAACTTACAATATCATCAGGATCATCCTTCGTGATGTCCATCAATAGCCTATCCGTCACTTTCAAGTTTCCCAACGGGGTCATGCAGACGATAGTACCTCTGTCCCTCTCTGATGGCGAAAATGAAGCCTACGTGACGGTCAACTTCTCAGTTCAGCCCGTTAACGACCCACCCAGGTGGGAGCGGGCCGTGCTCCCGAAGGCTGAGCTGGACGTGCACTACAGCTACAATCTCTCCGCGACCGATGAGGACGATTTCTTCTGGGAGCTGACCTTCTTCGACGATGCGGACTTCTTGGATATCTCCGACCGTGGCGAGATCGCGTTCGTGCCACGAAACGAGCACGTCGGTTACAATTACTTCAACGTCACAGTGTCCGATCCCGATGGGCTCTACGATAGAATGGAGCTCGTCCTGAACGTGGTCGATAACCAATACTACATCATTCGTTACATACCTCCACAGACCGCCCGGGAAGACGAGGTTTTCACCCTCAATTTGTCCCACTACATCGAGCCCGACCCGACAAAGGTGAAGATCCGAGGTGGTCTCACCTTCTATGACGATACCCCGAAGTTGGATACCGACCCGAAGACTGGCCTTATCGTCTGGGATGCCCCAACTTACATGGATGCTGGCGAGTTCTACTTCAAGATCACAATTGTGGACGGTTCTGGTAGATACGCGGAGCAAGAGATCAGAATCGACGTGGAATGGAATCAACATCCTCCCGAAATTGAGACTATTGAAAGGCAAGTGCTCCATCAGGACAAGCACTACAGGTATCAAGTTTCTTGTAAGGATGTAGACCTTGAGGTTCCTGGAACGTACGAGCAGCTCTTGTTCACCAACGACCACATAGAGCTGTTCACCATCAACGCGTCTACGGGTCTGATCGAATTCACACCTGAGAACCATCATGTGGGGAACTGGACTGTCAATATAACAGTTACCGACACGTGTGGGTATTATGATACGGAGGCCGTGTTGTTCAAGGTGAGGAACGTCAACGATCCTCCGACTATCCAATACATCCCCCTTCAGAACGTCCAAGAGGATGAGCCCTTCGAGCGCCAGATCATAGCACACGACCCGGACCTCGAAGGTAGATTGAGCGACCCCTCAACCCAAGTGGACCCGGACGAGCACCTCGAGTTCCATACGGACTCTGCGACTGTCAGCATCGACACAGCCACAGGGCTCATCAGCTATTGTCCGACGAATGAGGACGCTGAAGTGGGGACAATCTTTGTGCGGGTAACCGTCCTGGACGCCTACGGAGTCCGTGACACATTCAAATTAGAATTCAGGATCTGGAGCGTTCCGGACCCGCCCGAGGACCTCAGAATCATCGGCGTCCATCCAGGCCAGAAGGTCAGGACCGGAAGGACCTATCAGCTGGTAGCGTTCCTAAGGGATGTGGACACTGACCTAGAGGAGTACAACTACAGCTGGCATGTCAACGGAAGGCAAAAAGGACAGACACTGGAGTTTCAATGGACGCCAGACGGGAGCTATAGTTATAATCTAATCCTTGTTGCGACAGATCCCGAGGGTGCTCGATCCTCTGTTACGATCACGGTCTTCAACGATGACGAGGACGTTATGCCGTTCGACGACGGGCTCAGCCAGGAGCTTGTTATCTCATCCTTCGCCTTGGCCATTGCCGCCCTCATGCTAGTCGCGGTGCGCATCCTCGCTCCCACGAGGCCTGAGGGATAATAGGAATGGTCAATCGAGGGCTCCATCAGGATCTGGTTGCTTTAAATTGGGCTCCTGTGGATATCATTATCAGACCGAAATGGCGCCGGTTCACCTGTCCCGGCAGCGTTCGAAGGCCCTCTTGAGCTCCCGAAGGGTCGGCTCGTATCCGTCCTGATGGTCGTATTCGTGGGAGAGGAACAGCTGGCTGTTGTGCTTGAGGAGCTGGTTGACCCTGTTGGGGTACTCCCTGAGGCTGTGCCTGTGCTTCAGCTCGCTCAGGTCCGTTATGTCCCTCCTCGCCAGGTCGTTGAACTGCTGGTAGTACTCGATGATACCGGGTGCGGGGTCAGACGAAGCGACACCGCCGAGGAGCTCGTCCGTGTAATCTATGAACCTGGCAATGTAGAGGAAGCACAGCTCCTGGGGCAGGTCGTCGTCGTGGAGAATGCCACTCACACACCTGCCGAGGTGGCTCAGGTACTTCTGCTCGAGGAAACGGCGGTGGAACTCCTCGCGGTAGAAGTCGTCCATGCTCCCATCCCTTCCGCGGATTATTATTACCTGGGTCGATATTTAAAGGTTACCTTGGGTCCGTTTCCAATGGCCTTCAATAATCGCTGGTGCGATGCAAACGGTCCACGTCTGCCTGCAAAAGCCACTTGGATGACCCGGTGGGATCCCAAGTGGTCGTCATTGGTTGCGAACGTCAGGTATCGCAATCCCAGCGGAGTACAGATTAGCAGTGCCGATTGTGATCGCCTCATGAGCCGCCTGCCATCCCTTGATTGGGTCCTCGTCCTTTAGAGAGATCGCCTCGACCAACTTCGATTCTATATCCCGGACGCCCATTCCGGACTGCTTGGCAGTATCGATTATCTTCTCTGCAAAGAATATCATCTCTCTTAGGTGCGTGAAGTAGGCCAGCATCGTTCGCGCATCCCTGAAGGCCTCGTCGGCGTACACGTATGCGACGTCAAGCTCCCCCCTCATAAAGGCCTTCTCGGCTTCCGCCATCAACACCTCCGCGCGCTCTGAGGAGACCCCCATGGCCTTTAGATCCTTCATCTTGGTCCCCGTGATTTCGATCGCCTTCTTCACATCCGAGCTGGAGATAGGCTTGATTGACGGTTCGCTCGGTACGGAGTCGACGGATATCTCGAGCCTGCGATAATCGGGTGGCGGAGCAAGGAGGACATGGTGGGGCCTGGGCTCTCTATAGCCGCCGAGGAGGTCGACAACAAGCAGGAGCACTCCAATGCCGACGATAATAAGACCCGAGGAGCAGACAAGGATGCCTGCCGGTCCTAAGCTCCGTAGTATGATCAGGGAAAAAACAACAATTACGATACCTGCCAGAATGAACTTTAAACCCCTCCACATCGTACCAACCCCGCTCCAAGATGGAATCAAGAAGGAGATACCACTCCTTAAGAATAACGTCGGGGAAGGTGTGCCCAACGATCCGTTGGCGCTGATATGACCAGCTCAGCCATCAGACGAGCTCCGCCCTCTAGTCAAGAGTACTGAGATCGCAGTCGGTAGCCTACCACCACTTCTCGATGTCCCACCGGTAGTAGTACTCTGCCGTGCCGTCGTCATCGCTGTCGATGACGTGGAGGCCCTTCCTCACCAAGTGGTTCCGGTCCCAGGTGCCGTCGTCGTCGCGGTCCCAGCGCTGCAGGAGGTACCTCGAGTTGTACCTCAGCTCGTAGTTGCCATCGTCGTCGGCGTCAACGAAGCGGTTGTAAACGTAGAGGTACCTGTAGACCTCCCGGTTGCTGTCGCTGTCCCTGTCCACAATCACCCAGGATCGATGGTAGCCGACATGGGACTCCCGGATGCCATCATCGTCGGCGTCGAAGAAGTACCTGTACGCGTTCGTGTAGATATTGACCTCATGGATGCCGTCGTCGTTCCAGTCCCGGAGATACCGCCTGTAGTACCTGTAGTAGTAGTACTCCAGGGTTCTGTCCTCGTCCGCGTTGTGGCGGATGACGCGCCGGAGGATGTGGTTGTAGTACTCGTAGTTGCCATCGCTGTCCCGGTCGAGGATGAGGTAGTTGCTGTAGTAGACGTTGCTCTTCTCGGCCACACCGTTGCTGTTCTGGTCGTATACGTCCCTGAAGAGGTAGCGGCCCTTCCTCACCTCGCGATTGCCGTCATCGTCCCTGTCGAGGTAGTAATGGTGGTTGTACAGGTAGTAGACGCGCTCGGGTTGACCGTCATTCCTGTAGTCGTACCGGAGGTGCCTTGCGACCAAGGAGCTGTAGTACTCGTAGTTGCCGTCCCCGTCCCTGTCGACGAGGTACCAGGCCCTGGTGTAGCTGTTCAGGTACTCGGGCTTGCCGTTGCTGTTCCTGTCGTAGAGGTACCTGTAGTGGTACTTGTACCTGTTCACCTCACGGACGCCGTCGTCGTTCCAGTCAAGGAGGTACCGGTGGTAGAGGTAGTTGTACGCGTACTCTGGTTGGCCGTCGTGGTTCTTGTCTGTCCGAATTACCCTGCGGAGCAGGTAGTTGTAGTACTCCCAGTTGCCATCCCCGTCCTTGTCGATGTAGTACCACGTGTGCGTGTAGTCGTAGTAGTACTCCCTGCCGCCGTCGCTGTTCCTGTCGTAGAAGTACCTGTAGACGTTCTTGCCCCTCTGCACCTCGCGCTTGCCATCGTCGTCCCTGTCGACGAAGTACCGATGGTACACCCTGTAGTAGACGTACTCGGGTTTGCCATCGCTGTTCTTGTCCGTGCGGATGTGGCGCATGAGGTAGTAGTTGTAGTACTCGTAGTTGCCGTCCGTGTCGCGGTCTATCAGGTAATACGAGTAGGTGTAGCGGCTTGTAGACTCCCTGTTCCCGTCGTCCTTCCTGTCATAAAAGGAGTTCAAGACCCGCTTGCCCGTCCGAACCTCCCGCTTGCCGTCATCGTTCCAGTCCGTGAAGGTCCGGTGGTAGACCGAGTAGAGGCCGTACTCCGGATTGCCGTCACTGTCCCTGTCCGTCCTGACGTGGCGCCGGACGTAGTAGCGGTAGTACTCGAAGTTGCTGTCCGCGTCCCGATCCAGGAGGTAGTATGCGGTGGTTTGACCGTTGTAGTACTCCTTGTTCCCGTCGCTGTTCCGGTCATAGAAGTAGTTGCGAACGGTCTTGCCGGTCCTCACCTCCAGCATGTGGTCATCGTTCCAGTCCGTGAAGGCCCTGTAGTAGATCGAGTACAGGCCGTACTCTGGGATGCCGTCGCTGTTCCTGTCGATCCGGTTGTTGCGGTGGACGTAGTAGTAATAGTACTCCAGGGTCCCGTCCTGGTCCCTGTCCAGGAAGTAGTACGAGTACGTGTAGGCGTAGTAGTACTCCCTGTTGCCGTCGCTGTTCCTGTCGTAGAAGTACCTGTAGGCGTACTTGCCGCTCCTGGCCTCCGGAAGTCCGTCGTCATTGTAGTCGCCCAGGACCCTGTAGTACTGGGTCCAGAGGCCGTACTCGAAGTTTCCGTCGCTGTTCCTGTCCAGGTAGATGTGCCTCTGTGTCAGGTAGTAGTTGTACTCCAGGTTCCCGTCCTGGTCCCGGTCGAGGTAGTAGTAGGCGTTCGTTGTGCCCCTGACCTCGTCCCTGTTGCCATCGCTGTTCCAGTCGTTGAAGTAGTTGTTGACGGTCCTGCCGGCCCTGTACTGCCTGACACCGTCGTCGTCGTAGTCAGCGAAGGCCCTGTAGTTGACCCAATGCTGCCCGCGCTCGAAGATGCCATCGCTGTCCCTGTCCCAGCGGATGTTGCGGACGTAGTAGTAATAGTAGTACTCCAGGTTGCCATCACCGTCGCGGTCGAGGACGTAGTAGTAGTACCTGGCGTTGATGATGTACTCCCTGTTGCCGTCGTCGTCCCTGTCGAGGAAGTACCTGTAGGTGTACCTGACCGTCCTGAGGTCCCAGGTGCCATCGTTGTCGTAGTCGATGTAGTAGAGGTGGTACACGATGTCGTATCCGTACTCGTAGTTGCCATCGCCGTCGCTGTCCACCCTGATGTGGCGCTCGTAATCGTACTTGTAGATCCCGTAGCTCTGGGCCTGCATGCCTCCTAGCGAGTGCATCTGCACTGGCGTTCCCGACGGAGGCGTAGCCAGGGTATCGAAGGGCCTGTCCATCTCGAAGCTCGCCGGGGCCTCGGGACCCTTCGGGCTTGACAGGCCATCCTGGATAGCCTTCATCAGTTGATCCTCATCAATCGCAGGAGCAGAAACCTCGGCCTGTCCTGAGGACGTGCAGAGGAGAAGCAGAGCGACCAGCCCAGCGAGCGCGAGGAGCGCTGCAAGGCGACCACGGGACGACATCGACGACGACTTCTTCATGGTACTCACCACCTAGTATTCCCCGGTAACGAGGAGGGAATCCCATTACTGATTCCTTCCCATTTATTTCTATTTCATGTTATATAATACCCATACATATCGTTTCCGCTATAAAAATTCAAAAAATGAGAAAATGACCCATATCGAGGCGAATTACGTGCAATATTTATTACAAGGCTCTAAAATTGCTGCAAAACCGCACATTTTTAACCCTCGACCCCATGGAACAGGATACGACAAACCACACCAAACTCGGTATATATACTCCCCGCGATTTTCTAGCAGAAGTGTGACAGGTT
>JBDHKN010000009.1:0-74353 GCA_039586365.1 Gemmatimonadota bacterium | reverse complement strand
GACACATGGACTGATGAGATTGGCCCGGAGTCGGTGGCAGAGTTGCTCAAGGAGTTGCAGGCGGGCATCGAGACCGCTGGAGGGCCGGTCGAAGACGTAGCGGTCCTTACCGGCAAGGCGTCGTACCGCATCTGTCAGTATGCCGAGCAGAAGAACGCGAACCTGATAGTTGTCGGCGCCAGCAAGGGGCGCAAGCAGGACGTGCGGCTGGGTGTCACCGCCGGTCGCGTCCTTCGCAACTCGGCAAAGCCGGTCTGGTTGGTTGCCCGCCCTGAAGCTGCATCACCAACCTCCATACTCTGCCCTGTGGATGGGTCCCCGGCGGCCCGCAGAGCGTTGGGCAATGCGATCCGGTTGGCCAAGCAGTTCAAAGCCCGGCTGACGCTGCTGAGCGTTCGTGAGGCGATGCCCGAGGTGTATGCCCGCATGATGAGGCCGGATGATCGCTTTCCGTCACGCGAGGTGAAGAAGCTGCGACACTCCTTGAGTGCCCTCGCTCGGGAGTGTGGCGCCGACGGTGTGGATTGGGACGTTCATGTGCGGGAAGGTACTCCCCACGCGGAGATACTGTCGGCCGTGGCGGAGTTCGATTGTGACCTCGTGGTCATGGGAGTGGAGGGCATGAGCAACCAACCGCGTGCGCTGGTGGGGAGTGTCACTGAGAAGGTCGCTCGATCCATGCCTTGCTCGGTTGTGGTTGTGAATGAAGAAGATGTGTTGGCAACCCGTCTCACATCTGCGATCGACAGCATCCGGGGACACATGCAGGAAGGAGGATCGCTGCTTCAAGCGGGGCATCCGCTCGAGTCGCTCGCGGAGTACGAGCAGTGCCTGCTGGAGGAACCGACTTACGCACCGGCATGGGAGGGCATGGCAGCAGCATACGAGTCTTTGGGCGACCTGAACAAGGCTGACCGGTGCAGGGAATCAGCACAACGGATCCGGGGAACGATCTGGTGATGGGCGAAGCACACGGCGTACGATGCGCCGTCGACCAGAACCTCGAGCCGAGCGCTGCCGTTGACCCTCGATCCCCGCACCGGCTGTGGCCAGCAGCCAACGTCGTCCCATTGCGGTGACATAATCTTATTGCTATAATTATATTATTAGAACTTGAAACCATGTAATCCCGGATCGATAAATCGTGCCAACATACGACTACAGCTGCCAGGATTGCGGTGAAGCGTTTGACGTGCGCGCTTCGATTGCCGCCTACTCCGAGGGTTTGTCCCCGCGCTGCCCCGAGTGCGGCTCGGCCAATGCCGTCCGGGGATTCACCGCCGTGAATGTGCTGACCGGCTCTTCCGGTTCAGGACGGTCTTCCAGAAGCTGCGGTCCCAGCGCCTTCACCTGAGCGCGGTGAGTTTGCCGCCCAGGTCTGGGCGGGAGTGACGAACAATCGAACAACCGGTCGAGGGGCTCCGGATGGGCCGGCGAGAGCATCGCCGGCCCGGTTTCTTTCCGGCCTCCGGCCACTGACCGTTGTTCCACTACCACGGCACGTTCAGTCGAGTCTGACCTACCAGAGCCGGAACCCGGGTGCTAGCGTCCACCACGTAGCGATTTCACCGAGGCCCCGTAGGTGAGCCGAGATGATCCACTTGTATGACAAGCCAGCTGGCGGCTTCGAGGGTGATCGTTGCCGCCGCAACCCGTTGCACGTCGTCGCTGGGACCGTAGTTTAGTGTACCAATGATCGACTGGTGCTTTGACGGGACCGTGCATGGAACAGTCGCCAACCAAGTCTGACCGCAGAGCCCGCCAGCGGCGCAAGAAAGCCGACCGCCGCCGAGATTCGGAACGCAGATCGGGCGAAGACAGGCGTACCGCGGAACGCCGTTCCAGCACCGTGGTATGGCCCGGGGATAGGCGCAGTGCGGTCGACCGGCGCGAGCGAGTCAGACGTCACACGGCTGAACCGCGGACGGACAGTGACCGAAGGTCCAAGTCAGACAGACGCCGACCCGATTAGGCACGCACATTGCCTCTCTTGGGCAACGCTCCCTGATCGGAGTCCAACTGCTCGTCTCACGGTGTCGCACACCCGTCTCACCCACTGCTTGTCGAGCGCCGCAGCCGCATAGGTATCTTGCTGAGGATCTCTATCGGGAGATCGCAAACTCGTTCGCACAGAAGGTACCAACCACATGATCAAAAAGCACACCGGATGGTGTGGATTACTGCTGCTGCTCGCCGTGCCGTGCTCGGGACAGCAGGGAGTGCGGGTTTACTACGACGATGACTTCATCCTCGAAACGATTGACGGGTCCTTTCAACTGAAGATCCGTGGCAACTTCCACCTCGACACACGCATCTTCCAGAGTGAAGCCCGAGGCGCCCCTCACAGCATCGACCTGCGCCGAGCGCGTATTGACTTGCAGGGTCGCATTCACGAGCGATTCACTTTCAGATTGCATCCGGAGCTAGCGGGAGCACCGTATGTCCGCAACGCGTGGGTCGACGTGCAGTTCTCTCCGGCGCTACACCTGCGGCTGGGCCAGATGAAAGTACCGTTCAGCACCTCTTGGCTCACCCTGGACAACAATCTCAACTTCCTGGAGCGCGGAGCGTCCGCCCCGACCTTGCCATTCTTCGATCGTGGCGCGCTGTTGTGGGGGGACCTGTGGGCAGGGGCGTTTACCTACAATCTGGGACTATTCACCGGCGCAAACGCAGATAAGGACGTCCCCTCGGGCGATACGGATGACTACAAGGACCTGAGTGCCCGGCTCTTCATGCAGCCCTTCCGCACGTCAGAGGGTGACGCACTAGAAGGACTATACCTAGTGGCTCAAGGCACGTGGGGCAGAATGTCAACACCGACCTCCCGGAGCGAAACCGGCGGCTACCGGTCAGCCAACTACGATGCGGCGCTGTGGCGTTGGCGCACCGAACAGATCCTTGGCACCGATGGCAGGGTTACCGATCGGGTCGCAGCGCTGATCGATACGCGCTACCGGTTGGGCGCTGAACTGCATTATCTCTCCGGCCCGTTCGCATTCTCCACTGAGTATCTTGCAGTCCACTACAACGACATTGCCCTGTACCACGACTTCTACGTGGGCAGCTCGCGGGCTGTGCACGACGAGTTGTATCGGACCGATGGTGTGGTTCGCTCCTGGTCAACCTGGGCGGCTGTCTATCTGACGGGCGAGTCCAAGCGCCTCACCAACCAGGGATGGCGCACCGCCAAGCCGCAATCTTTGGTCGGTGCCGGTGGGCCGGGCGCGTGGGAAGTGCTGGCGCGCGTTTCCAAGACCTGGACAACACGCAGCCTCTTCACACCAATAGCTGTGACCGGTTTTGAGTCCGGCTCTTCGAGCCTGCCTCAAGCCTACACCGGCGCCACCCCAGGAACCGGCAACTCACTCGTCGCTGCAGTCGCGGACGGCGCCCACGACGTTTGCGAAGTCACGCTCGGTCTCAACTGGACAATAAACCCAATGGTCCGTATCCAGCTGAACGACGTCCTGCTCTGGGCCCCGGCCAGTGACCGAGATGGCGACGGTGAGAACGACAACTTCATCGTGTCCGGTGCCAAATCAGGTCAGGTCGACCCCGACAAAATGTTCCGCAAGACCAAGTGGGAAAACGCCATAATGCTGCGGCTGGCGTTCAAGTTTTGAGCAACGCTTGTGTACGCGTCACGTGGCAGAGCAACACTGCAGAGAGACTATTCCTACCAGACGGTGCCCCCAGAGATTATATAGCCACAAGCTCTACCGGCAACCGCTTGCGATGAGATTGCACTCCTGTTAGTCGAGGGTGATCGCGATGTCGTAGCCCTTATTACCTGCGGCGAAGAGACGAAGAGTGATCGTTGCCAGACTGCCACACGGGCGACAAACACCCGTGTGGAACGAGATTCGAGGACTAGCGACCCAAGAAGCTGAGAAGATATCTGGCCGCGATAAAGATGATGATCGCACTGAGCATCCACTTTATGGCCAGCGCTGGTACGAACTTCTGGCAACGGGCGCCGAGGTACATTCCCACCATACCACCCAGGCCGAATAGCAGCCCGAGTAGCCAATCCGGCGCCACCGAGAGATCCGGATAGAGCGGGGCTATGGCCTGGTAGAAGGCAACACCTGCCACTGAGGTCACAAACGTTCCGAGCAGCGCCGCTCCGGCGACGGTGTATACTGGCAGCTTGAAGAAGGTAACGAGGAAGGGCGCGATGATGGCTCCTCCACCGATGCCATAGATCCCTCCCACAACACCCACGATGAGGCTCAAAGCAGCGATGCCCACCGTGGAAACTTCGCACCGCTCTCCGTAGAAATCATAACAGATGGCGCCTGCGTCAAAGCGCTTCATGACCACAGCTGGCAGCACGCTGCCGTCTCCCAGCGTCACGCCGTGCTGCGTGACCAGTTCTCGGAACCGTTGCTCCGCACCTACTTCGCCTCTCTTTTCATCCTTCCGTCGGATCAAGTCCCTAATCATCCTGGTGCCCAGGTACAGGAGCACCAGGCCGGCGAACAACCTGAAGTCTGTGGGATCCGGTAGGTACACCACCCGCACCAGGGCACCGATCAGCACGCCGGGTACGGTGCCGATGATTATGACCCAGGTCAGCGGCCACACCATGCGGCCCTCCCGGACGTACCGGATGACGCCGCTGGGAATCGCTACGATGTTGAAGAACTGGTTGGTCGCGCTGACTGAGGGAGCAGTGTAGCCGAGGAAGGATATCTGGAACGGTAGCAGCAGGAAGGCCCCCGATACGCCACCCATTGAGCTGAAGAACGACACCATAAGCGCCACCAGTGGCGGTATCCACAGCGCAACATCAATGCCAGCGGCGTGAAAGTGCATGGAAATCAATATGCATGACACGCGCGACTTTGGCTGCCGCCTCAGGGACGCAGCTGCCGGTTTTCCTGCTTCTCAGGTTACCGGAAGGTGTGGCCGCAGTCCACTTCTCAGGGATTGGCAGTCGGCCAAGTGGCAGCCACTGCAGGTGAAGATATCACGACCTAGTACAGGATATGTCTGCTGCGGAGCAATTCGGTTACCGGGTGCAGCACGAGTGGGCGGACACGGTAGCGCCGCTCGGGAACCAGGATGCTGCTTGCGAGCGTTCCACTAGCCCCGCTCTCTAACCGACTGGGCTCAATGATACGTAGGTTGAGCAATGACTCGAACAGGTACGTGCTCTGATCGCTGGACATGCGAAAGATGCGATTGTGTTCGTCCAAGGTCAGCGTGCAGTGCAACACGAACGCCTTCAGTGTGAAAGCGTGCATGAGGTCCAGCATCGTCAGGAAGCGGAAGTCGACCGGCTCGAACGCGTTCACAGACCACGTGTCACCTTCAGCGTCGAAGCTACCAGACCGGAGCCAGTAGAAGAGCGCGAGCATGGTGCTCTGCCCGCTCTGCTTGTGGAGTTGATCGAAGTAGGAGTTTCGCAACAGCTCCTGTCTCTTCTCTTCTGTCCGGGCGCGGCGCAGCCGCCGGCGTAGCAACGGCGACGGGTCGGTTGGCTGCGCAAAGCGTAGCGCCATTCCGCTGCGTCGATGCCGATTGACGATGATGTCCTCAACCGTCTTACGATCGATAGACTCTAGCATATGGGTCGTGACACAGCTCACCGCTCCCGCGGCAGTCTTGCCGACGAACTCCCAAGCCTCCGTTCCCACCGTGGCAATCCAGAATAGCCGCGTATCGGTCCGGGAAAAGAAGATCAGCACGCGTTCGATGAGTTGACTGCCCCCGGGCGCCCGGAGCAGGAGATGCTCGAGATCATCGATTATGACCACTGTCGGTACCACAGTGGGGCGTGATGCCCGTATGTGTTGTTCCAGTTGCTCCAAGTCCCAGTTTCGAGATTCCAATTGGAGCAGTTCTGCAATGAGTGCGGCGATGGAGGCTTCGCTGTCTATGCGCTCATAGAGGGTCAGTCTGTGGACATCGCATTCGTCGAACAACTTGGCCGTGATGATGTTCAGGAAACTCGTCCGACCGCTGCCCAGGGGGCTGGCCAGGACTATCGCTCCCGGGTAAGTACCCTTCTTCCAGTTCTCGAAATGATTCCGCAATTGCACCAAATCGCGCGAGCGCCCTTCGTGCAGTGCAGGCTCACTGACCGGGCCCAATGTGAAGAGCTTCCGGTACACCAGTGGAAGTTCTTCGCGCATGGCACCAACGCTGGTGATCACGTCGAGTGCGGAGAGGGGTTCGATTTCGGCGACGTCCACCACACCAACAGCGGACCGTCCGTGCCGGATGAGCTGGCGTCCCTTCCGAGAGACAACAGTCCAGGTACGGCGCGCTCGCGCTGCCACCTGTTTCCACAGATCTCTTGCCTTCAACGATGTTCGTTCGACACGTCGCGTTAGCCGCGTTCGGAAATCGACCCACCGCCCCTCGAGCACGTCCTCCGAGACAACCCGCTCGTGGAGATCTCTCCAGTCACTCTGAACCGCGTTGAAAACCGCTGCCGCAAAGAGTCCCCATGGACCCCACAGCTTGACCGCCAGATCATCCAGCGTGTCGCTGGAACGGCGCAGCGCATCCGCAGCGAGTTTGCGCGCGACGCCAATCGCAGCCTCGGGGGTGGTCTCTGTCTCCCGCATCCCCGATCGGTCGGCGTCGATCTGGCCCGCGGTAGATTGCAGCTCGTCCACCGCAGCACCGAGGTTGAATTGGACTATGTTCTCGATCTGCTCCGTCCCGTTCCACACCTGCACTACCTGGTGACGCAACTGTTCAGCTTGGTTCTCTAGCAGCTGCGGCCAGGGAGGTGACAGAGCTTCTTCAGCGATCTCGCGCAGATCGATGCCTAAAGTCCGTCTTCCCAGTTCGACCTTTTCTCCCGACTCAGGTCGCTGAACGTGGACGTCCATGCGATCGGGCAACTGCTGGACAGCTTCTACCACGCGTGCCCACTCAGGACGACCGGGATCTGCCAGAACCTGGTGAGCGGCAACGATACCGGGCAGATCGCCCAACGCTCCGCGTAGCCCCTGCAAGACTCGCTCTTGAACGGCATTGAGGTCAGCCGCCAGCTGGACAGCGGCGTTGCCATTCTCCGCCCGGTCGCATGCGTGATCCGCCTCAGTCTGTCCTTGCTTGAGCTTCTCTTTCAGGGTCGTGAAGGTGGTCTGCACACAACTGAGTGTTGCAGCGGCTATCCGCTCCAGTAGAGCATTCTCGGTCTCCAGTAGCTCCTCGCGCAGGGCAATGAGACGCTGATTGAGTATGATCCGGCTCACGGTCTTGCGATGCCACTCGGCCCAAGCACCCTGGCTTGCTGTGACGGTGTCGACAAGTGGTGTTCCCCGCACCGTCAGGCGGCGTTGTCCGAAACCGAGCAGAACGGTACCCGCGTCCCGAACGTCACCGCTCAACTCACTCCAAGCGGCCGCCAACTGTTCTCTCACCGACGCGGGCCTGGCGCCTCTCACCTCGACACCTTCAAGGAGAGCAGCTTGGAGCGAATCAGCCGTCTGCCGCAGTTGATCCAAAGGATCAACCTCGAGCGCGGACTCGGTATCCGCTTGCTGTGCTGCAACCTCCGGCGGGACCGAGCCAGCAGGGAAGTGGAAGCACGCTCGGTCTAGCAGATGCTCTAGCTCGAGCATCTGTTGCGACCAGTCCGTCACACCGCGTTCCAACTCGGCAACATATTGGGCGACTTGTTGCTGAAATCTCTCGTGCATCGGGAGCAGCAAGCGTGGGACACGTACCGAGAGATGGTAGTCAACCAGTTGTCCCACGAGCACGGTACGTCCGCGGGCAGGCATCTGTCTGAGCGGGCGGCGGAACACATGGCGGAGTCGGTTGGTGAAGTGTAGCGGCACGCGCCCCATTCTCCGATGGCCGCGCACAATTGCCTTTCTCAAACGACGTTTGAGAGGCTCTCCTACTTCCGGGGCGAACAGATCCGCCTCCTCTGGCACCAGCTCGACCTCTTCCACACCTTCACTGAACGCCGATATGAGCTCGAATAGCCTTACCCACATCTCCCCGATTCCACTCCCAACGTGGCCGCCGTCCAGGGCCTCACGCACCAGCTCGAGCACTCTTTCGCTCACGGCGCGCCGGTACTCGCGCACCAGCTGCCACAGCTCGGCTGGCTCGGCAGTGCTCACACCGGATAGAGACGAATCTATTAGCTCACGGTGGACATCGGCTGCCCTCTCAAGAGCGGCAGCCAATGGATGGAGCAGTGGCACGACTGTATCGGTCAGGGTCTGCTCGAGCAGCGTGGTCGCGGCCTGTTCCATCTGCTCCAGCCGGACTGACAGATCGGCCGCCGCCTGCACCCAGCTGGAATCGGGCGGGGTCTCCGGAGTGAACCGCGAAACCGAATGGGAGCCCGCGCGAGGAGCGCTCACGATGTGGCTTTCGGAGGCTGAGAGGAGACGCCCTCAGCCGTCGGTTCGAAGTATGGTCGTTTGCCAGCCATCGGCCAGAGCATGCCTTGGCGGAGAAACTCCAGCTTGGCGGCTTCGGTCACATCGCTGGCCAAGGCGAACTCGTAACGGGTATCGATTACGTACGACTTCACGACGAGATGGGTCAGGAACGTCTCCTTGAACTCGTCCTTGACGTTCACCACGATCGGCTTTTTCAGGTAAACATATCGCGAGTTGGCGGCCGCTTCGTATGCGATTGACTTTGCCTTAACCACATCCACCCATCCGGGCAGGTATAGGTCCACCACGACCTGGCAGTCGAGCGCGCCGGAGTTGGCGTTGGCTACCTGATCTTCTACGACTTGGGAATTAGGAACGGAAACCAGGCTGTCATCCGGCGTGACGATTCTAGTGGCTCGCATGCCGATGGACACTACTTCTCCGTATGTTCCCCCGACTCTGACCTTGTCGCCGACTTGGAACGGTTGGTCGAAGATGATGATCAGACCGCCGAGGAAGTTCTTGATGATGCCCTGAGCCGCGAAGCCGATACCCACCCCTAAGGCCGCGGTGGCAGCTAGGAGACCAGTGCGATCCACATTGAAGACGCCGCTGATCACGTAGTAAACGGCCAAGGACCAGACAACCAGCCGGGCTACTGGGATCAACTTCTTGAAGAACAGGCGGCGGGCAGCACGCCGCTCGGCCAAGGTTTCCAGCAGCCAGACGATGGCCGCTATCAGCATCCAAGCCAGGATGAAGAGAACGATCGCCCAAAACACCCGTAAACCCAGGTGTCTGACCTCACTGGCCGTTTGCCGTACGTCTATCCTCGGCCCCTGTTCGCCTGCCGTATCAGTCTGGATTTCGAGCGGAAGGCGGGGCCCGCCGGCTGCGATGCCAAGGCTGGAGCCCTGCAAGGCGCTCACCGACTCAGCGAGTCGCGTAACTTCGCCGCGGAGGCTGTCGAGTGAGACAACAATGAGGTCTTGGTCCGGCCGAACGTCGGGCCGACTGGCGGATCTGGCTGAGTCGCCCACCGTTAGCGCCTGAGTTGTCTCAGAAGCAAGCGGTCTGATGGAATCGGGTGGTGCGGTCCCCCGCGGTGTGTCCCCATCAGATCCACAGCTGCTCACTGCTACAGCAGCAAGACCCCAAGCGCATAGTACGAGGCTAAGGTTTCTCGGAGACATCGTGGGTTCGCCCAAATTAGATCCTCTATGCGGGAGGGTGTAAACGTATACTCGCTGTAGGGCTTCACACCATCCCTCCTCCCCGCCGAACCAGGCTACAGACTAGGGCAGGTCGGTAGAGAAACGGGAGCCGTTGATTGTGTGGTTGCACCTGGTCTCTCAGATTCAACGCACTCAGGCCCATCTAAATGGAGGCGTGCAATGCATCTCGTGTTGAAGGTCCCCGGACTACGCAACAAGCCACCACTGGACCCGGCACCGGCTGGTACACCACAGGGGACACTGATCTTCGATCCCGCTTCTCCACACCCCGTAACTCGTTGCGGGAAGTCAGAGTGGGGTCCGCACGATATCGAGTGTGGGAGCTGCCGAAGATCGCTATCTTCGGGAGCCGACAAGGGAGACTACGCGAGGTTGCTGACCCAGATCTGAAGGGCAAATGACTAGTAGCAGGTAGGCAGGGCTGCCGGCCGGCGAATCATGGGAGTGCGCCGTCGCAGCTTACCACCGCTCGATTCGAGAGTCGCTCCGCGCCGGCAGAGGCCACAGCGCGAGCCACACCATCGGCCGCCATTCCGAAAGGGACTGATAGCCACCACATGGATCTATTCAACGTTATTGCACTGCTAACCACGTTCGCCGCCGTCTTCGGCTGGCTGAATTACCGCTACCTGCATCTCCCAACGACAGTCGGGCTCATGCTAATCGCCCTCGTGTTCTCGGCGGGCCTCATTGCGGCTGGGCGACTCGGTTTCGCCGGTGGCGCCGAGTTGGTCCACGTATTGGAGGACATCGACTTCGATAGGACTCTGCTGCATGGAATGTTGGGGGCGCTGCTATTCGCCGGCGCACTACATATCGATCTGGATGACCTGGCGAGGCAAAAAGCAATAATCGGAGTTCTGGCAATCCTTGGTGTACTCGTTTCAACTGCGGTCATTGCCGCAGGGACGTTCGTCATGTTCCGGGCCATCGGAATCGAGATCCCGTTCATCCACTGCCTACTTTTCGGTGCACTGATCTCTCCCACCGATCCCATTGCCGTGATGAGTGTGTTGAAACAGCTCACCGTGCCGAAGACTCTCGAGATGAAGATCGCGGGTGAATCACTGTTCAACGACGGCGTAGGAGTCGTGCTCTTCCTCACGTTGCTGCGACTCACTGGAGGGGGACACGAGGTGGCAATGAGCGAAGTCGCCGACGTACTGATACGTGAGGTGATCGGCGGTCTGGCGTTTGGTTTCGGCATCGGTTGGATCGCGTATCACATGTTGAAGCGCATCGACCAACATCAGATCGAAGTCTTGATCACGCTGGCTGTCGTAACCGGGGGTTACGCACTGGCATTGGAGTTGCGGCTATCCGGACCGTTGGCAATGGTCGTGGCCGGATTACTGATAGGGAACCACGGACGGCGATTCGCCATGTCCGACCGCACACGTGAGCGTCTCGACGTCTTCTGGGAGCTAGTGGACGATCTATTGAACGCCCTGCTATTCATGCTCATCGGATTCGAGCTACTCGTAGTCACCATTGCGGGAAAGGCAGTGCTGGCCGGCTTGCTCAGCATTCCCATGGTCTTGGGTGCTCGCTGGCTCAGCGTGGCGCTGCCGATCACAGCGATGCGAGCGCGACGGTCGTTCAGCCCCCACGTCATCAAGTTGCTCACGTGGAGCGGACTGCGAGGTGGGATCTCCGTTGCCCTGGCACTTTCGCTCTCAGCCGCACAGGGTCGCGCCATCATCCTGCCCATCACCTACACGGTCGTGGCGTTTTCGATCATCGTGCAGGGTCTCACTCTACGACCGTTGGTTCGTCGTCTGCATAAGGTCGGGGCTTGACAAGACCAGCACAACTGAGGCAGACTCGCCGGCGGAATGGGTTCGCGCGACGGACTAACGTAGCGATTGCAACCCCAATCCCGGTTTCTCACTCGCGTACAGAGTGCCGTCTCGCAGCAGCACCGTACCACTCGTTGGATCGTCTTGTAGCGCCAAGTGACCGTCGAGGTCCGCGTAGATGACGTTGGGACGCGCCAACGCATAGTGCAATCCGGCGGCAATGGCCAGTTCGGTTTCGTCCATGCAACCGACCATGACCTCCACGCCGGCGGACCGGGCCACGGCGTTGATCTGAATCGCCTCTGCTATCCCACCTACCTTCATGAGCTTGACGTTCACCATGTCCGCCAGCCCGTCCCGTGCCAGCCTGAATGCATCGCGTAGACCCATGAGGCTCTCGTCAGCCATCACCGGGATGGGTACCGACCGCGTGACACCGCCAAGCAGATCCGGTTGTCCCTTGGGTGTGGGTTGCTCCAACAGCTCCAGTCGTGCGGCTTTTGTCTGCTCCACAAAACGGAGTGCCTCTTCCACCGTATATCCCTGATTGGCGTCGAACCGGATCTCGATGCGTTCCCCGAACCGCTCGCGTACCTTGAGCACCCGGACGATGTCGCTATCTACATCCCGTCCACCCTTGAGCTTGAGACAGCGGAAACCTCTGGCTACCCATTCCACCGCCCGCTCCAAGGTCTCTGCCTCCGGCAAGATGCCAATCGTCACGCTCGTTTCGATCCGGTCCCGATAGCCACCCAGAATTCTCCACAGCGGCAGATCACACACCTTACCGAGAAGATCGTGCAGCGCCATGTCGACGGCCGCCATCGCAGAGGGTCTCGCACGCAGATCGGGCTGCAATCGATCCAGCAGCATCGCCGTCCGCAGGGGATCCTCTCCCCGCAACAACGATGCTGCCGTACTGCCGATGGCCTCCAATACGATGGCTGCATTCTCTCCGGTTACCTGCATGTCAGGTGCGGCACAGCCATAGCCTACGTGCTTGCCGTTGGTCTCGATCCGCACTAACACATTTGTTGCACTCGTGATCGTCTCGTAGGCGATCGTGTACGGCTCCGTCAAGGTCAGCGCTATCGGCCAGGCTTCGACCCGAGTGATCTCCATCAGTGCTTCAGTACTTGGTCTGGTAGATCTCGTCGAGGCTCATCTCTTTGATGTGCTCAACCAACTCGACGAGGTTCTTGATCATGACGGCCCAAATCCGCTCCCCCTTCTCACGACTAGCCTTCGTCGGATCACCCAGTACGCCGGAAGGCGAGATACGTGCCGTCCTAGCGTACCAAGAGACACTTCGTCTCGAAGTGAAGTCGAGGTAGTGACTCGAGAACTTTGGCACGAACTTGCGCCGCTTCCCCAACCGCACAGCGTCAGGCCGTAGAGCCATAACCGTACTGGTCTCGATCTCTCCGGCGTGTACGTCATTGGGGGTTTCGGCCATGGCATACACGTCGGCGTCACTCGTCTCACCTGAGTCGACGCACGTGAAGATCCGGGCGTCACGGTTGATCGTTTGCGCAGCAAAGTGGAGCGCCGGTACGTTGCCGCCGTGGGCGTTTACGATCACCAGCTTCTTGACTCCGTTATGTGCGGCGCTCATGCCTACGTCGTGCACCAGCCCTGCCAACGTATTTGGACTGACGCTGATCGTACCCTTGAAGTCCGCATGGTGATACGAGACTCCGTACGGGATCAGAGGTAGGACCACCGGCCGCGGCTGGCTGCAGGCCGTAGCGACCTGCTTCGCAAGGTATGCCGCATCGAATGCGTCCGTGTCCAACGGAAGATGAGGTCCATGTTGCTCGATTGCTCCGACAGGTAAAAGAGCGATGTCGACTAACTCGAATCTCTCCTTGGCCTCTGGCCAAGTCAGTTCACCTAGGTTGATCAAGTCCATTGCTATCACACATCGTTAGGGTGTTTCCGCCCTGCGTCGTCGAGTGGGTCAAATCTCTGCCAATCTCGTCCCACTCGTCTCAATGCGCCCTCGGCATGTTGCAGCAAGATGCGGAATACGGGTCCTCGCAGATCCGGCGGCATTCCGTCCAGTGGGGACTTGTCCGGATCAAACCGTAACATCATCACCTCGGGTCTCATACGGGGAGCGGCCAGTCCCGCGGCGCCGTTGGGCAAAAGACCTCGCTGCGTCAGTAGATAGGCCAGATGCTGTGCTCCGATCGATTCCTGGTTCACTCCAGCTGAAGCAAACGCTGCGAGACAGTCTGCCACCTGCTCGTCGGTGTAGCCGCACCGCTTCGGATCGAGCTGGAACGCCACCAGCATGCCCACGACGCGACGGCACTTCTCGCAACGCCCGCACGGTCTGACCCGTACCCCGTCTTGATGTGTCGCATGGCACGACACCTGGTGCTCAAACAGGTCCGTATACCGCTCTGCCAGAATCTTCTGTACCAGCGGCTCTGACAGGTTGCGTACCGCAGAGAACTGTGCGACAGCGAACCCCTTGCGCTGAAAATATCGGCCGACCATCTGGTCGAAGTACCGGCTCTGGTCATACAGCCCATCGTAATGCGGGATTCCCCGATGATACGCTCGGCGGGTGGTGTCGAACTCGTCACCGATCAAGAGGCGACCAACCCTGTTCACACGCATTAGCGGGAGAACCCCGAAAAGAAACACGGCAACGGTCCACAGCCGGATCGGATACTCATCCGAGCGCACATTGGCAAAGTCCTGTCTCACAAATGGGAGGCGACGGAGGAACCACGCAAACACGCGGTCCGAGTTGGTCCACACGCGCCCTGTGCCAGGATGCGATGCAGCCAAGTGGCGGTAGGCGTTCAGGGCCGTAAGCCAATGCCTGCCCGACTCGTTGACGAAAATGGGATATGTGTCGCAACCGATCTCCCTGAGCAGGCCAAGCGTGAGCAGGCTTTCCTTCCCGCCGCTGGAGAGAATCGCGTGACGCGATGGATTGTCGCTCCACGGCTCAATCACACGAACCTCGCCCCTCCCAGCTGATCCTGTCGCCACGGGGAAGCGGATACGGGCGTGGCAGTAGCGTTGCCGTTTGATGGCCGGCAAGTTCGCTGCCTGACCCCTGAGGAACGGATTGGGCTCGAGGAATTTCTTCACCGCGATCTCTCGTGCGGTGTTTTCGGCCATGTCCCGTAGGAACTCCCGGTCAACCGCGTCGTAGGTACCCAGGAAGTGGATCTCGTCCGCGAACAACCCGTAGTTCAGCGCCACCTGCGCCGCTATCATGCTAGCGAGGTTGTGCGCTCCGGGATCAGCCGGGTCGAACACCTTTGGCCCGAACCGATAGATCAGCTCCGTGGTGTCGCTGCCGCTATCCGTCACCACCGTGTAAGGTGCGACCACCCGCTGAGGCTCCAATCTGATCGGGCCGACCTCGAGCCGCCGAATCACCCGCAGGCAACTCCACAGATCTTCCTCTACCAACGATTGGTCCAGGCCGCTTTCCCCAGGAGCTCGCGGCTGCACCGCGCCATCATCCCTCGCGTCATTCATGGGCCGGCTGCTCTCCCCGAGTGACGTGCCGCTCGATTGCGGCCAGCACCGGCTGCAAGCCGGTACGCAGGGGAGCACTCGTTGGCAATCCAGTCTCGGCCCTGATACTGGCACAGGCAGCCTCGGTTTCCGACTCTGTCAGGTTCTCATGGTTGATGGTGATTGCGATCACGGGCTTGCCTGACAGGATTTCGACCGCCTGGATCTGCCGTGAGAGGGGGTGCAGCGGATACCCCGGAAAACCGTCGTATTCACTGCGCGCGGGCGCGTGCTGCAGTACGACCACATCGGGCCTCCCCGCAGCAAGGATCTCATGGCCACCGGGGTAGGCAGGATTCATTAGACTCCCCTGGCCTTCGATCACAATGACGTCGGGTTGGGTCTCGTTCCAGGCCGACCACACTGCATGCTCGATCTCGCCGGCCACGAAGTCGTTCACCAACGAATCAAGTATCACCGAATAGCGAGCCCCCTGCATCCAAGCGGTTTGGCCGGTGCCCACCAGTTCCGCCCTGAAGCCCGCAGCTTCGAGCGCGTCGAGCAGCAGCCATGCGGTGGTGCGCTTTCCCACAGCGCTATCTGTTCCCAACAGCGCGACCCTGAGCGAACTCACCTGTTCGATCTTTCCGCTGAAGAAGTGCAACTGCCGGCGGTCGGGTGGCTTACGGATATCGCGAATCGTAGCGCCGTGTTTGGCTGCCAGGCCGGCCAGCTCTGCATCCTCCGACAGGAAGTCGTGCAGTCCCGAGTCGACGTTGAGACCCAGTTCGAGCGCCGTCATGATCTCCTCGCGCGCCTCGGCCGGCAGCCGGCCTCCGTCGGGAGCCAACCCTACCACGAGGTGGGTCGGTCTCCGGTTCGTGCCGGCGTTGGTAGCCTCAACGGCAGCAGCAACCGTTGAGTGAATTGGGATGCCCAGCGATCTGCCGTCCAGCAGCTCACCCGCGTCGCTACCGGCACACCACGAATCGACCACCGAAAGCACCCGGTAGCGCCGCGTACGACGCACCAGGCCGTGGGCAGTCTTCCCGTTGGTCGTGCCGAAAGCTCCCTGGCAATAGACGATCGCATTCCCATCCAGCAGCTGCGTCACGCCTTGCGCCCGGTGAGAAGCACGACGTACCTGTCGCCAGGGAGCGGCTCTGTTCGGTGTCGCTGTGCCATCGCCGCCAGGCCTGCCGTCGAAGCGGGAAGCACGCTCAGGCCCTCTCGTTCGCGTAGTAGCCGCGCGTAGTCGAGCATGCTCTTGTCACTGGCGTCGGTTGCCCAACCGCTGGTCTCTCGAATCGCCTGGAGTGCGTGATCTCCGTCGATCGAATGCCAGTTCACGAGCGGCTCGTTCACCGACGTCTCACGCACGCGGCCCGGCTCTAAATCTTCACAGCGAGGCAGTTTACCGACAAAGGCCCGCACGATTGGGTTCTTGCGGAACGACGAACCTGCAATCATGCGGGGCATCCGGGAGGTCTTGCCGCGGCGGTAGAGACTCACGAACCCTTTGTGAAGACCAGCGAGAGTCGTACCGTTTGAAACCGGTACAGCCACCGCTGCGGGGGCATCGCGCAGTTCGTCGTAGATCTCATATGCTATCTCACCGTAAGCCTGCAGCTGAATCGGTGTGTTCGGCCCACCAGGATTGGCATCGTAGAGATCTTCCCGCTCAGCGCGCTCCCGGGACAGCACCACGGCCGTCTCGTAGTCATCCCCTCGTCGTTCGATTGCCGCCCCGAACTTCATGATTTCGCCAACCCTCTTGGCGTGGTACGGAGTGGGGATGTAGATGATGCAGCGCAAGCCGGCCAGTGACGCCGCCAGTGCCACGGCAGCCCCATAGTTGCCACATGTTGCTGCGGTAACGGTGTCGAAGCCTCTGCGCAGCGCGTCCAGTGCCTGGGCGAAAGCGATACGATCCTTCTGGCTACCGGAGGGATTCCCCCCCTCGAACTTCAGGTAGATCTGTCGCAGTCCGACTTCACGCTCGAGGTTGCGACCGCGCGTGAGAGTGGTATCCCCGACCTCCGAATCGATGATGTCTTCATAGGCTTCGAGCCGCTCGTCGAGCGGCCGTGACAGGTCCGCCGCGACCCGCCGTTGCGAATCGATCTCCGGCGGTATGCTGGCCGCCCCATCGAGCAGCCCGATGTCAACGCCGATCTCCTGCGCGACGAGCTCGGTGCCGAGGGGAAAAGCGACGGTTCCCTGGAGTCCGTTGTCAGATTCCGGTGAGGGTGGGGCCGTCAAGTCCTTTTGGTTTCTTGGCATCGTCCAGTCAGGCTATCCTGCAGCTGAGGGCTAGCGGCTGACTTCGTCAGCCGATCAGGTTCCGGTAGTCTCGCTGGAATCTAGTAGTTCGCAGCCAAAGCTCCGACTACGGCACACGGCTGGGCTGGTCTCTACCGGTCAACACCGAATTCTCTAGCCTGCGTGGCCACCCCAGGCTACGACGCTACTCGATCTTGACCCTCTCCTCTGCCGAAACGAACAGAACGTCTTTGAGAGCGGTGTGGCGCTGCAGCAGATCGATGCCCTTTTCACGCAGTCGCTCTTCGGTGAAACCGAGGATAACCAGATCGGCGTCCGACGATCTACTCTGCACCAGCCGCGTGAAATCTGATTTCTCGTCCGTTGGTATCACGCGCAGGTTCTTCTTGCTGACCGGCAGCCTGCCGGAGGTGATCATTTCGTGTAGCTGGACCCTCTGTTCCCGCACTTCGTGTTGCGGGAATGCAGCGAAGATCCTGATCTCACCCTTCTTCCAATCGGGGTGGCCCAACAAGATATATGACAGCAAGATCATGAGGCTTGCGTTCTTGTAGTCATGCCAGGTCAGCCACACATCAATGGTCGAGTGCTGCCCGAAGAAGTGATCCCCATGACGTAGCACCAGGCTACTGATCCGGGCAGCGCTCGCCATGAGACAAGTCTCCTCGATCTCACGCAACACATCCGGTGCGTCGTCGAGCATGAACTCCGACAGGATCGAGTTGTTCTCCGTACCGGACACGCCGGGGAGCTGCAACGCCTGACCAACGGCCGAGCGGATCGATGGTGATATCATCGTATCCACGTAGATCGCACTACCTCGTTGCTGCATCATCTTGACCAGTTTGGCCTGCACCTGCCTGCTCTCCTTGAACTTCTCCGAGTCCAGTCTGCCTTGGATGTAGTGGAGGTAGGTTCCGATCCCATATCTGTGGCATAGCCAGGTCAGCAACTGTTGCGGCGCTGTACGCTCAAAGGTACGACTGTTCACCATGATGATGCTGGGACGCCATGCCTCACCGCGATGGTGCACCGCGCTGGACTGCAGCTTCACCTGGAACCGCCGCGAGAGCTGCGTCATGACGGCCTGGAAGATCCCGGCGAGGTCGTCCGCATTGTGGATAGCACGCAGTCCCCGATACAGCCCCACCATGACCAGGATGGCGAGTAGCGCGAAGAACGGATCCATCTGGAACATCATTAGCAGACACATCACGGCACCGAGCAGGCTCAAGTACCATTTGGACCGGAAGCTCGGCCGATAGGAGGGACGGGCGGCGAAGTGTTCCAAGAAACTGATGGTACAGAGCGCCCCGTAAGTGACCATGAAAAACATGGACACGATGCGGGCCACCAGATCGACGTTCCCCACCGCCACCATCACCAGTGCGACGAACACAGTAACCACTGTGGCGGCTCGTGGCTCGTTCTCCTCACCAACCCCAGCTGCTAGCAGCTTGTTGATCCGCCCGAACGGTGTGACACGGTCAGTGGCAAGTGCCTGCAAGGTTCGCGGGGCAACCAAGATAGAACCGATTGCAGAGGAGATCGTTGCACAGGCCAGGCCGATTGGAATGATCGGACCCCACAGAGCGACCCTGGCCATGACGAACTGGTCTGTCGCCAGTATCTCCGGCGGCACTGAGGTGGCGAACTTCGCGGCTACCAGCACGTACACCACCATGCCGGTCAGTGTCGCCGACATAACGCCCACCGGAATGGATTTGCCTGGATTGGCCAGATCCCCGGACAAGCCCACTCCAGCTGTCATGCCGGTAAAAGCGGGAAAGACGATGGCGAATACGAGGAAGAACGGATCGTGATCGGCCACCCTGTCGACCAAGCCCAGCTCCCCAGTCGCGACCCCATCAGGTGTGCCACCCAAGCCGAAGAGCACGAGCGAGAGCGCCAACAGAGCCACCACTCCCCAGAGAGCCTTGACACCCACATTGGCACCACGCCGCAGCATCAAAACGGCCAGAGCACCCGTCGCAGGCAAAGAGACGAAACGGGGGTCGAATCCCTCCAAGAACAACGCCGCCAGCGGCCTAAAGGCCTCGGCAAACGCAATCATGTAGAAAGCGACGGAGATTGCCTGTGACAGATAGAGTGAAATGCCGATGGCGCCGCCAATAGTCGTGCCAAATGAGCGCGAGATTATGAAATACTCTCCGCCCCCCTCAACCCTCCGGTTCGTGGCGATCTCCGATATCGCTAGGGCAGTGGGAACGGTTACTAAGTGACCCAGCAAGATGATCCCTAGCGCACCCAACAATCCCGTGTGTCCTATCGCGTACCCGAATCGCAAGAATAGGATCGCACCGAGGATCGTACTGATGCTCGCCAAGAAGACTGGGGAGGTCCCGAATCCGTGACCCGTGGCGGATTCGCGAGACTTTCCTGAACGGTCACTTTGGTTGGTCATTCACCCTCAACCCGTGCTTGCGAGGTTAGTTTCCCTGGCACCGCTCGACGGCGTACCTCCCTAAACGGGAGCCATTGCGGAACGCAGCGTAGATTTACAGTGTGAAGGGATAGATGGGAAGAGAGAGCTGAGTCCCGCCATTGATATGTGACTCACCAAGTCTTCCTAATAGGATGAGCCTCGGTGTTGAAGATCACCGACTCGAAGTCGAGGACGTTGTCGGGGGCAAACAGCAGATAGGCATACTTCAGCGTCTCGGCGAGGAAGAAGCTGTCCATAGCATCCCTCTTCTCCTTCGTGGCCACGCTCTCTAGGGCCGCAAAGCCCGCCTCCGTACGGGTATGGGCTACGATACTATGGAACATTGTTTTGCCCATGGCCAGATACTGGTCATCACCCGTCGTACGGTACAGATAGTAGGCAGACTCTAGGGCTTCCGGCCTGAGATGGTAGGCCGGATCGACCAGCTCCATACTCACGTAGTCCAGTTGTTCCGGCTCGATTCCGAAGCGGTGCCACATCTCGAAACACGACTGCATGAGCTGTGCGGCTAGCTCCCGGTGCCCTCCCAGCGCCAACACCGCCGGCATGAACGCGTCGAGCGACCCAAACCGTGTTGCCGTTCGCCTGCCGCTGTGCATGTCAGCGTGCCCGTACCACAAGCCAGTCTCGACACTGTCAGCCAAGTATCGATTCACGGCTGCAATACTGGCTTCCCACATCGATCTGAAGTCCTCGTCGCCGAACAACTTCCATGCCTTGAGCAGATACTCGTAGTAGGAATCGATCCTGCCACTTATATGACTGTCGGTGTTCTGCCACTGTCCATTCTCGACATCGATCGTGGTTCCCACCAGACCGACCGCGGACCTGCGCTCGAACACCGCCACCACTCCCCGCTTGGCCGTCTCGTAGTACAGCGGATTCCCGGTGAGCTTACTCAGCGTTCCCATCTCCAGCATCAGCGTGCCGATTTCGGCCGGGTTGTTCACCCGCTGCCTCACCTCACCGGTCCGCAGGTTCACTCTCACGTATGGCATCCCTGTCGGTGAGTCGAACGCCGGCAGGAGCCGATCCGCCAGATCGGTCGCAAGCTCTAGGAATCGCTTGTTGCCGTCCATCTGGTAGGCCGTCAGCAGGCCACCCAGGAGTCTGATGTTGATTTCGAAGATCTGCACATCGAAGTCATGATCAAACGTGAGATTCTCCAGGATCAGTTGCTTGGCCTCCTGTGCTTCCACAGCCAGGCCCATCAGTAGCATCGTGTCGAATGCGTCTAGTGGGGTCATGTAGAGCGACGCCGCGTGCCAGTCTCGATAGCTCCGGCTGAGTGGCTTGAGTTGATCGTGGCCCCAGGCGTAGCTCTTGTATCCCTCCCAGGCGTGCAGGAACTCGCTTCGCACTTGCTGCGCAAGGGCCGCCCTGTCAACCGCACCATCTTGACCCGGCGCAGCACACGAACTGGTCGCAATGAACATCCAGCCAGACAGACAGATCATACGCTTCATGTGATGGTCCCTCTAGGTCCCGCGACGACGTGTCCGCGTCTCGAACTCTGCCTCATGAGGATTTCGGATCCACTCCTGTCTCAGCAATCTAGCTGGATTATATTGCCATACTCCAACTATGCGTGATGATATTCTCCGGAAGCGTGATTCCACTGCCGCTCGTGTGAGTGGCGTGGCGTCAGTGAGCGCAGCGCTGCCGGCCGACCTGCTAGAGCGGGCGACCCGCCGACTCGGCACGGCTGCTATTGTCTACGCCTGCGTGTACACGCTGGCGTACGGATCAGCGCGTTTCGCCCAGAGCTTTCCCGAGCAATGGGACCCCGACACAGCCCTCATCAGTGACATCACCGCCGCTTCCTTCATCCTCCTGTCTGTAGGGATGTTTCTGCTCGCACGTAGTGGCCGTCTGAGCGACTGCTTCGTGATGAATCTGGGGCTCGTCTACGAAGTCGTGGGTGCAGCCGGGATCGAGATCGGCATTGTGTTTCTCAGACAGTGGCCGGAATCGGGAGGCATGGTGGGCTTGAGCTGGACTTGCGTCTGGATAGTGATCTTTCCGCTACTCGTGCCCACTACACCCGGCAAGACAATGCTTGCTTCGATTGCCGCAGCGTGCATGCAGCCGCTCATGTACTCGATCGCGGTCGCCAGGGGCCTGCCACCGCTCCCTGGAAACATGGTGTTCATGGTGACCTTTCCCACATTCATCTGCGTGGGGCTGGCCATGGTGGGATCTCGCGTCGTGTACGGCCTGGGTACCGACGTCCACAAGGCCCGGCAGATGGGTAGCTACAGACTGACGGACCTGCTGGGGAAGGGGGGAATGGGGGAGGTGTGGAAGGCCGAGCACCGGATGCTAGCCCGTTCGGCCGCTATAAAACTGATCCGGAGCGCTGGCGGTGATTCCACACCCGGACATACACCAAGCAGTCATTTGCTACGCTTCGAGCGTGAAGCGCAGGCCACGGCTCAGCTTCGGTCGCCCCACACCATCCAACTGTATGACTTTGGCATTACGGAGGACCGCACGTTCTACTACGTGATGGAACTGCTGGAGGGACTCAGTCTCGACGAGTTGGTCGGCCGTTACGGTCCGCTTCCCGCGGGGCGGGCAATCAGGATTCTGCGGCAGGTCTGCCATTCGCTGGCGGAGGCCCATGGAAAGAACCTGGTGCATCGCGACATCAAACCGGCCAACATCTACGTCTGCCGCTACGGCTGTGATCTTGATTTTGTGAAGGTATTGGATTTCGGGCTGGTGAAGATGGCGGGGGAAGAACTCGAGCGCGATGTGGGAATCACGAGGATCGGTGCCTACATCGGGACCCCGGCATATGGATCGCCAGAGCTGGCGTCAGGCAGCCCTGAAACGGATATCCGGAGCGATATCTACTCTCTGGGCTGCGTGGCTTTCTGGCTGCTCACTGGACGCACGGTATTCAGGGCCCCGACGCTCCCGGTCATGCTCGTCAAACACATCAACGATGCACCTGATCCACCGTCACGGCACGCTAGGTTCGCAGTTCCACCCGCACTCGACAGCTTGGTGCTCCAGTGTTTGCGCAAGAGCAAGGACGAGCGCCCCCCCTCAGCGGAAGTGCTCGACCAACATTTGGCGACGATCGAGGTTGACCAGCCTTGGACCGACGAACTGGCCCGCGAGTGGTGGAACCAATACCGACCTGTCGAGCGACAGGGTGTCACACCAATCCTATCTGACAACACGCAACCGATCACCGTGACGAAGCTCTCCAGCTAGCACCAACCATAGTTGCCTCACTTGTCCACCTGGCAAATTTCGCACCCTGTAGCTTTATTTGCATCCTCTATGGATCAAGCAGTCAGAGTGTTTCCGCAACTGCCCGAGCGTATCGGCAATCTCGCCGCAATGGCCACCAATCTCTCGTGGAGTTGGAACCGTCGTGCGAGAGCAATGTTTGGCCTGATCGACCGAACCCTATGGCGGATGACGCGACACAATCCGATCGTGTTACTGCAGCGGGTGTCACCAGAACGGCTCGAGCAGTGCGCAGGCGATCCGGACTTCCTCGCCCTGTACGACTCGGTTTCCACCGAACTGGCACGGGAAGAGACTAGCGACAACACCTGGTTTGCCGTCGGCAACTCAGGTCTCGCAACCGGCCCGATCGCCTATTTCTCCGCCGAGTTCGGGTTACACAATTCCGTGCCGATCTACTCGGGAGGTCTCGGCGTCCTTGCCGGCGACCACTGCAAGGCATGCTCGGATCTCGGCGTGCCCCTCGTTGCGGTGGGACTGTTCTACACGAAGGGGTACTTCGATCAGAGGGTACGCATCGACGGTTGGCAGGAAGACAGCGATGAAACGTACGATCCGGCCACGACACCGTTGACGCACCTCAGAGGACCGAACGACGAACCCTACATCGTCACGGTGCAAGCGGACGGACGATCCGTCCACGTGGGTGCGTGGAAAATGCTGGTGGGGCGAGTACCGGTCTATCTCCTCGACACCAACCTCGTCGAGAACCATCCGGATGATCGCCAACTACTCAACAAGCTATACGCCGGCGGGCCAGGATTGCGTCTCCGGCAGGAGTGGATACTGGGTGTGGGTGGAGTCCGGGTGCTCCGCGCGCTGGGAATCGGGCCTTCCGCGTGGCATGCCAACGAAGGCCATGCAACATTCATGCTGGTCGAGCGCGTCCGCGAACTCTGTGCGAGCGGCGTCGAGTTCAAGGAGGCAGTGCGGCAAGTACGGGCTACGAGTTTATTCACGACACACACCCCAGTGCCCGCAGGTCACGATTCCTTTTACTCCGACCAGATAGAGCACTGCACTGGTCCTGTTTGGAGAGAGATGGGGATCGGCCGCGAGGAATTGTTTGCGCTAGGACATCATCCGGACATGGATCACGGCCGTTTTCACATGACCGCAGCGGCGATTCGATTGTCCGGCAGGGTAAACGGGGTCGCGCGGCGTCATGGCCAGGTCACCCGAGACATGTGGCATTGCCTGTGGCCCGAGCGTAATCCGGAGAGGGTTCCTATCGTGCATGTCACGAACGGAGCCCACCTTGCCACCTGGATGTCGAACAAGGTGATGGGCCTTCTCGACGAACACCTCGGTCCTGACTGGGGTGCACGTCTCGACGAGCCGGGAGTCTGGAATGGAGTGCTGGCTTTGGATGATCAACGGCTCTGGACGCTCCGCCAGCAGATGAAGTCCCGGCTGTTGCACTTCATCCACGAGGAAGCTCGGCGGCATTGGCGGGATCACTGGCAGGAAGCGGCACACCTGGTGGGCGCCGGCACGCTACTCAGCCCGGGCGCTCTCACCATCGGCTTTGCAAGGAGGTTTGCCAGTTACAAGCGCGCCAGCCTGATATTCCGGCAGCCCGACCGCTTGCGGAAACTCCTGGTGAACCCATGGCGGCCGGTGCAGTTCATCTTCGCTGGTAAGGCACATCCCGCTGATGATCATGGCAAGCGGATGATGCATGATGTCTACTCCTTCACTCGGGATTCGCAGTTCGAAGGCAGGATTGCTTTCTTGGAGGACTACGACTTGCACATAGCGCACCGACTGGTGGAGGGAGTGGACCTGTGGCTCAATCTGCCAAGGGTTCCCATGGAGGCATGTGGCACCAGCGGGATGAAGGCGGCGTTGAACGGCGTTCCCCAGTTGGGGACGGCCGACGGCTGGTGGGCTGAAGGTTTCACTGGAGAAAACGGCTGGTCGATTCCGGAGGTCCCGGCCGGGAGCGATGCAGACGAATGGGATGCCGAGCACCTCTATGCTCTGTTGGAGGATGACGTAATCCCGCTGTTCTTTGAGCGTGATAAGCGCGGCGTCCCGGTTCATTGGGTTCAGCGTGTGAAGCACGCCGTGAAGACCGCTGGCGAGCAATTCACTGCCCGATACATGGTTCAGCGGTATGCGCAGGATTTCTACTTGCCCATCATGAGAGGCGACACGCTTGAGGACGACCCACCAACCGCGTGAGCTCAGGAAGTGGCTAACACAGATCTGACAGCGCCTCGGTTGAAGAGCCGGATCGAGTATTCAAGAATCACGATCGAGCACGTGTACCCTCAACTCGACGCTGGTCGCTACCCCATCAAGCGGATTGTTGGAGATAGCTGCAGGGTGGGGGCGGACATCTACATGGACGGTCACGACCTGATAGCAGCCCGCGCGCGATTCCGTGGACCGAACGATCGCGTCTGGCGCAGTGTTGAGATGTCGTACGATTACGACACGGACCGTTGGAACGCAGAGTTTCCACTCGACGTGATCGGTCTCTGGCGTTTTACCGTGGAAGCCTGGCCGGACAGCTTCGGCACTTGGCTGGCAGAGCTGCGTAAGAAAGTAGCTGCGGGGCACGACGTAGCGGTCGAGTTGCTCGAGGGCGCGCAGGTCATCACCAATACCCTGCCAAACAGTGATCCGTGTGCTCACCGAGAACTCCAGACTGCAGCCAAGCAACTCTGCGATCCAAAGCTCAAGCTCGAGGATCGCTTGAAGGTCGCGTTCGCCCCGGAACTGGCGACCAACATGGCCGGCTTGGTGAATGAATCACACATCACTCGTCACCGCCGCGAGTACCACTTGATGGTCGATCGCCCGGAGGCTCGGTTTGCGGCTTGGTATGAGATGTTCCCCCGGTCGCAGGGAACAGAGCCCGGCAAACACGGGAAGTTCAGGGATGCTGAGAAGAGGTTACGGCGCCTTGCCGAGTTGGGCTTTGATGTCGTCTACCTGCCTCCCATACACCCGATTGGCATCACACACCGCAAGGGGCCTAACAACTCTCTGACGGCCCAGCCGGCCGATCCTGGAAGTCCCTGGGCCATCGGCAACAGTGATGGTGGCCACCTAGCGATCGCCCCAGAACTCGGTACCGTTGAGGACTTCGAGCAGTTCGTCAAGCATGCAGCCGACCTGGGAATGGAGATTGCCCTGGACTACGCGCTGCAGTGCTCGCCGGACCATCCCTGGATCCACGAACATCCTGATTGGTTCGTGATTCGACCTGACGGTAGTATCAAGCATGCGGAGAATCCGCCCAAGAAATACGAGGATATCGTACCGTTCAATCTCTGGTGTGAGGACCGCGACAATCTATGGAACGCGTGTAAGGAGATACTCGATTACTGGATCGAGCGCGGTGTCAAGACTTTCCGCGTGGACAATCCGCACACCAAGCCTTTCGTTTTCTGGGAGTGGCTCATCGCAAGCATCAAGGAGGAGCATCCCGAGGTCATTTTTCTGTCCGAGGCCTTCACTCGCCCCAAGAAAATGCAGGGGCTCGCGAAGCTTGGGTTCACTCAATCCTACACCTATTTCACTTGGAAGAACACGGCCGCCGAGTTGCGCGAGCTCTTTACTGAATTGCACAGCACGGAGCTCGTCCAGTACTTCCGCGGCAATCTGTTCACAAACACCCCAGATATCCTCCATGCTTACCTCCAGAAGGGTGGCCGTCCCGCGTTTCGCGTCCGCCTGCTGCTAGCGGCCACGCTTTCACCTTTGTATGGCATCTACAGTGGCTTTGAATTGTGCGAGAACGTGGCTATCAGGGAAGGCAGCGAGGAGTACCTAGACTCGGAGAAGTACCAGATCCGCGTGCGAGACTGGGAGGCGCCAGGCAACATCAACGACGACATCCAGGCTCTGAACCGCATTCGCCGGGAGAATCCAGCACTTCAGACCCAGGGAAATCTCGCTTTCCATCCAACCGATAACGAACAACTGATCTTCTACTCCCGAACCATGTGGCGCAACGATCTCCTGATACTTGTGAATCTGGATCCCAATAACCGCCAAGCGGGCATGGCCGACGTGCCTGTTGGGGTGTTGGGCCTCGCCCCTGACAGCAGTTACGAGGTAGAGGATCTGCTTACCGGACGGCGGTACGAATGGAGGGGAGTACGCAACTATGTGGATCTCGATCCTGCTGTGCGCGCGGGGCACGTACTCCGCGTGGTGCGCTGATCACGGCCGAGGCGTGGAGTGAGCAGCAATACTCTGTGGTATAAGGATGCGATCATCTACCAGGTGCATGTTCGCGCCTTTCACGACAGCAACGCAGACGGCATCGGTGATTTTCGTGGTCTCACTCAGAAGCTCGACTACCTAGAAGATCTCGGCATTACTACCGTCTGGCTCCAACCATTCTACCCTTCCCCGCTGAGAGATGACGGCTACGACATTGCCGACTACAGAGACGTTCATCCCGATTACGGCACACTGCGGGATTTCAAACTGTTCCTCAGAGAGGCTCACCGGCGTGGTCTCCGCGTAATCACGGAGCTAGTGATCAATCACACATCAGACCAACACGCGTGGTTTCAACGGGCCCGCCGTGCGCCGCGCGGCAGCCGGCAGCGTGACTTCTATGTCTGGAGTGATACTCCGGACAAATATCAAGAAACCCGCATCATCTTCAAAGACTTCGAGCACTCGAACTGGAGTTGGGATTCGGTGGCGCAAGCGTACTACTGGCACCGTTTCTACTCTCACCAGCCGGACCTCAACTTCGACAACCCGGATGTCAGCAAGGCAGTTCTGCAGCTGATGGATTTCTGGTTTGGACTCGGCGTCGACGGGCTGAGACTAGATGCGGTGCCTTACCTGTACGAGAGAGAGGGCACCAACTGCGAGAATCTACCTGAGACCCATGAATTCTTGAGACAGCTGCGGCGACGGGTAGACGAGAGATTCGACGACCGCATGCTGCTCGCCGAGGCCAACCAGTGGCCGGAAGATGCGGTGGCCTATTTCGGTAACGGAGATGAGTGCCACATGGCCTTTCATTTCCCACTCATGCCTCGCCTGTTCATGGGTATTCAGATGGAGGACCGGTTCCCGATTGTCGACATACTGGATCAGACACCGGGCGTTCCGGATAGCTGTCAGTGGGCCGTGTTCCTGCGCAATCATGATGAACTGACACTCGAGATGGTCACCGATGAAGACCGAGACTACATGTACCGGGTCTACGCGCAGGATCCCCGGGCCCGAGTGAACTTGGGGATACGACGGCGTTTGGCTCCTTTGATGGGACGTAGTAGGCGGCGGATCGAGTTGATGAACAGCCTGCTGCTCTCCCTACCAGGCACACCTGTGCTCTACTACGGTGACGAGATTGGGATCGGAGACAACATCTATGTGGGCGACAGGAATGGAGTGCGCACACCGATGCAGTGGAGTGCTGACAGGAATGCCGGGTTCTCGCGCAGCAATCCGCAGCAACTCTATCTGCCGGTGATCATCGATCCCGAGTATCACTACGAAGCTGTCAATGTCGAGGCTCAGCAGAGCAACCCGAACTCACTACTCTGGTGGATGAAACGGATCATAGCGCTCCGTAAGGAATCACCGGTATTCGGGCGTGGGGCCATAGAGTTCCTGCATCCGGACAACCGCAAAGTCCTGGCGTTCTTGCGCGGATCTGGCGAAGGGCGCGTGCTCGTCGTGGCCAATCTCTCCCGCTTTGCGCAATGCGCTGAACTCGACCTCCAGCAGCTGGCGGGAATGGTGCCGATAGAGTTGTTCGGGCGGACACCATTTCCGAAGATTCGCTCCGAGCCCTACTTCGTCACGTTGGCGCCCCACGCCTTCTATTGGTTCGGATTGGAATCGCCACCCGAAAGGCCGGAATCCATCTCGATCACCGCATCCCGCGCCGACGCCCTCTCGGTCCCAGGCAGTTGGCACTCCGTATTCCGCGGCAAGAAGGTCAAAGATCTCGAACGCCTGCTACCTGGATATCTGCGCGCTAGACGCTGGTTCGGTGGCAAGGCGAGACAGATTCTCTCCGCACGTATTGCCGATACTGTCGCCGCACCACTTGATAAAAGGGGTGCATGTCTCACGTTGGTGGAGGTCTCCTACACAGAAGGAGATCCGGACTTCTACAGCCTGCCTGTTGCATTTGCCACTGGGGATAGAGCCTCCGAGCTCTTCGATTCGCACCCATACGAGATTCTCGCACGACTGAGTGTGGCGCAGGAGGACGGACAGGTCGACGGAGTATTGTATGACGCCCTGCTCGAACCAGATTTTTGCACTTTTCTCATTGATACGATCGCGCGTCGGAGACTCCTGAAGGGGACCTCAGGAAGCGTGCAGGGATTCACCACCCGCGGCTTCCGCAACCGAATCAAGGAAGTGAGTGCGTCGGTGGAGCCGGCACTTCTCAAGGCCGAACAGAGCAACACCTCCATCGTGTATGGCGACAAGTTTATTCTGAAGCTGTTCCGCCGCGTAGACGAAGGCCGCAATCCCGATCTCGAGGTTGGTCGATTTCTCACAGAACGCACGTCATTCAGGCACATGCCTCCGGTCGCCGGAGCTCTGGAATATGGCCGCCCCCGGCGAGAACCAATGACGCTGGCGGTAGTGCACGGATTCGTACCCAGTGAGGGTGACGCCTGGCAGCATACGCTCGACACAATCGAGCAATATTTCGAGCGAGTGCTGGCTCAAGCGGACGGACAGAAGCCAATCCTGCTGCCCGACGCACACATCGTCGACCTCGTGGATAGCAGCATCCCCGCAGCAGCCGAAGCGCAAGTTGGCCTCTACCTGGAGTCTGCCCGCCTACTCGGCAGACGCACGGCTGAACTGCACCTCAGCTTGGCCTCCCGCACCGACGATCCAGCCTTTGCGCCCGAACAGTTCAACACCATGTACCAGCGTTCACTGTATCAGTCGACGCGTAGTAGGGCAGACGAGGTACTGCGTCATCTCGAGAAACGCATCCGCTACTTGCCAAAGGACGCACGCCGCGAAGCGAGGCAAGTGCTGGCTGCGCGCAAAGCGATCGAACCGCGCCTCCGCGCAGTGTTGGATCGGAAGATCAGAGCCGCCCGAATACGCGTCCACGGAGACTACCATCTCGGACAGGTACTCGACACTGGAAGAGACTTCGTCATTCTGGATTTTGAGGGTGAACCGGCTCGCCCGTTGGGAGAGCGGCGGTTGAAACGCTCACCACTGAGAGACGTCGCGGGAATGTTGCGCTCCTTCCACTACGCGTCTGTCTCGGCAATAGTCGGTGGCAGGGTGAGGCCGGAGGACGTCCCAGCGGTGGAAGCCTGGGCGGATTCGTGGTACGGTTGGGTGGCACTCACTTTTCTCCAGTCCTATGTCGCAACTGTGGGTGACACCACAATCCTTCCCAAGACTGCCGACGAACGGAGGATCCTGCTCGACACACACCTGTTTGACAAAGCGCTCTACGAGTTGCTCTATGAACTCAACAACCGTCCGGAGTGGGTCAGGATTCCACTGCGCGGCATTGCTCAGTTGCTCGGCCTGACGGCGGAACACCAATGAAATTGCATCCCCCGGGGCAAAAGACATGAGGACCTGGCCAGGTGAGCCGTATCCCCTAGGTGCGACGTGGGATGGTGAAGGTGTCAACTTCGCAATTTTCTCAGAGCACGCCAGCGCGGTCGAATTGTGCCTATTTGACTCCCACGACAACTCACGTGAGACCGAGCGAATTGGTCTGCGAGAGCGCACCAACATGGTGTGGCATGTTTATCTGCCCGACGTGCGCCCTGGTCAACTCTATGGTTACCGCGTCGATGGTCCCTACCTACCCGAGCAAGGCCACCGATTCAACCCAGCCAAGCTGCTCATCGATCCCTACGCCAAGGCCGTCGCCGGGGATGTTGTCGGCAATGATGCGGTGTACGGCTACGTCATCGGTGATCCCAGGGAAGACCTCTCCTTCGATCAAAGAGACAGCGCTCCTTACATACCGAAATGCGTAGTCATCGATTCCGCGTTCACCTGGGGCGGAGATCGCCCTCCCCGGACACCCTGGAACCGCACCCTAATCTACGAATGTCACGTCAAGGGAATGACCGCGCGACACCCCGGCGTGCCGGAGCAGCTGCGCGGTACTTACCTGGGAATGGCATCGGACCCCATAATCGAGCACCTCATCAGCCTCGGAGTCACAGCAGTCGAACTCCTCCCACTGCACCACCATGTCACGGAGCGCACACTCAGTGACAAGGGATTGAAGAACTACTGGGGATACAACAGCATCGGTTTCTTCGCTCCAGACCAGCGTTACGCAACAGGCTACCTCGGCCAACAAGTGGCAGAGTTCAAGACCATGGTCAAGGTGCTGCACCGTGCCGGGATCGAGGTGATACTGGACGTCGTGTACAACCACACTGCTGAGGGCAAGCGGTTCGGTCCCACCCTGTCGCTCCGTGGCATCGACAATGTGTCTTACTACGTACTCAAGCCGGATGACCGGCGCTTTTATCTGGATTTCACTGCTACGGGCAATACGCTCAACATGCAGCATTTTCGGACCATGCAACTGATGATGGACAGCCTGCGCTATTGGGTTCAAGAGATGCATGTCGACGGATTCCGGTTCGACCTTGCCCCCGCCCTCGCCAGAGACCTGTTCGACCTCGATCGGCTGCAACGGTTCTTCGACTTCATTCAGCAAGATCCGATTCTGTCGCAGGTCAAGCTCATCGCGGAGCCATGGGATGTGGGAAAAGGTGGGTACCAAGTCGGCAACTTCCCGGGCGGCTGGGCTGAATGGAACGGTCAATACCGGGACACGGTCCGCAGGTTCTGGAGGGGCGATGCAGGACAGCTGGCTCATCTGGGGTATCGCCTCTCGGGAAGCAGCGATCTGTACAATCGCCGCGGTCGTAGCCCACACGCGAGCATCAACTACGTCACCTGTCATGATGGCTTCACGTTGCGGGATCTCGTTAGTTACGAACGCAAACGCAACGAGGTCAATGGCGAGGACAACAAAGACGGAACAGACGCGAACTGGAGTGCCAATTGGGGTACTGAGGGAGAGACCGGCGCAGAGCACATATTGCGGTTGCGCGAACGGTTGAAGCGTAACTTCCTTGCCACCCTGGCGTTTTCCCAGGGCGTTCCTATGCTGTCTCACGGAGACGAACTCGGCAGAACGCAGCGGGGCAACAACAACGCCTATTGCCAGGACAACGAGATATCCTGGATCGACTGGAACTTGGACGAGCGGGCACGACAGCTACTTGGGTTCACACGCACAGTGTTGGCGTTGCGCCAAGCAAATCCGGTGTTCCGTCGCCGTGGGTTCTTCAGTGGTAAGCCCATGGCAGACGACGGCACGCAAGACGTGGACTGGTTGCGTCCGGATGGTAATCGGATGACGGAAGCCGATTGGCACGACCCCGAGAATCGGGTGTTGGGTATGCTACTGCACGGGGCAGCCACCGATGAAGTCGATGACCGCGGCAGGCCAATCGAAGGTAGTACCCTGCTACTGCTGCTAAACGGCAGCGCCCGCGCACGGTTCTTCACACTGCCAGATCTTGCTGAGCCGGGGCAGTGGGAATACTTGATGAACACTGCACGGGCCAAACTTGGACGGGTGGGAAAAACCCGGGGCATCCGACTTGTTAGCCACACGATCGTGCTACTGAGGTACGGGAACGCCTTTCGAACCGAGAACGCCCGGTGACCAAACGCCAAGCAGTCTTCGATGTGTCTCCCTCCGATCGGAGCCTATTACTCGCGGGTGATCACTATGAACCGCATCGTATTCTCGGAGCGCATGGTGCAACCGTGGGCCACGAGAATGGCGTGGTCATCAGGACCTTTCATCCCGAGGCACGGGCCGCTGAATGTCTCTTGCCCGGCCAGGAGCCGGTCCTCCTCGAACCACTGGGGAAAGGAGGGCTCTTTGCCGGATTCTTACCGGGGATCGACCTGCCGCTGCACTATCGGCGGCGATTTCACTTCGCCAACGGGGATGCGTGGGAATCAGACGACCCGTACAGGTTTCTTCCGACAGTGGGTGAGTTGGATCTCCATCTGTTCAACGAAGGAAACCACCGGCGGTTGTGGGAGGTTCTCGGCGCACATCCTCGGCAGATCGAAGGCGTGGATGGCACGTCGTTCGCAGTCTGGGCGCCGAATGCCAGACGGGTGAGCGTAGTGGGTGATTTCTGCCGCTGGGATGGTAGGATCTTCCCAATGAGATCGCTTGGCGCATCCGGAGTGTTCGAGGTCTTCATCCCCGATGTGCATGCCGGAGCGCTGTACAAGTTCGAGATCAAGACGCAGGACGGGTCCATCCGTATCAAAGCCGATCCATTCGCCTTCGCCGCGGAACCGGCACCCAACACAGCATCGAGGGTCGCGCAATCGAGCTACCGTTGGGGCGACGGAGACTGGATGGAGCGGCGGCCGCGCCGAGATCCGCTACGCGAGCCAATGGCGGTCTACGAAGTGCACCTGGGCTCTTGGGCACGGGTACCGGAAGAATTCAACCGCCCCCTCAGCTACCGGGAAATCGCGCCCAGACTCGTCGATCACGTCAAGCGACTGGGTTTCACTCACATCGAGTTGCTTCCCATCGCAGAACACCCGTTTGCGGGTTCCTGGGGGTATCAAGTTACCGGATACTATGCTCCGACGTCACGCTACGGCACTCCAGATGACTTCCGCCATCTCGTCGACTACTGCCACCAAAACGACATTGGTGTAATACTGGATTGGGTGCCCGCTCACTTCCCAAAGGACGACTTTGCGCTACGCCGGTTCGACGGCACAGCACTCTACGAGCATGAGGATTGGAGACGCGGTGAACATCCCGACTGGGGCACTCTTATCTTCAACTACGGCCGCCGGGAGGTGAAGAACTTTCTGGTAGCCAACGCCCTTTATTGGCTCGAGGAGTTTCACGCCGACGGCTTGCGTGTCGACGCAGTGGCGTCGATGCTCTACCTCGACTACAGCCGTGAGGAGGGTCAGTGGATTCCGAACGAGCACGGCGGGCGGGAGAACCTGGAGGCCGTGGAGTTCCTCAAAGACTTCAACAGCACCATCTCGACTGAATATCCTGGCTGTATCACCGTAGCTGAAGAGTCAACGGCCTGGTCCGGAGTTTCGCGGCCGATCGCTGACGGGGGTCTAGGATTCACGTTCAAGTGGAACATGGGGTGGATGCACGATACCCTCGAGTACTTCCGGAAGGATTCGGTGCACCGCAAGTACCACCACGACCAACTCACATTCGCAATGCTCTACGAGTACAGCGAGCGGTTCATCATGCCGCTGTCACATGACGAAGTCGTGCACGGTAAAGGATCTCTACTCCAGAAGATGCCTGGTGACGAGTGGCAGCGGCTTGCCAACCTACGGGCATTGCTGACCTACCAGTATACTCGCCCTGGAAAGCAGCTCCTGTTCATGGGCACCGAGATCGCGGCAGACCGGGAGTGGAATCACGACGAGAGCCTCGGATGGCACCTCTTTGAGGATCCCAACCGCACCGCGCTTATGCGCTTCCTCGCCGACCTCGGGACATTGTACCGCGAGTCCCCCTGTCTATGGCGTGGGGACGTCGATCCTGAGGGATTTGCGTGGATCGATTGCGGCGATCGCGAGAACAGCGTCTTCTCGTACGTGCGGCGCGACGGTAGCGACCACGCTCTGATCGTGCTGAATTTGACGCCCGTGCCGCGCGAACAGTACAGAGTCGGGACACCACTGAGTGGACAGTACGTCGAGCGGTTTTCCTCCGACAGCCCGGAGTACGGAGGCAGCGACTTTGGGACTCTATCCCAACTCGATACCGAGTCCATCTTATGGCACGGTCAACAACAGTCCCTGCTCCTTCGTCTACCCCCGCTCGCTGTTCTTGTGCTGACCCCAACCGGCTAGGCGCGTGTCACACAGGTCGGAAATCCAAGATCTGGCCGACCGCGTCGGCATCCTGAGCCATTACAGAGATCACAGCGGCCGCCACAAAACAACCAGCGATACGAGTCGTGTAGCTCTGCTGGAAGCTCTTGGGTTTTCCGTCTCCAGCGAACGCGCCGCCAGACAGTCCTTGCGACAACTCGACGCACAGGATCGCCTGCGTCTAGTTGAACCCGTTGAGGTCAGGAGATTCCCCGACCCCAGGATCCAGACTCTGCGGGTGCAACTTCCTGACGGCGTCAAATCCGCGGCAACAGACTATCAACTGTCTCTTACTGCCGAAGGTGAAGACGCTCTGGTGACTGAAGGACGACTGAGTGTGCACCGTGACGGGGTCGCCCGAGTCAAGATCCCACAACTACTGGGTTTCGGATATCACTCACTGGAGATCACTGTCGCTGGTCCTGGCGGCTCTCGCAGTGCCGAACAGATGCGAATCGTATCTCCCAAGTCGTGCATCAGCGTCGCCACCGTTCTGGGATCCGCGCGTGGCTTCGGGCTCTGGACGAACCTCTACACCTTGAGGAGCAATAGCAACTATGGCGTGGGGGACCTGACGGACCTGTGGCAGCTGGTGAACTGGGCCGCTGACCGTGGCGCCGCCTTTGTCGGAGTCAACCCGCTGCACTCACTCTGGAATCGAGGCCAGGATATCAGCCCCTACAGTCCAATCAGCCGCATATTCCGCAACGAGATCTACTTGGACGTGACTGCAGTCCCCGAGTTCAAGCACTGTCATGCGGCCCAAGAACTGGTGGCGTCGGACAGTTTCACAGCGGAGCTACGACAGCTGAGATCGAGTTCGCAAGTCGATTACCAGAGGACTGCGGATTTGAAGCGCCAGGTCTTACGACTGCTGTATCTGGAATTCATGGAGCAACACCTGCACCGCGCCACCAGGCGGGCGGGCGAGTTCCGGGGGTATATACAGAACGCTGGATCGGCGTTGGCATTGTACGCGACGTTCCGCGCATTGGAAGACCACCTGGTGAGCCAGGAGCAAAGGCAGGGAGGGTGGCAGAACTGGCCCTCACCTCTGCGTGATCCGCACTCCGCCGCAGTGAAGCAGTTCCAGCGAGAGCATGCGTTCGAAATCGACTACCATCGCTACTTGCAGTTCGAACTGGACCGCCAACTTGGGTTGGTGGCCGCCACTGTCAAGCCCAAGATGCCCATCGGCATCTACGCCGACTTGGCTCTAGGGGTGCATCCAAACGGGTGCGACACCTGGGCATTCAAGGATCACTTCGTCACCGGCGTGCACATCGGCGCGCCACCGGACAACTTCGCTACCGGCGGACAGGATTGGGGCCTGCCACCGATTGCTCCCATGAAGCTACGAGAGAACCGGTACCACTATTGGATTCAGGTGGTTCGCAGCTGTCTCCGGGGTGCCGGTGCCCTGCGCATCGACCATGTGATGGGCTTGTTCCGACAGTTCTGGATACCCCAGAAACTGTCAGCATCACAGGGCGCTTACATCCGTTTCCCAGCGCACGAGCTTCTTGGTATCCTAGCGCTGGAGAGCACACGCCACCGTACCGTGGTGGTGGGAGAGGATCTTGGCACCGTACCGGCTGGTCTCCAGGCGCGATTGTCTCGCTGGGGGATACTGTCGTCACGCGTACTGTATTACGAGCGCGATCGGCGAGGAAGGTTCCGATCTTCCAGGATGTACTCCGACCGTGCGCTGGTTGCAGCCAATACGCACGATCAGGCACCGCTTGCGGGCTACTGGAGCGGTCGAGATCTGAAGCTGCGGCTACAGGCGGGAGCCTACGCGGATGATATTCTCTCACGTGAAGCAGTCGAGCAGCGTGACAGAGAACGGCGAGCGCTGGTACAACGCCTGCGCCAGGAAGGTTTCATAACCGGTACTGATCAGTCACGCGATCTAACCGAGCTGACTGCTGCCATATATGCCTTCCTGGCCCAAACGCCAGCGCCACTCCTCGCGGTCTCCGTGGACGATCTCGCCGGCGAAGTAGATCCCGTGAATCTGCCCGGGGTACCGATGGATCGGTTCCCCAACTGGTCACGGCGGATGTCTGTCTCGTTGGAAGAGCTGTTTCGCCGTACTGCAACGAAGTTGCTCCTGGACGGTGTCGCCACGCGTGCAATTCGGTCCGGGTGAGGCCGGCCGTTGTCTCCTAATCCACTCCGGCTGCTCAGCTCGGCAGTGTGAAACTGGTGCGGATCAGGAACTGGGAACCGGAGAACTAGACCACACCGAGATTAAGGTCTCGAGCTGCGTCAACAACTCATCCGGTGACTCCACAAAGTACTGCCCCACCGTGTCCTTTCCACCTACGTAGCATGTGTACAGGTGTGGTCGCTTTGACCGCAACACAACCTCAAACATCTCTTCATCCGGACCGTCGTTCCCGGCGCAGAAGACAAATTCCGCTTCCGGGTACTGCGCCAGGAGCGCGCCGGCGACACTCGTCTTTGTCAGATGCACGGGCCTGACCTCAATCGCTCTCTTCCCGGCCTTCACTGCGTACGGCATTCCGTGAAGCAGATCCTCCAGTTGAGCGTAGAGTTCCTTGGCACGGCGCGGACCGAGCTTCGGGTCAGCGGCCCGGTAGCGCCACGAAATCGCTGCCTTCTTCTGTTCGATCCTGCTACCGGGTGTATGCTCATAGAAATCCACCATCACGGGTTCTACGATCTCCTCGAACACGGCTTGATCTACCGCGGGCATTTCTGGCCAATCCTGGCCAGGGTGCTTCACGGCGAGACCATCCTCGCAAACCAGACCAACTGGCAGCTCACCAAACCAATCATCCATCACGTCCGCGGGTTGGCCACTCATTATGTAGAGTCGTGCCATTCCACCGAGTGCCTCGAGCACTCCTTTGAGCCGCGCATCCGGAGCAGCTTCACTCAGGACGGGAACGTGAGGGTGTAGAGTCCCAGCGTAGTCGAGGAGGAACAGGGCACCTGCTTGGGGTCGAGCTGCATCCGGCGGCGCTGCCGCAAACCTGAGCCGCCGCGCCCCGAAACGGCGGGTGTCGTGGACACTTGCGAGCCGAACAAGAAACCGATTAGCCCAGGCGTACGCCGTGTTGTTACGGACGAACTCCTGCATCTGTCGGAATGTCTCTCCGGTGGTTGCCGGATTGACTAGCACTTCAGTGAGCACATCCGCCATGCGGCTGGTGTTGTGCGGATTCACCAACCGTGCGCCACCCAAGCACGCCGCCGCTCCAGCAAACTCACTGAGTATCAACACTCCCGGACGCGGCCCACGCGCCGCGACGTATTCCAGAGCCACCAAGTTCATGCCGTCACGAAGCGGCGTTATAAACGCCACGTCGGCTATCTGATACAGCGCAGTGAGGCGCTCGCGCGGCACCGACTGGTTTATGTAGACGATCGGGGTGTGACTGAAGCTGCCGTAGCTACCATTTATCCGACCGACCAACTCATCCACTTCTCGCTTGAGCTCGCGATACTCCTTCACCTCGGTGCGGGTTGGAGAGGCTACCTGAATGAGAACAACTCTGGCACGCCATTCGGGGTTGCGCTGCAAGAATTCCTCGAAGGCCAGTAGCTTCTCGGGAATACCCTTGGTGTAATCGAGGCGATCTACACCCAGGATGACCTTTTTCCCCGAGAACTTCCGCTCAAGATCAGCCAGCTCTTGCTGCACTTCAGGTAGCTCGGCAAACCCCAGAATCTCCGCCGGATCGACTCCAATGGGATGGACGCCCAAGTGGGCCAAGTGGCTGGGAAGGGAGATGACATCCTGCTCGGATTCGAGGCCCAAGACACGCAGACAAGCATTACGGAAATGCTGGGCGAATTCGTAAGTGTGGAATCCGACTAGATCGGCTCCAAGCATCCCACGCAGCACCTCCTCGCGCACTGGCAGTGTGCGATAGGTCTCGTGCGAAGGAAATGGAATGTGAAGAAAGAAGCCGATGGCACAATCCAGGCCACTGTCACGCAGCATCCTTGGCACCAGCGTCAACTGGTAGTCGTGAATCCACACAGTGTCTCCGGGCTGTGCTACTTCGCATACTGCGTTCGCGAACCGCTCATTGGCCGTCCGGTAGTCGTTCCAGGCGTCCCGGTCAAAACTCAAGCGGCCGGAGATGTTGTGAAACAATGGCCAGAGGAGCCGATTGGAGACTTGCTCATAGAATCCTTGATACTCGGATTCGGCTAAAAACACGGGAACTCCGTGTGACTCCAGCAGCTTGACTATTGTCTCCTGCGCAGAGGCGGGAACGAACGTTCCCGGCCACCCCACCCAAGTGAAAGGCCGCCTTTGGGCTACGGAGCGGAGACCGGTCGCGAGGCCTCCGGGACTCGGCTCCACTTGCCACTCCTGCCGCCGGTGCGAGAGCCGCACGGGCAGGCGTACGGAAACTACGATTAGCTTTGGGTCAGCCATCGCCTTTGCTTTCACGCAGCCTCGGGATGGATCTTGACACGGCCGCCGCCTGATCACATCCCTTGGGTGTCCCAGATCCATGAAGATAGGCTGAGTCATGATTGTAGCACGCGCCCCAGGAGGCGAATTGCTACCTCTTAGTATCTTCTCCCGGGTGACAGCCAGCGTCAACCTCGTACCGCTGTCTGAACAGCGACCACAATCCCCAGCAGGCCACCAAACATGCAAGCCGACAATACGAGTCTGAACTTCCAGGCTGGCATCTTTGACCTGGACGGTGTCGTGACACACACCGCGCGAGTGCATGCGCACGCTTGGAAGGAGATGTTCGACGAATATCTCCGGTTGTACGCCAATAGAAACTCCGTCGCATTCGTGCCCTTCGATATCAATGACGACTACCGCATCTACGTGGACGGTAAGCCCAGATACAAGGGCGTCGAGAGCTTTCTCCGGTCGCGGGGGATCGAACTTCCATTCGGGACACCTCAGGACGAGCCGAGGAAGGAAACCTATTGCGGTTTGGGAAACGGCAAGAACGAGTTGTACAACGCACTACTGGAGACCGATGGTGTGGATGTGTTCGACTCTACGGTCGCACTTATCCAGGAGCTGCGTAGCAGACATATCAGGGTTGGACTAATGTCCTCGAGTAAGAACACAGTACGCATCCTCCGCCTCACCGGGTTGGAAGATTTGTTCCAGAGCCGCGTCTGCGGAGTGGTCGCAGAAGAACTGGGTTTGCGAGGCAAACCTCACCCTGACTCCTATCTGAAGGCTGCCGAGGAACTGGGTGTCTCGCCCCAGCAATGCTTCGTTGTCGAAGATGCAGTAGCAGGAGTTGAAGCCGGTCGTAGGGGGAATTTTGGGCTAGTTATCGGAGTGGATCGAGCCGGGCATCAGGAGGAACTGCGTGAGGCCGGCGCTGATATCGTTGTGTCGGACCTCGCTGAAACCTCGATAGACCAAATCAACGAGTGGTTCACCATGAAAGACTCTGCCAAGCCGTCCGCGCTGGACCAGTGGGAAGAGATCAGCAGCCAATGGTCCGGCAAGCGAGTGGCCGTGTTTCTTGACTACGACGGCACTCTCACACCGATAGTGGCAACTCCCGACTTAGCAAAGATATCCCAGGAGATGCGGGCGGTTCTCCGTAAAGTGGCCGACGTATGCCCCACCGTGATCGTCAGCGGTAGGGGCCGCGAAGATGTGCACGCCTTGGTGGCACTCGACAACCTCTACTACGCGGGCAGCCACGGCTTCGACATAGCTGGTCCACAGGCTACGGCGATACGCCATGAGATCGGCTCTGAGTACCGGCCAATTCTCGACGACGCCGCGCGGGTCTTTAATGACGAAATAGCACCTATCGAAGGTGCACTGATTGAAGACAAGCGGTTTTCGCTCGCCGTTCACTACCGACTCGTGAAGGAGAGCGAAGTGTCCAGCATTGAGAGTGTGGTTGACGAGGTCGTAAAGAGTCATCCCGAACTCAGGAAGGCACATGGCAAGAAGGTCTTCGAAGTCAGACCGAACCTGGAATGGGACAAAGGAAGAGCCGTCTTGTGGCTGCTCCAAACACTCGAGTTGGACACACCTGATGTGGTTCCGCTGTACATCGGTGATGACGTTACCGATGAAGACGCCTTCGCTGCGCTACAGGATCGTGGACTGGGCATCCTCGTCAGTGAGACTCCACGCGACACGAAGGCGCATCTATCACTCAAGAATCCCGTCGAAGTCGGGAGATTTCTCAGAATCCTGAGTTCTTGGCAGATCTCACAGTCGTCCACAAGGGAACGACATAATGACACATAACAGCGACAGGTGGGTCATTGCGTTCGACGGATACGACCCCAATCAAGAAGGCTTGCGTGAGTCTCTTTGTGCGTTGGGGAACGGGTTCTTTGTAACGCGCGGTGCGGCAGAAGAAGTGTCAGCCGATGGAATCCATTACCCCGGTACCTACATCGCCGGCGGCTACAACCGGTTGGCAAGTGAGGTAGGGGGCCGCACAATCGTGAACGAAGATCTCGTGAACTTCCCCAACTGGTTATGTCTAACGTGGCGCCCCGACGACGGTGACTGGGTCGATTTCAACAGGCTCGAAATCCTTTCATACAGACGGGAGCTAAATCTAGATGACGGGCTTCTGACACGGACGTACACGGTACGGGACGCAAAGGGGAGAACCACTGGCGTCACCAGCAGGCGTATTGTTCACATGTACCGCCCCAACCTGGCTGCGTTGCAGTACAGCATTACTCCAGCAGACTGGTCCGGGACCATCCACATTCGATCGATGTTGAACGGCACAGTCACCAACACCGGTGTGGAACGATACCGCCAACTCAATCCCAAGCATCTGACAATCCTCAACAAGGGCACCGTTGCACCGGAGGGGGTCTACCTGCTCGTCAGGACCAGCCAGTCACACCTCGAAGTTGCCGAGGCCGCTCGAACGCGAGTCTTACATCCCGACCCGCAGGTTCACGTTCACGTGAACACGGTCGTAGAAGATGCAGAGGTAGGCCAGGTGTTCACAACAGAAGTCGGAAAAGGCCAGACCATAGCGGCAGAGAAGGTGGTTGCTCTGCACACGTCGCGAGATCGCGGCATCACAGAGAGTGCGCGCGACGTTCGCTTGGCAATTACGAGCTCCCCGGACTTCACTGAGTTGCTGCGCACTCAACGCATAGTATGGCGCTCTCTGTGGCGACGCGCCGATGTGGACGTCGAAACCGACCCGACAGCAGCACCCGGTGATCCAGACGATGGCATTCTGGTTCGATTTCACATATTTCACTTGCTACAGACCGTCTCTGAGAACACTCGGGGCCTGGATGTCAGCGTTCCAGCTCGAGGCCTACACGGAGAGGCTTATCGTGGGCACATCTTCTGGGACGAGATCTTCATTTTGCCGTTCTATCTGGAGAGTTTCCCCGACATCGACCGGTCGCTGACGCGCTACCGCTACTTCCGCTTGAGCGCAGCCCGTGCCTACGCACGCGAGTGCGGCTATCGCGGTGCCATGTTCCCGTGGCAGAGCAGCAGTAACGGTCGAGAGGAGACTCAATACATCCATCTCAATCCGAAATCGGGACGGTGGGATCCCGACAACAGTAGGAATCAGAGACACATAAACGCTGCCATCGTCTACAACATCTGGGAACACTACCTGACGACCAGGAGACGACCATTCCTGGAACAGTTTGCGGCAGAGATAATCCTCGATATTGCCAAGTTCTGGAGCTCCATCGCCCACCTGAACGAGGAAAGCGGGCGATATGAGATACACGGAGTGATGGGCCCGGATGAGTACCACGAGGGCTATCCGGGCGCCTCAGAAGGTGGCCTCCGGAACAACGCCTACACCAACATAATGGCTGTCTGGTGCATTGAACGAGCCCAGGAGGTGCTCAAGCAGATGTGTCCCGAGCGGCGAGAGGAGCTCCTCGGCCTGCTCGAGATTGACGACGCAGAGCTGAACCGGTGGAATGAAATCACGCACAAGATGACCATCAGGTTCCATGGTAACGGCATCATCAGTCAGTTCGAGGGATTCGAGGATCTCGAGGAGTTCCCGTGGGCTGAATACCGCACCAAGTACGGAGACATCCAACGGCTCGACCGGATTCTCAAAGCGGAAGACGACACACCGGACAGGTACAAGGTTGCCAAGCAGCCCGATGTGACCATGCTCTTCTACCTGCTGCGGGCAGATGAGGTCGGGCGGATCTTCCGCAAGCTAGGATACGCGTTCGATGGGGAAACCATCTCGGACAACATCCGCTACTACCTGGCTCGCTGCTCACACGGTTCTACCCTCAGTCGTGTAGTCTACGCTGCCCTGCTCGATCGCATAGACCGGACGCACAGCTGGGAGTTGTTCCGCCAGGCCCTACGGAGCGACTTCGCAGATGTACAGGGTGGCACCACCAAGGAGGGCATACACCTCGGAGCGATGGCCGGCACCGTAAGCATCGTCCTCAACCGGTTCGCTGGTGTCGACACGCGGGGGGAGACTCTCGCAATCAATCCAAACCTGCCAAGGCAGATTCGCAAGATCAGCCTCAAAGTGCAGTACCGAGGAAATTGGTTTGATATCACCGTGACTCATGGCAAGCTGCGTGTGGCGCTGGAGGACTGCGCGGACCGGTTCCAGCTCATTGAGGCCAGGAGCATGCCGCACCGGCTGGAGCCGGGGGGTGTTCTGGAGATAGATCTCTGAATCGCCACTGTCGGACCATGCCGATCTCTCTTCTACTCAGTAACTGCAAAGCCCGGCTGTGGAGCCGGGCTTTGCCCTCACTTAGTCACCGACCGCAGCCTACTTGATCGCTATCTGCTTCGGCTTGGCAGCGGGGATCTTGGATAGAACGACTTTCAGCACACCATCGTCAAACCTCGCCGTGATGTTCTCCGGATCCACGCTCCGCGGCAGTGTGAATGAACGCTCGAACTTGCCGTAGCAACGCTCGATCAGGTGGTAGTCGCCATCTTCCTTGCCCTCCTCGAACTCCTGCTTCTTCTCACCGCTGATCGTGAGCACATTGTTCTCGACCGTGAGATTCACGTCCTCACGCCGCAGCCCGGGCAGCTCCACCGACACCGCGATGTCGTCCTTTGACTCACGAACATCCACGCTGGGCGACCAGACGGTCACGGCTGACGGAGCCCCGTTGAAGAACCGGTCGAAGATCCTATCAACATCACGCCGAGCATTGAACAGATCTTCCCACGCCGCCGGGCGGCCCGCCCTCCAAAGAGTCGGATACACCATCTTGAAACTCCTTTTGCTAAGGTCTCTAGTAACAACTAGTTAGTTGGCTCGTTGGGTTCTTGACCCGCTTCTGCTCTGACCAATAGCATGTGGAGTGCCAGGACAAGCCGGCCGATATGGCAGGAATCGGCGAGGTACCGTTCAACGGACTGTCATTGTGGCATTAATGGGATCGTGCTGCGTGGCAGCTTGGCATAATCCCATCTTCACCGTCGTTTACCTTCGCAGCACGTCCTCCGCAGCCGCCCTGATGTCTTCCATTGCCCACTCCATTCTGTCCCTGTGGGTTCTGAAGGAAAGCACGCAAATCCGCACGGTGAACTGGCCCGACAGCATGGTGCCGGTGAGATAAACGTGCTTGCGACTGTTGACGCGGTCGAGAAAATCACGGTTCAGGCGGTTCAACGCCTCCGTATTCATCTTCGGGCGGGTCAGTCGGAAAGCAACGACGGAGAGCTGGGGCTCGGCAACGATCTCCATGCCATCGACCTGCCTCAGCTGCTCGCATGCCCACTGGGCCAGGTCTAGTTTCTCGTCTAGGCTACGGCGAAACGGATCGATCCCCAGTAGTTTGATCGGAAGCCAAACCCCGAGCCCCCGAAACGGACGAGACAGCTCGGGTGAAACCTGGCAGAAGTCGATGAGATCCTCGTCCTGTTGCATTGGGGGCATGTAGTCAGCACCCACAGCGTGTGCCCGTTTGAGTGCTGCCCCATCGCGCACGAGCAATGATCCCGTACCGTACGGCACAAACAGACCCTTGTGCGGGTCGAGCACTACCGAATCGGCCTGTTCGATCCCACGCATTGCTCGCCTGCCACGTTCGGTCAGCATGAAGAAGCCGCCGTAGGCTGCGTCAATGTGAAACCACATGCCGTGTCGCTGCGCGATCGCCGCCACTTCTTGAAGGTCGTCCACCGCTCCGGTATTGGTGGTGCCGGCACTGGCCACGACCATCAAGGGCGAGTGCCCTGATGCCTTGTCTGCCGCTATCGCTGCTGTGAGTTCGTCACAGCGCATCCGGAACACTTCGTCCGAAGACACCTCGCGCACGTTCCCTGCTGGGAAGCCCGCGAGCATCGCAGCTTTGAGGATGGAGTGATGGACCTGGTCAGAGGCATATATGGTGCCGCTCAGGAAGTCTTCCCCCAGGAGGTTCCGCCGGGCCGCGACCACAGCCGAGAAATTAGCCAGTGACCCGCCACTGGTGAGAAAACCCGACGAACCGCTGCCGAACCCTATGATTCCGCAGAACCAGCGGATCACGTTTGCTTCGAGCTGAGCGAGGCCGGGAGCCGCTATCCATACACCCACGTATCGATTAACCGCAGCCGCGATGAGCTCGGCCACGGCTGTGTGGAGGATCCCTCCCCCCGGGATATAGGCGAGATAGCCAGGCCCGGCCGTGTTGAAGCTTTTTGGCAACGCCCGGTCGAAGACCAATCCGAGCACTTCACTGACCGGCACCCCGTGCTCCGGCAGTGGCTCAACCAGTGAGCGGGCGAGCTCGGCTCCGCCTGCTACGTCCGCCGCTGGTTGGATCGGGAGGGAGTCAACATGCGGGACAATGCGCTCCATGGCGGCATCCACCAGCTGCCGCAGCTCCGCTCCACTCAGCTCAAGCGGTGTTTCGTCAGGGCTCATTGTTGCGATCAAATCCTCTCGTTTGGAAGACACCTGCAACCCAATCTTCAATCCACGGATTTGGCGCGGCAGCCGTAGTGGATCGGCACTCTTGAGGGTACCTTAAGCGCCAGGAATCCCGCTGAAGATCTGCAATTCATTGCGTCTTGAAAAGGATGAACCGATGAAGAAGACGATCCACCAATTCGCGCTCGCGATCATGATGGTGACTTCGCCGGCGCTTGCCCAGGCGCCGCAACCCCAGCATCCCCTGGGAACATTGCGTGAACAGGCGAAACTACAGCAGGAGTGGCTCAAGGATAGACTCGAATCGGTGCTCCCCAACCTGATGCGCGAGTACGGGGTGGACATGTGGGTGCTGGCCATGCGGGAATACAACGAAGACCCAGTCTTTCGCGGCTTGGTCGCGCCCGAGAGTTTTGCTGCGCGCAGACGCACCATATACCTGTTCTATGACCGCGGGCCAGAGCAAGGAGTTGAGCGAATCGCCTTGGGTGGCTCCAGTCAGGGTGGTCTCTACGAGGCTGTAAGAGGTACGAAGGCGACCCCAGACGGCCAACAGCAGGAACTCTGGGGACGTGAGCAGTGGGATCTGTTCGCGGATATGGTTCGTGAGAGAGACCCCAACGTCATAGCCGTGAACATATCAGAGACCCACGCTTTTGCAGACGGCCTGACGGCGGGCGAGTGGGCTCAGATGCAGGATGCCCTCGGCCCAGAGCTTGTGAGCCGTATCGTCCACGCCGAAGGACTGGCAGTCGATTACCTCTACGTCCGCGTACCCGGGATGCTACCCACATACCGGCGCATGCAGGACATCGTGTGGGAAATCATCGCCACGGCGTTCTCCAGCGACGTCATAACTCCTGGCGAGACGACGACCGAGGATGTGGTCTGGTGGATGCGGCAGCGGATCAACGATCTGGGGTTGGGCACCTGGTTCCAGCCTTCAGTTGATTTGCAGCGGCGCGGCGGAGGACCGGATGAACAGCCACCGGTAATCCAGCAGGGCGACGTGCTGCATTGCGACATCGGTATCACTGCCCTGGGACTCAATACCGACACGCAGCACATGGCATATGTGCTGCGGGTGGGGGAGACGGACGCACCCCAGGGCCTGAAGGACGCACTGGCGGCGGGCAACCAGCTGCAGGACATCGTGATGCAGGAGATGCGGACGAGCCGTAGCGGAAACGAGGTGCTGCACTCGGCGCTGGCGAAGATGCGTGAGGCCGGCATAAACGGGTCGGTTTACAGCCACCCGGTTGGTGACCATGGGCATGGTTCCGGTCCACTGATCGGCCTGTGGGACCGACAGGAAGGTGTCCCTGGCCGCGGCGACGTGCTGGTCCGCCCTAACACCTGGTTCTCCATCGAGTTGCAGGCGACGACTCCCGTTGCCGAATGGGATGACCAGAACGTCCGCATGGCGCTGGAAGAAGACGCGGAAGTGACCGCTGAAGGGACCATGCGCTGGATCAAGCGGCGTCAGACAGAGTTCCACCTCGTGCGGTAGATGACCGAGATCGCAGAGCTAGCCACACCAGCGTTGCTCCTCGATCTCGATAAGCTCGAGTCCAATCTGGGGACAATGGCAGCCCGGAGCCGTGAGCTGGGTGTGGCTCTACGTCCCCATATCAAGAGCCATAAGTGCATCGAGATCGGACGGATGCAGCAGTCACTCGGCGCAAGTGGCATCACAGTAGCCACGCTGGAAGAAGCACGCATATTCGCTGATCACGGGTTTGCTGACATCACTTGGGCGTTCCCGGTGGTCCTGAGCCGAATCGATGAGGCAAAGCACCTGGCTGAGCGCCTCACGCTGCGGCTCGTTGTGGACACACCTGACGCCCTTTGTCGGCTTCAAAGCACTGGCTATCCGTTTCACGTCTGGATCAAGGTCGATTGCGGCTATCATAGAGCCGGAGTGGATCCGACAAGCGAAGTCGCCCTCACGTTGGCACGCGAGCTGTTCGAGTCTCCGACGCTCACATTCGACGGAATTCTGACGCACTCGGGACATTCTTACCAGGCACGCGGAAGAGATGCGCTGAAGCAGGTCGCCGAGCAAGAGCGGCTGATAATGGTGGAGTTTGCGGACCGGCTCAGGAGAGACGGAGCAATCGATGTGTCGAACATCAGTGTCGGGTCCACACCGGCGATGAGCTCTGTCGAACACTTGCACGGTGTTACCGAGGTGAGACCAGGCAACTACGCCCTGTATGATCACAACCAGACAGTGATCGGATCGTGTTCGGTGCCGGATTGTGCCGTCACCGTTCTGGCAAGCGTAGTATCGACCCAACCAGGCATGGGACACTGCGTCATTGACGCCGGCGCGCTCGCTCTATCGAAGGATGCTGGACCTGTGGACGCGCAGCCGCGGACCATGGGTGAGATATTCGACGACTACTCGAATGGCGTGTTGCAGCGTGACTTTCGAGTCACCTCCGTGAGCCAGGAGCACGGCACTGTCAATTATCCCCTGTCAGTCGGGACAAAGGTCCGCATACTCCCCAACCATGCGTGCCTTGCCGTTGCTCAGTTCGATGAGTTTTACGTGGTCAAGGGCGACAACATTGCAGACCGCTGGAGGATCTGGCGCCACAGATGAGTAGGCGGGCGGCGGGATGTGGTGGTGGCTGACCAGAGCGCAGCTGCGATTCCGTTAACCGCATCTCGCTCACCTCCACACCTTCTCCAGGAATTCTTGCACTTCCGGCACTCCGCCCTGCAACACCAGATAGCCGTCGTGCGGCTCTCTCTCAGTCGTCTCACCAGCAACAACTGCTTGCATGAGACTGCGTACCGCTGAGGGATCATCGGGGTGAACACCCAACGCCCAACCCAGCTTGATGTAAGCCACTTCGGGCAACATGTTCTGGAGGGGAATCACGCCGAGCCCCAGAATCTCACGGCCGGTTTCGTAGACATGCATCTGCACGAAACCCCACAACGTCTGCAACGTCATGTAAACTTGCACACCAGCATCGCGGGCCCGCTCCAGCGCGGGATAGATCTTGCGATTCACGTGCCCGAGTCCAGTTCCTGCGATGACGATCCCCTTGTAGCCTCGGTCTATCAGACAGTCGATCACATCTGAATGCATCCCCGGGTAGTAGTACGTGAGCGTGACCCGCTCTTCGAACACGGCGCTGACGTCCACTTCCGTGTCGCGGCGCCGCGGCTGGAAGTCGTTCTTTAGCGGGGTTATTATCCCCTTCTCAACCATGGCCAAAGGTATGTCCCCCACTGTGCGAAAGGTGCTACGGTAGGAACTGTGCATCTTCCGCACCCGAGTCCCACGGTGCAGCAAGTTGTATCGATCAGAGGTGGGCCCGAACATGCACACCAGCACTTCGGCGATCGGGCCGTGAGCTGCGGCCCAGGTGGCGTTGATCAGGTTCTGCGCCGCGTCGGAGGAAGGGCGATCAGAGGAGCGCTGGCTTCCCACCATGATGATCGGTACCGGAGGTCGCTGAACCATGAAACTCAACGCAGCGGCTGTGTGGTGCATCGTGTCGGTACCATGGCCGATAACGACTCCGTCGTATCCTTCAGTGATTGCTTCACCTACCTTCTGCGCCAGGATCAGATACTGTTCGGGTCCCATGTTCTCGGAGAACACACCGAACAGTTTCTCGGTCTCGAGATTGCAGATGTCGGCGAGCTCCGGTACCGAGCCATACAGTTCTCCAGGACTGAATGCGGGAATGACCGCCCCGGTGCGGTAGTCGAGCCTCGAGGCGATGGTCCCTCCGGTACCTAGCAGCTTCACCTTCGGATTCACTGGATCGGCAGGGAACTCTTTCTCAGGTATCTTGTAGTGAGCCTCGCGATACCCCCACTTTTCCATTGACACAATCGTGTCATGGCGCAGGCCCACATTGTAGCCGCTGATGAGCTTGAGCACTAAATGCTCAGCGTCACTGGTCTCTGACCGGGGCAACAGCAGACCCTCGAAGTCCCCTCGAGTGGTCCGCGCCCTGACTTCGCTCCACACTGTTACGCCGTACTGCTTCATGAGCTCGACGCACGGACCACGATAGCCCTTGTAGCGATCGTCGGCGTCACTCATGTCCCCACCTCCACCACCTTCTCACGCAGCGCTGCGAGCAATTGACCCACCAATGCATCAGGGTCCAGCCGACCCAAGAAGCGAGGTATCACCCTCCCTGTCGCCCACCGCACGACTGCGTCAAAGGGCTTTCCAGCCAGCTCCTCGGCATCATTGATGATCTGGGCAAGCAGTTGCTGCAGTTCGGCCGGATCGTGCAGTCGTGTATAGTACTGGTCGAGTACCCCGTCGGCAGATATGTCGCTTCGCTCGAACAGCATATCCAGGACACGTTCCGTTGCTTCGAGCCTTAGCTCGCCCGACTCAAGTGCGTGAATCAGTGGGGCCAGACGCCTGGCCGCCCGGATACCCTCGAGCCGTCCTTTTCGGCGATGATACGGGAGCCGCTTTTCGAGGGCGGTTGCTATCCTGCGAGCCACGTCCCCCGCCGGCGGCTCCAACTCGTCGAACAGGTCGGCCCACCAGGAGTCAACCAACCGCCGTGCTGTACGCGCGTCGAGACCGAGTTCGAGGTAGCGCTCTTCCCGCTGCCAAGGTGCCTCAGGCAGCAGCGCCTCTATCTCCGCCACTAGCGCGTCCGCTATGGGCAGTGGCGGAGTGTCCGTATCGGGGTACATCCGGTCAGGACCGGGCAAGATGCGCTCAAAGCCGTTCGTACCATCACTAAATGCCTGCCGCGTCTCGGCTGGGATGCCCACGAGTGCGTCTTGGGCGCGAATGAAAAGTTCCCGCACTGCCGTCGCTGCATCCTGCTCCGGAGCCCAGACCACGATGAGTGCGTCACCGGGCTCACTCTTCAGTTGTTTGCCGAGGGCGCGCCACTGCCGCGGATCCAGCCCGTAATCCGTGAGATCTGAGTGGATCAGGAACGGTCGGTGCTCCGGGCATGCGATCACTCGGATCCGGTCCGCGAACTCACGTGCGAACGATGTGCCAGGTTGGGTCCGGCGGGCCAGCAATCCACCGAACCCCGGCAATCTCACTGCACATATCTTCTCTCCTCGTTCCAAAGCCTGCTGGATAGGAGCGAAATCACAGTCCAAGAGTGCGGCCCCAGCGTCGACGACGTTCGCGGATTCCTCCCACGGCCAGCCGACGGCCGGTACATCGAGCAGTTCCTTGACGACGCCGCGGCGGTGGAGTTCAGCGCGGAGGCGGAGCAAGTTCAATTGGCGAAACGCTTCGATGTGCACTAGCTGGGGCAACCCCCGATGGTTGTCCACGCCCTTTATCTCCACGCGGCGACCACCTGCTACCGAGACGTTTACATCCTGTCGCGCAGCACCAGGTCCTCGGCGCACCTTGCGCGTAGCCTGCGCAATCTGGGCTAACCACCGCCCCGCTGCCTGCAACTCCAAAGGAGTGTACAATTCCGGCTCGGTGACCGTCTCCGTGAGTGGCGTTCCCAGCCGATCAGTGTGAAAGGTGATTCGGTGACCAATGTCGGTTACTTCGCGGCACGAGTCTTCTTCCAAGGAGAGTTGTCGGATGTGCAGCTCCCGGTTCACACCGAGTTCCGGGACCTTGAACGGAATTGTTCCGTTCAGCCCGACCATCGCAGTGCGCTGGAATCCGGTGGGGATCGAGCCGTCCAGATACTGCTTCCGCATCACATGCAACTCGGAAACCAGATTCAGATCAAGGAGCTGTGCTATTTCGAGGGCGGCCCGCACAGCCTCCTGATCCACCTCAAATGGAGGTGTGTCGTCCATCTCATAGGTACACACGGATCCACGTTCCAGCTGGTAAACGATCTCCTTCCGCGTCTTGAATTCCATGAGCGCGGTACCATCATATTCGCCGAGTTCACTCAAGGTCGGGCGCATATGCCGGAGTACCTCCGCATCATATACCTTCGCCCTGCGTCCGGCCGGGCAGCGGCAAAACAGCTTGGAGCGAGTCACCAGCTGTTGATGCACCTCGAGGCCAGCCATGAATCCCAGCGCTTGGTAGTCGGCAACTGAGAGCTCCCCATAATCCGCGTCGGGAAAGTCCAGTGGAGGATCCCGTCGTGGATTCAAGTCTCCGGGCGGTCGAGGCCCGGACTGCACTGCAGTCTCGGCTCGTGTCATTTCACATCTATCGGAAGTCGGCAGCGAATTGTACCGATGGCGGCGGTTGGGGAAAAGGCGGTGATCAACTATCAGCCGTCAGCGCTTTCGGGGCCAAACAGCCACACGAAGTGGCCCGGTAACGTAGTGCCCCCCCTTCAGCATCTCCGCGGCTAGCTTCCTAGGACTCCGGCCCCCCGCTCCCCGCTTCCCGTTCATACATTACCTCCCCTGCCACAAGTGTCAGGTCTACCTTCACGGCCTCGATCCCAGCTGGGTCGATCGCGAAGATGTCGTCAGACAGAACAACCAAGTCGGCGTGCTTGCCGGGCTCCAGCGTGCCCAACACATCCTCCAGATACACCGAGTACGCAGTACCAGTGGTGTAGGCCTTCACGGCCTCGGCGACCGCTATCTTCTGCTCGGGGACCCATCCTTGGGGAGTCACTCCATCTGTGGTCCGTCTTGTTACAGCAGCATAGATGCCGAGCAACGGATCGATCGGGGCAACGGTCCAATCGCTGCCGAAGGCAAGCGAAGCATGCGCGTCCAGCAGATCGCGGAACGCATATGTCGTCTTGATTCGCTCCGGACCGATCCGCTTCTCGGCCCAGCGCCCGTCGTCGATAGCGTGATACGGTTGCATAGACGGGACCACACCCAGTTCAGCAAAGCGCGTGATCGCGTCCCTGCTGAGATGCTGCGCATGCTCAATCCGTGGGCGTCGGTCCCGCTCTCCATTGGCCGCTCTGGTCGCGGCATAAGCGTCCAACAGCCAATCGTTGGCTCGATCACCGATGGCGTGCACGATTAGCTGGAACCCGTCACGGTCGCCTGCGATCATTCCCTCTCGCAGGTTCGCAGTATCGGTCACCAGCAATCCCGTCGTGCTCGGCTCGTCTTCATAGGGCTCGTAGAACCATGCTGTCGTGGAACCGAGCGAGCCGTCCACAAAGGCCTTGAGACCTCCCCAGAACAGCCGGTCGTCACCCCTCCCGTGTTGGTCGACGAACTGCTTGAGGCGCTGCTCCGTCACTAGCGGCACAACTGCATACACACGCAGTGGAAGGTTCCCGCGCTCCTTTGCGCGGCGATAGGCCTCTAATCCCTCCCACGTCCCCATATCTGCCACGAAGGTCACGCCTCGGGCTAGCGCATGCTCCGCCGCTGCATCCAGAGCTCGATCCAGCTCCGCCTCTTTACGGTCCGGGATCACTCGAGCAACGAGATCCTGGGCAGCGTCTTTGAGAATCCCAGTGGGCCGGCCATCCCCATAGCGCACCACAGTCCCTCCAGGCGGATCTACCGTGGCGGCCGTAATCCCTGCCACCGCAAGGGCCTTGCTGTTTGCCAAGCTCATATGGCCGTCAAGCCTGGCAACGAACACGGGCGTCTCCGAAGTCAGCGAGTCTATCCAATCACGCCGGGGGAGTTCCCCACCCCACAGCTCATGATCCCAGGTACCGCCCACCACCCATGCCCCCGGGTGTTCCCCCGCAAATGCGCCGATTCGGCTCGCGAACTCGGCGGGTGTTGCCGCATCCCTGAGTTGCACACCCGCGAGGGTAAAACCCCCGTCGAGGAAGTGGGTGTGGGCGTCCATGAATCCGGGCACCACCCTCCGACCCGCCAGCTCGATGCGTCGTGTGTCGGGGCCGACCAACGCCCCAATTTCGGCATCTGTGCCAACAGCCATAACTCTGCCATCAGCAATGGCTATTGCCGTAGGCTCAGCGGCATCAGACGGCACAGGCGCCGTCCCCTCCCAGACCAAACCTCCCGTCAATGCCAGATCTGCCACGTCGGCACCTCCACATGCAGAGATACACACACAACCTGCCAGCGCACCGTTGAAGAGGATAACAGCTGCCTGGCCTAGCAACTTGGATCTCACAATCAACCCCCATTTTCCAGCGTACGGTGCAAATATGTCTGCCCGCCAGACTGGTACAATAGGGGACCGGGGTGCTGCAGAGAGCATTTCACAATGCCGCCACCGTCAAGTCACCTTCATGGCGCTGGCATAGAGTCACTACAAGATCTGGCTTCGCTATTCTTGGCAGTGTAGCCTTACCGAACTACAGCAAATGAGCGAGCGCTCACATAATTGGCACTCCATGTCGAGACCCCCAGCATAGCTCCGCAGAATCGGCGTAAAAGTTTACCAAATAACCATTTATCTCCCCTCCACTACCCCGAAAAACCCAGGGTCACTAGATTAGGGACCGATGAATCTACGGCCAATTTACGGCCACACGGCCTTGTTGCACCGGCTGGCAGGCGCCCTCGCCTCCAGCCGGTTCCCGCAAGCAGCGCTGTTTGCTGGCGCGCCGGGCGTGGGCAAGCAGAGGTTGGCGCTCTGGGTTGCCCAGGGACTGTTGTGCCAAACAGGACCAGGGGAACCGTGCGGTAAATGTTCGGCCTGTGCTCAGGTACTCCGCCTCAGTCACCCGGACCTGCACTGGTTCGTCCCGGTCCCACGTCCCAAGACCGGGGATTCCGACAAGCAGGTCGAGCAGGTGAAGGAGCTGTTGGCGGAGGTCATGCAGGAGCGGCGCAACCAGCCCCTCTATCGGCGTGCCGAAGGCATGGTCAGCCACGCGTTGGCGTCAATCAGATTGCTTCAGCGCGTGGTTTCATTGACCCCGTTCCAGGGTCCGTGCAAGGTGGTCGTACTCGGTGATGCCGAGCGCCTCGTGGTCCAGGAGGCCAGTCAAGAGGCGGCGAACGCGCTGCTCAAGGTGCTCGAGGAGCCGCCGAGCGACACCGTGATAATCCTGACCGCATCCGAGCCACAAGGCCTCTTGCCGACCATACGGTCGCGGCTCGTGCCCCTACGGGTTACTCGAGTGGGGGACGCCGAGGTCCAGGAATTCCTCCAACGTGAAATTGACCCCCCCATGAAGGGGGAAGCCTTGAAACGGCGCACACTCTTGGCCGACGGGAGCATCGGACGCGCCCTATGGGCGCAGGATAGTGACAACGAAGCGGATAGGGCTGCGGAAGATTTGCTCAAGGCCATCGAAGGTGGAGCAAGTGAGTGGTCACTCCGTACACTGGCGCAGGCGCCTTGGGCGGCAAGGGGTGACTTCTCCGCAATCCTGGAGGCGCTAGCCGTCAGGCTGCGTGACAGGTTGGCCGCAGACACGTTGGCGGGCAACGACCTGGAGTACCGCATTGCGGCACTGCGCCGGGTCGAGGAGACCCGAGCCGAAGCCCAAGCCAACGCCAACCCTCAGCTAGCCATGGCCGTCTTGGCCAGTGATTTGGAGCGGCTGTTGTGACCCTCTCGCACGTGGATGGGAGTGGCCGGGCCAGAATGGTGGATGTTGGCGGAAAACCGTCGTCGGTCCGCACGGCTTTGGCCACTGGCGTCATCAGAATGTCCGCGGCGGCACTGGCACTGGTCGAGGAGAACTCAGGACCCAAGGGTCACGTACTGACGACAGCGGAGCTGGCCGGGGTAACCGCAGCAAAGCGTACCAGTGAGCTGATTCCACTGTGCCACCCAGTGCCACTGGATCACGTCCGAGTGGTTGCCGTTGCGGATCGGAGCTTGGCGGGCGTGCGCGTTGAAGCTGAGGTCAAAGCGGAAGGCAAGACGGGGGTTGAGATGGAGGCTTTGACTGCAGTTACGGCAGCATTACTCACGGTTTACGACATGGTCAAAGCAGCCGGCCACACGATGGAGATAGGGGGGGTCCGGCTGTTGGAGAAGACCGGCGGGACTCACGGTGACTGGCGACGGCAGCCAGACAACCAACTTCCCCATGAGGAGAGGTAGAGAATGAAAGATGGAGGTAGAGAATAAGAGATGGAGGTAGAGATCTAAGGATGGTGGACCTGACAAAGCGCCTGATCGCTGAGGCAACCGTAGCTCCGCGGCACGGTCGGAACCGATTCTCGGCAACACAGAAGTTGATACTGCGGGGATTGGCCCTGTTTGCAGCACTCATTCTGTTCGCGACCGTGGTAGGAGGATGGCCACCCCGGGCGACGGCATCAGCGGAATCCGAGACCTACACTGGTGCGGCCGTCCTTTCCGAATACGCGAGGCTGCGGACCACACTCGACTCGACAACGGCTGAATTGGAGTTGGTCCGACTCAAGCTCGAGCGTGCCGAATCGCTATTGCTCTACTCCACACGCTATCGGATTCCTGCCGATTTCACTGCTCTGGTTTACGACATCGCACTCCGTGAGGGAATCGATCCGGAACTGGGATTCCGCTTGGTGAACTTGGAGAGTGGATTCAACCCGCGGGCCACGAGCACAGCCAAAGCTCTCGGTTTGGCCCAGGTTCAGGTTGCAACAGCGCGTTTTTACGATCCCTCCATCACAGCCGAACAACTCTATGAGCCGGAAACCAACCTGAGGATCGGTTTCCGATTCCTGCGCGACCTGATGGAAACCTACGGTGACATGCGTCTGGCGCTGCTGGCCTACAACCGGGGGCCCACCAGAATCAAGACGCTGTTGGAGGAAGGACAGAATCCCGACAACGGCTACCCGTCGTCATTGATGGAAGGGTATCCAGGAGGGAATTGAAGCGGACTCAGCGGGAATCTGCGTGATTCAAGAGGTGCGGGTAACGTCCCGACCCGATCTCCTGCGCCCCTACAGTTCGCGCGCCTCATGCGGCCCCCACTACGGCGCTACCACTATCCTCCGACCTGCGTGCAACACATCGTCCCGGCCCATACCATTCCAACGCAGCAGGTTCTCGACCGTCACTCCATACCTACGAGCGATCACCCACAGGCTCTCGCCCCAGCTGACTAAATGGTAGCGGGTACCAGATCGCAGCACGCTTGGTGCCGACCTGGGAGCAGCTCTTGCGGCTGAGCTAACGGGGATTACGAGCCGCTGCCCAATCCGCAGGCGCCGTGGCTCCACACCGGGATTGGCCGCCATCAAGAGCCTCACGCTCACTCCATGGCGCTGCCCGATCTCGCCAAGTGTCTCGCCCCTAGCGATCTTGTGCTGGAGGAAGTTCACCCTCTCCTCCGGCGGCAACTCGGCGTAGCGCCGTGCGACCATACTGCCGGTGCCACGCGGCAACCGAACAATCGCGTTGCTCTTGGGAGGTGTGACACCGCGGTAGTAGTGCGGATTGAGCTCCACCAGCGCCCTGACCGTCGTATCCGCTAGGTCGGCCAGAACGTCCAGGCCTGTGGCGCCGGGAACCGTAATCTCGTCGAACACCAGCGGTTGCAGGTACGGGATGCTGTCGAACCCGGAGCTCAATGGCGCCTTGGCGATCAAAGTTGCGGCTATGAGCTTGGGGACATAGTCGCGGGTTTCGCGCCGAAGCCAGCGCCGGTCCGACAATTCGAAGAACGTCTCGTCACTCGTCAGCGTATCTCCCAGCCGCCGGATACCCCGCAATACTCGGTTCGGGCCGCCGTTGTACGCCGCCGCTGCCAGGTACCAAGAGCCGAATTGCTCTTTCGCCTCCGCTAGGTACTGCGCAGCCGCATCGGTTGCCTTGAACGGATCCCGACGCTCATCCACCCATTCATCTACGACGAGCCCGTAGCGAGGAGCCGTCCCCGCCATGAACTGCCACATCCCCACTGCGCTGGCCCGGGACACGGCCGTATTCGAGTAACCACTCTCGATCATGGCCAGATACACGAGGTCCTCAGGAACGCCATAGGCACGGAACCGGTTCCTGATCATCCCCTCATATCGATTCAGTCGCCCCAGCCAGATGGAGAAACGTTCCCGGGAGGGACCCAGGAAGAACTCCTTGTAATACTCGACCCTTTCATGGTCCGCGTACGACTCTACATCGATATCGTAGCTCGGCCCAGCTGCTCGCGCCGGTCCACCACGTGGGCCTGGCGTCGCGCGTGGTGGGGTGATTCCCGAGCTGGACGCAACATCACCTAGGTCTGACGCCGTCAGAGTTCCATGCACATGGTCGGCGCCCTTCGCCACACTGCGATACTCCAGGTTCTTAAGCGCTTCGAGTGCCCTGAGGTCTGCAGCGGAGTCCTCCGGTGACGGAACCGGCGCCGCAACCGCCACAGGTCTTTCCTCGGGTACATCCTGTGACGAATCCGGCCGGATAGCCAAGTCGTTTGGTCCGCGCGAACAGGCCGGTGCGAGGATCAGCATCGCCCCGCCGGCGTAGAGCCAACGGTTAGTCCAACAGGGCTTTGTCATCGGACGAAGACGATATTCCCGAGCAGGCGGTTCGTGGCATTCAGCACCGCCAAGGCGGCCCCGCGGGGGACCTCATCTGCCGAGAGATAGGAACCCACGACGCGCTGCGCGAATCCGTTGTGGCAAGACAGGGAAACGATAACGACGACTGAATCAAATGCCCTCACAGCCTTAACTCCAAGTAGCTCCAGCTTCACTTTCCCCTCCACAGCCTTCTCAAGTGCGTCAACCGTGGCTTCGGCCGCACATCTCAACTCCCCGGCGGCGGACGCCAACCCCCTCGCTTCACCCACGAACGAGGCTCCCGGCGTCCATTCCAGCACCACTCGCGAGTGACACTGCCCACTCGCCTCCGTCGCGAACTCGAAATCGACGAATCTGAGTCGCTCGGGCGCTCGCCCGGTGGTCATTCCAACTCCTTGTTGTGGCGCTATTCCTGGACGCTAAACGGCACCTCAAGCTGCCTGTGAGCCAACTCTTCGGGGGCACGCAGTAGATCTACGTCCAGACGCGGCTTACCGAATTCATCAATCAATGCCGAAATCAGGAGGATCTGTCCTCCCTCCAACGCTATCCGCAGGAAACGGCAATCTGAGCGTACTTGCACGTCCTCAACTGTACGCCCGCGCAACTGTCCCACCGCCTCGGCTATGCGGCGGAGGTCCTGCACAGGGGCGATTGGCATGTCGAACTCCAGTCAAACGACCGGTCAGGAGATGTGTTGGACGAGAATCTCCCTGAGGTCCTCGTCCGAAATGCGGTCCGCTGCCTGAAACAGACTGGATTTCGAGACAGATTCTAGTGGATACTGGGCCCAGATGGCTCGAGGTTCCCGGTCCGAGCTCCGCGGCCGGAAAGACAAGCTCAGTTGCCACAGCTTGGTGTTGGCTCTACGTTCGGCTGCGGCTTGGACCTGCCACTCTTCTCCGTCTGTGTCGATTACTCTCCACGCCATCTGCTTGAAATCCTTTTGCTACGAACGCCAGGAAGGGGCGGGTAATATGATCCGCTTCGCGACCATTGGTCAAGAGCAATCGAGATCCAAAACCACCAAATCCTCTCCTGAATCCATCTCCCGCAGCACCTCCAGCTCGACTACGACAAGATGGTATGTGACGCAGATTTCTGCGGTGACCTGGAACACACGGGATGCGATCCGGCAAACGCCAGCGAAGACGCGAGGCATGGATCGGCTGAATACCGCGACGGAGACCCGTTCTGCGAGAGCCGCCGTGAGTCTGGCTGCCCGTCGCCAACGCTGCCTGCCCCGCCGATTGCTACGAGATTCAAACGGCCCATAGTTGGCCAGGCAGAGCGCCGTGAAGGGAGACTGGTTTCCTGACTAATTCAGAAGCGAGGGAGAAACCAGGCTGGCTCAGCTTTCCATGCAGGAATGGCGGGCGGCACCTCCGGCAACTCCCCCCGCCCGACAGCCCGCTGAGGGAGCACGGCAGATATCAAGTTGTAGCGAGCCCCAGAACTCCATCGAGGGCTCCTGGAACTATCGCTGGAATGGCGGCCGGTTAGGCTGCCCCGGCGGCGGTTGCTGCCCCGGCGGCGGAGCACCGATGTCCGTCTGCTGAGTAACGCTGCTCCCGCCGGGGGACGCCGTCGCTGCCCGGCTCCCGCGTTCGCGCTTGTGTTCAGACGATTTACCCTGCCCCACGAGGTCGAGCGGTGCCGCCAGCGAATGCACCACCGGAGCGGCGTAAACTGTTCCTTTGGCCAGCTTCTTGAGAAAGGCTCGTCTATCTTCCTGCGACATTCCTCAACCTCCTGCCTCGGCAACATCACGCCACGCAGGCTGTTCAAGTTTCCCCGCCAACATGCGCACCACAAGGCGCTGGGCATCGAGCTCTCTCAATCGCGGCTGCACCCGGCGCACTTCCTCTGCAATCTGGCATATTGTCCGCTTCCCGTCTGTGAGCCGCATTACTTGCAGCTCCAGCTCCCCCTGCGCGCTCAAACGCGGCACGGCGTCGGGTGATTGGTTGTAGAGGTCAGCGAACGATGCCGGCCTCGCTGCGAACTCGTGGCCTCCACCGCTCATCGCGGCAGTCTTGGCACTCCACCTGAGCCAGCCAGGCGCACCGTCTGGGAAGTTGTCACAGGCCACCGCCGCTCGCAGTTCCGCCCCCGCAGCTACCGTAATGGGTGAGTCGATGGACAGCAGGAGTTGGCCCCAAGAAGCCGGCTCGGCCCCGGGTGCGTTGGACAGGTGCTGATCTCCACCAAGATCCAAGTCGAACCAGTAGGCCAGGCCATGAACCACGACATCATGGTCCCAGATCCAGCTGGCCTCGCCGCCCAAGACCCCAGCATCCGGGTGGAGGCCGAAGTCGATCTCTCCAATAGCCACCGGATCGCCAGCTACGGCGTGTCCGGGTACGGCGGTATGGTGCGGCGTATTCGCCCAATACTCCCGACTCGGTTTCCAGTCGATCCCGTACGCTACGTCATCTGCCTCACCCAGCAGATCAACGGACATCGCGAAACCAACTGGTGCCAAGAACAACTGGGCCTTCGCCGGGACCACGCGGGCACCAGCCTCGAGATATGACTCATGCAGATTCCTGAGCAAGGTGAAGGTTCTGCTGTCCAGCAGCCGGGCCGGGAAATCCTCAAAAATCAGAACCGTGGCACGCTCGGGTAACTGGACCTCCGGTATCCAGCCTCGCATGAAGTCAATCTTCCCGCCATAACCGTTCAATCGCGCGATCGTCTCGGCCACGTGCACGACCGCATTCCCTTCCACCGCCCACACGCGCGCGGCGCCCGCGTCAGCCGCGAAAAAGGCGTAGGTACCCAATCCGGTGCCCACCTCCAGTACACGGTCGTCCGGTCGGACCACGCGACGGATCGCCGCACGGAACGCCTCTATCCGCGGCACCTGGGCCAAGAGATCGCGATAGTACTGCACTAAGTCACTTCGGCTCGAGGAGTCCGGCTGCTCGAAACCGTTTCAGAGTTGCGTCGACGTCCTGTCGGGCCCGGGACATGGAAACCGGCGGGTCGAACGATGCAGCGAGTGCCTGGGCAATTCCGTCTGCATCGTACCCGCCATCACAGTGCGCCCACACGAGCGCCGCGGACAGGTTCAAAGCATGAAGCTTCGTCGCGCGTGGGTCAAACAACACCCATCCATCATCGAGTTGCCGGAAGACCACGTCAGAACGGCCCTTGGGACCCACGTCAGAGGTTGATGAGGTCATGCCGCAAACTAGGAAACCGCTTCATGCCGGGCAAGAACGAGCCCTGCGACTCTAGCGCACGAAAGTCTTCGCAATCACTCGACTGAGATGCCGGCCCAAGGCTGTGGCCGCCGATCTCGAATACGGCCAGCGCCAACGCAGGTACTCCCTGGGCGGAAGCACCGCGTCCTGTACCAGAGCCGGCACTGACCGCAAGCTGTCGAGAAACAGTAACCGTCTCCGAACGCGCAGCCACGTGATCTCCACAAACTCGCTCTCACTGGCGCGCGCGGCCCAGCAGCACCAACGTACTGGTTCGAGCAGTGCCAGGGCCCTGCGACTTCTCACATCGTCCGGTGGAGCTTCCAGTCCGCACGGTGAGAGATCGAAGTGTTTCACCAGCACCTTTCCCAGCATTCGTGAAGCCCGCAGCACCCCGAGTTCGCGCGCCAAGTCTTCGAACTTCCTGCCACCTTCGGGTAACAGTCGACTCCATAGCAGCGCTAGATCCAGTAGGCCGCGAACGTGCAACATGTCGTGATGGACTAGGTGGTGAACGATCAGCGCAGCGTGATGGTGATCGGACGGCACCGGTATCGGTCCTGTCCGATCGAGGTCTCTCCAGACAGTCTGCGGGACGGGCAGATCGGGCCGTGGCAACAATCGGTTCACCGGATCCAGGCCCCATCTGAGGTCCACTGCAATGTCGGTGATCTCCGAACCCGCTGAGCCTCTTTGCAGCGCTACTCCAGCTCGCAGAGCTGCGGGTCCGTCTTGTTCTTCGGGCGGCAGCAATGTGTAGCCCAGATCGCTCAGGATATTGACTGCTCTGGACCACAGGCTAGGCATCACGTGCAGGTCGATGTCAGCCATTTCTCGGTCGCCGGACCGGTACGCTCGACCGGACAGGGCGATCCCCTTCACGAAGAAATGCGGTACCGTCCCAACCGACAGCGCGCGCGAGATCTGAACCGCCGCTTCGAACAGCGTAGACTCGATAATCCCGGCAAGTAGTCTGGCGCCCTCCAGTGCTTCGTCCCGCCCATCGCCGGTATTGCGAGCAAGGAACCCCAGGATCCCGAAGCCCGCGGCCAGCCGGTTCCCAGCACCTGGATCCCGGCTCCCGAGTTCTGCCGCGGACCGCGCGAGGATTTGCGCGAACGACCGAGCTACCTCAACTGTCATTGCAGGTATTCTGTGATGGCTGCTGCGGCTGGCAAAGCCGACTCGAAGGTGACCTCAACCACGCGAGCGTGCTTGACGACCTCCACCAGAATATCGAGGCTATTCTCTGCACAGCGGCACGTCTCCATCAGGCTATGCATGAGAGCATTGAGTCCGGCGGTGCGATCGACTGGTCGAACGGACAGCCGGGCGCCGACCTGCCTGCGACACAGCGCTACCAATTCCACTTGAGCTGTGTCTGCCCAACCCGCCGCGTCGTCGGGATCGTACCATGCCTCTTCGCATTCCGCATTCCAGAATGGCGTTGTGGCCGGATCTATTCCCACGAGTTGCAGCATCTCGGGAGAGACCTTGAACAGTCGCTTGAAGGGAAGCGCGCGACCGTCGGCAGCGAGATGCACGACGTCGTCTCCCAGAGTGGGGTAACCCGCAGCTAGCCACGCCAGTGCAAGACTGGACTTTCCCGCGCCCGATGCCCCCAAAGCCAGAACGGCTCGGTCGTTTAGGACTGAGCCCGACGAGTGGATCTGAACGTGATCGCAGCCTCTGAGGAGGTTGTTTGTAACGGCAAACTCATAAGCGGCTATTGCATCTGAAGTTGAGTCACACACTACAGTCCGTTCCCCCGGCTGTGTCACTGCATAGCCATCGGGTATCGGCATCAGCGAGACAGATACATGGTGGTCTTCACGCTCATCGTCGAACGCCTCAAAGAATCGCCGCACAGCATGATACAATCCGGTGTCACCAACTTCAGTTGTTACCCCGGAACCGCACGCGAAATGACGCAGCCTGCGGAGAAAAGGGGCCCCAGGAACTCCCAGGTCCCCACTAAATCGCGAATCGGTGTCCTCTAACACATGCGCCTAGCGCTGGGAAAAGGGCTGGTAGGCTCGTGGCGGGACTTGGTGTGTCTTGATTGAGCGCCATACCAATTGGGTCGTGCTTCGAAGGCAAGAAAGGATGACATCAATTGAAGGACCTCGCGTAGCTTCTTCATTCTGTATCCCAGTCTGGGTGCGGCACTGTCAGGCCCGCTGCACGGCGCTAGGGACGGAGCCAATGTGACGGTCTTGCGGGTGCACTGGTCCGGAGCGACCCCGAACGAGCTACTGTCGAGCATGACGCGGAGAGCAGCCGTGACAGGTACAAACGCCGAGCTAGCTCGCCGCACGTGAAACGTCTCGGCCGGGGGCCCACTCGGCTGCGACCTGAGGCCGACCGTGGAGCTCACGGCTCCCGTGACTAGCGCCCTCCGGCCGCTCCAAAGTCCCTCGGGTCGGCGGCCCCGTGCAGAATTCCGGCTGAGCGGTCGAACATGACGGCGTGGACGCTGGCGAAGTAGCTGTCCAATCCGTCGTAGGTACGCAGCGTGTAGCCGTAGTCTCGGAGCGAACCCAAAGTCGATTCCGCAAGGTCTGTCACCTCGATCCGGAGTTCGTTCTCATAGATGAACCAGCGCCGCGCGGCCAATGCCTCCCCCAGTGTCATTCCGTGATCGATGACATTTACGATGGCTCGCATGATGGAACCTGGAATCCGGCTGCTGCCTGCCGACCCCACCACGATGAATGGCATGTCCTCCCGCAACACCATGGTCGGCGACTGGCTTGTCTTCTCGCGCTGGTACGGGATCGGATCGTCGTTCATGTCGTAGCTGTACGCGTACAAGAAGCCCAATTCCGGGCTGGCCGCTTTGGACCCGAAATTCGGTCCAATGGATTGCGTAATCGACACTGCGTTACCTGTAGCATCGACCACGGAGAGGTGATTCGTCTCGCCGTCCAGACCGCCGCCGGGCCTCACTGGAACCGGCAATGCAGTCTGCAAATCGATTTCGCGCACACGCCGCGCCGCCAGAGCCTTGGACACCTGCTGCCAATCGGGCACGTGCTCGTCGGCGTTGCCGAGGTACAGGACCTGCGCCATTAAGTGGATGTACTCCGGATCGTCGATGGCATACTCCCCCACGTCGAAGTGCTCGAGGATCTGCAGCATCTCCACGACCGACGCTCCGTCGCAATTGCCCCCTCGACTCACGATGCGGTGCCCCCGGTACTCACCCTCAACGATCTCGCCGTCTCGTGGCTGATACCGGTCGAGGTCGTCGTGCCTGACGAGTCCGCCGTTCCGCTCCATGTCGGCTACCATCAGTCGAGCCAACTCGCCGCGATAGAGGGCGTCCGCGCCTTGCTCGGCAATGATACGCAACGTCTTCGACAACGCGGGCTGGCGGAACAGTTCTCCCGCTGAATAGGGAGTTCCATCTGACTTGAAGAAATGCTCCCGCGTGCCGGGATAGAGACGCAGCGTCTCGGCGTACCTTCGGAACTGGTCGTGCAGATCCTGCTTGATGGGGAATCCCTCTTCTGCCAGCCGCACGGCGGGTTCGAGCACCTCTGCCAAAGGTAGCGTTCCGTGCTCCCGTACCATCTGCTCCAGGGCAGCCGGGCTACCCGGAATCGGCACAGTCTTGTACCCATGCCCGAGATTGGCTGGCTGATCCACGCGCAACGGTGCCTGCGTGGCCCCGTCGAAGCCGACCAACGTCCCGTCGTTCAGGCGTACCAGGATCTGCGACCTCCCTCCCACACTGCTCATTGCCGGGTCGGTGACCATGAGGGCGAAGGCGGTGGCAGCCGCCGCGTCGATCGCATTGCCGCCCCGTTGTAGGATCGACAAACCCGCTTGCAGGGCTTCAACGGTCGGCGCACTCACCATGTGCTCTGTTCCCTGGGCGGTCTTCTCCTGAGGAACAGCGAGCCCAGCAGCGACCAGATGGAGCCCGAACAGGACCGGAAACATCCCTCTCATACGACGGTCTCTCCTTCGATATCGTAGGGAGTCAGTCAAATAGTCACACCTCCGCGACCCTCCACGGCGGCCACCTAGTCCAGGAACAATGTTACCCCGGGTCCCGGATCGAGTCCCAGTATCAGCCACACACCAAGGTAGGCAATCCACACCACGGAAAGCGTCATTGAGTAGGGCAGCATCAGCGACATGGCCGACCCGATACCGACATCCTGACCTTCGCTGCGGTACTTCTCCAACAAACCAAGGAGGAACGGCAGGTACGCGGATACCGGCGAGATGATGTTCGTGGTGGAATCGCCGATCCGGTACGCCATCTGCGCCGTTGCTGGGCTCACACCCAATTGATAGAACAGGGGGATGAAGATGGGAGCAAGGATCAGCCACTTAGTGAAGCCGCTGGTGATGAACACGTTCATGACCGCACAAAAGAGAGCGAACAACAAGATGGTCGGGATCATGCCGATATCCAGTCCCTTGATCAGATCCGCCCCCCGCACGGCAATGACCGCCGTCAGGTTGCTCTCCTGAAAGAGATGGATGAACAGGGAAGCAGGCAGGCAGACCACGAGGAAACTGGACACCCCAGCCAATCCTCGCTGCATCATTTTCGGAACGTCCTTCTCGGAGTGCAACCTCCTTGCTGCGATCCCGTACGTCATCCCGACGATGACGAAGTAGATGAAGAGAATGGCGATGATCCCCGAGATCAGTGGAGACCTCGGGAGCAGCTTGCCCTCCGCGTTGCGTAGCAGTGCGTCGCCTGGAACCGTGAGGAGGAGGAGGACACCGAGAAACGTCACCGTGACCACCGCCGCCGCTACGAGGCCCCGCTTCTCCTCTGCCTCCAGGTGGAACTGCTCCGGCGTCGGGAGCCCCACTTCTCCGGGAGGACCGTAGTCACCGAGGAAGGGGACGATCACCTTCTCCGTAATGAGGGTTACGACGGAGGCCAGAACCAAGGTGGATCCCATCATACAGTACCAGTCCATCAGCGGATGGACTGCCGCGTCCACGGCGAAATGGCTCACCGCCGACTGAGTGATGCCGGCCAATACGACGTCCGTCCCAGCAGGGAAGATGTTCGCCGAGAAGCCGCCGTAAGCCGCCACGTAGCCCGCGCACACTCCGGCCACGGGATGGCGTTTCAGCGCCAGGAAGATCGCTCCTCCCAAAGTTGGCGCGATGATGATTCCGGCATCCGACGCCACGTTGGCACAGATCCCCACCAGCGCAATAACGAAGGTGATCAACGCTGGTGGGGTCCTCTGGACGACCGTGCGGATCACAGCGGAGAAGAACCCCGTGTGCTCTGCTACGCTCACTCCCAGAATCATGATGATGACGAAACCCACTGGGGTAAACGACGCATAGATGTTCACGAAGTCCTGCATCGTCGCCTGAATGATGGACTTCTGGACGAGACTCAAAACTCGGACGGTGTTGGCAACCTCTGCGCCGCTTGCCGGATCGATGGTAACGTAGGAAACGGAGACGCCCAGCTGGGAAAGCAGTATGGAAAGCCCCACCACCACACCAATGAGGATGACAAATACAGTGAACGGGTGGGGCAGGAAGTTCCCGATGCGTTCCGTCGTTCGGATCAGGCGGTCGAAGAACCGGTTCGGTGGGCGGTGCCCGCTGGCCTCTGCCTTTCCCATCTACCCCGACCGGCTAGCCGTTCCCTGCGAAATGCCGACCTTTGGACACGACGGCCATTGCCAGCAAGGCCGACCTCTCCTTGATACTGGAGACGAAGACGAACTCCTCCGGAGTGTGATAGTCCTTGCAGACGGGGCCGAGGCCGTCGACCGTCGGCACGCCGAACGATCCGAAGAAGTTGGCATCAGAGGTCCCGCGCCGGTGCTCGCGGGCGAACGTCTGGCCCAACTCTGCGCCCGGTCGGCCACCCGATCCGTCCCGGCCTTGTTGTACGTGCAGCTGCTCTGCCGGCGCAGATGCATCAGGAACTGCAACTGTTCGGCTGCATGCCTTTCGGTAAAAGCGACGAGCCTCTCTCGGGTTTGCGCCTCCACCATTCTTGATCCTCAGTCGCGTGGCGTTCGAGTTCTCAGCAATTCCCCTCTCGAGGAGGGAGGAACGAACATGGCTGCCGTAATACCGCCGAGCCAGCATATTGTTGCGATTGTAACCCGTGACAACCGCATGGGCAATTCGGCTGACCGTCATGAGTCGGATGACGAACCCGGCCGGCGGTTGCGTCGTTTCTCCCGCCCAACAGCCACGGCTCGGCTGTTCGGTCGCTGGTATCGACGTCGGAGTTCGTTTGGCCGTTGGACCGGTTGGCCATCAGCGAGAATCTGTCTCGGCCGGTAGTCAAAGGACGACGTAGACCGTGATGCCTCAACTCCACTGTCTCCGCCGCTCGATCCTCCTGCGAACTCCATTCCGCACGAGTATTCTCAATCCCAGGCGGAGTTTCTCCCTGCAACCTCGCAGGGACATCGCAGTGTCCGACTCTCTCCTGAAGGCATACCAGCAGCCGAGACATGCGTCTACGTTGCTCCTTGCCTCGGCCGATTGCTGGGCCGGCGGTTGGGAAACCGCAGACGGGGATCGCGTACTATCAGTACGCCACGCGAGTGAAGGAGGGGTCAAGAAAGGCAGAGTGTCTGCAAAGCCCGCCGGAAGGGATGGTGGTGGTTCGATAGCTGCACGAAGCGGACTTCGTGGATTCCCCCCTTTGCGCGTAGTACGCGCACCAATTCACGGCGCCGCTCGGTGCGCCAGCGCTTGAGACCGTCAAGGAGCACAACCGCCGGAGCCCACGTCGCGAAGGCTCGCCGCTCTGCAACTGGCCAGGAGGAGCGGCGGCGCACGCCGAGCAATGCTTCAGCTTCACGCACCGCGTCACGCCTTGCCGCAACAGTAGAGCCTCCATGTGAGGCGAACCATTGCGTGACCTTATGACCCAAATTGGCGTAGGGAAACAGGCCGATCAACTCGTCACGGCGTGCGCCCACATGGAAGTAGACGTGCTCCTCGGACAGGCGCCGCAGCACTGTTGGTGGACTGCGGTATCCGGGCCTCGCTCTCAACCGGGCTTCCTCAGCGCGGATGAGTTTCCGCACGGCTCCACCGCGGGGCCGGAATCCCAGCTTGTGATAGAACCAAAAGGCCCCGGAATCGATTGCCTCTTGGTTTTCGTATCCGATCTGGTAGCGAAACACAGTGAAGTCCGTGGCACCCAGAAAGCCGTGCACCGTCGCGAGCAAACGACCGAACATCCAGGCTGATTCACCTCGGCGAAACTCGGGGAAGACGTTGTAGGCCACCTCGGACGAACCAAATAGAGCGCTCGCCAGATGATATCCAATCGGTACGCCGTTCTTCAGGAACAGACCGCCGTAGAGCGACTCGGGCCACAGCCGTCGCTCGGGGCGCAAACCCACCAAACTGATCAACAGCCCACGGCCCACGTCGGCCAGCCACGCGTCCCGCGGATCTCCGTAGTCGAACGCCTCCAGTTCCCGGTAGCGAACGCTCATGGTGGAACGGCTGAGGTCGACCAGGCGCTGCCCGTCTCTGGGATCCACTGCACGGATGCGTGGTACCTCCAGCACCGCCTGACGTAGCTTGGGCCGACTGTGATCGAGCGGGCCGCACTGATACTGCGTCGGACCACCCTGCCAGCGGGCCAAGGTTCTCGAGTCGGGCCCTCCACCAAGATCCCATTGTACGGGCACGTCGAGATTGTTGAAGAGATATTCGCGAACTTCCGGCGCAGCGTCGAGCGCTCCGAACCGCTCCACCAGAGTCACGTAGTCTCCCTTCCCCTCACAGCGGGCGTTGTGGAGCCATTCTCTCGCGGAGACCGTTTCGTCATCGACTCCGGGAGCCTCGGCCTTACGGGTGAGGAGAGGCAGCAGGTCATCCAGCTCGCCGCTCCGCTCCCAGTCGGGCCACACGAGTCGCGCACCTTCGGGTTCACGGGCTGCAAGCCAATGAGCCATCGGGTAGGAGAACGGATAGCTCATGGCGGTACCGGCGATACCCGTTCCCTCGAGGTCACGCTGTGCCCGTACTACGTCGCCCCGTCGGTGAAAGCCGCACAGCGCCCGCTCACAGGCGTCGAGCATACCAGCATCATCGGGAAACGCCCGCATGAAGAGGACAGCATCATGAAAAGACTCCACTTCCCGGCTGGACCCGAGGCGACGTCGCGCCAGCAGTGTCACCAGTCGGGTCTTTTCCTCTGCCTCTCCAGAGCCGTAGCTACTGCGGATCTCGAACAGGCGCCTCAGCAACGAGCCTGTGCTCTGCGACATACCGGGTCCTCCACCGTTCGAATTAGTTCACCTCTCTCACTCACTAGTTCCCTGTTCCCTGCTCCCTGCTCCCCTTTCACCGCAACTCCCTCGCCCCAAGATCCGCCCCAACTACGTACACGGTGAGCACGGTCAGGAATATGAACATACCCGGAAAGAACGCGAGCCAAGGCTCAGTGCTCATGGACGTTTGGGCCTGGTACAGCATGTTCCCAAGGCTGGGTTGGGGTGGCTGGATCCCCACCCCGAAAAAGCTCATTGCCGACTCGAGCATGATCGCCCTGCCCACCGCGAGAGTCGCAGCAACCACCGCCGCTGGTGCCGCACCGGGAAGCAGGTGTCGGACCACGATCCTCACTGGCTGCATTCCAACGGCGCGCGCCGCATCGACGTACGTCTGTTCCTTGAGCGACAAGAACTCGGCGCGCACGATCCTCGCGGTCTCCATCCAACCGGCAAGGCCGATTAGGATGATCAGCGCCGGCACGGAAGGCTCGAAAATTGCGGCCGCGATCATGAGCAGGGGAAGTCTGGGAACGGAGAGCATTGCGTCCGTCAATCTCATCAGCGCGTTGTCGATCCAACCCCTCACATACCCACTCACCGCTCCGATCGTAACACCGACCACAGCCGTGACGGCGGCTGCGAGGAGGCCGATGACGAGTGAAATGCGTGCTCCGAAAAGAGTCCGCGTCAACACGTCGCGTCCCAGCTCGTCGGTTCCAAACAGGTGTGCGAACGATGGCGCCGCCCGACGGTTCGCGAGATCGATACCGTCGGGCACGTACGGCGTGAGTAACGGTGCAGCTGCCGCCGTTACGGCGAGCAGCAGCAGCACGGCGCCAGCCGTCCACGCAGCACGTCTGTCTTGGGACCGCTTCATCGCACACTCACGCGCGGATCGAGTATGTGGTATAACACGTCTGCGGCCAGATTCAGGAACACCACCGCGGCGGATGTCATCATCAAGAAGGCCATCAATACGGTGTAATCCCGCCGCGCCAGCGCCTCCGTGAAAAGACTCCCCAGACCTGGCCAGGCAAACACACTTTCCGTGATTACTGCACCTGTCACCATGATCGCTGCATCCATCATCAGTACTGTGACGAAGGGAAGCAGTGCGTTTTGGAGCGCGTGCCGCCACACAACACGTCTCTCGTGTATGCCGCGCGCCCGTGCAGCCAGGATAAACCTCTGTTGTACCGCTGTACCCATCGATGATCGTAGGAACCGTGACCAAGCCGCAGCGTGTACGGCCGCGAGTACAATTGCCGGCATGATCACGTGGCTCAGCCGGTCAGTCAGATCTCCGTCTCCGAAGGAGGCTCGCCCTGACGACGGAAGCCAACCGAGTGCCACGGCGAAGACGAGTTGGAGTAGCAGTCCCACCCAAAACACTGGAAGCGAGATCCCTGCAAACGAGACGACAGTCGTCGTGTGGTCGAGCCACCCACCCTTCTTCAGTGCACCGAACACGCCCAGCGGCAGCGCAGCGAGGGCTGCCACAAGTACTGCGCTGGCGATGAGTTCTAGCGTCGCCGGCAATCTCTCGAGCAGACGCTCAAGTACCGGCCGCCCATCGGTGAAGCTGTATCCCCACTCACCAACGATGAACCCCTTCAGCCAGGCCAAGTACTGTTCCGTGATCGGACGGTCCAATCCCAGCGCGACGCGAAGCCGCTCGATATCCTCTGGCCGCACGTTTGGGTTGGCGAGGTACATCTCTAAGGGACCGCCGGGCGCGGCGTGAATGAGGGCGAATACTAGGACCGATATGAGAACCAGAAGAGGTACAGCCTGCACAACCCGCCGCACAACGAACCTAAACACCGGCTAGCGGATCTCCCATTCGTGCACGTTCCAAAAGATGCCCGTGTTCGTCGGGTTCCCTCTGAAGTTCAGCAGATTCACTGGCACCGCGTCGAGCCGTGTCACATTGTAGAGCGGGATCTCTGGCACTAGTTCGGCAAGGAGCCTTTGTGCCTCCCACAGTAGGGAACGGCGCTCGTCCACATCCACCGTGCGATCAGAGGCATAGAGCAGCGCTGTCAGACTGTCGTTCTCGATGTAGTTGATGTTGCGTCCTGCTGGCGGTATCCGGTCCTTGGCGAAGAACAGAGTGATTTCTGGATCGGATGGCATGTGCCACCAGTGTAGCATCGCTTGGAACTTGCCTTCAAACCAGAGACTGCTGATCGCAGTCCCATCGATCATACGGATCTGCATAGCTACCCCGACATCGCGGAACTGGCGCTGCAAGGTCTGGGCAACATTCTCACGAATGGCATAACCGGCTTGAGTTATCAGTGTGAATGACAACGGACGGCCATCACGCTCGCGAATCCCATCACCGTCAGCGTCGCGCCATCCAGCAGCGTCGAGCAACTCACTTGCTCGTCCGGGATCGTACGGGTAGTGGCGCACTTCATCTGTGAATGCCCACGAAGGTGGCTGGATCGGGCCATGGATGACAGGAGCAAGTCCATCGAGGATCGTGTTCACGATCAGCTCGCGGTCGATCGCGTGGACCAGCGCTTGACGGACCCTGACGTCTCTAAATGGCGCAAACTCACGCTGATTGAGTGTCACGTGTTCATAGCTGTTTCCCACCAGCCGATGCAGCGTGATGCCCTCGGTCTCCCGCACCTCACGAGCCTTGTCCCAGGGCACCAGAGCGACAACGTGGACCTCACCGCTCCTGAGCTGATTGATCCGCGTATTGGTGTTGGCAACGAATTTGAACATCAAACGCCTGATTTTCGGATACTCCGTACCGCGCCAATAGTTGGGCACCCGCTCCAGCAGGATGTACTCCCCCGTCTTCCACTCCGCCACACGGTACGGACCGGTGCCGAGGGGATTCCGGTTGTAATCGATGGCACGGTCTATGTCGCGACCCTCGAGGACATGTTTCGGGAAGGTGCCCCGGAAGAATTGAATTGCGTACGGTGCGTAGATCTCTCTGTAGTGCACGATCGCGGTCAGTGAGTCGGGGGTGTCGACCGATTCGATGCGGTCGAACCCATCGGTGCTCTCCGGATTGTAATTCGGATCGTTCAGGGCTTCGACCGTGAACTTGACGTCTGCCGCAGTGAACGGTGTCCCGTCGTGCCACGCAACGTTTGGCCTGAGCTTCCAGATGACATCCATACCGCCATCCGCGCGGAGCCGTACGCCGCCGTTTGTCAGCGTGGGGACCTCGGTTGCAAGCACCGGGATAACGTTCATGTTCTCGTCAGTGGTCGTGAGTCCCTCAATCACGCAAGAGTGGATGTCCTCGAGTATGTGGGTGCTGAAGCGGTTGAGAAGGTCAGGCTCGCGATCGTAGCCGACGATCAGGAGGTCGTTCGACGGACCCGCAGCACCAACGTCTGATCCACAGGCAACCCAGCCAGCGGCCGCGATCAACGCGGTCGCAAGGAACCAGACACACCGACGCACTTCGGTCATACGAAGGCACTCCCTGACATTAGCTGTGCGATCAGTAGCACCGGGATGGACCCGAAGCTCAGTAACTTGTCGTGAAAGGCGCGGAGCGAGAATGCTGCACCCTCTGCCTGTTGACGTGCAATCCGCAAGTCATGTATCCCCTGGGTACCGAGCCAGTACATTACCGCCGTTCCCGGGAACATGGAGTCGCGCGTCACTTCCTTGGCCGCAGCAGCCGAAGTCATGCCCACCCTCTCCTCGTAGAAGCGCTGCGCGTCTCCTTCATCAATGGAATGCTGATGTAGCTCGATATCGACGATGGCCCGGCCCAGTTGGCGGAGCCGCGAGTGCTGCTCCGCTACCAGTTCTAGCTCGGTCAAGAAACCCGATTCGCCCATCAGGTCCGTCGCGTAGCAGGCCCACCCCTCGGCAAGTGAGCCGCCACAAAACATCCCAATCCGGCTGGCACAGTCCACTGCAGCTAACTGTCCCACCCGCGATGCCGATTGGTACGCGTAGAAGTTCTGCACATGGTGGCCAAGTGCACCGTGGTGCACTACGTGGTTCAACTTGATCACACTGTCGTTGGTAGCCCGCAATAGAGACTCCACCAGCTCTGGTGCTAGCCGGTGGTCGATCGGAGGCACCAGGTAGTCGACTACCTCCGGAAGGTCATATGGAGCCGGCGACCGATAATGCAAGAAGTAGAGATTGGGAGCTGACTCTCTGACCCACTGCGGAATAGGAACGTACCGGATCGGGAAGCTGGGCCAGTTGACGAGGCCCCGTGCGACTGCGATCCGTTGACAGGCGTCCCAGGTCCGTTGATACGCGCCCAGGTAATCGTCGCGGGTGGGGTGAAGCTCGGCCAGTCGCGCTGCTACCGCGGGCCACCCACCCGAATCCACCGACTGTGCCATCTCTCCCAACCTCGCCTCCGCTTGCTCGAACCGGTGCCAAGCCTCAGCCAGCAGATCGCCGCGGGTCCGCGTGCTCCAGTGTCCGCGTCGGAGAAGCAGGTCATAGAACTCCGGACCGCAACCCGAGCGCCTGGCTTGCGCGTCAGGGATCGAGCCGAGCCAGGAGCGGAATCCCGCCACGGCGGACAACGCCCGCTGCCCGGCATCCCTCAGGCTACCAGTGGATCGCTCATCGAATCCATGGCTCTGGCACCAAGACTCGAGCCCGTTGCCCAAGGCGTGGACCGCGCCGTCACATTCGTTGAGAGCCCGAGTCGTCCATGATCGTGGTATTGGTTTGCTGCCTATCGTGCGTTGGGCATCACGCAAGAATCCCGGCATGCTTGCGATACGGTGGGTGATTGCTTCAACGCGCTGTTCCGCAGAAGTGAAGTCCCGCAACATCAGTGACAGGACGGCGAAGATCGCCTCGCCGGTATACAGGGCCGGGTTCCCGCGCTGGAAGTGATCGCCGTCCAACTCAGCAAGCTGAATCTCGAGGAAGCCGTCGGCCAGCGAGCGG
>JBDHKN010000068.1:2856-28187 GCA_039586365.1 Gemmatimonadota bacterium | reverse complement strand
CTTGTTGACCATCACCGTTGCGGTGAGCGGATCGTGCTGTGCGGCCGGGATCACGAATGCGGCAGGCTTGCCGGCGGCCCCACGTTCTGTCTGATGCTTGGCCTTGAGATAGGCATTACGAAGCACCGTTTCCTTGTTCCGCGCCGCTATGTCGAGCGCAGCCCATGCGGAAACCTTCTGACGCTCGACGATATCGCGCAGCCGCCACCAGCCGCCCTGCCAAGGGTTGGGGAACGTCGTCTGTGCCTCATGTTCCGGTAGTTGCCGTCTACCACCCTCGAGCTGATCGGGATGGATGTACAGCGGACTGGCCAGTCTGGCACTGGCAGACTCGGTGAGCATTCCGGCGATGTTGTGAAACGGCGTGATCCAGTGGAAACCGAAATGGCCCCAGCCACCATATATCGCTGCGTTCACGATGCCCGATAGGCCGGCCTCTTCCTCTTTGTATGCGATATGGGCACCGTACCAACTCATCTCTCTCCACACCAACGGATCGGAAAATGGACGAATCGGCTCGGCGTAGGGCGGCACGTAGAGCCGCGCTGTGTAACTCCCCATGTGGTGGTGGTCGATGTACGCCTGTGGTATCCAGTCGCGGAACATGAGCTGGGCGACGTATTGGGACTCGACCGTGTTGGTCTGAAATGCGTCACGGTTGTTATCGTGCCCTGTATAGTGGTGGTACAGCGAAGGGTAACCTACGCCTTCATATTCGGTTCCAACTGTCTCCCGGTACCAGTCGGTAACCATGATCTGACCGTCGGGGTTGAAACTCGGGATCATAATAAAGATCACGTTGTCCAGGATCCCCTGAGTCTCTTCGTCGCTGCGGCTCACTAGATCGTAGGCCAACTCGACCGCCATTAGGCTGCCACCGATTTCCGTGGCGTGAAGACTCATTGTCTGGATGATGACCACCTTGCCATCAGCCACGAGCCGGTCGAGCTGCGTTGCGGCTATGTCCCGCGGATCACTGAGCTGTACGTTGATCTGTCGCAGCTCCTCCAGTCGAGCCAGGTTGGCTGGCGCTGAAATGAACAGCGCGAGGAATGGATTGCCCAACGTACTGGGGCCCATCTCGACTACCTTGATCTTGGAACTGGAACTCTCCAGTAGCTTGTAGTACTCGACCATCCTGTCCCACCGGGCAATCATGCGGTCGGCACCCATCTGGAATCCAAAGAACTCCTCGGGGGACGTGACCTGTTGCCCCTGCACTTTGCCGGCTCGGGCCGTGAGTACCGGGCCGCACAGGAGAAGAAATAGAAGTACCGGAGCTATTCGGGTTCTTGTGCATTGCCTTGTCATCGGACACTCCTCGGAGCTGCTAACGAAGTCATCTGGGTACCCGGCCAAACTGCGGCCGTTACCGACGAGTCGCAAGGATGGGGGTAAGGGGAGCAGGGAGCTGAGAGCGGGGAGCTGAGAATTGCCCACCCAGTCTTGTTGTCGCCTCCTTCTCAGACAAGTAGTTTAAGCCCCTACCGAACAGGAGATCCATATGTCCCTCCGTCCTCTGACCATAGCCACTGCGCTCACCAGCCTGCTAGCAGCTCCTTGCGTCACGTCTGCTCAGGTTGCTCAGGAAGCTGTCGATCTGTCTGTGATCGACCAGATCCGCGAGGTAGGTCTGGCACAGTCCGAGATGGATCCCATGGCCCAGTACTTGACCGACGTCGTTGGACCCCGGCTCACCGCTTCACCAGGAATACGGCATGCGAGGGAATGGATCACGCAGAAATTCCAGGAGTGGGGCCTGGAGAGCATCACCGTCGAACCCTGGGGAGAGTTCGGGCAGGGCTGGTCCCGCGAGCACTACAGTGGTCAGATTCTCACACCGTACATTCAACCACTCCACGGACAACCGGCGGCTTGGACAGGGAGCACGAACGGCGCCGTCTCGGGACCAGTGCTGATCGTAAAGGCCGACAGCGTGAGCGACCTAGCACAATACCGCGGCCAACTCAGGAATGCGTTTGTGCTACTCGATGAGCCGGCGGACATCGAGCCGGAGTGGGAGCAGTGGGATCGGCGATTCTCAGTCGAGGAGTTGCTCACGCCGATCGCGCCGAGCCCAGGCCGCGATTTCGATCCGGCGCAACGCGAAAGAATGATGGAGATGCGCCGCCGGATGCGAGAGGTGCAAGCCGCGCGGGATGAGATGTTCCGCGAAGAGGGTGTTGCGGCACTGCTGTCTCGCTCATCACGCAACTACGGCATTCTCCGCAGCACCTACAATCGCGCAGGACTCGACCCCACCAATCCTGAACCATTACCACAGTTGATCGTCTCGGCGGAGCAGTACGGTCAGATCTACCGCAACGTCGAGCGCGGAATACCCGTCCAAGTCGAAATCGATGTCAAGAACCGGTTCCATCCAGATGACCTCAACGGATACAACGTGCTGGCCGACCTTCCCGGTAGTGACAAGGCTGACGAGTACGTGATGATCGGCGGCCACCTCGACTCCTGGTACATGGGAACCGGCGCCGTCGACAATGCCGCCGGCACACTCGTGATGATGGAGGCGATGCGGATCCTCAAGACCTTGGACCTGCAACCCAGACGGACCATCCGCATCGGACTGTGGAGCGGTGAGGAGCAGGGATTGCTGGGTTCACGAGGCTGGGTGCAGAACCATGAGGAATTGCACGACAGAATCTCGGCGTATCTCAACTACGACAACGGCACCGGAAAGATCCGCGGCATATACACTCAGATGAACGAAGCCGTGATCCCCATCTTCGAGCAGATCCTGTGGCCGTTCCGCGATCTCGGGGTCGTCTCGGTGTGGCACCGCAACACCGGAGGCACAGACCATCTAGCGTTCGACGGCGCCGGGATTCCGGGATTCCAGTTCATCCAGGACCCCGTTGAGTACACGCCGCGGCACCACCACACCTATCTCGATACGTACGACCACATGCTGATCGAAGACCTCATGCAGTCGGCAGTGGTTGTAGCCGCTACCGCATACCAGCTCGCAATGCGCGATGAGATGTTGCCGAGGAAGCAGGCGCCGCTACCGTAACGGCCGAAAGGGAGCTCGGAGTCGGGATCTATGGAGCCTAGGTGCGATTCAGATCAGATCTCACCCAAGCAGCTGCGCCAGTGGGCCCGGGATGGGAAGTGGCAAGGACCCACGACCGGTTGCTGCGACGGCTACGTGCAAGCCAACCTCGTGGTCGTGCCTGGCGCACACGCAACCGATTTCCTCACATTTTGCCAGCGCAATCCTCAACCGTGCCCTATCATCGAGCAAACCGACCCTGGTGAGTTCGAACCGCGCAGATCGGCACCGGGTGCCGATCTGCGGACCGACGTGCCGCGGTACCTACTGTATCGCAGCGGTGTGGTCGAAACTGAATTGCACGATCTGCTGCATATCTGGAACAACGACCTGGTGGCGTTCTTGTTGGGATGCAGCTTCACTTTTGAGGCCGCATTGCTCGATGCTGGGGTTCCACTCCGCCACCTGGAGCAGGCCAAGAACGTCCCCATGTATATCACCAACTTACCGTGCCAACCTGCCGGGCCCTTCGCGGGACCTCTCGTCGTCTCAATGCGACCCATCCCACGCCACCTGGTCGACCGAGCGGTCGGTGTCACCGCCTGCTACCCGCTCGCGCATGGCACGCCGGTTCACATAGGTGATCCCGCAGTGATCGGCATCGCCAATCTGGAGCGGCCTGATTTTGGCGACAAGGTCGCTGTGCGGTCGGACGAACTCCCGGTGTTCTGGGCCTGCGGGGTGACCCCCCAGGCGGCAGCGATGCAGGCGAAGCCGGATCTCATGATTACTCACATGCCCGGGCACATGTTTGTCACCGATCTGAAGTGTGAAAAAGCTCGGTAGCCGCACTGTGGCTCGTCAGAGACCATAGCGTCCGGGTCGCAGACACGCGTGTCTAGTCTCACTGACGAGCTAGTGGAGCTCACCTCGAATACCGTCAGGTGGTACGTATCATCTGCCGGATTCACCACTGCTCAATTGAGGATCCGCAGGCTGGGGAGAAAAGAACCCTGCGTCTCTTCATGACTCTGAACAGTCACAACCGACCGGAGACCCGATGAGTTCGGAACCTCTCTTCAATGATCTGATTGGCGTGCTGGCCGTGATCACGATGATCCCGGTGTTCTTCATTTGGCTGGAGAAGAAGACGAAGTGGAAGGTGTTCAACATCTTGCCGGCCATCATCTGGATCTTTCTCACGCCGATATTCCTCAGCAACCTGAACGTCATTCCGAAGTCAAGTGATATCTACACGACGTTCAGGTCGTTTGCCGTGCCCATGTTCATCGTGTTGATGCTGCTGGACATCAATATCAAGCAAGCCATCAGGGTGGCATGGCGCGGTGCCGGAGTGCTGGTAATCGGCGCAGTTGGAATCGTCGCAGGGGCCACCTTGTCGTACTACATCTTCAAGAGTGGCCTGCCACCAGACACGTGGCGAGGTTATGGCGCACTTGCCGGAAGCTGGATCGGTGGAACCGGCAACCTGGCAGCCGTGGCCGACGCGATTGAGACGCCTGGTGAGATGGTGGGCATGGTAGTCCTCGTCGACAACTTCGTCTATGTGCTCTATTTCCCGATCATACTGACCTGCAAGCGCTGGGCTGCCGGCTTCAATCGCTTCACGGGTGTAACGCAAGAGCAGATGGATCGCATCGCCGAGGCAAGTGCACAGGTCGAAAAGAAGACCCACGAACTGCACTACCGTGACGTACTGGTCCTCCTTGGATTTGGTTTCGTCACCATTTTCGCTGCAAACCAACTGGCCACGCTGGTTCCCACTCTACCGCCCGTGCTGACGGAGAGTACCTGGGCGATTCTGTTGGTCACGACCTTCGGGATCGCTCTTTCCGCCACTCCCTTGAAGGACATACCCGGCACCGAACCGCTTTCCATGACATTCGTCTACATCTACATGACGACCATGGGTGCCCAGGCGGATCTCAGTAATATCGGTGGTGCCCAGTGGTTCCTCGTAGCCGGCATCGTGTGTATCCTGGTTCACTTCGGCTTCATTACGATTGGTGCCCGACTGTTCCGCGTTGATGTGAGCATGGCAGCCACTGCAAGCGTTGCCGCAGTAGGTGGTGCCGCTTCCGCTCCAGTCGCTGCAGGATTTCACCGTGAGGAGCTGGTGCCCATCTCAATCATGCTAGCGCTACTCGGATACGGACTCGGCAACTACCTGGGTGTGGCAACGGCGTACCTCTGTCATCTCCTGACTTGAGGCTAGCCTGCAACAAAGGGCGGGCAGCGTCTTTGGACGCCGCCCGCCGGAAGCCAGTCGACAGGACTAGCGGGACTCCAGTGCCATTCAGGGCATCACGGAGCCACTGGCGATCCTTTCCACCACCGTAGACCTTACCGCCGCACCCTCATACAGTCTTTCCTGGCCACCTACTACAACGAACTCTCCAGCCGCTAATCCATTCGCTATCTCGACAAATCCAGGAGTGCGTACGCCCAGTTCAACTTGACGGCGTGACGCCTGGTCGTCACTGACAACCCAGACATAGGTCGCACCTTCGAGCGGTAGGATTGCGTCTTCAGGTATGACTACGGCATCAGGACGGGTCTCCGTAGCCAAGCGCGCTTCTATGAACATTCCAGGCTTGAGGAACCTGTCGGGATTGCGCACTCTCGCTTTGACTAGGATGGTGCGGGCTGGGACGCGAACCACCGGATCAACGAAGTCAACAGTGCCGCTGAATTCCCGGTCGACCGCGGCGACACGGAAGGTCACGCGCTGTCCCACAGCGAGACGCTCCGCAAAGCGCTCCGGCACTTGGAAGGCCGCCCGCTGGGGATCGACGGTCTGCAGCGTAGTGAGTCGGCTGGCGGTGTTGACGTAATCACCCAAGCTGACGAAGCGTTCTCCCACGACGCCAGCAAACGGAGCTCTGACGAGGGTACGGTCGAGTCGGACCTCCAATAGATCCAGTTGCGCTTGCCTACTGCGGGCGTTGGCCTCGGCCTCCTCCAAATCGGCTTGAGATGAGGCTTTCTGCCTGATCAACTCGCGAGTCCGCTGCAACGCTTGGATCGCCCTATCCCGCTCTGCGCGGAGTTGTTCGACCTGGGCCGATAGTTCAGCATCATCGACCTTGAACAGGGGAGCTCCTGCTGCGACTTCCCTTCCCTCCCGCACCAGGATCTCGGTCAAACGACCTTGCACCTCGGGACGTAGCTCGACGGACTGCACAGCATCAATGGTGCCGGTAGCGAGGATCGCGTCGATGACCGTATCGGTCATGGCAGCAGCGACCTCGACAGGCATCGCAGGCGGCCCACCAGGTCCCCCACCCCTACCCACAGCCGAGTCTGGCTCTCCGCTACCCCCGCAGCCGATGGCTGTAACAGTTGCGATCGAATAGATGACGTTACGCTTCACTTGTGACACTCTCATAATTGAAAGAGGCGGCGACCCAGAATCGCTTCGAGGCCGGATAGGGCAAGACGAGTCGCCTGACGAGCCTGGACCAATCCTGCTTCGGATTCAGAGAGACTCACTTGAGCTGTGATCAGATCGATGATTGTAGTGGCCCCCGCGCGATAGCGCTGTTGCTGCACCCGTAGGTTCTCATCCGCCACCGTTACTGCCTTGGCCGCGAGATCGGCTGCAGCACGGGCCGCGTTGTACGCTTCGTATGCTTCCACGACATCACGCTGCAGCGCCAGCTCAGTGTCATTGCGCGCGGCTCTCGATACATCTCGAGCCGTCGTAGCGCGAGAGAGACTCAATTCCCTGACGGCGTTGTCCCATATGGGCCAACTCAACGACAGGCCGAACGCGGATCGTGTCGTCGCAGTGGGGAAGAACTTGTCGTCAAACGCTGAGAGCTGCCCGAACAGATCGATCCGCGGCAAGTAGGATCCGCGAGCCGCGCGAACCTGAGCAACAGCGGCTCGCTCATTCGCCCTGGCCAAGACGGCGTCCGGGCTCTCACTCACAGCCTCGGCGATCGCCTCCTCTTCGGTGATCGGCAGAGCCGGCTCAGCGAGGGTGTCCAGCGCGGCGGCGTCCACCGGCCCCGGTGACCCGACGCGGCGCCCCAGCTGGTAGCGCGCGACTTTGAGGCGGGCCTCTTGACGGATCAGCTCGACCTGGGCCGTGGTCAGCTCCAAGAGGAGTTGCAGCGAGTCGGTTTGCACGGCTGCGCCCGAAATGACGCGCGCTCGCGCCACAGCGAGCTGTTCTTCCGCCCGGCGCACCCGTTCCGATGCCACCCCGGTTAGCTCCCGCTGCGCCACTACATCGAAGTAGTCGGCCTCGGTGAACAGCGCGGTGTGGAAGCGGGAGCCCAGCTCGTCGGCCCGCGCTCCCTCGACTTCCGCCTGGGCCCGGGCCAGATCGGCGAACTTGCCGAGACCGCGGAACAGATTGTAGCGTGCCTCCAACCGCGCGTCGACGATCTGGGACGCGGGCGCACCCGTGCCGATGTTGAAAGACGCACTCGAATACTTGGTTGCGTTGAGCTGCGTTGAGACAGCGGGCAGTACGAACACTGACCAGGCCGACCTCCTACCCCACTCCGCATCCACCACCTGCCGCATCGCAGCCACGTAATTGGGATCGAGCCGGGTCGCTCGCTGCAGTGCTTCCGCCAAAGTGACCTGCGGCATGTCATCTTGAGCCACCGCAGGCATCGGGGTGAGCCAACCGGAAGCCAAGAGTAGGGTGGCAGCGATCTGTTGGCGCATCTCTATGCCTCCGCCGGTTCGAGCGCTGACACCTTGCTTCGGCTTCCCAACCGCGCCGTCAGGGAGTCCAGCAGCACGTACACGACCGGTACCAAGAACAGCGTTAGTAACGTAGAGAATGACAGCCCACCGACGATAGCGTAGCCGAGCGGCCTACGACTGGTCGACCCGGCCCCCAACCCCAGTGCGATCGGCATTGCGCCCATGATCGTCGCCACCGAGGTCATCACGATCGGTCGGAGCCGTATCTTGCCGGACTCCAGTACTGCTTCCACGCTGCTCATTCCCCTCCTCTTGAGCTGATTGGCGTATTCTACGAGGAGAATCGAGTTCTTGGTGACCAGACCGATGAGCAGGATCATCCCGATCTGGCTGTAGAGGTTCAAAGTCGAGCCGGTCACCAACAGTGCGAGGAGTGCTCCGGTGACCGCCAGCGGGACAGCGAGGATTACGGTGAACGGATGTATCAGTGACTCGAATTGCGCGGCGAGCACCATGAATACAACTACTAGCGCCAGAATGAACGCGAAGTACAGTGCGTTGCCGCTCTCAACCAGCTCGCGTGATTCCCCCGCCAGCGCCAGACTGCTACCCGTCGGGAGGACCGCTGCTGCCGCCGCGTTCAGAGAATCGAGCGCCTCACCCAACGCAAAGCCTGGAGCGAGATTGGCAGTCAAGGTCGCCGAACGCACCCGATTGAAGTGACTCAGCTGCCGTGGACCGACTCCCTCGCCTATCTGTGCAACGGCGACCAACTGGACCAGAGTCCCTTCGCGACCTCGCACATAGATGCCCGTCATGTCACTCGGAGTAGCTCGTTCAGGCGCCTCGAGTTGGGCGATGACATCGTACAGCTTGTTGTCGCGGGTAAAGGTGCTGATGCGTTGACCACCCAACATTGTCTGGAGCGTACTTGAGATGTCCCGAATGGGCACGCCTAGATCCTCCGCGCGATCGCGATCGTAGGAGACGGTCAGTTCGGGTTTGTTGACCCGGAGGTCGGTATCCACATTGATCAATCCGTTGATACCGCGAGCGCTCGCCACAAGCGACTGCATGCCGACAGCCAGCGAGTCGAAATTGGGATGTCGCACCACGAATTGAACGGGACTGCCGAAGCCGCCAAACGCCGACGGATTGTTGGCGAATGCGAAGATGCCTGGGATCCCAAAATACTGCGGCTGCACCTCGCCGATGATGTCCTGAACCGAACGATGCCGTTCGGTCCAATCAGCGAGCCGAGAGAACACTATCCCGCTGTTGACCCGCCCTCCAAAGCCCACGATGCTGAAATAAGCCTCCACGTCCTCGGTACGGGACAGGATCTCCTCTACACGCCGCTGATAGTCGTCGGAGTAGGCCAGCGAGGCTCCTTCCGGCGCCACGGTTATCGTGACAAAGAAACCGCGGTCCTCGGGCGGCACGAATTCTCGTCTTAGGTTCTGGAAGGTCACGACTGCGACCAGAAGAGTCGTCACACCACCAGCAAGAATCACCCACCGGCGCCGCAGTGCCCAGGCCAGGGCACTGCCGTACCAGTCGGTTATGGTCTCGAAAGTTCGTTCGAACAAGTTGAAGATCGGCCCGTGGCTCTTGGGAACGCGCAAGATCTTGGCACACAGCATCGGTGTGAGCGTGAGCGCTACGAAACTGGATATGACCACCGCACCAGCCATTGCGATAGCGAACTCGTTGAACAACCGACCAGTCGTTCCCCGCAGGAAGGTGAGTGGTGAGAAGACCGCAACCAGCGCCACAGTGGTTGCTATGACTGCAAAAGCGATCTCGCTGGTACCCTTCGCAGCTGCCTGTTCAGGATCCTCACCGAGCTTTTCCTGATGTCGATACGCGTTCTCCATGACGATGATGGCATCGTCAACCACGATTCCTATTGACAGGATCAGGGCTAGCAGGGTCAGGTTGTTTATCGTGAACCCAAAGAAGTACAACAGTCCGAAAGCAGCGACGATCGATGTCGGGATTGCCAGCCCAGGGATAATGGTACCCTGGAGGTTCCGCAGGAAAACGAAGATGATCACAATCACGAGCGCACCTGCGAGGAGCAGAGTCTCTTCCGCTTCTTGAATCGAGCGTCGTACGAACACCGCCCCATCGAACGCTATCGAGATGTCGACTCCGGGTGGGAGCGCTGCCTGAATGAGTGGGAGTTCCTCCCGAATCGCGTCCGACACCTCTATGAGATTCGATTTCGATTGGCGCACAACTCCGATCGCAACCGCCGAGGTACCGTTGTAGCGCAGGGCCGCCCGATCGTTCTCGGGCCCCAGTTCCACCCGCGACAGGTCACGCAGCTTGACCAACTGCCCATCTTGGTTGGCCACTGTCAGATTCTGGAACTCTTCAGGTGTCTTGAGCTCTCCCAGCGATCGGACGGTGAACTCGCGTCGGTCTGACTCGATCCGCCCCGCAGGTATTTCGACGTTACGACTCCGCACGGCATTCTGGACGTCCTGTACAGTGAGCCCTCTGGAAGCCAAGGCTTCCGAATCGAGCCAGATGCGCATCGAGTAACGGCGCTCGCCAAAGATCTGTGCCCTACCGACACCCGACAGGGATTGTAACCTGGTCTTGACCTCCCTATCGCCGATATCCGATAGCTGCAGCAGATCGTAGTTCGCGCCCGAGAGAGCCAACCAGAAGAATGGACTGGCGTCCGCGTCCTGCTTGCTCACGACGGGCTCTTCTATGTCCTGCGGCAACCGTCCCCTCACTCGCGACACCTTGTCCCGCACGTCCTGTGCTGCCGATTCCAGTTCTCGGTCGAGCGTGAACTCCAGGGTGATTGAGCTAGACTGTTCCGCACTCGCGCTGGTCAGAGTCCGCAGGCCGGGTATCGTACTCAGCTCCTCCTCCAGGATATCCGTCACTGCCGACTCCATGACGCGCGGATTGGCACCTCGCAGGAAAGTGGAGACCGAAACGACCGGCGGATCCACATCGGGGAACTCACGTACCGGCAGACGCAGAAATGCTATGGCCCCGAACAGCACGAGCGCGACGCTCATCATACTCGTGAGCACCGGGCGACGGATTGAGATATCCGAAAGCTTCAAATCAAATCACCCATCTGAGTTGCGAGGTGGTGACATTCAAAAACCCCGGTCCGGACCACAGCCTGGTTCCTTACCGGGGAAGATTCCTGCAACTGGGACTAACGGCCGCCGGAATACCTGTCTCTTTCCCTACACTCCGGACCCTCGCGTCCGTCCTCGTTCTGCACCATGACTCGGTGCAGACCAACGAGTGCGGACGCCTCCGGGCTCCCAACGAACACGGTCGGCTGCAGTGCTGGACGTACCAACGGTCTGACCTCCATATGATGTGAGTCCTTGATCTGTGTCTAAACGTTGTCTAACCTTGCAATTTAGCATCAGGACAATTCCTTGACAAGTCACTACCCGAACCATCCTACGGGTATACTTTCGCTAGGCTCCCCTCTGCGCCATACCGAATATACACCGGTCTTCCCGCACATTCCGTGTCATGTGCCTTCATTTAATCTTCAGAAATGGTGCGGCGGCATCGGTTTGAAACACTACAGGCACCGGCCCGGTTCCAAGGCCAGGTCGCACTCCTCCCACGGAGATTCGTGGGGGGGAAGGGCCCGCAGAGCTAATGCACGCCAACTGGGCAATTGCTCTCCTCACAGACCGACCAAGCGCATTGGCTGTTCCGGGTATCTGGTCCCTGCTGCCGCACCCTGTGGCGCCAGTTCGTCGATCCGAGCTAGCTCTTCTACGGTGAACTCGATTTCAGTCGCCGCCACGTTTTGCTCCAAATTCTCACGTTTGGTGGTACCGGGAATCGGCACGATGTCGTCTCCCCGCGCCGCAACCCAAGCCAGCGCGAGTTGGGCCGCTGTCACTCCCTTTAACTGTGCGATTTGTGATATGCGGTCCACTAACTCGAGGTTCTTAATGAAGTTCTCGCCCTGGAACCGCGGGTTGAAACGGCGCCAGTCATCGTCCTGTAGGTCCTCCGGCTTCCGGAAGCGGCCTGAAAGAAAGCCCCGCCCCAAAGGACTGTAGGCAACGAACCCGATCCCCAACTCGCGCACAGTGGCAAGGATCTCGTCCTCTGGGTCTCGGCTCCACAACGAGTACTCCGTCTGCAGCGCAGTGATTGGATGGATCTGATGTGCCCGCCGGATGGTCTTGGGTCCCGCCTCAGACAGCCCTAGATGCCTGACCTTCCCTGCCTGCACCAACTCGGCCATGGCACCCACCGTCTCCTCAATGGGCACCGTAGGGTCAACCCGGTGCTGGTAGTAGAGGTCGATGTGGTCGATATCCAATCGCGCGAGCGATGCGTTGCACGCCTCATGTACGTATTCCGGCTTGCCGCACACGCCTACAAAGCTGCCATCTTCACCGCGCAGGATAGAGAACTTGGTGGCTACGACGAAATCGTCCCGCCGTCCCGCGATCGCCTTACCAACCAATCGCTCGTTGTTGAACGGACCGTACATGTCAGCGTTGTCCAAAAACTCTACGCCGAGATCGTAGGCCCTGTGGATCGTGGCAATCGCTTCTCGCTCGTCGGCGACACCGTAGAAATCGCTCATGCCCATGCACCCCAGCCCCTGCGCGGACACCTCCAGCCCTTGATCCCCAAGCTTTCGTTTCTTCACGGACTCACGTCCAGAAGTGGGCAACCATCAGTTCTGCCATGGATGCTTTGAGTAGCCACTAACGCGATGGCAGCACTGCTGTCAGAGTCTCCAGGTTCTCCGGGATCACGGACGGTGTCAAGGCGCAGACCTGGCGGCGCTTGCAAAGCGCTCCGGTCTTCCCGATGTTCCGACTCAGTCATCCATCAACCGGGGGCAGCCCCATGACCTCCAACCGCTCTAATGCCTCGAGGAGTCGAACCAAGGTGGGATCGCAGCGTGGTTTCTCGCTGCTCGTCAGCGCCGCCCGCCGACGGTAGCGCCAGTTGAACGATGAAGGTCACGCCGATCTCGAGCAGAACGATGTCGCTAGCGCCCTGGCTACCTCTCAGCGCAATACGAGTTAGTACCCAGAGCCCTTCAGGGTGTGCGACCGCTGGGTCGGGCTCACACGCAGAACGGCAACGGACAGCTCGCGATCGAGAACCACCGGCGCTCGCTGGAGCTCAATCCGAGAAATCGCAACGCCTTACGTGTGCCCGAAGAGCTGGGGGCTCGATAGTGGTCGTGCTTCGCCGCCATGCTGGCACGAAGCGACAGGCAACTGTTCTAGACAGCAAACGATGATACTGCCGACCCGTGTAACAATTGCGGTGCTCGCAACGCTGTCGCTCGGGGCCTGCACCACCGCTGCCCAGAGCCAACCACCTCTCAGATCGGGATCTCGGATCTATGTCGTATCGCGCGAGCTGGTCGAAGGCGCGACTATCGGGCAGTTGCGGTTTCTCGGCCGTGACACGATCACCATGTTCGTCAACCCCACAGGGCTCGTAGATGTATCTGTTGCCAGCATTGGCCAACTGCGGGTAAGTATTGGGCGGGATCCCAAGCTCATCTACGGCGTGCCGGCAATCGGGGCCGCGATCGGAGCCCTCGCGGGTCCCGTTCTCATTACGGAGCCGGAGCAATGCAAACTGGGATACGCTGACGTAGTTGACTGCACCAAAGAAGTGCCGGACGTTGTCGTAGGTGCCGCAGGTGGAGCGATCCTAATGGGAATGCTGACTCGGCTCATCGCAAGGGAGCGCTGGGTCCACGTGCGGCTCGACGTGCTGCTATCGAGCGCTGTCTCCGGTTCTTCTACTCTACCGATTTCAGTCGCGCTATCGTTCTGATGGGATGCCGGGCAAAGGAGTCATTCGGATCATGACAGACGACTTCTTCCAGTGGTCTTACTTCGGTGGATTGATCGTTGGATCGATCATCCGGGGCAGCTATACCCGCCCTCACAGGCACAACAAGATAGTGGACGACAGAAAGTCGACGCTCGACGCGGTCCTGATGACCCTTCCGGCCATTGGGATGTTCATCTTGCCACTGGTCAACGCGCTATCAGCGCGACTCGATTTTGCTGACTACCATCTGCCTACTTGGGTGGGTTGGCTGGGCATAGTGACGTTTGCCCTGGCACTCTGGCTGCTGTGGAGATCGCATGTTGACCTCGGGCTCAATTGGTCCCCGACGGTTCAACTGAGGGAGGACCATTCGCTGGTAACACGAGGTGTTTACCAGCACATGCGACACCCCATGTACGCGGCGCACTTTCTGTGGGGTATCGCCCAGCCCATGTTGCTGCAGAACTGGATTGCTGGCTGGGGTATGTTGCTTACTCTCCTGCCAGGGTACCTTTGGCGGGTTCCACGTGAGGAGCGTCAACTGCTGGATTGTTTTGGTGATGAGTACGCGTCCTACATGGCAATCACAGGGAGAATCATCCCACTGTTCCGCCGCTGAGTCGTAGGATATGAATCGGGCGAGGCGACTCGACAACCAACGGCTCCCCGCTCCCCGCTCACTGCTTCCCATTCAGGAGGTTGCAGCTGCATGTCGCACGAGCCATCGATCAAACAGTGCCTGGCCTGTCACAGAGGGCCCGACCAAACTCCACTGATCTCGCTGGACTACATGAACACCGGATTCTGGATCTGCCCCCAACATCTACCGGTGCTGATCCACGACCCCGCGCAGCTGATCGGCAGGTTGCCCGGCGCTGAGAAGCTGACACCTGCGGAACACCACGACTGACGAGCCCACAGCAGGCCAGCCTGCTGCGGGGAAATCGCTCGGTGATTTCCCCGCACTCGCAGCCGCTATTGGCTCAGTGAGCCTGTGAACAGGTAATCGTTTGCCGCTCTCTGAGCATGACACCCTTGGCACATTGCGACGCGACCAGATGCCTCGAAGGTGCCGTCCGCTAGACGCTTCACGAAAAACCAATCACCATACTCCGTGTTGTACCCCCCGGACTTGTACATTACGGTGACGGCTGCGAGCATTCTATCCGGCATGTAGTTCTCCTTTACCACCACTGCACCCGCCGGCATCCGGCCGGACCTGTTGGTGATGGCATCGAGCGCAAGCTCATTCACGTAAGTTGTGAGAAGCATTCCATGCGGTTCGGTGCCGGTGTAGAACGCCTCCTTGCCGGGCCACATGGGCCAACTCCTATAACTTGCATCCTCCAGGTAGGCCCAGAGCACGGGCGCGGTGGTGTCAGGCTGCGCCGCCTTCATCGTAGACATCTCCTCAGCCGGAGGCTGCTGCTCCTGCGCACACCCAAGACCAAGAACCACTACAATCGGAAGCATGCCAATAGCAGGTCTCATTGCGTCAGTCCCCTCTGGTCGAATAGCTGGAATCCTGGTGACGCCGAAGCGCGCCACGATCCCAGAACGCACGGCTGTCCGATAAGGTTCCCGGAGCCGCCATCCGATCCCGGCTTGTAGGCTCCTTGCACAATCGGACTCGATCACGCACCGTTACGCTGCCAACTACGATTGGAATGTCACCGAGCCCCACGAGCGAACGAGACAATGATCAACTGCCAACAGACTCAGAGAATCCCCACTGTAATCCAGCTGTCGACCCTACAACTCTTGGCGGCGCTGTCCTTGGTCGTCGGCTGCGTCGATGGAACTGTGTCAAGTGAAGACATCGCACCGAGTTTCGAGCCGGCCCAGCAGGATCTCTTTGCAGCACCTGGGGGTCAGCCCAACGCCTGGGCTGACTACGATAACGACGGCGATTTGGATCTCTTCGTGGGATTCCGCGGGGCCGCTGACCGACTCTATCGCAACGACGCCGGTGTGTTCACGGATGTGGCACTGGATGTGGGACTGGCCAACGAAGAGGAGACGCGCGTGGCTGCCTGGGGTGACTACGACAGAGATGGCCACTTGGACCTGTACGTCGGCTTCCCAGCAGCCGCAGAGACTCCCAACCGGCTGTTCCACAATGAGGGTGACGGACGCCACTTTACCAATGTTGCCGGGCAGTTTGGCGTTGACCTGATTGGTACGACCCGCCAAACCTCTTGGATCGACTACGACAATGATGGAGACGTCGACCTCTTCATCGCATTCAGAGACCGGCCGAACCGACTGTTCAGCAACGATGGAGCCACATTCACCGACGTCTCGGAGAACTCTGGCATCGCAGATCCGCGTAGGACCGTTGGCGTAGCCTGGTTCGACATGGATATGGATGGAGATCTTGATGCATTCGTGGCCAACCAGAACGGCGATCAGGACGGCTTTTTCCGAAATGATGGCGGGCGGTTCACCGATATCGCAGCAGACCTGGGGATGCACTCACCGGACAGGACTGAGGAATACGGCGGGGTCGGCCCGGCCGTAACGGACTACGACAACGACGGCGACTTCGATCTGTTCGTGGCCAACTACGGACCGGACGCGCTGTGGGAAAACGACGGTGCTGGCCGGTTCATGGAAGTAGCTGCAGGAACCCCCGTGGCAGCGGACTTCCACTCCACGGCAGCGGCGTGGGGTGATTTCAACAACGACGGTTGGCCCGATCTCTATGTGGTGTCCTACATGAGTGATGAGCCTGAAGCACGAGATCACCTGTACGGCAATGTGGCGGGCCAGCTCGTGGACGTCATTCCTGCCCTGTTCCTCCAGCGCGGGGCAAGTCACGGGGTTCAATGGGCTGATTTCGATGCCGACGGCGATCTCGACCTGGCACTCACCAACAACAACTTGGAGAGCAGCCATCCCGTGTACCGCAATCTCCTGCCAGAGGAAGCCGCGAGTCGGTCGATCCAAATCAAGGTCGTGGACCCTAACGGCATTCACGTGTTCGCGGGAGCGGAAGTCAGGGTGTTTGCTGCGGGACGCGACCGGCTCATCGGTAGCAGGTTGGTTGACACTGGAGGTGGCTATTGTTCGCAGAACGTGATGCCGGTTCACGTCGGGCTGCCAGTTGGAGTGGACAGGGTCGACGTCGAGGTCACCTTGCTTGGAGCTGAGGGCAGAGTGAGTCAGACATTCGAGCGGGTCGATCCAAATCAGCTGCCGCTCCGGGTGCTGACGGTTCACGTCGGACAGTAGACGGGACAAAACCAGACGATGGGGTCGACCGACCCCTGAGCGGCCGGTCGGCTTACGGTTGGTGCAGCAGACTCCGCGCAATCACCATTCTCTGAATCTCGCTGGTGCCCTCCCCGATCTCGTTGACCTTTGCGTCACGCATCATTCGCTCGACTGGGTACTCTGTCGTGTAGCCGTAGCCGCCGTGTAACTGCACGGCCTTCGTGGTAACCCGCATGCTCAACTCGGAAGCGTACAGTTTCGCCATCGCGGCAGCCGTCGTATGCGCTTCGCCGTTTTGGTAGAGCCAAGCGGCATGATAGACGAGGTGCCGCGCCGCTTGTATCTCGGTGGCCATGTCCGCAAGTGCGAACTGTGTGGCTTGAAAAGAGGCTATTGTCTTGCCGAATTGCTTGCGTTCTGCCGTGTAACGCAGGCACTCCTCATATGCGCCCTGAGCCACTCCGAGCGAGAGAGCACCGACTCCGATCCGACCTGAGTCCAGTGTCTTCAGAAAGTTGATGAACCCTCTCCCCGGCTCTCCCAGCATGTTCTCCTTGGGAACTATGGCGTCCTCCAAGATCAACTCCCGAGTATCCGAAGCACGCCAGCCCAGCTTGTCTTCTTTCTTTCCCGCATGAACGCCGGGAGTCTTGGGTAGGTCTGCAGCATGCCCGACTCCGACCTCCGCGGCTGCCTCGAGATCGGTGGTGTCCTTGGTGATTATGAAAGAAGTAATCCCATCGGTCCGTCTTGCCGGGGCCTTCTCCGTCCGAGCCGTTATCACGAAGATCTCGCCCACTCCAGCATGTGTGATGAATATCTTGGAGCCGTTAATCACGTAGTGATCGCCTTTGTCTTCTGCAAACGTCTCGGTACCGCCTGCGTCAGAGCCGGCGCCCGGCTCGGTGAGCCCAAATCCACCAAGCACCTGTCCCGTTGCCAGCAACGTGACGTACTTTTGTTGTTGCTCTGGTGTGCCAAAATGCACAATGGGTGACGTGCCCAACGTAGTGTGGGCAGAGCAGGTTATGGCATGACTGCCATCGACTCTTGCTAGCTCCTCCACCAGGATGATGTACGATATATAGTCCATCCCAGAGCCGCCGAGCTCGAGCGGCCAGGTAGATCCGAGCAGACCCAATTCACCCATCTTTTTCACGTTCTCCCAGGGGAACTTGGACTCGAGGTCGAGTTGCCGTGCGACAGGCTTTATCTCAGATTCCGCGAAATCTCGTACGAGATCGCGGACTTGATGATGTTCTTTTGTGAAATATGGCAGATCGGTCATGTCATTACTGTGCATGGTTTGATGGAGTGTTGCTTGGGCGGCGACCGATGAGTTAGGTCGGATGCTCACCGGTCACGGCTCACTGCTCCCGTCGTGCTGCTCACTCTTCGAGTCCCTTGGGCGGCCCCAGCACTTCCTTCATCACAAACGCCTGTTTCAGACTTCGCTTGCTCAGCTCGAGCTGCGCCCTGCGGAAGACCTTAGGTTCACTCGGCTTCTCCCCCAGTGGCTGCCCGACGTAGAGATCGTGGAATCTCTGGTGTCGCTCTGCGGTGTCGGGCTGGAGCACTTCCAGACTTACTGCCTCTTCGGGCTCCGGTTCGACCACGGCCACTGCCTGCGGCGGCTCGCTGGTCTGCGCAGGACCGCGCCCCTGCAGTAGCTCGAACAGCTCTTGTGCCAGGTCGCGCGGTCGCGGTGGCGGCTCTGCACGAACTGGTGCAATGGAGCCTCGCTGGTCGGCGGCAGCGCTCTCGCGTGGTGACGGCACACTGGCTCGCTCCGGCCGAGATGTAGCCGGCGGCGTGCGCGGTCTGGCTCGAGTCTGTACGGGTGGCGTCTTCTTCTTTCTCCTGCCGGACAGCAGTGCGAACAGAATGAGGAGGCCGAAGAAGACGAGCTGGCCCAGATCGTCCACGGGCTAGCTCTCTTCCTTTGGCTCTTCACCGCCGGCAATACTCCGTCGCATGGCGGTATCGCTCTCGACGTTGCGATAGCGAACGTAATCCATTACCCCGAGGTTCCCCTCGCGGAACGCCTCAGAGATAGCGAGCGGTACCTGAGCCTCTGCCTCTACCACCCGCGCGCGCATCTCCTGTACCCTCGCCAACATCTCCTGCTCGGCCGCCACCGCCATGGCGCGTCGTTTCTCGGCCTGAGCTTGCGCTACACGTTTGTCGGCTTCCGCCTGATCGGTCTGAAGCTCCGCACCTATGTTCTTGCCCACGTCAACGTCGGCGATGTCGATCGAGAGGATCTCGTAGGCGGTGCCGCTGTCGAGCCCTTTTGCGAGAACGGTCTTGGAAATGTTGTCGGGATTCTCCAACACCGCCTTGTGTGACTCGGACGATCCGATCGTGGACACGATACCCTCACCCACTCTGGCCAAGATTGTTTCTTCACCGGCACCCCCGACGAGCCGACTGATATTGGCCCGTACCGTCACCCTGGCCAGGGCTATCAACTGAATGCCGTCTTTCGCCATCGCAGCCACTTTAGGTGTCTGGATCACCTTGGGGTTCACCGACACCTGTACCGCCTCGTGTACGTCACGACCCGCGAGGTCTATGGCCGCGGCCTTCTGGAATGGAAGTTCGATGCCCGCCTTGTCCGCTGAGATCAGTGCGCGAACCACGCGATCGACGCTTCCGCCAGCCAAGTAGTGGGCCTCCAGTTCATTGGTGCGGAGTGCCAGTCCTGCCTTGGTCGCCGCGATGAGCGGCCGGATTACCGCCGGCGGGCTCACTTTCCTGAGCCGCATGCCCACCAGGCTGCCAAGTCCAATACGCACACCGGAGAACCATGCTTCGATCCACAGACGCATGGGAACGAAGGAGAACAGCGACGCGACCAGGATCACGCCGAGTAGAAGCAGCACAGGTAGGAGCCACGGGGCTACTTCGATCAGTCCTTCCATTGTCTTTCCCTTTCTTGCGTGGTTGTCACTCCACCGGTTCCCCTTCCACCGGCTCGACTACATGGCGGTATCCCTCGGATCGTATTACCCGAACGCGCGTGCCCTTGGACACATATCCTGTGTCGGACACGACATCCAGACGTTCGTCCCCAAACCTTGCCGTTCCGGAAGGCCTCAGGTCCGTGACTGCGATTCCCTCGACCTCAATGAGATCCTCACGGACCGGTTCCGCGATATAGCCCGCCGCCCGATCGGTCGTGTCCCTGAGGAAGATGCCGCGCCACCTGCCGCTGGTAGGCAGGTTCTTAACAATAGCGAACACGGCACCGGCCACGATCCCAGCAGCCACGATCATGATACCGCTAGCTCGAGCCACCTCAGACCATGTGGGCAAGGCGCCGATCAAGGCCATGAAAGTCGCGGTTGTGATACACACAATCGAGACTACGCCGGCAATGCCGAACCCAGGAACAATAAACACCTCGATTCCCAACGCGATCAGTCCCGCACCAAGCAGGATGATCTCTTCCATCCCGGCCAGGCCGACGATGAGGTGACTTCCGAAGAATGCCCCCAGAGCGACGAGACCGGTCAAACCGGCGAGCCCAAACGATGGCGTCTTTATCTCGATGATGATTCCCAGTGTCCCGATGGAAAGGAGAATAGGTGCGACGATGGGATTCGACAGGAACCGCACCAATCCCTCGGCCCAGTTCACCGATACAGTCTCGAGCCCGGCCCCGTCCAAGTTCAGCAGCGCCAGCAGGGCGTCCAGATCGTCCACCTCACCAGCGGCGACTCCCAACTCGATGGCCTCGCGACCGGTTAGAGTGAGCAGTTTCCCTGCCTCAATAACACCCTCGATCTCAATCGATTCGTCTACCATCGACTCGGCAACCCGAGGATCGAGCCCACGCCGCTCCGCGAGTGCGCGAAACTCAGCACGCATTGCACTCACGATCTTCTCCGGTTGCTTCTCCCCGGCACCTCCCACAGGCGTGGCAGCTCCAATGGAGGACCCGGGCGTCATGAAGATCGAATCGGCCGCGAGCGCAATCATCGCACCAGCACTCCAGGCGTTGTGACGCACGAAGGCGTAGACTGGGATTTCGCTCTCCCCAACAGCCGTGACGATTTGCTGAGCCGCATCCACCCGACCACCAAAGGTGTCGATATCCAATACGATAGCGAGCGCACCGACATCATTGGCTTCACGGACTGCCCTGCGTACGTAGGGTGCCAGGCCCAGTTCAATCGTTCCCGTCACAGTTATGCGATAGACGGGTGAGCTACTCACCATGGCTCGTTGCCCAGAGGCCTCTTGTGCCGGCGTGATAACCATCGGAACAGCCAACACGGCGAGAGCAAGGAGTGAAGACCTTCGAATCACGGTCCCTCCAGGTACAGGAGATCTGGGTATGAATAGTAAGATAAGAGTTTGTGGGGCTGGTGGAGAGGAGGGCGGCAACGCTGTCGACCGGAGCCGCAGCAAGTAACATCCGGCCGGACATAGTTAACTTGGTATTGCATATTGCTATTGCCGGACTCGCGGTGGCTCGCAATCTTTGTAACACGAACACAAAAAACCTGCGGTGTGTTGAACCGGGCTAGGCGTGGTCCCGCTCGTCCCCTCCCGACGAGTTAGCTTGCTGGGCAGCAAGATGTTCGACACACCGCAGTATTTTTTTCTCATATTAGGAAGATCCGTGCCACCGGCTTTCACTCCGGTAACTCGTTGTCTATCAGCAACATATCGTAACTACACTGGATCTCTCCCGGCCGCAAAATGCCTGTTGGCGGGAAATTAGTGTTCACTTTTGGGGACGGATGCCCTGGGCGGGCTTGTGGCCCTTGGTCCCTTCCGTCTCGGCTGGCCCTCGCACTGGTTCATACGCGCGATGGAGCCCCTGGTAGCTCGACTCGCCCCCCGCGGCAAACCACGACGCTGCAGACCTGCTCCGGGAGTTACAGGCAACAGGGGAGGAATGGGAAGGGTGTCTGGGGATAGCTAGTGAACTGAATCTGGCAGGTGTGAAGGTGCGCTCGCCAGCGGCGGCATTGCTTCAGCTGAAATTGGGTGCAATCTTCGCTATCGGGGCCGCCCATGAGCGACGGCGCCTGTGGCACGCACAGCAGATCAAGGCGACTGCAGGTTTCCCTTCAGACCGGGTGTCTGAAACCGGTCGGGCCCTGACGGCCAAACTGAGCAACTGCACGGTTGAACGTGCATTGCTTTGCCAGCCGGAAGTTCCTTTGTACTGTTGTCAGGCGATTCGCGGCAGCGAGATATCCCGAGATCAGATCGCAGGAGGCGAGAGATCATGGAGCAGCACCGCAAGACGCAGCCTCGCATTCAACCTCATCGCGGGTCGGGTCAGGATCGGCGAGTCGCACAGCGCCGCGGGGAGAGGCTCTCGGTGGCTGTGGACCGTCGCAGTGGTAAGGATCGACGGGTGGCTGAGCGCCGCGACAACGAGGAGATCCAGTAACATCCGATTCTGCTCAGCCTCGTGGCGCCGCGGCACGCGCCAATGCTGACACTACCCACAGCGATCGCACCCAGAGCATTGCTCCAACCGGTCACCCAGGTATTCCAGCAGCACTCGACGGCGGCAGCTTCGTGTGCTGACGTATTTCTTCATCGTCGCGAGACCGCGCCGCTTCGCTTCGGCGTGCACTGCGGAGTCGCGATGGATCGCCTCGTGATTCACAGCCACCATGTGCGTCGCCAGGGCCAGGTCACCCCGCATCCACAACATCTCGCAGCGAGACGGTAGGCCATCACGACCGGCGCGCCCGGCCTCTTGAAAATAGGCCTCCGGACGGGGCGGGACACCAAGGTGTGCCACCAAGCGCACGTCCGGCTTGTCGATCCCCAAGAAGTTGCGGCCACGGTATGAGGGGGATCTGTGACCGCCCCTGCGCAATCCGCCCGGTTTCTGTGGCTTTTCAGCACAGCCTGCGTTGCCGCCTCAGCGGTTCCGCGCGTGACGCTACTCCCCAACCGTACCAGTTACCGTACCAACGCCACACCTGCCTTTTCGTGACTCCTTGATCTCCTTGAGATGTGCCTGGTCACGAGCGCGGACCGGATCCTGTAGGTAGTGCTCCTCCAGCTTCTGCTTTTTCGATTTCCGCCGCTTGGTCTTCTTGCGTACTTTCTTCGACTTCTTCTTGGGAATGTTCGCCTTGGCTGGACCTGATCCAGAGGTTCTTCTGGAACGTGCTCAGCGCATACGACCATCTCCGCGACTTCGAACTGGGCAAGCGTCCGTTTCCGCTCTTTCCGACACTGGTCGCAGTAGATCGGCTCTTCGTCCGTGTCGTGGATACGGATCACCGTCATCAACCATGGAACCTGACGACGCTCCTGATAACACGCAACGAGAAAGGGCCGGCCAACCGGCCCCCTCCTGAAGTGGGACTGCAGCAGGCAGAGCCGGGCATTGGCATGGTTCCCGCTCGCCCCTCCCTGCGAGAACCCTGCGGAGAGCAGGGCGCCCCACTCGCTACAGCCCATACTTAGATACGTTCGTTTGGCTCCTGAAGTTGCAGCTTGTCTCGCGCCTCAAGACGCAGCACCATTGTGACCACAGGTGCCGCTGCACAGCTTTCCGTCATGCCACACGACACTCCCGTCCCGTTCTCACCCGAGGAAATCCAGAAGATCCGTGAGATGCTCAGAACACCGGGAGAGTGTCCGGTCTGTCCCGTGTGCGGCCGTGACCTCGTGGCTGAATCTTCGATGGCGAGCGTTATGAGCGTTACGTGGCACGTCAGGTGCCAACCGGGCCGCCGAGCGGCAATCATAAAAGTGGTCGGATTCGGCTGGGCCGATCTCTAATCGGAACGAGAGCACGGCGTGCTCAGGACGGTTCGTGCGGGCCAACCACACTCGGGTTTCGTCGCCGGCGTCGCCCAGGAGAACACGACACTCGCCGTCGGCGGTGGGAGCGCGTACGTCGGCGGCTTCTCGATCGAACTCTTCGGATTTCCGGGGTGAGCTTCGCTGGAACTGCTATGAAGGGGCAGCGGGACCGCAATGACCGGTCCCGCGCCCCAAGCCTACTTGTACTGCCACCGCCTATTTGTGGGTGGCGTCAGCGCACCAAGATTCTCCGCCGTGTGGAGTACGGCTTGTTCTCAGGCCACTCTCGACCCCGGAACTCAACGAACACCATTCCTTGCTCAGAGAACACGACGGTCGCCTCGTGGGCAAAATGGTATATGGGGCCACCGCATACTCCAGCACGTGGCAACTGGGAAGCGGTGTCAAATGGCTCTACAAGCACCCAATGCCCCGAGTCTGTGACGCGGGTTGGCCCCCTTGTGATGTAACAGTCCTCCACACCCCAAGACCTCACTGAGATCGTCACGGGCTCGCCAACCTCAGCAGTCTCAGGTACGTTGATGACGACCTGGCCCTGGAACTTGATGACACCGCGTACCACTCCGGTCCCCAGTTGCTCGACGGGGTTGCTGCCACACGCGGCCGCAAGTAGTACGAGCATAAGAAAGCGCGTCTTCATAGGACGCCTCCAGCTACTTTTCAGCACAATTCGGATGGTATGGTGCGCTTTCGCTGACGGTTATGTACTTGTACTCAGTGTCGGTGTTCTCTGCGTCATCTTCTACGGTCACCCTCAGATCGCCAGAACTCGACAGGATACCACCAACCGTGCTACCTGTTCCGGAAAGCACACCCGACCATGTATAGGAATATGGCGGAGACCCGCCAGAAGCGGAAGCATGCCAGGTACAGTACCAGTCCGGATGAACTATGCTGGGGCCGTCGTCGATCGTAACACTTGGCGGTGGAGAGTGACCATAGTCCGTATACAAGGTGGCGCCTACCTCTTCGCCCAATTCGTCTCGCCATGCGGCGCCCGGGCTGAAGCCTGCGGTGTCTGGACTGCCCCCCCAGTGGAGGCCTACAGCCACAACGTGCCCGGCGTAGTATGGCCAGACGACCGGTGATCCGCTGTCTCCCAGTCCCTGGCTGTATTGGGCCCTCGCCTGGCAGATCAGAGTTACGTAATACCACTGCTCAAACCTATCCTGGTATCCCACAGGGCCAGTCCAACACACGTCTGTGACTTGGCCGTATGTCAGACCGGTAGTACGTCCGACCTTGAAAACCCAATACCCCTGAACTGGGGTGCCATCGGATGTGATCTCCGCCGTCGACGAGAAGACCAAAGTACCAGTGTCCCCCGGCCACGCGACGCGACCGTGTTTCCAGTCGCTGGTCGAGTACTTGATCAGAGCCGCGTCCGATCTCCGGCAGTTAACCCCAGGCGGACAGTCGTCGTCATCGTCGTGGTCGAACAAGTCAGGGTCTGCAACCTCATCTCCAATCTTACTGCCTGAGGTCGGCTGCCCAACGTCATCTCCCCAGGATTTGCCAAACTGACTCGTGCAGTGTGAGTTCGTTACGAAATACCAGTAATTGCTGCTTGAATGGTCGACATTATACCCGAGTGTGCACGTAAAGTATGGACTCTGTATCTGAACGCCGCCGACAACCGGCCGCACGGTACCCCGCAGTGAGTCTGTGCTACCTCTCATCACATTAGGATCATGCTCCACGATTACCGCGTCTGACGGCACCGAGAGCTTTTCCACTTCCGCCATCACCACATCAATATCCTCTTTCTTTCTCACGCCAA
>JBDHKN010000068.1:0-2833 GCA_039586365.1 Gemmatimonadota bacterium | reverse complement strand
CTATGTCGCTGGAGGTGACCCGGATGTCATCAATGTCGGAGATGCCCCCGGGCACAGCGAAGACGTGCTTGACCAGCTCAAGGTACCAGGTGCGAAGCTCGCGGAAATCATACTTGACCGGCCGGGCTACCATTTGGTTCACGTGCCTACTGTACTCGGCGGCGACAGCAACGTTGTCTCCAAATTCTTGTCTGAAGAACTCGCCGACTTTGTTCCTGGCTTCAGCAAGACGGCCGACGTCTTTGAGCTGGACTACCAGTTGTTCGGGCGAATCGTAGAAGATGCCAGCAAATCCGGGCAGTTCATCCGCAATTGCGGCCATTCGGTCGTCGTAATTGAGGCGGCCTCGTGCTGGTCGTGCAGCCTGCCGGAGATCGGGCGGTTCTGTTGGACCGAGGACGGGCTGCTCGTCCTCACAACTGACGATTGCTGCCAGGAAAACTAGTGGCCACATCCCCCGTGGTCTGAGTTTCATCTCACACCTCCTGTAGCCTGAAATGACGGTGAGCTTCGCGGACGCGAAGCCATCGGAAGAGTCGATTATGGCTCTGGAAGAGAGGACGATCCCTAAGGATTTGAGGAGCGCCACGCGGAGTGGCATGTTTGCCTCCGCGCCTGCCAGCTACTTTTCAGCACAATTCGGGTGGTATGGTGCGCTTTCACTAACGGTTATCCACTTGTAGGCATAGCCGGTCTTCTCAGCTGCGTCTTCCACATCCACCCGCAGATCACCAGAACTCGACACCGTCCCCCATACCGAGCTACCTGTTCCGGATAGTACCCCCGACCATGTATAGGAATACGGCGAGACCCCAGGGGACACGGAAGAAGTCCAGTAACAGCTCCAGTCGGGGTGAACTATGCTGGGGCCGCCGATGGTAACACCTGGTGGCCAGGTGTCGTGAAGCAGGTCCACCGCCGTGGTCGTGTAGTCCACATCGAAGTCGCAAAGCGGAGTTACCGTGTCATTAACTACTTTGTGCCAACCGGGTGTCACTTGATCCCAATTGTCATCATACAGCGTGATACCGGAATACGAGATGCCCTCCACAGGGTATTGGGCGCACGATGTTAGGCGGTAGGGTTCGACTGCGCCTCCTATGGCTATGTGGTAATCCTCGGTGTCCGTAACGACGAGACCTCTCAATACCGACTTACTCACGTCTAAAATACGGATCCGCCACTGACAATCACCGCTAGCGCAAGAGACCGCCGTCACCAAACCGTAGATAGAGTCCCCAGCGGAAACGCTCTCATACGGTGTGCTGTGGATGCATGAGGGACCGCAGATCCATGAGGCCATTGACCAATAGTCCCCGCCGAAATCCTTGTGCTCACCATACACAAGTACTGGCTGGATAATGCTCGAATCCGATTGCAGGCCCGGGAAGCTGAAGTAGAGCTGGTCGTCATAGTGGTACGGTGCTTCCGGAACTGTCCAGTAAGCACTGATTTCCCGGTATTGGTCACCCCCGTACAATATGTCCCACGCGAATTCGACCCAACCGTTGGTAGTGGGTGAATGGGGTTCGATACGCTTCGCACTCAGATCCGGAAGGTTCCGGTAGATGGGGTACGAGCATGTGGGTAACTGGTAGGTCGTACCATCGCTCAGCTCCACCCTCCGGTCTTTGCTCACTCGCGCACCATCGGGAATCTCGTGAACGCAGGAGCGATGGTACCTGCCAGCCGGCGTGATTACGTAGTCGTCCTGAGACCCAACTCTAGCCTCGCTAGGCCCGTCAGGGACAGTCTCTTCTGAAACAGGCAGCGGATGATCGCCACATCCAATGGCTAAGACCAACGCGAGCAGACTCAAAGAGGAGCGTTGCATGATAAGACTCCTGCGTTTGGGGAAACAGTCTCGTCTCAGCACGAATATTAGAAACTCGGAAATCGGCCTTGTAGTCTCTCCCTTTGGGCAGACGCTGCACGGCTCTGCGTAGATCCTTCATCGGCCCGTCACGGTCCACAGTCGGGCGAGCCGGGAAGTAGCCAAACAAGCTTGTGAAACTCATATTCATGATCATCCTTTTGTAGGATGATCACACCCGCCACCGAACCGGTCATAGGAGCGAGGCCGCCGGAATCCACCAGCGTCAAGATCACGTCATCCCACGCATATTCGCCGGAGGAGACCAAAACCCCTTGCCAGTAACCGTGCTCGTCCCTATGCGAGACGTCCATTCTGTACCTGCCATCGCCGCATAGGTCCAGCCACCCGCGGGCAGCTGTCACAAGCGTCCCTGCGGAATCCTCCCTTGTTAGGAAGTACTGTCCGGCTATATCCCTGGCGTCGTCACATGCTGCCGCGGGGAGAAGCGCCGCGCACGCGGCGCTCAATCGAAGAATCACAACGCGGCTCGTCCGCATTACCTGTGCCCTGCGGTGGCGCACCGTAGTAGCGCCTGAGGTATCATCCCTGGTGCTCATTGGGAGACCTCCTGCTGCCAGGAAAACGAGTGGCCACAGCCTCCGTGGTTTGAGTTTCATCACACCTCCGGTAGCGTAATATGACGGTGAGCCTCGCGGACGCGAAGCTTGGGAAGAGTCGATTATGGCTCTGGAAGAGAAGTCGATCCCAAGGGATCTTGAGGGGCGCCACACGGAGTGGCATGCTTGCCTCCGCGCCTGCCAGCGCAGTACAACACTGTGTAATAGTTTAGAGGGCGTGACCTACATGCACAAGCTCTTTCCGGTGCGAGTATGGGACATCCGTCAGCGCACTACGTGTGACTCATCTCTCCCAGCAATGCGGTCGATTTGCGACGACCTACGTCTGCAACTACTGCCTCGGGCCGGTTCCATCCGAGTATGACCAGTGTTACGGCTG
>JBDHKN010000067.1:0-25662 GCA_039586365.1 Gemmatimonadota bacterium | reverse complement strand
TGCTCGTGACCGTCCTTATCGGCGGCCGACTAGCGATGGTGAGTGCCATGGTCTTGGCTGTACTGATCGGGTCACAAGCCGTGTATGGGGGAGCTGATGCGGTATTCATTGCTCTGGTTGGTGGGGTTGCGGCTGGACTGAGCGTGAGATCGATCAGGCGGCGCAACCAGCTGCTCGTGTCAGTGCTGGCGATCACAGCCGCGTTCCTGCTGGCTGGGTTGACTATGAAGCTCCGACATGAACTTCCATACACCTCTGTGGGACTCACTGCCGTGCTAGGCGGTGTCAACGCGATGGTCTCTGCGGCCTTGGTGACTTTCACGCTGCCGTTGTTTGAAGGCATGACGGGCGTGACCACTGAGCTGACTTTGCTCGAACTTTCCGATCCGAACCGTCCACTGCTGCGCCGCCTCGCTACCGAGACCCCAGGCACCTACGCTCACAGCCTGGCTCTGGCGAACCTCTGTGAGGCTGCGTGTAACGCGATCGGGGCAAACGGCTTACTGGCACGCGTGGGATGCTACTACCACGACATCGGCAAGCTGAAGAAACCACAGTACTTTGTCGAGAACCAGGCTCCTGGTGCCAATCCCCACGACAAACTCAAGCCCGAAGTGTCGGCCGCCATGATTCGCAATCATGTCCGGGAGGGGCTTCTGCTTGCCAACGAACATCGGCTGCCGGATGCGGTGAAAGCGTTCATCCCGGAACACCATGGAACGATGGAGATCACGTACTTCCTGGATCGAGCGCGGAGCCGAAATGGTGCAAGCGACATCAACTTGGAAGAGTTCCGGTATCCTGGTCCCAAACCGCGATCGATAGAGACGGCAGTCGCAATGTTCGGTGACAGCGTCGAAGCCGCGATCAGAGTGCTGGAAGACCCAACGCCGGAGAAGATCCGGGATGCGATCGACTACTTGGTGAGGCAACGAATCGAGGCCGGACAGCTCGACCATGCGCCCCTCACAATGGCACAAGTGACGCAGGTCCGCGATGAGTTCGTCCGAGTCTACGAAGGGACTCACCACAACCGGATAGACTACCCAACTTCAACGGGCGGTCTCTCATCAGACTGGGATGCAACAACCGAGTCGTGAGATCCACGTAGAATACGCTTCCCAACAGGCCGCACTGCCGGTCGCAACTGTGCGACGGGCAGTAGTTGGCGTGTTGAATGGAGAGGGAATTGGCGCGGCCGAGGTCAGCGTGACGTTCCTGTCAGGACAGCGGATGCGCGCACTCAACAGACGGACTTTTGGAAGTGATCGTGCAACTGACGTGATTGCTTTCAGCCTGCCCCACCCAGGTCGCGTGGTCGGCGACGTTTACTTGTGCTCCAGTTTGGCTAACCGATCTGCGCAACGACTGAATGTATCGAGAGAGGAAGAGTTGTTGCGGTTGGTTGTGCACGGTACGCTCCATGTACTTGGATACGAACACCCGGATGACGAGGGTCGGGCACTTTCTCTCATGTGGCGTGTGCAAGAACGCTACGTGCGCGAGCTGTCAACCGAGAGCAATAGGCCAACGCAATGACGGTGACAGCGGTAGCGGCGGTGGTTGCGTCTCTGGCGGCGGTCTGGGCAGGCCTGCTGGTTCTGCCTCGGGGGTCTCGGTCCGTTCCGAGCACTCTGGGTGACGCGCCAGACGTGCGCGGCACAGTGTCCCTTGACAGGGCTCTTATCGTGTGTCATCTGGCACTGCTCATCCTGGCCGGTGCCGCAGCATCAGAGGCAATCAGGTGGTGGTACCAGCCAGTTGTGTCAGCGGTCGGGAGGCTCGCACTCACGTTGGTCCTTCTGTTCTTGGTCACCGAGGTCATCCCGCTCGGTCTAGCAACACTACTACCACGAGCTGCTGCCAGTCTGTGTCCCTTGGCCCGGCGCAGCTTGACCGTATTCCGGCCGTTGCTCGGACTGATCACGTTGGTCGAGGTCAAGACGCACGTAAGGCTGCCAGCTCCGGCGCGTCCCACTGACAGTTTCGGCCCCGAGCATCGCGACGTGCTAGATGGTGTCCTCTCGCTCGGGGAGGCGACGGTAGCGGAAGCCATGACCCCGCGACTGGATGTGGAGGCTCTCAACTCCGAGTCGTGTTGGCGAGAGGTCGTTGAGCAGCTGCGTCGCAGCGACCATGCCCGACTCCCGGTGTACAGTGACGATCTCGATACTATCGTGGGTATTCTGTATGCCAAAGATCTGGCTGCCGCAATCACGGGTCGGGATTCTGTCCCGGAAAGTTGGCGTGCATTCGTACGGCCCGCACCGTTTGTACCGGAATCGAAGACGTTGACTGCCCAACTACGCGACTTCCAACGTGGGCCAAGTGACTTGGCCGTTGTAGTTGATGAGTTTGGCGGGACCTCCGGAATCATCACGCTGGAAGATGTTCTGGAGGAAGTCGTGGGAGAACTCTATGGTGAATACGATTCGGATGTGGAGCCAGCAGTCGAAAGGGAGGGCGAAGACCGGTTTTGGGTGGACGGCAGCTTTGCTCTGGATGACTTTGCCGAGTTGTTGGGTACGGCGATGGATAACGAGGATGTGAGCACTGTCGGTGGCTTGGTTTATTCCGAGTTGGGACGTGTGCCGAGGCCTGGGGAGGAGCTCAGGATAGCTGAATTCAGGGTGGTGGTGGAGCAGGTGATCCGTCGCCGTATCAAGCGGGTGTACTTCGAACGCATCGCTACTGGATCGGAGACAGCAGGGAGCGAGGGAGTCGGGTGACGAGGGCCTGGATACTCGTCGCGATTGGATTGATGGTCAGTGTGTCGGGCATGATCGTGGCTGTCGGCTCTAGCGCAGTCAGCCAACTCGAACTGTATCGGTGGGTGTCGGGACGAACGACTGGAGCTCGTGCTGCACGGATGCTATTGGCAGCTCCGGACCGCGCAGCCGGAGCAGGTCTCGCGATCGCGGCCATCGGCTGTCTTGTGTCGGGTTTGGCGATGCGTGCGGTGCTTCAAGGAATGCCCTTACTGCTGGTCTCGGTCGCGGTACCGGTAGTGGCTGTCCCTCTGCTACTGTCGCTGACGTTTGCCTTCCCTAGAGCTGCGGGCCGACGGTGGGCGGAATCAGTGATTCGCAATGCGGTCCCTGTCGTCGAGAAACTCGCACCCATTCTCGTTCCGCTGGCCCCGCTGTCATCGGCACCTACGGAGAGTGCGGAGCCAGCCACGCCGACGAGGCCCGAGTCGAACCGTGCCTCCAATACCGAGGAGCTCAAGGTCGTATCGGGCGTACTTACCTTTGCTGAGCAGCATGTGAGGGAAGTCATGACACCGCGCACCGATATTGTGGCAGTGCGGGAGGGGACGCTCGTGGATGAGGTGAGTTCTGTGTTTGTCGAGTCACGGTACTCGCGCATACCCGTCTATCGCGACTCCCTCGACAACATAGTCGGCATGTACTACGCCTTCGATTTGCTCAAGCTGGAACCCGGAGCTGAGTTGACCATAAGGCCTGTCGCGATGGCGCCAGCCTCCAAGTCCAGTGCCGACGTACTATTCGAGATGCAAAGAGACAGGCTCCACATGGCTGTCGTACTCGATGAATACGGTGGCACCGCCGGAATCGCTACGCTGCAGGATCTTCTGGAGGAGCTGGTGCAGCTGACTTTTCATGCTGTCCACGGAACCGATGAGAGCGACATGGCTAGTGCTGAGGTACTGGAAGTGTCCGGTACCACCCCTGCAGATGAAATCGCAAGCCGGCTCGGCGCTACGCTTCCGGGGGACGCTGAGACAGTGAGTGGATTGCTGTCGCGGGCTGTAGGACGCATTCCTCAGACTGGGGAGCGCTTCGTATTGGCCGGGCTTGAGTTCGACGTCTTGGCTGCCACTGCCACCCGGATCGAACGGGTGGTAGTCCGGCGCGGAGTGACCCCAGTGATCCACCTGTCGAATGGGAATCTCGAGTGACCACGCCGCCCGTTCCGCTAGGGACGCAGAAGAGTCCGTTCAGCAAGCGGTTGCGACGGTATTTCATAGTCGGGCTCGTGGTCATCGCACCGATAGGCGTCACGATCGCCGTGCTGAATTTGGTGTTTCAGACAATCGACGGCTGGCTCGGTGTGCCCGTGCAGCGGGTAGTGGGCTTTCCGATCCCTGGATTGGGATTCGTGCTGCTAGCATTGTTTGTGGTGATAGTCGGATGGCTTGTGCACTTGGCGGCTGGGCGGCAGGTATTGAGTTGGTGGAATCACCAACTTTCACGCTTCCCGCTCACCGCAGTGATCTACAATAGCATCAGTCAGATAGCTCAGGCTGTGATAGGACGCCGGCGCCGGCTGTTCCTTCGTACAGTGTTGATCCCGTACCCGGTGGAAGGTCTCTGGGCTATCGCGTTTGTGACCAATGAAGATAGCCCTGAGATGGCGCAGCTCATCGGCGAGCCCTGCGTGAATGTTTTCGTGCCGACCACTCCCAACCCTACGTCTGGGTTCATGATTGTGGTACCGCGATCGAAGATCCGAGACTCCGACACGCCCGTTGAAGAAGCAATGAAGCTCGTTATCTCAGCGGGTGCCGTGAATCCGTCCGACAGGTTGAGCCCGGTGGTGCGCCGTGGACTAGACCTCGAATCGCTCCTCAAGGACACGGGTGAATGGAAGGATACATTCGGCTAGACGAGAACCCTGAGTTCCAGGAAGAGTTGCAGGAGCTTGCGGAAAGGGGCCATGTGGTCCGCTTCCTGGCCCGGGCTCGTCACCTCCACCCGTCCGATCTGTCCGACGTACTAGCGGCGCTCAATGCTGACGTGCGGCTCAGTATGGTGAAGGAGCTACCGCCGGAGATAGTGTCGCAAGCTCTCGCCGAAATGGAGGAGGAGGAACACCCGGAGGACGTTCTCGCCGCTCTGCATCCCGAACAGGCTGCCGACATCGTAGAGGAGCTTGAGGACGACGATGCAGCCGATCTGATCGCGGAGCTACCTGTAGACCAGGCGGCCCGCATCCTCAGTTCCGTGGCTGATCGAGCTGACATCGAACGCTTGCTCCACTATGACGAGGACACCGCCGGCGGTCGAATGACTGCGGCGGTAGTGGCGGTGTCGGAGTCACTGACGGCGGCGGAAGCGATCGACGACGTCCGGCGGCAGGCCGAGGAGGTCGAGGACTTCTACCAGATCTTTTGCGTCGATGACCAATCTCGGCTGGTGGGTGTCTTGCCGATACAACGCCTAGTGGTCGCCAAGCCGAGCACACCGGTGCGGGAAATCATGGAGGCGACGCCAGCCACCGTCACCACGGATCAAGACCAGGAGGAGGTCGCCCTCCTTATTCAGCGGTACAATCTGCCAACGATCCCTGTTGTAAGTCGTCAAGGCAAGCTACTCGGTCGAGTGACGTTCGACGACGTAATGGATGTGGTCGAGGAAGAGGCTACGGAAGACATCCTGAAGTTCGGTGGTGCTCCGCCCGAGGAGGAACTAGCTGGTGAGTGGCACCAGGCGGTACGAAATCGACTCCCATGGCTATACCTGAACATGGTGACCGCAGCATTTGCGGGAGCGGTCGTCTACCTGTTCGAGGACACGCTTCAACGACTGACGCTGCTGGCCGCCTTGATGCCCGTCATAGCAGCGATGGGAGGCAATGCTGGCACCCAGGCCCTAGCCGTCACCGTGCGTCGCATTGCTGTAGGCATGACACCCCGAGGTACCGCGTTCCGAGTACTTGGGAAAGAGGTTCTGGTGGGTGTGGTGAATGGGTTGGCCGTCGGGTTGGTGCTGGGAACCATCGCGGCATTAGCCAGAGGATGGGGCTTTGGGGTTGTGGTGATGTTGGCGATGTGGGGCAGTCTGGCCCTGGCTACGGCTGCGGGTGCCGCCATTCCCCTTATGTTGCAGAAGCTCGGCGTAGACCCGGCTGTGGCAAGCTCGGTTTTTGTCACGGCACTGACGGATGTCGTAGCATTCTTCTTGCTGTTTGGATTGGCGGCGGTGTTTCTCCTGCCTTCCCTTTGATGGATGGCTTGCGACAGTTGGCATTGACACGCGAACTTAAAACGGTGCAGAACGACGGATTGCTGGAAGGCATCAAGAACGGAGAAGTCCCAGCCCTAGCCAAAGCGATCTCCCTGGTAGAGAACGGACGTGACGGCTACGAGGCACTGTTGTCAGCCCTGCATCCTGGCGTTGGTAAGGCGCACCGGATTGGCATTACGGGTCCTCCGGGAGCAGGTAAATCCACGCTCGCCGAGCAGTTGATCCAAGGATACCGCGCGCTGAACATGACTGTCGCAGTCATAGCGGTGGATCCCACGAGTCCGTTCAGTGGGGGAGCGCTGCTGGGCGACAGGATCCGGATGAACTCGGTCGCGCTCGACTCGGGAGTCTACATCCGCTCAATGGCGGCACGCGGTGCACTCGGCGGCCTGGCCACCTCCACCCGAGAAGTCTGCGATGTGCTGGACGCATTTGGCTTCGACCGGATCATCATCGAAACGGTCGGTGTTGGCCAGTCGGAGTTGAAGATCGCGGCCAACGCAGATACCTCGGTTCTGGTGTTGGTGCCGGAATCCGGTGATGGGATCCAGGTGCTCAAAGCCGGTGTAATGGAGATCGCGGACGTATTCGTGGTAAATAAGGCGGATCGGTCAGGGGCCGAACAGCTGATGCAGGAAGTCGATGTGATGCTGGGACTGCGCCAGGGGAACGCATACAGACAGATCGCGCCACATCACAAGCCGGACTTTCCGGGGAGCGAAGTCGAGTCAATGTCCCCGGGCATTGAATCTGTGGCCTGGGTGCCACGCATTCTCGGTACTGTGGCTGTGAGGGGTGAAGGTGTGCCGGGATTGGTCAAAGCTCTACAAGACCACTACTCGCATCTACAGGCCAGCGGTGAGCTTCACACCCGGCGTCGCGAGCGGTTGGAACGTCACACGCGCGACGTGGTTGACCGTACCCTCAGCAGCCTGATTTGGCGGCAAGGCGACGGAGAACGGATCCTGGCTGAAGGCATTGACGGCGTGGTGAGCGGTACTACCAGTCCCTATCGGCTGGCTCAAGACATTGTTGCAGGAGTGAGAACAGGTGGCTTCAGCGATGAAGAATGATGGGGCGCGTGACGCTTGGCGCAAGGAGTACGAGCAGGGATCCAAGCGAAGTATCGACTTCGTGTCACAGAGCTCAGCCGACGTGGAACCCCTGTACACGCCGGACGACTTGCAGGGGTTCGAGTACGAAACTCAACTGAGCTATCCGGGGAGTTTCCCCTATACGCGTGGCATTCATCCTACCATGTACCGCGGAAGACTCTGGACCATGCGGCAGTTCTCGGGGTTTGGAACAGCCGAAGACACGAACCGGCGGTACAAGTTCTTGCTCGATCGCGGCCAGACGGGACTCTCTGTGGCATTCGATTTCCCAACGTTGATGGGGTACGACTCCGATAGCCCTGAGTCGGAAGGAGAAGTCGGCAAATGCGGGGTGGCAGTTTCGTCGCTTGAGGACATGGAGACTCTGTTCGACGGCATTCCGATGGACCAGGTGTCGACGTCCATGACGATCAACGGTCCAGCAGCGATGCTGTTCTGTTTCTACGTGGCGGCGGCTGAACGGCAGGGTGCCGACATCTCCAGTCTGCGCGGGACCGTGCAGAACGACATCTTGAAGGAGTACATGGCGCAGCATGCATGGGTTTACCCTGTGGAGCCAGCTCTCAAGATCATTGTCGACCTGTTCGAGTGGGCATCTGAGCATACCCCTTTGTGGAATACGATCTCCATCAGCGGTTATCATATTCGTGAAGCCGGCGCCACGGCAGTGCAGGAACTGGCGTTCACACTGGCCAATGGCTTCGAGTATGTGGAGCGGGCCACGGCGCGAGGACTTGACCTTGACGCGTTCGCTCCGCGCCTATCGTTCTTCTGGGACGTGCACAACGATTTCTTCGAGGAAATTGCCAAGATGCGGGCAGGCCGTCGCATCTGGGCACGCCACATGCGAGAGCGATACGGTGCCAAGAGTCGGCGGTCCGAGGTGATGCGGTTTCACTGCCAGACCGCAGGGGTCTCCCTGACAGCTCAGCAACCGATGAACAATGTGGTGCGGGTGGCGTACCAAGCGATGGCTGCAACCCTTGCTGGTGCTCAATCGCTACACACCAACTCATTGGACGAGACACTTGCCCTGCCCACGGAAGCGGCAGTGAAGTTGGCTCTGCGGACCCAGCAGGTACTGGCCTATGAGACGGGAGTTGCCAACGTTACCGACCCCTTGGGAGGTTCCTACTACGTTGAGGCGTTGACAAACCGAATGGAGCAGGAGGCCGAAGAACTGTTTGCCGCGATCGGACAGGTTGGTGGTGTGGTGAAGGGTGTCGAGAGCGGTTGGTTCCAGCAGAAGATCGCGCAGAGTGCTCTCAGATTCCAGCATGAAGTCGAACAACGTCGGCGCATGATCGTAGGAGTCAACGAATTCATCGAGGAAGATCAGGAGGAACTCGAGATCCTCAAGGTCAGTGAAGAGGCCGGCGTGATACAGCGTCAGCGACTGGCTGCGTTGAGAGCACGCCGTGACAACGATCAAGTGGATCATTGCCTTCGAACGCTGCGTGAGTCCGCGGAACGTGATGAGAATCTCATACCCCCGATGCTCGATTGCGCTCGAAGCTATTGTACTTTGTTCGAGATTAGGCATGCGCTTGAGCAGGTATATGGTGCATACCGCGAACCCGTCTTCTTCTAGACCAATGGTCTGACACTGGAGAGTCAGGTATGACAGCAACTGCGGAACGGTCACGTCCCCCCACTCTTGGATCGGTGATGGAACGCTTTGCGAATGTGGGAACGACGGAACACTGGGTTGTTTCGTGTTATCTGAAGCTCGAGCCGCGCGATAGGTCCCGGGGGAAGTACCTGATCAAACTGAAGAACCGGATTAAGGGGCGTATGGCATGGTTGGAGCAACAGGACGTTTCGCGCGCCGAACGTGAGGTCGTAGCGCGAGATCTGGAACGGATCCGGGACTACCTGGAGGATCCCGTGAACTTGTCGACAGGGAGGGGGATCGCACTGTTTGCTTGTGAACCTCTCAATTTGTTTGAGGTTATCCCACTTCCCGCGGTGTTCCGATCGAGATTGGTGATTGACAGATCACCCCTCGTGCGCGAACTGGCAGCCTTGCACGATGAGTTTGGATTGGTGTTTTGCGCTGCATACGACCGCACTAGTGCCCGGTTCTTCCGAGTTACTGCCTTTGGCATTGAGGAACTGTCTGGACGCATTCCCGGAGAGACGACGAGAGCTGGGAGATTCCACGGACCACGTTCGGTTCCGGGGTCCGGATCTAATACCGGTAGTGCCGGTGAGCACAACTACCACCGCAGGATAGAGGCAGAGAAGGAACGCCACTTCGCTGACATCGCTGACCGCCTGTTCGAACTATATCGGGTCGAGAACATGCGAGGAATCGTACTCGCGGGGAGTGGTGCGGTGGCGAACGCTGTGATGCCGCATCTGCATCCGTACCTTCGGAAGGGGATACTTGGAACTGCGAAGATCAATCCCAAGACCGCCACTGCAGCGGAGGTAATGGATCAGGTACTGGCAGTGAGGCAACAGTCAGAGCGAAGTTGGGAGACCGAACACATTCGTGAGTTGAAGGAGGGTTTGGGTACGGGTTGGGCTGTGAATGGAATAGAAACCACACTCCTTGCTCTCTCCAAGGGACAAGTCCGCACGCTGCTCGTAGATCCTACCGTAACCCTGGAGGGATTCCGTTGTCAGTCGAGCGGCCGGCTGACTACGAGAGCTGACGAGTGCGAGCAGGAAGGTCCCGCCGGCAGTCTGCCCGACGTGGTCGATGAAGCCATTGAGGAAACTCTGCGCCAGGGCGGCCATGTCGATGTGATAGAGGATCAGGACGCTCAGTCTAGTGTGGAGGGCCTCGCCGCCTTGTTGCGGTTCCCCGCGTCATCGGCGTAGCGGTTGTCTGAGGTGATGCAGATGGCTAGCTTCCCGACACCATGGTGAGGGACCGAGGGGAAAGCGTGCCCAGTCTGAGCTCAAGACCAATTCGAGTCCTGGTCGGCAAGCCGGGGCTTGACGGTCACGATCGGGGTGCAAAAGTCGTCGCCGCAGGTTTACGGGATGCGGGAATGGAAGTGGTTTATACTGGACTGCACCAGACCCCGGAGATGATAGTCACTGCGGCGGTGCAGGAGGATGTGGACGTGGTCGGTCTATCAATCCTCTCTGGCGCTCACCTAACACTGTTCCCTCGGATCAAGCAGTTGCTCCGCGAGCAAGGACGGGACGACGTCTTGGTGATCGGGGGCGGCATCATTCCGCAGGATGACATCGCGAGGCTCGAGACTGAAGGAATAGCGAGGTTGTTCGGGCCAGGCACGTCAACGCAGGATATTGTCGATTACATAACAGAGTGGTTCGAGAGCAAGCCAGCGTGACGGGTATCCAGTCGCCGCCATCGCGAACCGCCGCGGTCTGATCAAGGGCACATCCGGAGAACTGCCCCGCACCGGTGGGATCGTACATGCGATACACGCTGGGGCCATGGGTCACGTTGACATGATCCTGACACCTGAGGATACAAGGGCAATCGTGTCCTTTGCACTGCGTGTGACCAATAACTACGGCGGGCCGCGCATCGGACTGCTTGTCCTTCCCCTGTTGGACTTAACCCTATCGACATGAGTCGCGCCATTCAGAAACCGAAGTGGGCCGCAGTTGTCACCGCAGTGATCGTGGGGGCGGCATGCGTAGGCAGGTCCTTGGGTAGCGATGTATCACCGGCGGTGGAACCATCCAATGAGATGGTGCCAATCCTGCCTGTAGCCCCGTCCGCCACCGCAATACCCGTCAAAGAGCCTATCCTCCCGCCTCGCAGCGCTATGCTGGCTGGGCTATTGCCGCTCAGCAGCTTGGGGGTGGACACATTTCGCTTGAACCACCCAACATATGACGGACGTGGTGTTGTTATTGGAATCCTCGACAGTGGTGTGGACGCCGGAGTGCCCGGACTTGCCGAGACCAGCATTGGCCAGGCCAAGATCCTCGACTTGAGAGATTTCTCCGGCGAAGGTCGTGTTCCCCTGGAGCAAATCAGTCAGCCGTCATCGGATACGCTGGCTATCGGGGGCCGTTTGCTGAGCGGTTTCGGACGCGTTGCCAGGTTGTCGCGCGGTCCGTACTACGTCGGCGTGTTCAGGGAACTGCCATTGGGTAGAGGACGCGCAGCGGACGTGAACGGGAACGGCACAAACACCGATACCTTCCCCCTGGTAGTGGCCAAGTCGAGCAGTGGCTGGTTCGTGGTTACAGACAGCGACGGCGATGCCTCGTTTGCGAATGAGAATCCGGTTAGGGACTACGCCGTCGGCCGCGAGACGTTTGTCTTCCGAAGTGGGCCGGGCTCAGCGGTGACCGGGCCCATGACCCTTGCCGTCAATCTCACCGAAGAGAGAAGGAGGCCGGTCCTCGATCTCTATTTTGACAATTCGAGCCACGGGACGCACGTGGCTGGGATTGCTGCGGGCCACAACATGTTTGATGTGGCCGGCTTCGACGGAGTCGCACCCGGCGCCCAGATTCTCGGGCTCAAGATCGCCAACAACGCGCGCGGCGGCATCACTGTGACGGGAAGTATCCTACGGGCAATGAACTATGCCGCGGATTACGCCCAGCAACGCAGTTTGCCTCTGGTGCTCAACCTGAGTTTTGGTGTTGGCAACGAGTATGAAGGGGCTGCTGCGATCGATTCGCTGGTGGATGAGTTTGCACTCAAGCATCCAGAGGTCCTCTACGTGATCTCAGCCGGGAACGACGGACCGGGCTTGTCGACTGCGGGCTTTCCGGGCTCTTCCGAGCGTGCCCTGTCGGTTTGCGCGCTGCTCCCGGGGGTGTACGCAAAGCTACCACGGCCGGGTGAGGAGTTGGCGCCCGACGTGATTGCGTGGTGGAGCGCCCGTGGTGGTGAAGTGACAAAACCGGACGTCTGTGCTCCAGGTATCGCTTTCTCCAACGTGCCACGGTGGAATACTGGTGAAGAGATCCAACCCGGAACTAGCTTTGCCGCCCCGCAAGTTGCAGGCGCCGCCGCGCTGCTGCAGTCGGCGCTGGCTGAGAGAGGTCGGCGAGCGCGTTCAGTCGATCTCACCCGCGCATTGATGAACACTGCTGGGCGACCGGCGGGTGCGACTGTACTCGATGTAGGGGCCGGAGTGCCCAACGTCGAGGCCGCTTATCGCTGGTTGATGGCTTCGCATCAGGCGGGAGTCTACTCAGTTCGTGCGCTCTCCGATGACGGGTCGCAATCGACCTTCACCGGCGCCTACCGGAGACTTGGCCTCGCGTCCTCCGCTGACACCATACAGCGGTTCGTGGTCAACTCGGTCGGCGGGCAACCCGCCGCCCGTTTCGTACTGCATTCCGATACCGATTGGCTGCGCGCTCCGCCAATCTTGGAGCCGGCTGGCGAGCCAGATACGATTACGCTCACATACGATGCCGCAACGTTCTCTCAGCCGGGTGTCTACGTTGGGACGGTGTGGGCTGTACCAGCCACCGACACGATGGCCGGTCCGTCTTTCGGTCTCGTAAACACGGTTGTGGTGCCGCGTTCACTTGCGACGCCGTTTGAGACGGAGAGCGAGCTGTCGGCCGGTGGCACTGACCGATACTTCTTCACTGTTCCGGAGGGCGTGGGCGGTCTCGAGGTCAGGTTGTTCGTCACAGCCCCCACCAATGGAACGACCTTACACCTCTTCGAGCCAAGCGGCCAACCGAACCGCGACCGAAGCAACGTGTCGGCTGGAGGTGATGAACCTGCGACGGTGAACCTGAGTGTATCAGCTGAGGATCTGATCCCAGGAGTATATGAGGCCGTGGTTACTGCTCCACCAGCTGATGGCGTGTCGTACAGGCTCGCCGCAGCTTTGCCGCAACTCTACGTGACCAGCGTCGGGGATGGACCCGCTGCTACCGTAAGGAACACTGGTGCCGCGACGACTGCCACAGTGTCAGCAGCCGTAGTTGGAGCCACGATGGTACAGCGTGTCGGTGGGAGTGGATCAGATCCTCATATCATCCGGGTGACACAACCCGACTGGGCCGAACGACTGGTATTGGATGTATCGGTGCCCAAGGCATATTGGAACCTGGTCACCGATTTTGGTGTCACCGTCTTCGACTCGACCGGGGCCAAACTCGCTGACGGGCCTATAGACTACGCCTTCGCACGACAATCGATCGGGTTGGATTCGCTTGGCTATGACGGGGATCTCCTAGTCGAGCTCTTCCCAGCCTACGCTCACGCCGATCCAGCAACGAGTTGGGCCGGCGATCTGAGAGTCAGTTTCATGTTGGGAGAGTCGTTGGAGCTAGCGACGGCGACTGACTCAAGCGGTGCAGAACGACGGATCGGGTGGGGCGATGACGAGACGTTCCGATTTTCTCCGGTACCGGTCGAATTCAGTGTGCCAAGTGGATTCGAAGTTCTGGTCGAGGTTACGGCCCGGCCCGAGTCCGGACCCAGGGCACTGCGACGTGGCGTCGTCCGAAAGGAGAACACGGTTCTTCCATTAATGGGCCACAGCTAGGACCTTCAATGTGACTGACGCTATTCGAATTGCTGCAGGCCAGGGGTTCTGGGGAGATTGGCTCGATGCGCCGCGGCGCCAGTTGGAGGGTGGGCCAATAGACTACCTAATGATGGACTACCTCGCGGAGGTCACGATGTCCATCATGCAGAAACAGCGCTCACGCGATCCCGCTCTTGGCTACGCGAAGGATTTCGTTCCGCTCATGCACGACCTCATGCCCGAACTCGTCCAGCGGCGTGTCCGCGTTACCGCGAACGCAGGTGGGGTGAATCCGTTGGCTTGTGCTGATGCGGTAATCGATTGTGCGCGGGAGGAGGGGCTGGCTGGCAAGTTGTGTATTGCCGTGGTCAACGGCGACGACATGATGGATCGGCTCGACGAGTTGCTTGCAGCCGGCCATGAGTTCGCCAACTTGGACACCGGTGAACCGCTCACCACCGTCCGCGAGTCGGTCCAGAGTGCGAATGCCTACGTTGGTGCCAGGCCCATCGTGGAAGCCTTGAATCGTGGGGCGGACATCGTGATCACTGGGAGGGTGACCGATACGGCCCTCACACTGGCTCCGATGATTCACCATTTTGGCTGGGATTGGAGTGACTGGTCCAAATTGGCTGCCGGAACTGTAGCGGGGCACATCATAGAGTGCGGTGCCCAGTGCTCCGGTGGCAATTGCATGGTCGATTGGGAACGGATTCCCAACTTGGCGGACCCCGGATACCCGATCATCGAAGCATCGGCGCACGGAGGCTTCGTGGTGACCAAGCACCCCGGTACCGGTGGACGGGTCAGTGTGGCCAGCGTTACGGAGCAACTGCTGTACGAGATGGGCGATCCCACCAGCTACATTACACCAGATTGCGTTGCAGACTTCACCAGCATAAGGTTGCGGCAATCAGGTAAGGATCGCGTGAGCGTGAGCAGCGTTACCGGCGGGCCTCCCACCGACTTCCTCAAAGTTTCAATCGCGCACTCGTGGGGATACAAAGCGATCGGGACGTTGGTGTACGCCTGGCCCGATGCCCTCAAGAAAGCGAAAAAGGCGGACAAAATTCTCCGCGAACGCTTGCGTCGTTTGGATCTGAAATTCGACCAACTCCTCACGGAGTTGGTCGGTGTGGATGCCACGCACGGTCGGCTCGCTGGGCCACCGAACCCGGACATTCCAGAGGTGCAGCTGCGAGTCGGGGTGCGTGCCAAGGAGCGACGACCGGTTGAGAGGTTCACGCGCGAGATTGCTCCGCTGATACTGAACGGGCCGCCCAGCGTTACCGGCTTCGCTGGGGGTAGGCCAAAGGTCGAGGAGATAGTTGCCTATTGGCCGGCGCTGATCCCGAAGCGGGAGGTTCAGGCAAGAGTTCAGATGATGAAGGCCTAGCCGACAGAAGTGTGGCTTGCCAGACAACGTCAGTCGCGGAAGTGTGCTGCCATGAGCTTCGCTGTTAGAGGGCGTAAGAAATCGAACAAGGGTGCCACGAAGAGAAGAGGCCGTGCCTCCCGACGGAAGGTGCAGCTGCGCGAAATCGCACACGCCCGAAGTGGTGACAAGGGAGACACGGCGAACGTCGGCCTGATCGCGCTCAAGCCCGAGTACTACCCGATCCTGGAAAGGGAGGTTACCGCTGAGCGAGTGGCGAGACATTTCCGAGGGGTCATCAAAGGGTCAGTAGAGCGCTATGAACTCCCCAACCTCAGAGCATTGAATTTCCTGCTACACGGGGCGCTGGGTAAGGGTGGCACGCTGTCACTGAAGACCGATGCTCAAGGGAAAGTGTTCTCCACTGCGCTACTGCGCATGGAAATACGGGTCCCGCGAGGCGTTCATGTCGAGTGACCGTGTACTGGCCGACCTCGAAGAGGGCGTATTGACCCTCATGCTCAACCGACCAGACAAGCGGAATGCGCTGGATTCCGCTACGGTAAACCGGCTTCATGAGGAACTGGACCGAGCTGCAATGGAGGCACAGGTCAGGGTGGTCGCGTTGCGGGGTGCAGGGAAGGACTTCTGTGCCGGAGCGGACCTGGCCGAACTACTCGAGTCGGTGGGGCAGTCTGCCGCAGACAATGCAGCGAGCGCTCAGCGCTTGGGGGATGTCTTCATCAAGATGCGTCAGCTCCCCAAGGCAGTCGTAGCAGTAGTGACCGGAAGGGCGTTTGCAGGTGGTTGTGGCTTGGCGAGTGCCTGTGACCTCGTGTTGGCGCATGAGGAATCGGCCTTCGGCTATCCGGAGGTGAAACGTGGTTTCGTACCCGCGATGGTGCTGGCGATGTTGCGCCGGACCGTTGGTGAAAAGGCTGCATTCGATCTGGTTGGCACTGGACACATATTGTCCGCTTCGGAGGCTTTCAGCGCGGGTCTCGTATCGCGTGTGCTGTCTGCTGGAGATTACGATGAGCAAGTGCGCGAGATTTTGCGGGAACTCGCTGCATCCAGCGCTTCCGCCGTGGCGTTGATCAAGCGGCAGCTGTACGAGATCGAAGGACGCAGCTTCGAGGATGCAGTAGCGCTGGGGGCTAGAGTCAACGCAGTGGCGCGCTCCACGCCCGACTTCAAACATGCGGTAGAGAGCTTCTTCCGGAAGCGAGATAATGACTAGGCCCGCCAGCCTCGTGATCCTAGCCCTATTGGTTGGATGCGGTGTGTCACTGTGTGATGGGGATGAGCAAACCGTCGACTATTCGATCGGAACACACGTGGTACTGCTGGGGACCGGCACGCCGAACGCGGAGCCCGATAGATCGGGTCCGGCCGTGGCCGTCATCGTGAACGGTAAGCCTTATCTGGTGGATGCCGGACCAGGCATTGTCCGGCGCGCGGCTGCCGCGCACAGCAATGGAGTGGATCCTCTCCGCGTCGCCAACCTGCGACATCTGTTTATCACTCACCTACACACCGATCACACACTAGGTCTACCGGACTTGATCTTCACTCCCTGGGTCCTGGGTCGAGATCAACCGCTAGAGCTGTACGGACCTTCGGGAACAGCGCGGATGGTCGAGCACATTCACGCGGCCTTTGAGGAGGATATCCGAATTCGGTTGGACGGTCTGGAACCGGCCAACCCGCACGGTTACAGGGTGAATACGCACGAGATTGGACCGGGCCCGATCTATGAGGACGATAACGTTCGAGTCACCGCGTTCTCGGTGGGGCATGGAGCGTGGGAACATTCGTTCGGCTTCAAGTTCGAATCATCCGATAGGGTCGTAGTGATTTCGGGTGATGCGGTCCCGAGTGAGTCGATCGTGCTGAACTGCTCGAGATGCGACGTCCTCGTCCACGAGGTCTACTCCCAGGCCGGTTTCGAGGGAAGGGACTCGGTTTGGCAGCGCTACCACGCTGGCTCTCACACGTCTTCTATCCAACTGGCCGAACTCGCGTCGCGTGCCAGGCCCGGACTGCTCGTGTTGTACCACCAACTGTACTGGGGTGAGTCCGACCAGGATCTTCTCACAGAAATCCTCGCTGGCTACGACGGTCGGGTTGTTTCAGGACGTGACCTGGAGGTGTACTGAATGGCCATACCCAGCTTCCAAGACCACTATGATGCAGAGACCAGCCACTGCTATGGGTGTGGCACACTCAACGAACACGGGCTACACATCCGCAGCTACTGGGAGGGTGACCAGTCGGTGTGCCGGTTTGAGCCGCGACCTTATCATACCGCCATTCCCGGTTACGTCTATGGCGGTCTGATTGCGTCACTCATTGACTGTCACGGGACAGGTACGGCTGCAGCTGCTGCCTATCGGGCAGAGGGGCGAGAGACGGAAGCTGAGCCCTGGCCTCGCTTCGTAACGGCGTCGTTGCAGGTCCGCTACTTGCGTCCCACCCCCATAGACGCGCTGCTGGAGTTGAGGGGAACAGTCGTGAGCATCGAAGGTCGCAAGGTTACAGTCGCAATCTTACTGTCTGCGAAAGGTGAGGAGGTGGCCCGTGGTGAGGTGGTTGCGGTGAGGATGATGCGGAACTGGGGTACGCAGGCCGGCTAGGTCACGACGATCGCCCTCACACACCCGTAGGGTATCTGGTTATCCCGGAATCCGGTGTCCCAGGGAGGCGGCACCCAACGCCAGTGTGGCCCCTGCAACCGCTCCTAAACCACCCGCGACGAAGTCCCAGAGATCTCCACTCCTGTAAGTCAGCACCGATTGAACCAACTCTATAGCCCCCGCCAATCCGGTGGCGAATGACACTGATATCCAGGGGTTGGGTCGCCGCACCGAATTGAGATTCCAGTATAGGAGGTACGCCACACCGGCAAATAGTCCGAAGTGCACCAACTTGTCGAATCCGGCAAAGGGGCGGTACATGTCACCCGACAGGGGCGCCAAGGTGGACACCATCACGAGCAGTAGGTACACGGCCAACAACGTTCGGCGAATCGTCTTCTGAATCACAATCTGGTTTCCGGTGTTAGTGAGAGATCAAATACAGGAGATGCAAGACCTGTGCGAGAATATCGGTTTCCCGCCTATCCTTGGCTGTTGTACCGGCAAACTAGCTGGTCGTTCCGTGAGGTGGGAGAGCCGATCGTGCCGGTCTGGCTCGAATGAGCCCGACGGAGGTCGAACACCTCCCCGCGGTAGTAGCAGTCATTGCGTCTCGCTCAGGCACGCAGCGAGGAGTAACTTGGTGTTGGTCGACTAACTCGGGGTCGTTTCAGAGCGACCGTCAGACGGGCCCCTCCCAGTGATGAAAGGAGCATCAGGAATGTCCAGCTACTGGGTCAAGTCGGTTTCGATCATCGTCCTGCTGGGGCTCTGGAATTTGCCAGGGACTCTGGCCGCACAGGTTCAAACTGGCCGGCTCAAGATCTACATCTCAGTGGACATGGAGGGGATCAGTGGGATAGGCACTCCCCAAATGACCAGCGGTTCTGGGAAGGACTATTCCGTTGGTCGAGATCTCATGACGGCCGACGTCACCGCTGTGGTCTCCGCGGTCTTCGAACACGGACCCGCTGAGATCCTCATCAACGACTCACACGGCGACATGCAGAACCTGATTCATACCCGGCTCGACGAGAGGGTTCAGTATATTCAGGGCAACATCAAACCCTTGGGTATGGTGCAGGGACTCGATGAGTCCTTTGACGCTGTCTTCTTTCTCGGATATCACGCCCGGGCGGGTACGGAGAACGGCTTCATCGCTCACACCGGATCGGGAGCCATCAAGGGTCTGTGGATCAACGGTGTCGAGGTTGGTGAAGGCGGGTTGAACGCGTATTTCGCCGGCGCCTATGGAGTGCCGGTAGCTCTCGCCAGTGGGGATTCGGCTTTCGCGGCTCAGTCGCGGGAGTTGTACGATGCCAGGACAGTGGTGACCAAGGTGGCGGTGGGATCCTCCGTCGCTCGCCTGTATCATCCCGAGGTGGTGCACCGTCGCCTGCGCCAGGCCACGCTGGAAGCTTTGGCCAGACTCGATCAGGCCCGCCCCATGGAGGTAACGGAGCCCGTCGCTGTCAGGATACGATTCGCCAGTACGACTCGCGCCGACATACTCCAGGCTGTTCCGGGAGTGACCCGGGTGGACGGTTATACTATTGAGTTCACTTCGCCCACAATGGTGGAGGCCTACGGACTAGTCCGAATAGCGTACAAGTACATAGGTTGGTGATTCACGCCGAAGCCCCCGGTGCTGGGTCACGCCGTCGGCGATTCCACGGTCCGGTACTCAGCAGCACGGGACCCTGCGAGTCCGAGATGACAGGCTGGCGAGCGCGGGTCCGTTGACTGCGATCTGGCCAACGGTCTGCTTCCGGCGTAGCTTCGTCCGGGTGGGCGTGGGTGGAGTGTACTGGTGTTTCAGGGTGCCCATTCGAAACGACTACACCGCCCACCGTATTAGTGCAAGGGCACTCCGGGCTGCACCTGCTTCCAGTTCGTTCTGTGAGGAGCCTCTCATGACCATCGCGTCTATTCGTCGGACTCTGCCAGTGGCCGTCCTGCTGATTTCTTCCTTCCTTGCTGCTCCAGCCGTAGCAGCACAAGAAGTATCGCAGGAAGCGCTGTTCAAGGACCTGCAATGGCGGAACATCGGTCCAGCCAACATGGCCGGCAGAGTGACCGACATAGAGGCCGTTGAGAGCAACTTCGCCCACGTTTTGGTCGGTGCGGCCTCCGGTGGAGTCTGGAAGTCCACCAATGCCGGGACGACCTGGGAAGCGATCTTCACCGAGTATGGTACGGCCAACATAGGGGACATCGCGGTATTTCAGCCCGATCCCAGTATCATCTGGATCGGGACAGGCGAGTCGTGTACGCGCAATAGTGTTGGGTGGGGAGATGGTGTCTACAAATCGACCGACGGCGGTGAGACCTTCGTCAACGTGGGGCTTCAGGACACACACCACATTGGAGAAGTCCTGACGCACCCCAGTGATCCGAATACCGTGTACGTGGCAGCACAGGGCCATCTGTGGGGACACACCGGCGAGCGGGGTTTGTTCAAGACGACCGACGGAGGTCAGACTTGGAGCAAGCTCACGAACGGGCTCCCGGACGATGGTCGTACCGGCGCCACTGACGTGAAGATGGATCCGAGGGATCCGAACGTGCTGTATGTGGCGTTTTGGGAGCGTTTGCGACGTCCGTATCGGTTCGATAGCGGTGGGCCCAACGGTGGGATCTTCAAGTCGACGGACGGTGGTGAGACGTGGACCAAGCTGACGAACGGGCTCCCTGAAGGTGAGACCGGCAAGATCGGTATTGCGATCTATCGCGGAGATCCGCGTGTCGTTATGGCCATCGTGGAACACGGTTTCCAGCCGCAGCGTCGAGTTGACGGCGCACTCAACCCCGATTACGACGACATGTCTAAACTTGGCACCGGGATTTACCGCTCGGAGGACGGAGGGGAGAGCTGGCAGTATGTAAATCGCTACAACAACCGGCCATTCTACTACAGCCACATATACATCAATCCGCAGGACGACCAGAACGTCTATATCCTCGCCGGGAGCGCCAACGTCTCCGAGGATGGTGGAAAGACGTTCAGCCGAACCATGCAAGGGATCTCGGGCGACTTCCACGCATTGTGGATTGATCCCAATCGGCCCGATGTCTTCTATGTGGGGAATGACAAGGGCTCGTACATCACATTCGATCACGGCATCACGTTCAACATGTTCGACAACATGGACATTGGTCAGTTCTATGCCGTGACGGCTGACAATCGCGATCCCTACTACGTGTACGGTGGGCTGCAAGACAACGGCAACTGGGGTGGAACTAGCAACAGCCGGGATTGGAACGGCATCCTGAATGACCACTGGTTCAAGTTTCATTCGGGTGACGGCTTCCACACTACCGCCGATCCGAATGATTGGAGGACAGTGTACACAGAGAGCCAGGGTGGCAACATCAGACGGTTCGATGCTGTTTTCCGGCAGGATGGCAAGAGCATTACGCCCAACCCATCTAACATCCTGAATCTCCCAGAATATGCGCCCCAACATCCCGATACTGGGAGCCGACTACTGCGCGACTACTTCCGATTCAATTGGAGCTCACCGCTCAGACTGTCACCACACAACTCCAACACCCTGCTGTTCGGGGGCAATCACCTGTTTCAGAGTACCGACCGGGGCGACACCTGGAGGATCATTAGTCCCGATCTGTCGACCAACGATCCCGTCTTGACGGATCCCGAGAGTGGTGGCCTCACGCGGGATGTCACAAGTGCCGAAACTCATGCTACGATCATCACCATAGCCGAGTCGCCTCTGGTACCCGGGTTGATATGGGTGGGTACGGATGACGGCAACGTTCAGCTGACACGCGACGGAGGCAAGACGTGGGTCGACGTCAGGCGCAACTTGCCGGAAGTACCGGCAAGGTTATGGGTGAGCCGAGTGGAAGCATCTCATTTCGATGCTGGGACTGCGTACGTGGCGTTTGATGGTCATCGGAGTGACGACTTCAGACCGTGGGTTTATAGAACCACTGACTATGGCAGCAATTGGACGAGCATCAGCTCGAATCTGCCGGGCAACCAACCGGTCTACGTCCTGCGGGAAGACTTGAGGAATCCGAAGCTGCTGTTCGTCGGGACCGAGTTTGCGATGTACGCCTCAGTGAACGGAGGCCGGCGTTGGGACCGTCTGATGAATGGCCTGCCAACGGTCGCCGTGCACGACGTGATCATCCATCCACGCGACGGGGATCTAATCGCTGCAACACACGGGAGAAGCGTTTGGATTCTCGATGACGTCACTCCGTTGCAACAATTGACGGATGACGTGCTGGCAGCGGACGTGCACCTGTTCCGGAACCGTGTCGCTACTCAGTGGAAGGGCATCAGTCGCGGAGCGACACGGGGGCACAAGCTGTTCATGGGTCGCAACCCTCCCACGATCGAGCAGGTGCCTCCGGGCAATTCACCGCGAGAGTTGGAGAACAGCGCCACCATCGACTTTCACCTGAAGTCCCCGCCAGCCGACAAGGTCTCGCTGAGAATCAGTGACATGACGGGCGAACACGTATTCAAGACGGAGTTAACGGGCGAAAGCGGCATCAACCGTTACTTTTGGAATATGCGGTTTGATCCCACGGAAGAGCAGCTCCGGGAACAGCGGGAACGCGTGGCGCGGGCGCGGGAACAGTTCGGCGGTCAGGTCCCGAGCGGTTTCCAGGGCGGTGGTGGTGTACAGGGCATGCTGGCGGAGCCGGGCACATACCGCTTCAGCCTTACGGTGGATGGAACAGACTATTCGGGTACTGTGACTATTAGGGAAGATCCGGGGCTCGAGCCGGGCACACTGCGTTAGCTGTGAGAGCTTGCCACACTCCAGGATGTGCGGAAGGCCGGGCCAGGGGGCAGGGGGCCCGGCCTCACAAGCATTCCCACCGGCATCGCGCACTGAGCTGACTCAGCCGTTAGCCGCCTCCCAAGCAGCTCGGAATTCACGTAGCGAATCGATCTCGGTGTTATTGCCCACCGCGGCTCGGCGTACCGCAGCCTTGGTTGCAGCGCTCATTGAGAGATAGAAAGCCTCGGGATCACCGTGCCGCTTCATCCGTACGTACCACTCGGTACCGCCAGGACGGCCGATCCAGCCCATTTCTGACGCGAACTGAACACAGACTTCGGTGAGCTGGGTCGGTGTGAGGGCTATCAGCTGCTGCGGCGGGGTCACGATTGTCATCCTTTGAGACGGTAAGTAACCTGAATTTGCGGTGTTGTCCCCCGGCCGACAAGCGTACCCACTGACCTCCAAGCTGTCGCGAACCGGTAGCGGTCATCCGGGGATCCCCATCGCAGAGACCTTGGCAAGGCCGATGCTTGGGTATTGATTTTCGGCTTATATTCGGTTAGGGTGCGGTCATGATGAGTTCGCGACAGCCCGGCAGAGTCACGCGCCGCGAGGTAGACCGGTGGCTGTCCCAGATTCACCGCGAGATCGCTTCGGTGCTCAAGGGTCCCACTGGTGAATTACGGGCGCGCTTGGTGCTGCTGCAGCGCCGTGTTGCGAGGTGGCGAGACGACCTCCAGCTCAATCGGCAGGGCGGAGATTAGCAGGTACTTGGCTGTTGGCGGCCGCTTGTTGTCTTAGCTGGCTTACTCTCCTGCGGCTGCACAGGTGACTGAGCGGCCGGGCGTTGCCGGCCTTACTGGAGGTCAGGGCGCAGGTGAACGTCGACGCCCGCCTCCAGTGGCGGCCCCCTCCACTGCGCTGGCGGATTGTTGGCTGCGTCTGGTCTGTCGGCGTTACCCCGGTACGGCGCTGCTCATTCGATACGTTGAAAGGTCCCAGTAAGGCGTTCGACAACGACACTCACCCGTTCGTGTACCTCTTCCTGTACCTCACTCATCCGTATCCGAGCGCGCACAAGGGACCACAGTCCCAACAAGGTGATTGGCGCGTAGGCGCAGAAATGGTACGCGACTGCGAAAGAAATAGCAGCAGCAGCTTCGACGCCGTAGAGGGTGAGGGTTGCACGGGTCAGTGCCTCGAATACGCCGACAAAGCCTGGCGTGGAGGGAATCGCCAGACCGAAATTCACCAAGGACTGTAGCACGAAAGCCCCGTGCCAAGGGACGTCTAGATCGAAGGCCACGAAGCCAAGGAGAATTGAAAGCCCATTGATGCACCAGATCACGGCTGACCATGCCAGCACCAATGCCAACACGCGCAAGGTGCTTACCACCGCCAGGGAGTAGACGATTCCCCCCAGACTCTGCACTACTCGATCGGCCCATTTGCCCGGTAGCACAGCCCGGCTGGCTCTTGCGGCCCAGCCCAGCACCACGTGCGGGAGCCTGGCTGCTAGCAGCGCGATGGCGAAGAACGCTGCAAAAACGACGGTGGCCACCAGCATGATTCGCCCCACCGTAACCCCGCCGATTGCGAAGTCGGGATCAAACGCTCCCAGGAAAGTCGCGACGGCCAAGATCACAAACAGGGTCACGCCGTCCAGGACCCTTGAGAGGAGGATGGTCGTGAGCGCCGCCGAAAACCGCACGCCAGTCAGCCGTTGCGCTGCATAGGCCCGGGCAATCTCACCGGCGCGCGCTGGCAGCAAGTTGTTGATGGCAAACCCAGCCGCAGTAGCGTGATACAAAGGGACGAGCGGCAGGTTCGGATTCTCGTTCCTCAGGAGAACTCGCCACCGGGCAGCCCGTGCGGGTAGGGCCAGTCCGACCGCTGCCATTGCAGCGAGGAGCGGCACTTTTCTTGATGCTCGAAAGTACTCGAGCACTTCGGCGAAGTGGATGTCACGCAGAGACCACCACAGGATCGGAAGAGTCACGACTATCCCGATCAGAGTCGGCAAGCCGAAACGCTTCTTCTTGGTGCTCGTACCGGTCACGCTAGGCGCAGCCAACGCTGCGGGTTACGGTGCTCGTGAGCGGCCGAGAAGTTGGCCACGGTGACGTCCTCGGCTGGGGGCACAGTAAGCTACGGTCTGTAGTTGCGGTCAGCCAGGTTCCGGTTGTGGGTGCTTTATCGGTCCGATGAGACGGCGTTTCTCTTAATCTATGTATTCAGCAGCTGGGGCTGTTCAGCAATGGGCGACGGTTACAGGGCGTCTGAGGAGACCGACGCACGACACCCCACGTAGCAGTGACGGTTGATGCCGCGCCTAGGGGGTGAAATGCTTGACTGTCGTGTGATGGGGCACCCTATTAGATGATGCAGCGCCGGTTGGTGGCATAGGAACGGGTCGTTTCACTCACTGACTGATACGACCTTGAAGGCGACTGCCTGCCGCATGCCTACATTCGAGTGCGAGGGCACTAGGTGGGCCTGAATCGGAGAACCTACCGCGGGAGGAAGCCATGGCTCGGATGACCCAACGAATCAGCACGATGTGGTCGGCCGTGAAGTGCCCGAAATGTGGCATGTTGGTGGAGCCGGAGAGTCTGACTTTGGGGGGGGCGGCGACGACCGCGCCGGAGGGCGACAACAAGCGCTGGTCGTTCCTCTGGCTCGAGCCCCGTGGTGAAATCTGCCCGGAGTGTGAGTTCCCGCTGTCGAAATACTTCGGTCGGCTCAAGTGGATCCGGACTATGATGGTGGGTACGGCCGTCGTGATTGTGGCTCTGATACTGCAGGTAATCGGTGTCATCGGCCGGTTTGGTGGGCTCATCACGATCATGAAGGGCGCCATCCTGTTTGGCGCTGTTTTGGCCTCCATCGGCGTAGTGGGCGTCATTGTCGGGGGAAGGCACGGGCCCTACGACACTTGGCGCAAGGGCAAGGTCTAGCGCGAATCTCAGCCTCAACCGCCGTCGTGCTCTAGCGGCGGCACATTACTGGTTGCGGCGTACCAGAGGCTGTCCCGAGGATGCAATCTAGCTCTTCTTAGTGCGCCTTGTGGGTTTCTTGGCCGTTTTCTTCGCGGCCTTTTTCTTGGCAGCGGCCGTCTGGCGTGTGGTTTTGGTCGTGCTCTTGGCGCGTACGGTCGACTTGCTACGCTTGGCGCCGCGTGTTGCGCCCGCGGGCTGCGGGCTTTGCCTGGCGCCCGCCTTCTTCTCTGCCTCTAACCAGTGGTCCATTGCGCGGTCAGATGGGTGTCCTTCTCGTTCCCAAATGTGATACGCCTGCTTACGAATCATCTCCTCGGTGGCACTGGCCTCCTCTGGCTTCT
>JBDHKN010000008.1:0-90720 GCA_039586365.1 Gemmatimonadota bacterium | reverse complement strand
TGGGACATTCGTTGGAAAGAGATTCGCCGCCCCTGGAGTGGGCCTTGTCCCATCTGCACGGCGATCGCGGCATGTTGGGACATCCCAGATACGTGGCCCTGAGGATTCTCTATGGAATAGTGGAATACGTCGTTCGGCTTTGGGACATTCGTCGGTGTAAGTGCGGTGCTCTAGCGCACCGCGCGAATCTTTGGCTACGAACCTCTAACCCAAGCGTTGGCCTCCTCCAAATCCCGGAACACCATCGTCTCCCATGGGAGGTCCTCCCCGTAGACCTGGAACACCCGCGCGATGCCGTAGTCGAGGTCCTTCGAAACCACGATTGCCGCCCTACCTCCACCACGGGCGTCTTTCCGATCGTAGTTGAATTTCACCAGTGTCTCTATTCCGCGTGTGGAAAGGCTGGCGAGGCTCGCGGCACGCAAGTCCCAAAGGACTCCCAGGCCAGGCCGAAAGGCGGGGTCTAGGAGTGTGGCCGCGAATTCGCTCTCGATCTCTTCTAGCGACAACTCCCCCTCCGCTATGTGAGTCACAAGACCAGCCGACAGGTCAAAAGAGGTCTTCACCATGCTTCATTCTCCTGCTCGACGGTTCGCTTGACCTTCTACTACCTAGGCTGTGGTCCCCCCGCGCTTCACGGACATGATAAGGCCAATGGGGAGGTACCGAAATCGGTGATCTTACGGAAGGGTGTGCGTATTTGTTTCTCGGGTGCGGTGTTCAAGCACGCGGCCGGTTAGTCTCGATCGCGGACGCAGCCCAGCTCCAGAGACGTGAGTTTCCGTTCCCTGGGTTGGGCGGTGTGTCAGTCTCGACGTCAGTGAGGTCCTGCAAAGCCTTGCACGTGAGGCCTCAAAGTACGACAACAGATCAGGCCACGCGGGAGGGTCACGGTGCAGGTCCCGCCCCGAAGTGCCCGGGACAAGGGGAGCCTACTCGGGAGGCGGCAGACCCGCTCAGGCGACCCTCCCGACGCTGGCCACCACCAATTATCGGCTCGCAGCTTCGTACACTTAAGAATGCGACCTCACTCAGCCACCCATAGGCGTAGGCCGGGTCCTCTCTGCCCACGGGCCATTGCGTCCGGTGCTCAGGCCTCTCAATGCTTGCACTATATGAACCATTCATATAGCTTGTGTTCATAGATCGGCAACCTAGTCACTGGTCAAGCGGGTACGGCATGAGGGATCCAGGCGAGCTGCTGCCACTCACCACACTGACCTACCACGTCCTGTTGGCGCTCGCGGACAGCGACCGGCACGGCTACGGCATCATCAAGGACGTCGAGGAACGGACCAACCGGTCCATGCGGATCGAAACTGGTGCCGTATACCACGCGATCAGCCGAATGCGGGACGACGATCTGATCGAACCCGTGCCGGCGCATGAGCGACCCAGTGACGAGGACGGCAGGAGGCGCACGTACCGTCTTACCTCGTGGGGACGGCATGTACTCGCAGCGGAGTCGGCGCGACTGCGGCAGCTAGTGGAGATTGCTGAGGCCAAGCAGGTGCTTCAGCCACGTGAATCATGAGTACGCATCCTTCCTCGGGCCCCTCTCGTTTCTGGATCGCGCTTCTACGCGCGGCCCTGCTATTCCATCCGCCGAGGCATCGCGCCGATTATGGGTCCGAGATAGAGAAGGTGTTCGGCGCTCGCGTGACCGACGCCCGTAAGACGCTCAGGCGTTGGGGACTCATCGCCTTTCAAGTCCGCGAGATGAGAGGTCTGATCCGGTCGGGGCTGTCGACGAGGTGGGAAGAACTAACCGGCCGCAGCTCCTCGCCCAGACAGCGCAACGACGACCCATCGGTGTTGGACGGGTACGGGATCTTGAGCGGCGTCCTTTCTGACCTGCGGTTCGCTCTGCGAGGCTTGCGCAAAGCACCGGCGTTCACAGCTTCCGCCGTGATCGTTCTGGCGCTCGGTATCGGAGCAACCGTCACCGCGTTCGCCGGATTCAAGGTTGCCGTCCTCACGCCACCTCCTTTCCCGGAGGCGGACCGTCTGGTGAGCGTCGACCTGACCAGGTCGCGTGACGACGGCGAACGGATCTCGCGCTGGGCCTATCCCTATTTCCAGCGATTCGTGGACTGGCCGGACCGTTTGATCGATCCGGTCGCCGCTTACCGCCGGCAGGTAGTCACTCTCACTGGACTCGGCCCGGCGAGCCAGCTGGACATCGAGGTCGTCTCACCGGACTACTTCAGAGTAGTCGGCCTGCCGCTGGCTTTGGGCAGAGGGTTCGTGCAAGAAGAAGGAGATCCTACTGGACCGTACCGAGTCGCGGTCGTATCGCATGCATTCTGGCAACTGCGGCTAGGTGGCGAATTTGACGCGGTGGGACGTGAGATCCGTCTGAACGGGCAGGCGTTCCAGGTGGTCGGGATTGCGCCAACTGGGTTCTCCGGCTTTGCGGGAGGCGCCGACCTCTGGCTGCCGCACGGGGCTTACGCCGTGGTACAGCCGGGCGTCCTCGAACAGGCCGGCAACCATGTGGCCTGGGTGGTTGGCCGACTTCGTCCCGGAGTCACGCTTGGCGCTGCCGGTGGCCAGATAGAGGTCGTTGGACAGGCGATTGCAGAAGAATGGCCGAGACAGGACAGTTACGGAGCAGGCTTGCGGTCGTTCTCGGAAGTGTGGACCAATTCGGGTGCAGAGACGGCGTCGGTCCTATTGGCCATGGCGGCCGGCCTGGTACTCCTCGTGGCCTGCGCCAATCTAGCTAGCCTCCTGTTCACGCGTGCTCGCAGACGGGTTCGGGAAGGAGCCGTGAGGCGCGCACTGGGTGCATCACGCTGGCGCATCGTTCGAGGGCTCTTGCTCGAGAGCTTTACGGTTGCGGCGGTCGGTGGAATTGCTGGGGTTGTTTTGTCACTCTGGGGGATGCAAATGATCGCCCGTGCGTGGCCGACCCAGTTTCTGGAGGGTAGCGGGACCGGCATGCAGGTCATCAATCCGAGCGGCCTCGGGCTCGATGCGGGTGTGATCGCGTTCGCCGTCTTACTGTCGCTCGGCGTCGCGTTGCTGATCGGCATCGTGCCGGCCCTGCGGCTCTCTTCATTCAACATCACCGACCACTTGAAAGACGGCGCAGGCGCCACAAGACGTCGCGGCGGCAAGGCGGGCATCGATCCGCAAGGATTGCTGGTGGGTGCACAAGTTGCTCTGGCACTGATACTGCTGGTCGGCGTCGGCCTCATGGGCGCCACAGTGGGTCGGTTGCTTGGCGTGTCCGAGGGTTTCCGCACGGAGCAGTTGCTCTCGTTCGATTTCTCCAGCCCTCAGACGGTGCCGCGGATGGACCCACGCGATCCCGATGTCTGGCGGGCCCACATCACGCTGTCGGCCCAGTTCGACGAGCGAGTGCAGCAACGCCTGACGGCGCTGCCGGGGGTCGAATCCGTGACCATGTCGTCCGGGGGAGTGCTCAGTGGTTTTCAGGCCGTTCTCGGGATACGAGTAGAGGACGCCACCAGGTCTCGCGATGCGACGAGCATCGGCGTGGTCCCGGTGGCGGACAACTACTTCGAAATGCTCGGAATTCCGGTTGTGCGTGGTCGAGGATTCGACCAGTCAGATGGGCTCCCAGGCACGCCGGTGGCGGTGCTCAGCCAATCGGCTGTGTCAATGTTCTTCCCGGATGAGGACCCAATCGGCAAGAGGATCGACACGTTCTTCTCCCTTCCCGGGAGACAGTCGGCCGAGGTCGTCGGCGTTGTGGGTGACGTCATGTACACGGGTCCCGACCAGGAGAGGTTTCCCGTCGCGTACTACTCGTTACGGGAGCGCCGCTTCGGCAGCACCGCGTTGGTGCGGACGGCGGACAATCCGACAGACGTTGTCCGATCGATCCAGCAGGAGCTGAGTGCGATGGATCCCACCGTGGCAATGAGCAACGTGACCACGTTGGACCAACTCATAACGCAGTCGGTCGGGGATAGAGGCTTGATCTTCTGGCTGCTCTTGATTTTTGCGACCATCACGGTGCTTCTGGCTGCCGTGGGTACGTGGGGTGTGGTTGCCTACTCGGTAGCGCAGCGACAGCGCGAGCTGGGTCTCCGCATAGCTCTCGGTGCCGGAGGGCAACGTGTGCTGCGGCTAGTCATCAAGAGGAGCACCTTGACTGCGCTAGTCGGGGTAGTGATTGGACTTTCCGGCGCGTGGGCAGGCAGCCGCATTCTCGAGGCGTTTCTCTGGGAAACGAGCGCGCGCGACCCCAGGATCTTCCTGGGTGGGGGGGTGCTCCTACTCGCGGTGGTACTGCTCGCCAGCTACTTGCCGGCCAGACGAGCTACACGAGTGGACCCCGTGGAAGTTCTGCGTACGGTTGAGTGAACCAACGGATCAATCACCCAGCCACGGATTCAGCGCACTGCAGGTAACGCAGGCCTTCGTTTCCGGCACGAACTCCAGGCGCGCGAACGGAATGGCCTAGTGGCACACGACGCAGATGCCGTACGTCCCCTTGCTTATGCGATCGAGCGCCTCGTTGATCTGAGCGCAGCGATATTCCGCTCGGCAATAGAGTTCTGACGCCATTGCATCGGCCTGCTCCCGCTCGGCCACCGAACCATCCCATCCGGAAACCGTTCCCACTGCAATCGGCTGTAAACGAACGAGGTCACGTGTCGCTCGTTCCAGCTCCCGCTCGAGCTCCCGTTTCAGGGAATCGAGTCGCCCACGGCTCAATGGCTTCACTGCGGCGCTTGCCATCGCTGATCTCTCCGATTGTGGCCTTGTGGTTCTAGGGTGGTGCCTACTCCTACGAAGCGAGCCGTCTCTCATGAGAGACGGACTTTGGTCTACGCGCAGACGTCCGGATCAGCTCGCGCCCGATGTTTCGGCGCAGGCGGTCGCCGGCCTGATCGATCGCGGCTCCATGCGGTCGAGGGCCACAGGGTGTCGAGCACAGTAGCGTGCCAACCGTACGGTGAATTCCTTGTCGTCGGCCGCCTCCCAGACGGCGTCGTGCACATGGAATCCCGAGTGCGGCCACGCGAGCATGCTTTGAGCTGTCTCGATATCCATCAACTCGCGTTTGACGAACAACTTGAGAACCGCGCGGCCGAAGGCCTCGGTGAGCGTGGCGACTTCGTGGAAGGGCAGGTGGAGGAACGTGCCGTCCGGACGGAAGCAGCCGTCGGTGACAAGCAAGTGCAAATGCGGATGCCAGTTGGCGAGCGATCCGTGGGTTTGGATCGATGAGACAATGCCGACCGAGAGATCTCTTTCACCGACAGTAGCCCTGAAGAACGAGGTGACGGTGCGGGCGGCGAAGCGGGAGAGTTCGCCGAGGAGCTTGCGGTCGTGGAGAAAATAGGGCCTGAGGCGTTTGGGTACCGTGCGCCGTCTTACGGATCGGCCGCTAACCGGCCAGCCGACTCCCCACCAGCAGCGATGAACTACGACTTCTACCTCACTTCCTTTCGGATTGCACGTTCAAACAGCGGTGCAGTGCCCTGGTGACTGCACTGAGCATGTGTCCCGCCTGTGAGGTTCATGATCCCCAAAGCCAACACCGCAGTTCGTCCCGGTCGCATCGGTACCCCTTGCCCAATTACTTACGATATCCGATATTGCGATATCGTAGCACTGGCAGGGGCCTTTGTCATCCGAAGCGGACAGGTGATCTGCCCCGGTCGAAGACTCACAACTCACGGGTGAGGGCAGACTACTCACCAAGCGAGGGCGGCCGACGATGCCACTCCGTTTCCTCTCACCAATCCATAAAGCCGGCCGCCAGATCGCTGTCCATTTGGGGGAATACCTCCAGGCCTTCGGGCTCGACTCGGCAGAGGGTCATACCCTCTCGTATCTGCGAAGCTATTCTCCCTGTCCCGTGGGTGAATTGGTGCGCGTATTCGGGCATAGGCCTTCCACCATGACCAGCATCCTGGATCGGCTCGAACAGCGAAGACTCATCGAGCGGAGGACCAACCCCGACGATCGCCGCTCGTTCCTCGTTGGTCTCACCAGTGGCGGCCTAGAGGTAGCGGATCAGATGCTTGTGCTCCTTGAGAAACTCGAGAACCAAATCGCCGAGCGTGTCACCGAGGCGGATCTCGATGGATTCAACGCGGTCATGTCGGCAATCGGGTGGGTGACTGACGTCCAACTTCGAGAGGAGAGGGAAAGATGACGGTAGGAAGGCAACTACGAGACCTGTTCGGACTGACCTATCGGGTGATCCGGGAGAACCTCGAGGATGTAGACCACGAGGAGAGCCTGCAAAGGCGCGACGGTGCCGGTAACTGCATCAACTGGATCGTAGGGCATATTCTCCTGAACCGAGATCGAATGCTCAGACTGCTGGATGAGGAACCGGTCTGGACGGAGGTTGAGAGTTCCAGATACGCCCGTGGCACTCCTCCGCTCGAACCCGGTGAGAGCGCGGAGCACCTGGGGAACATGGTCGACCTTCTTGAAGCATCGCAGGAGCGCCTGCTGAGCGGTTTGGAGGACGAGGAGATCCTCTCGCACGAAACCGGCGAAAGTACCCTCGGCAGCAAGCTCTTCACGTTCAATTTCCACGAGTCCTACCACGCGGGCCAGCTCGGGATACTGCGTCGGATGTTAGGTAAGGAGGGCGCGATTCGCTAAGAGCCTTTCCGAGTATTGGTGCCCGGCTCCTCGCCGGGGCGATGGTGCATGGCTCTGGATTTCGTTTGCTTGGGGTGGAGACATCGACCGCGCTATCGAGTGGTTGCAACGGGGGTGCGAGATGCGAGACCACGAGGTCGCATTTATTGCGGCGATGGCGGCCTCCGAGGGATTGGTCGCCGACCCGCGGTTTCACGAGTTCTTGCGCAAGTTGCAGTTGCCCGTGCCTTGAAGATGGAGGGCGCTTGACGTGAGCTATTTCATATCACTCGTATCTCAACGCCTCCACTGGGTCTATGCGCGCGGCCCTGCGGGCAGGGATCCAGGAGGCCAGGAGGGCTACCATTGCGAGGCCCAATGCCGTCGCCGCGTAAATGATGGGATCCGTGGCGCTCACGCCGAATAGAAGCGACGAAAGCAGCCGGCTCACTCCCCATGCCCCCAAGAGGCCAAGTGCAATGCCGGCGCCAGTCAGTGTCATCCCCTGACCTACCACATCCAGTAGCACGGCGCTCGCGGGAGCGCCCAAAGCCATGCGTACTCCGATCTCCTGTGAACGCCGGCTGACTACGTACGAAGTGACTCCGTAGATCCCAACCGTTCCAAGAATGAGCGCAATCCCGCTGGCGATGCCCAATAGGACCACCGTGAAAGACGTGGCGGACATGGCGTCGCGTTCGATTGATGCCACTGTTTTGGGATCGACCAGCGGAAGGCGCGGCGCGATCTCCCGCAGGGCCTCTCTGGCCGAGGGGACGAAGCTCAGCGGATCGGCGGTCGTTTGGAGTACCACCGCAAAAGACCGGGCGAGATCCTGGCGACCCGCATCGAGTGGCAGGTAGATGAGAGGGGCGGGCTCCTCGGTCAGAGTCTCGAACCGGACATCCCGGGCCACGCCAACCACCTCCCAGAATTCAGCATCATCGCCTTGGCCGCGGATGCGCCGGCCTACCACGGAGGCGACGTCGGGCCAGAAGGTGCGTGCCAGCGCCTCGCTCACTACGACTCCCCGCACCCCATCTCCGGCATGCTCCCAGGTGAGGTCTCCACCGTCGACCAATCGGATGCCCAGTGCCTCGAAGTAGCCGGGGCTCACTTGTCGCCGGTCCACCAGGGTGCCCAGTCCCCCCGGCGGGGTCGGATTCTCTTCTGTCTCCATCGGACCCGCGGACTTACTGTCTTCCAGCGGAACGGCCGTTACGAGCGCTGCCGAACGGACTCCGGGAATCGCCGCCATCCTCTCCTGGAGTTGCCGCTGGAAGAGCCGTACCGCTTGCGCCTCTCCCCACTCGGCCTCGGGCAGAGCTACCCTGAAGGTCAGGCGGCCCGAGCTGGCGAACCCCGGGTCCACACTCCTCAGCTCTAGAAAAGTCCGGCCCATGAGCCCCGATCCCACGAGGAGGACCAATGCCAGCGCAACCTGGGTCACCACCAGGACGCTGCGGGCCCGGAGACGTTCCCGCCCGCTGGTCGAGCTTTTCCCGCCCTCCTTCAAGGTCCGGGACAGGTCACTACGGCTGTAACCGAACGCCGGGAAGAGACCAAAGAGAAAGCCGGATCCCACCGAGATGAGAGCCGTGAACAGCAGGACGCTCCCGTCGATCCCGATCGCCAGAGTATGTGGAATTGCTACCGGGGCCATCGCCAGCAGCCCCTTCACTCCGAAGTGGGCCAAGGCCAGGCCCAGGAGGCCGCCACCAACCGCCAGTGTCACGCTTTCGGTGAGATACTGGCGCACAATGTCCCCGCGGCTTGCCCCCAGGGCGACCTTTAGGGCCAGTTCGCGCTGCCCAGTCTCAGCACGGACCAGGAAGAGGTTTGCCACGTTTGCGCAGGCGATGAGGAGGACGAATCCCACGGTGCCCAGGAGAATCCAGAGGGCCTGCCTCATGTCCTGGACATAGAGTTCCTTGAGAGGCTTAACGTCCGGTGCCAAACCGGCCTGCTCGATTATCCCTCTTGAAAGCTCTTCGGGATATGCATCGGACAGCTGGTAGAGCAGATCCAACATCTCCGACTGTGCCGCTGCCACCGTGGCTCCGGGTGCTAGGCGACCCACTCCGATGAGCCCGAGACTTCCCATCTGCGGGTCCGCCGCGTCAATCTCGATTGGAGTCCAGACGTCCACCTCGCCGGGGAACCCAAAGCCTTGCGGCATCACCCCCACGATCTGACGTGAAACGCCGTTCATCTCAACCACTCGGCCGACGACGCTGCGGTCGCTGCCGAAGTTCTGCTGCCAGACACCGTGGCCCAACACGGCCACGGGTTCCGCGCCAAGGCGATCCTCCCCCACCGCGAAGCCCCTACCCAGCATGGGCTGCACCCCCAAGACTTCGAAGAAGGTCTGCGTCACCCTGGCGGCGCTGAGACGTTGGGGGTCACCAGCGGTAATCAGGTTGACAGTGCCTTCCCCGAATACGGTGAAGGCGGCAAGGCTCCTGAAGCGCTCTTGGTAGTGCAGGTACATCCCCTCGGAGTGGGGCACCAGGGGCAAGTTCAGACCGGGGGCCACGTGATTCGCCGAAACGAGCTGGGAGCTTTCCGGGAACGGGAGGGGGTTGAGGAGCACCCCGTCCACAACGCTGAAGATGGCCGTGTTAGCCCCGATGCCTATGGCGAGAGTGATTCCTGCCAGCGCCGTGAAGAACGGCTTCCGTACCATTCCCTTAACGGCCAAACGAATGTCTCGCAACAACCCTTCCATGGTCCATCCTTCCTTGCGCAGGTACCAGGCGTCCGGCAGGGCTCCCACCGCGTTTCTCATGCGGTTGCCCTTGGTGACGGCCAATTCGGCTTCCCACTCCTCGATCCAATCCCGGCGATACTCTGCGGGAACGAGGATTGAGATCAGGCGCACCCAGGCATGCGGAGCACTCATCAGGCTTCCTTGGGTTTGGGACCAAACTGGCCCAGGAGCTGCCGCACCTCCTGCAGCTTGGCCTCCGCCTCCAGGAGTGCTCTGCGGCCGGCGGCCGTGAGATGATAGGTCCGTCGCCGAGGGCGGCCGGCGGCAAACGCCATTGCTGCGTCTTCCCACCCAGAGCGGAGCAGTCCGGCCCGCTCCAGACGCCGTAGCGCCGGGTAGACCGTGCCGCTGGGCATGCCACACGCCTCCATGACGTCAAAGCCATATTGATGTCCCGCAGCAATGGCTCTCAGGACAAGAGCGGTGATCTGGGTCATGCGAACCGACGGCATCCAAGACCTCCAAGTTGGCTGTCCCAGCCGAATCGGACCTGGGGTTTGCTGTTTTCTACATAGCCCCTACGAGTGGCTGCCGTAATGGTTTCAGGACGGAGGTCGAGTCAAGAGATGCGTTCAGTGGGACACGGAATCGGTCAGGGTGTGGACGCAACGGCGGCAAGAGGCAACCGACTGACTGACCGAGGATCAGTGGGTCTGAGCTACTGGAAGAGTCCGCGGTAGCGATACAAGTACCAGGATCCCCAGCAGGCAATGAGAAACGCAGCTCCTGGCAGAATGATGTAGCCCAACGTCATCGGCTGGTGCGCGATGTCTGCCGCAGCGTAGAAACCCTGTGAGCTCCAGGCGATGACCGGCCAATACAGCGTCATGCCGAATGCGATCCAACTTGCGACTGCGCCGTAGAACCGTTTCCGCAGCAGGCCGATCGCTGCTACGACAAACAACGGAAGCATGACAATTGTGTCCGTCAGCCCGATCGCCCGATTGACCTCGACGATCACCGGGTCAACCAACGAACGTTGGTCCTGGAGCCCCCATTCGGCCACCGAGTCGTAGGCCACAACCGCTACGCTCTGACCGAAGAACCAGAGAACGAAGCTCACTACATGAAGACCGATAATGACCTTGAGACCAAGCGGTAGTCCCGATGTTTCCTTCATACCTTGTTCCCCTGCTTCGCTAGGCCGTCTGTCGGTCTAGTCGTCGAACGGGCGCCTGCTACGGCGTCACACCGGGGCGTCTACAACGGCGTCTGTCTGGCGGCGGGGCCACGAAGGCCACCGACGTTTACTGTCAGTTCAGTGAGGGCGACCGGATAAGTTGCAGCGCGGTACACAGGGCTGCAACGAATAGACAACAGCTCCACGCAGGGCCTTGGGGGCAAGTAGTAGTATGGATTGGGGTGCAAGGGTTGGCTAGGTTTGAGTGACAAAGCCCCGAGCGGTAGCCCTGAACGAGATCGGTGAGGGGCCGCCGAGCAACATCATCTCGGTAGTGCTCTAGGTAGGCGATCCCATGTACCACACCAATCAGACCGCTCCCCTCGAAAGCCGTGTGCTCATCTGGTTGGGCCTAGCAGCATTCGCTACCAGCGCACTGGCCGGCTGGCACAACCCGGGGCTGGTGACGATTGACGATTGACGAGTGGTTGGGACAAGACGACCAATTGCAGTATCAGAGAGGTAACCTCCGAACCGACTCGGGGTGCATCCAAGAACGAGAGGGGCGGATCGGAATTCCGACCCGCCCCGTCTTGGTCTCCGGAGACAGTCTGCCTGGTCAAGCGAACCGGCGAATCTGCTGTCTACCGCCGTGCCTGTTGCCGCCTCAGCTAGCCGGCCTTTTCGGTCACCTCGTCGCGCGCCGAACCGATCGCTGTACGCACCTTGTTGGTCAGATCTCGCTCATCGCGCAACGTCTGAATCAACGCCTCAGCGTGCTTCAGTTGGAACGTCAGAGCACCAGCCTTATCCACCACGTGGTCCATCAGCGCGCGCTGACCCTGCAGAGTCTCATAGCTCGACTGGATCTCGAGCATCAGAGCCTCGGTCCTGGCCAGCTTCTGCTCCGCCCGCTCGATCTGACGGTTGCGATCCTCCAAGGCACCCGCCGTATCATCGGCAGCCCGCAGCCGCTCCAACGTGTCGTCCAGCTTGGCCCGAGTCTCCGCGATCTCCTGCTTGGCACCGTTGATCGACCGCACGTCCTCGACTGTGCGCTCAGCCATCTGCAATAGATTGCGGATATCAGCCTGCAACGTCTGTATCGTCGACTGTCGATCAGTCAACTGCTGCAGTGCGTTGGTTACCTGCTCCTCGGTCTGTTCCCACTGCGCCAGCTTGTCCTCAAACTGCCCCAGGCGTTTCTCGGCGAACCGCAGACTGGAGATCTGATCCTCCAGCTGTTGTGCAACATCCTTGAGTTCCACGGTCCGTCCTTCAGCAGACATCAAAGCCTGAGCCAACTTCTGGCCCTGCTCCTCCAGCGCCTTGGCACTCGCCGCAGCTTCTTGCCTCAGCTGGTAAGCCCTGTCGAGGTACTCGGTCGACTTCTCCAGAGAACTCTGCCGCCGATCGAGCTCAACACCCAGTTGCTGCATCTTCGACGACAAATCCTCAAGCTCCCTCGACCGATCCTCCATTGTGCCGAGCGATGCTCCAAGCTCAGCGGACCGCTCTGCGAGGCCCTCCACAGCCGAGCTAACCCGAGTCACCGATTTTTCGACTTCGGCAACCTCACCTGCGCGAGCCAAGAGCGACTGGAGTTGCTCGTCCGCGCCGTCCATCCGCGATGTCAGTCCCTTGCTGCGCTCGTCGAGTTGCACCCCCAAAGTGGCAAGGCCGGACAGGCGTCGATTGAGATCGTCGACCAAGACTCCGCGAGACTCGATGGTCTGGATCGAGCTAGACACCCGATCCAAATCCTTGCGAATCAGGGCGACGGTGGGCTTCGCGCTGTTCAACTCCCGTACCTTCGCCTGCAGCTCGGTCAACAGTTGCTGCACACCCGCGAGCCAGCGCTCCGTCTCAACTTGCTCCTGGCGGAACTCCTTGACCTGGTTGACAGCGAACTGTACCTGATCCAGCGCATCCTGCAATGCCTCCTCGTTACGACTGAGCTCGGCGAAGTCCCGCAGCATTGAATCGACTCCAGGCTGCGCTTCCTCGACCCGGTCGAGCCGTTTGAAGCCGCTTCAGGTTCATGCGCAGCGAGTGCGCCCGCTGTGCCTGCTCGTCCAACTGCTCTATCTCCCCAGCAACCTTCCCTATGTGGCCGGCAAGCTCCTGGACCTTGACCTGTAGCTCAGGGAGGCTCGCGGCTGAAGTCTCGAGCGTATTGAAACGCTCCTCCAAACCGGAGAGATCGCGACGCAGATCCACCACGCGCTGGGTCACCGCATCGAACCCATCCCGCTCCAGGGTCAAACGGTCGCTACTGGCCTTGAGTTCGGTCTGGAGGGAACCGAACCGCTCGCGTGCCGCTGCGTCCGTCTTTTCGATGCTCGCTTGTCGCAGCTGGATTTCCTCCGTCTGTTCCAGGAGGCGCGCATGCACCGCCCTCAGTTCGTCAACTGAGGACTGGTACTCCTTCATCTTGCCCGAGTTCTCTTCCTGCTTGCGAACCTGTATGTCCAGGCTCCGCATCGCCTCGCTCAAGTGGTGAGCCTCACGAGCGGCGCGCTCGACCGCGTCACGCTGCTGCTCGATCGCGGCAATCTTCTGCCCTACCGAATCAGTGAGGGCTTGCAGCGTAGCCAACTGGCGTTTGGTGTCGGCCGTACCCATCGCCACCTGTGAGAGATCGGACAAGGTTCGCCCGAGCTCGACGACTCGCCCTTCCGCCGCCGCAACTCCAGTCGCTATCTCCTGGAACCGCTCGTCAAACACATGGAGACGCGACTCCAGCTGCTCGCTCACCCTGGCCGTCTCTTCCTGGCGACTGCGGACCTCACCCACACCACCGTCTATCCCTGCGAGACGATCTCTGAGAATGTCGGTTCGCGCCTGTAGTTCCTCCAACGGGTTGCCCAGCTTGAGGAACTCGGTCAGATCATCCTTGATACACAAAGCCATGTCGGCCTTGTGGGCCAACTCCGAGAGGTCGCCCTGGATCTTCTCGATCTCTCCGGCCGCATTGCTCAACTGGGCTTCGGCTCTGCGCTGACCCTTGGATAGCGTCTCAGCTTGATCCACCGTGGCAGCCAGCTGCGGCGCTATTTGCTCCATCCTGCCGAGATCTGTCTCGGCCTTGCTGAGTCGGCCTCCCAATCCAGAGAGCCTCTTGTCGAGGTCTTCGACTGGCTGCACGAGCTGTTCCAAGCGTTTGGCCGCCTGCTCCGCCCGTTCGGTGGCAGCCTCCATGGCAGCCCGTCTCTCCTCGATCTGAGACAAGACCTGCTCGGCTTTTTGTGAAATTATCTCGTCTGCCTCTCCGGTTCCCAAGAGGCTCTTGAGAAAGGGCGCCATAACACATCTCTCCTTTAGCTCTTCCGCATCGCCAGCTACTATCTCGCCAACCCGTGCCCGTTTGACGGGGACGTGGTCTAGTGACTGCTAAATGGTGTGCCCTTTGGCCACCCTGCGCTGTGAGGTGGGTCACCACTCGGTCGGATTTTGCCATTTCCCTGCCGCACCTGCCCTGACACCCCCGGTTGACTCTCCGACGCCAGCATGCTTCAATACTCCTGCGATCAGAGCGCGACAAAGCGCAAATAGGGTTGACAAAGAGGTGACTCGAGCGATGACCATACGTCTAGGTGACGAAGCCCCCAATTTCCAGGCAGACACGACCGAAGGACCTATCAATTTCCACGCGTGGAAGGGTGACAGCTGGGCAGTGCTCTTCTCGCACCCGGCTGATTTCACTCCAGTCTGCACCACCGAACTCGGTGCCGCAGCTGGGCTCAAGTCGGAGTTCGACAAGCGGAACACCAAGGTGGTCGGTCTCAGCGTGGATCCCGTGGACTCGCACCATAGTTGGCTACCGGACGTGAAGGATGTGACCGGAAATGAGGTGAACTTCCCGGTAATTGCCGACCCCGACAAGAAGATCGCCCAGATGTACGACATGATTCACCCCAAGGCGGACAGCACGTTCACCGTGCGGTCGGTCTTCGTGATTGGGCCGGACAACAGGGTGAAGCTCACCTTCACCTATCCACCATCAGTCGGCCGCAACTTCGCCGAGTTGCTCCGCGTGCTGGACGCGCTGCAGCTTTCGGAGCGGCACCCTATTGCCACTCCGGCCAACTGGCAAAGTGGTGACGACGTGATCGTGGCGCTCGGAGTGCCGGATGCGGATGCCAGACGGAGGTACCCCAACCTCGTTGCCAAGAAACCGTACCTGAGGGTCACTCCGCAGCCGGACGAATAGGCGACCTCCACAGCTCGGCCCAACTCCCACCCGCCAGTGACCCGGCGCTGCTGGCGGGCGGATTCTCAGTCAGGCCGGCGACGCGCGCGACATCCCCTGCAGCACCCTGAGTGCTGGCTTCGTCGGCTCACCGACTTCAACGCCCACCACCAGGCGGACGTTGCTCCGCCAGTCGGCTCCTGTGTGACGCTCTGCCGCTGCGCTGCACCGTCTATATCTTTCCCATGCCCAATGAAAACTACAATTCGACTGGAAGCCCAGAACGACCATGTCATACCAATCAATCACTCTGGAAGTCAAGGACAGAATCGCTTTCGTCACCATCAACCGACCCGACAAGCTCAACGCGCTGAACGATGCGGTATTGGAGGAACTGAGCCTCGCCGCTGACGAGGTCGCCTGCCGCAGCGACGTTGCGGGAGCGATCTTGACCGGTGCAGGCCCCAAGGCTTTTGTGGCGGGAGCCGACATTGCCGAACTCGCCGAGTTGGGTCCATTCGACGGAAAGGACCAAGCTCTCCAAGGTCAGGCGGTGTTCCGCCAAATCGAGACGTGTGGCAAACCGGTCATCGCCGCCATCAACGGGTTCGCCCTGGGTGGTGGCTGCGAACTCGCGATGGCCTGCCATCTCCGCATCGCAAGTGATAAGGCAGCGTTCGGCCAGCCTGAGGTAAAGCTGGGACTTGCGCCGGGCTACGGCGGCACTCAACGACTGCCTCGGCTCGTGGGCAAGGGCCGGGCGCTCGACCTGATACTCACCGGGCGGATGCTGAAGGCTGACGAAGCACTCAGCATGGGGTTGGTGAACAAGGTCGTGCCCGCCGACCAGCTGCTGGAAGAGGCCGAGAAGACGTTGCGTGGGATCATCGCCATGGGTCCCTTGGCGGTGCGACTGGCGATCGAAGCCGTCGACCAGGGATTCGATATGTCTCTGGAACAGGGCCTGTTGCTCGAGGCCAACCACTTCGGACTGCTCGCCGCCACCGAGGACAAGAACGAAGGGACTGCCGCTTTCCTGGAGAAACGCGAGCCAGATTTCAAGGGACGATGAAGCCACCAGTGGATTCGTTCGCGGTCGACACGGCACTCACAAACCTCGCAGTCACAGCAGCAGGTGGGGCCGTAACACGGATAGACCTCAACAGCCGCGGCCGGCGCCCCCCTCAGAACCAGTTCGAGCGACGGGTCGCCCGGGAACTGCGGGACTACTTCGCGGGGAAACGCAGGGACTTCACGTTCCCTGTGCGTCCCGCAGGCACCGACTTCAACCAGCGCGTCTGGCAGGAGTTGGCAAGGATCCCTTATGGCGAGACACGCACTTACGGGGAACTCGCCCGTAAGATTGGAAGCCCCAAGGCGGCCCGCGCGGTGGGCTCGGCCAACGGACGCAACCCCATACCCATCGTCCTCCCCTGCCACCGCGTTGTTGCGGCGGGTGGCAAGCTCGGCGGGTACGGCGGAGGGTTGGAGCTGAAGCGGAAGCTGTTGGAGCTGGAACGCCGCTACAAGCCACTGGTATCCTAGGCGATGCTGTCGTTGGTGAGACGGTGGGGGACGGTGAGGGACGGTGAGGGACGGTGGAGGCCTTCACCGTACGATGTGGAGGTACGCGCGCGGTGGAACTAGCTGCACTGACCACACGAAACTTCAGGAATCTGGCTTCCATCGACGTGGAGATACCCCCACGGGGAGTCGTGGTAATCGGTGACAACGGACAGGGCAAGACCAATCTGCTGGAAGCGATCTACTACTTGGTGCTGTTCCGGTCGCTGAGGGGCTCCCAAGATCGCGAATTGGTCCGATTTGGTGAGGCCGGCTTCTTCGTCGCAGGTGACGCCAGCCCGCGAATAACGGCGGGATACGAGGTTGCGGGGCGCCGCAAGAAAGTCACCGCCGACGGTGCGGAGGTCAAGAAACTGGCAGATGCCGTGGGATTGATTACTGCGGTGGCGTTGTCGCCGGCGGACCGGAACATGGTGGACGGCGGCCCGGCAGGACGGCGCCGCTTCCTCGATGTGCTCCTGTCGCTTTCTGAGGATGGCTACCTGCAAACACTCACCGAGCTGCGCGCCGCGCTGAGACAACGCAATGCAGCTCTCAAGCGGGGAGACTCCGCCGCGGCCCAGGCCTTCGACCGCCCGGCAGCTCAAGCCTCACACCGCATCGCGGCGGCCAGAAACGAGTGGGTGTCAAACTGGCGAGTCCGGTACGCGGAGCTGTGCAGTTCGATGGGCGAACAACGCAAATGCGGGATCGCATACTACTCGCACCACTGGACCCCCCACGACGGCGCGGCCGGCATTGAGCGGGCTCTCCACGCGAGAATCGAGCGCGATCTGAGGCGTGGCACCACCACCGTAGGCCCCCACCGTGACGATCTCCTGCTGACTCTCGGTGAGAAGGACATGAGAAAGTACGGCTCGGCCGGCCAGCAGCGCACCGCGGCAATCGCGCTCCGCTTGCTCGAGGCTCAGGCGCTGGCTGAATCGCATGGGACCACACCCATCGCGTTGTTCGATGACGTGTTCGCCGAGTTGGACCAAGACAGGCAGGAACGCTTGCTCAAGCTCATTAGCGAGTCATTGCCGGGACAGGCAATCATTACGGCGCCCCGTGACGCCGAGGTCCCCTCGGTTCTCTTCGAGCGCCCGCGCTGGCGCATGGCCGGAGGGCGGCTTGAAGAATAAGGGTAGCACGCCTCTGGGCGAGGCGCTCGAGAAGTACTTTCAGCACCGAGGCATCAAGCGGCGCATGGTCCAAGCGAGCGTGGTACCCGACTGGGCCGAGCTGGTGGGAACCAAGATTGCCGAAGTAACGACACCCCACGAAGTACTGCGGGACGGCACTCTAGTCGTGAGCGTGAAGTCCGCGGCCTGGATGCAGGAACTCCAGCTGATGTCGCCCGAGATACTCAAGCAGCTGGGGAAGCAGGGCAAGCGGATCAAGAGAATCATGTGGATGGCGGAGTGAAGCACGCTGCTCGTCGGCGCAGGCCCCGCCGCTTGTTGCGGTCCCGGACCACATCTCTAAGTTCATATCTAACAAACTGTTAACTCACGTCCGTCCCATTGATTTAGCACCCGCAGGTAGGTATATTTAGCGGACCTCTAATGGGGTCACCGCGTGGCCCCTTTTTCGTTAGTTGGACATCCGAGGAATATGACCGCCGCTAAGAAAGCCCAACGCTACAGTTCTGATTCAATTCAGGTTCTCAAGGGTCTCGAAGCCGTCCGTAAGCGGCCGGGGATGTATGTCGGCTCCACATCGGCCCGTGGTCTACATCACTTGGTCTACGAGGTGGTTGACAACTCCATCGACGAGGCCATGGCCGGTTTCTGCGACCGGATCGGCGTTACGATCAACCCGGACAACTCGGTGACGGTCACAGACAATGGCCGCGGAATTCCCGTGGACCTCCACAAGACCGAGAACAAACCGGGCCTCGAAGTCGCCATGACCACGCTGCACGCCGGCGGCAAGTTCGACAAGAATACCTACAAGGTGTCGGGCGGGCTCCACGGAGTCGGTGTCTCCGTGGTCAACGCCCTCTCGGAACGCCTCGATGTGTGGGTGCGGCGTGACGGCGACGAGCACCACATGGGATTCGAGCGGGGTATCACGGTCCAGCAACTGGAGTTGACCGGTCAATCAAAGAGCACCGGTACCAGGGTCAGCTTCAAGCCAGATCCAGAGATATTCACCGAGCTGAACTACGACTATGACACCGTAGCCAACCGGTTGCGTGAACTTGCATTCCTGAACTCCGGCGTTACGCTCGCAGTCTCCGACCGGCGCCCGGACATGGAACGGTCGGACGTATTCCACTATAAGAAGGGGATTTCGGAGTTCGTCCAGTTCTTACAAGGGAACAAGAAACCACTGCATCCCAAGCCGATTCACTTCGCGACCTCCAAGGATGACGTCGAGATCGACGTGGCAATGCAGTACTGCGATGGATACTCGGAAAACGTCTTCTCCTTCGTCAACAATATCAACACACACGAGGGTGGCACCCACCTGACCGGGTTCAAGTCCGCCCTCACCCGTGCCATCAACGAGACCGCCAAGACCAAGGGACTCCTCAAGAAGGAGAATTTCACCTTGAGCGGCGACGATGTGCGCGAAGGTTGCACCGCGGTCATCCACATCAAGGTGAAAGAGCCCCAGTTCGAGGGCCAGACTAAGACGAAGTTGGGGAACTCCGAGGTTGAGGGCATCGTGAAGACCGTGGTCTATGAGCAGCTCACCAACTTCCTGTTAGAGACTCCCTCAGCAGCGCGTGCGATCATTGACAAGGCGGTAAGTGCAGCGCGGGCCCGCGAGGCAGCTCGCAAGGCCCGCGAGTTGGTCCGCAAGAAGAGCGCCCTCGAGGGCGGCATACTTCCCGGCAAGTTGGCCGACTGCTCTCTGAGCGATCCCAGCCTATGCGAACTCTACCTCGTTGAGGGCGACAGCGCCGGCGGCTCGGCCAAACAGGGCCGCAATCGGTCGTTCCAAGCGATACTACCACTGAGGGGTAAGATCCTCAACGTGCAAAAGGCACGCGTCGACAAGATCTTGTCCAATGAAGAGATCCGCACCATGGTAACCGCCATCGGTACCGGATTGGGGCAGGACGACTTCAAAATCGAGGAAGCGCGCTACCACAAGATCATCATCATGACTGACGCCGATGTGGACGGCGCCCACATCCGAACGTTGCTGCTCACCTTCTTCTATGGCCAGATGCGCCAGCTAATCGAGGCTGGCTACATCTACATCGCCCAGCCACCGCTTTATCGCGTGGCAAAGGGAAAGGAAGAGTTTTACGCTTACAACGAGACCGAACGCGACGACTACGTCAAGCGGCTGCAGAACGGCTCGAAAAGCGGCAACATCAACATCCAACGCTACAAGGGTCTCGGTGAGATGAACCCCGGGCAGCTCTGGCACACCACCATGGATCCCACGGTCCGCACCATCCACAAGGTCGAATTGGAGGACGCGTCCATGGCAGCCAAGCTGTTTGAAGACCTCATGGGCGACGAAGTCGAACCACGGCGGCAGTTCATCAAGAATCACGCGAAGTTTGTGCGAAATCTCGATATCTGACCTCGGAAGCTAGGTGCCGCAGGCGGAATCGGGTACTCATGAACCGGACCCCGGCCAGCCAGCCCCGGGGTCTTCTGCTGTGCGACAATAGCTCCGGCTTCCGCCTATCATTGCGTCGCCACCATCCCCCGGCGTCCCCACGCATCTGAATGTGGTCTCTTGACATATATGTTTATTGCTATTACTATATTTCGACATGCCGACAAAGACCAAGAAAACACGCCTGCTCCGAGGCATCGATCCAGCGGCCCTTTCCCGGGCTGCCGAGGCGATCAAGCTGCTCGGACATCCAGAGCGACTGAAGATCGTGGAGGTTTTGGAACTGAACGAAGCCACCGTTTCAGAGATCCAGGAACAACTCGGTCTGCCACAGGCCATAGTCTCCCAGCATCTCGCCAAGATGCGCGGACACGGAATCGTCGCTGCCGAACGCGACGGAGTACACGTGTATTACCGGGTCGTGGAGCCCAAAGTCCGTCACATTCTGGAGTGCATCCGCAAGTGCGACGTCTGACGAACCGGCGAGACCTGCCGGCTCCTCAATGCGTCGGTTTTTTGAGGGCATAGATATATGATCATAGCTATTAGTCTATTACTAGCGGTTCAGTCACCGGCAAGCGATACCCTTCACTTGTCACTCCAGGCCGCGCTGGACCGAGCGCAGCGGCACAATCCGACCCTACTGGCCGAGCGGGCGGAGGCTCGCGGGGCAGCACAGGGTCCCCTTGACGCCAGCCGTGCGTTCCTACCGAACGTTCAGTTTGACTTGCAGGGTCTACGAACCACTGATCCGGTGGGTGCTTTCGGATTGAAGTTGCGCCAGGAGAATTTCCAGGCCGAGGATCTCTCGCTCGACGCGCTGAACCGCCCCAACCCCTATGGCGGTTGGAACTCGGTGGCCACTGTCGAGTTGCCCATACTCGCGCCGGAAGGCCTGTTCGGATACGCGGCTGCGAGGCGTGGCGCCACCGCCCGGGCCGCCGCCGCCGAACGAGCCGCCGGGGCCACCACATTCATCGTCACCCAGGCGTATTGGGATGCCCACCTGGCTGCCAGACGTGCGGCGACACTCGAAATCGCTCTGCAAGCCGCCCGGGCTCACGCATCACAAGCGGAAGCGTTACAGGAACAAGGTTTGGTAACCGGGTTGGATGCGCGCATGGCACGGGTCCAGTCGGCGGCCGTCGAGACTCGACTCCTGGCTGCGTCGGCCGCAGCCGAGAACGCCATCTCAGCACTCCGCGCACTGTTGGCTCTTTCCGAATCTCAACCCGTTGTGTTGACGGACTCACTGGAAGGACTGGGCAACGCGCAATGTGACTCTGCGGCAGCCGAGTGCAGCATCGGCGAGCGGGGCGATCTAACAGCATTCAAGCTCGGAAGTGACGCTGCCAGCGCCATGATTCGCAGCGCCTGGTCCAAGAACTTCCCCAGCATAGCGCTGTTCGGATCGTTCGGCTATTACGGCAGATCGTCTCCCTGGGGTGAAGGCAGCGGAGATTGGACCGTCGGCATCGGTTTGCGGTGGAACTTGTTCCCCGGCCTGTCGGGAGTTGGAGCAGTTCGACGCGCCAAGACTGAACATGGTGTGGCTGTCGCCAGGCAGGAGGCCGCCGAGCGCCAGGCCGCACTCGAGGTTCTGAGCGCACAACGCATGCTGGCTGCCGCAAGCCAAGCCGTCACCGTCGCGGAAGCCGGCGACCGAGAAGCTCAGGAAGCACTCGCACAGGCACGCTTGCGCTACAGCACCGGTGCCGCACCGATAACGGAACTACTGGATGTCCAAGCGGCCGCCACCCAGGCGACCCTCAACATGCACACCGCCCGCCGGGACCTGTTCGTGGCACAGGCGGGACTGGACTTCGCTTACGGAGTGAATGATCGATGATCAAACGGATCTCCCTCTCAGTTCTGGCGCTTGGTGTCGCAGCCTGCGGCCCCGAGGCCCCCGTGCCGGCGGAGCCGGTCGAATCGAGCAGGGCCACCATTACGGTACAGGCCGAATCACTCGTAGCCGTGCTGCCCGTCGTGGGAAACGTGGAAGCGCGGCGTCGCGCTGCCCTCTCGACCCGAATGATGGCTCGCGTCACGGCGATACCCGTTGAGGTCGGTGACCGAGTGCGGGCCGGCCAGACATTGCTTCGGCTGGGCACCGAGGACATCGCGGCGAATCGTGCCAAGGCGGATGCCGCGGTGCGGGCCGCGCGTGCGGCCGCAGCTGAAGCCGCGCGGCATGCGGCCAGAATGGACACGCTCTTCGCGCAGGACGCGGTTGCCCGGGTCCAGCGCGACGGCGCCAGGCTGCAGCTTACGCAGGCCGAGGCACAACTCACCATGGCAGAGGCCACGCTCACAGAGGTCGAGACCGCCAACCGCTATGCCGCTATCGCAGCGCCTTTCACCGGATCGGTTGTTGCCCGCCACATCAACGAGGGTGACCTCGCTGCACCAGGTATGCCGTTGATTGTGGTGGATGCCGACGGAGCTCGCGAGGCTGTCATTGCTGTTCCAGCTGACATTGCGGGTCATGTCGCGGTGGGCTCGGGAATCGCCGTGAGTGCCGGTGACGGTCTCAGTACTGTAGCTGAGGTGCGAGCCGTCGCATCCGGGGCTGACCCCATGACCCGCACTGTACAGGTACGCGCTGTGCTGCCAGCGGATTGGCCGACCGGCGTCTCGCTCACCGCTCTGGTACCCGCCGGGACTCGGTTGGGAGTTGCCGTGCCAGAGCGAGCCGTTATTCGCCGCGGCCAACTGACAGGAGTACGTGTCCTGACCCCGGCTGGCGAACTGGTTCGTTGGGTGCGCCTCGGCCGTACGGTGGCCCCACTCACTTCCGGCGACGACCAGGCTGAACCTCGTGTTGAGGTGCTCAGTGGCCTGGAGCCGGGTGAGAGGGTGGTTCTATGAAGACTGGCTTCTCCGGTGCAGTCGCCCAGCGTTTTCTCCATTCCAAGCTCACACCGCTCCTCATAGGGGCGTCGCTGGTGGCAGGAGTGGGCGGCCTGCTCACGACGCCGCGGGAGGAGGAGCCCCAGATCCGAGTGCCGATGATCGACGTTGCGGTGGGACTTCCAGGCGGAAGTCCCCGCGAAGTCGAGCGCCGCATCGTCGAACCACTCGAACGTGCGATTTGGGAGATCCCGGGAGTCGAGTATGTCTATAGCGCAGCGCAGACTGACGGTGCACTGATCACAGCACGCTATGAAGTGGGTACCGATCCCGATATCGCGCTCACGCGGCTCCATGGCAAGCTGTTCGCCAACGCCGACAAATCCCCGCCGGGAGCAACGCCGCCGCTGGTGACACTGCATGGCATCAACGAAGTCCCGATTCTCACAATCACGCTTTCCGGTGGCTCTGACGCGGGCGATGGGTATCTGCTGCGCCAGCAAGCAACCGAGTTGGCAGCCGAACTAAAGCGCATTCCCGATGTCGCTGAGACGTGGGTGATCGGCGGGGCACCACGTGAGGTGCGGGTCACTCTGGACCCGCAAGCTGTGGCCGCCCGAGGTCTCTCCGCAGCTGCTGTGCTCCATGTGCTCGGGGCCAACAACGCCGAGTTGCCGGCAGGTGACCTGTTGGCGGGCAACCGTAGCATACCGGTACGTGTGGGTCACCTGCTGCGGGATGTGGAGCAGGTGCGCGGCATCGTCCTGGGCGTAATCAACGAACGACCCATCTTGCTGCGAGACGTGGCCCTGGTGGAGGACGGTCCCGCAGACCCCACCAGCTACGTGGGCTTCCTCGCTGCCGGCGCAAGCGGTATGGACTTCGAGCCAGGCGTGACAATCGCGATCGCAAAACGCGAGGGCAAGAACGCAGCGACCATCGCCCACAGAGTCATCCATCGCGTCGAGGAACTCCGGGGTCGCGTACTGTCAGAGGATGTCCGCACCACCGTGACCCGTGACTACGGCGAGACGGCTACGGAAAAGTCCCAAGAGCTGTTGTTCCACATCTTTATCGCTACCGTGGGCGTAGTACTGCTGGTTTGGCTCACCCTGGGCTGGCCCGAGGCCGTTGTGGTGCTGGTGGCTGTGCCGGTAACCTTGGCGCTCACCCTCATGGTCTATCGCCTCTATGGTTACACTCTCAATCGCATCACCTTGTTCGCGTTGGTATTCGCCATCGGAATTCTGGTGGACGACGCGATCGTCGTGGTGGAGAACATAGCGAGACACCTGGGGCTCGGCAGGCGTGACCCTGACGAAGCCGCAGTGCTGGCCGTGGATGAAGTAGGTAATCCCACTATCCTCGCGACCTTCACCGTGATCGCTGCCATCCTGCCGATGGCCTTCGTGTCAGGTCTGATGGGACCCTACATGCGACCGATACCCGTGGGCGCTTCGGTCGCCATGCTGTTTTCCCTGGCAGTTGCATTCATAGTGACACCATTCCTAGCGATACGGCTCGTCAAAGGCCACCAGCGAAACGCTGCAAAGCACCCGACTGGACCCCACGCCGAGGAGGAGGAACCACTTCCCACCGGACGCATAGCCGAATGGTACCGAGGCACGCTGGAGGGCTTGCTGGGCAACACCAGGCGACGCATGCTCACCTACGGTGGCATGGTCGCGTTGCTACTCCTCTCGGTCGTCTTGATCCCGACCAAGTTGGTCACGGTCAAGATGCTCCCGTTCGACAACAAGAGCGAGTTCCAGATAATCGTCGACATGCCGGAAGGGACGTCATTAGAGCGCACTGCGGAAGTAGCCCAGGCACTGGCTCTCACGGTCGCCGGTGACAGAGCGGTCAGTGACGTGCAGACCTACGCCGGTGTGGGTGCACCGTTCAACTTCAATGGTCTGGTGCGACATTATTTCTTGCGGCGGGGTCCGACAGTCGCGGACGTGCAGGTAAACCTCTTGCCCAAGGATGAGCGCTCCAAGCAGAGTCACGACATTGCGCTCAGGCTCAGGCCTGCGATTGATTCAGTGGCCCTCGCGTACGGCGCCGCAGTCAAGGTGGCCGAGATTCCTCCGGGACCGCCTGTGCTAGCAACGCTCGTAGCCGAAATCTACGGACCCAACTACGACGAGCAGGTAGAGGCAGCTCGCAAGGTGCGCGACGTCTTCCTGTCTGTCGACGGTGTTGTAGACGTCGACTGGACGGTCACGGCACCGCACGCCGAGCTGCGGGCCGTCATTTCACAGGCGGAAGCAGTTCGGGCAGGGACCAACCCACAGGAGATTGCGCAGACGATAGCAGCCTCGATGGGCGGCGCGACGGTCGGGTTGTTACACGACGAAGCCGCCGCCGAACCAGTGGCAATCCGGGTACAGCTCGCCGATTCGACCGCCGGGTCAGTCAGCGACCTAGCGAGCCTCCCGATCTCGACACCGCACGGCGCCAGGCGGCTGGGCACCCTTGCCGCAATCGACAGCGCACCGGCACCGATGGTCATCCACCACAAGAACCTGAGGCCGGTGGTCTACGTCACTGGTGACGTGGCTGGACGCTTGGAAGCTCCAGCCTATGCCATGCTCGAGATGGGAAACCCGTTGTCAGAAGCGGACGATGAGCTGGAAGTGTATTGGTCTGCTTCGCCTACACTCACGGAAGAAACGTTCATGGTGTGGGACGGCGAGTGGGACATCACGCTGGATGTGTTCCGTGACCTAGGAATCGCGTTCGCCGCTGTGTTGGTGCTCATTTACGTGCTGGTGGTCGCCTGGTTCCAGTCTTTCACCATACCGCTCGTTATCATGGCGCCAATACCGCTCACCTTGATCGGTATCCTCCCTGCGCACGCCGTTACCGGAGCCTTCTTCACCGCAACCTCGATGATCGGCATGATCGCCCTGGCAGGCATCATCGTCCGCAACTCGATCTTGCTCGTCGACTTCATTAAGCTCGGACTCGAGCGAAAACAGTCACTCAGAGAAGCCGTCATTGCATCAGGGCTCATTCGCGCCCGTCCCATCATTCTCACGGCCGCAGCCGTGGTAATTGGCGGGTTTGTAATGGTCAGGGATCCCATCTTCCAAGGGCTGGGTATGGCTCTGATCAGTGGTGCAGTTGTGTCCACCGCGTTGACGCTGGTCGCCATTCCACTCCTTTATTACGAGATGCACAAATGAAAATGGTCATGATGCTCGTGGACGCCGATCACGACAAGGACATCGAGCGTCTATTCGAGGAATGTGATGTTCCCGGGTACAGCCAGATACCCAACGTGCTTGGTAAGGGAACGACAGGCAGGAAACTGGGTAGCAGAGCGTTTCCCGGATCGAGCACCCTCTACTTCGCCGCTCTGGAGGACCACTGTATCGAGCGACTCCAGCTAGAACTCACGGCTCTGCGCGATGCACGCGGGCCAAAAGAAGGACTCAAGGCTTTCGTACTAGACACTGAGGAACTGCTATGAAGATGCACTACATCATTCGCCGCATCGCCGGAACGTTCGTGTTAGCATCGCTTGCTTTAGGCTACTGGGTGAGCCCCTATTGGTATCTCTTCACCGCGTTTGTGGGGCTCAACCTGCTGCAGTCGGGTTTCACGCGGTGGTGTTTGATGGAGACCATTCTCCAGAAGGTGGGTATCGGGAGAGAGTGAGCGGAGATCGGGGAGCGGGAAGCGGAGAGTGGGGAGCAGAGAGCGGGGAGCGGGGAGCGGTACTTTCTGCAGAGGATTCGTAATCCGATCTGCCAAGGGCAGTACTTTGCTCCCGGCTCTCCGCTCCCGGCTCCCTCTAAGGCGCTCCCCTATACTCCGTATCCTACATCATGACGCGACCAACCCTCCAGGGGCTCAACCTCTCGATCACCACCTGCACGGCTTGCCCGCGCCTAGTCGAGCATCGCAGCGAGATCGCGCGGAAGAAGAAGCGCCAGTTCGCCGACTGGGACTACTGGGGCAAGCCGGTGCCCGGTTTCGGAGATCCCGCAGCGCGACTCCTGATCGTCGGCCTTGCTCCGGCTGCTCACGGGGCGAACCGTACCGGCCGGATGTTCACGGGCGACTCGAGCGGTGATTGGCTCTACGAGGCGTTACATCGGTTCGGTTTCGCCCAGCAACCACAGTCCGTGTCGCAAGACGACGGGCTCGAGCTTTCCGATTGCTACATCACCGCCGCCGCCCGTTGTGCTCCGCCCGGCAACAAGCCGACACCGGGTGAGTTTCGGGCCTGTCAGCGGTTCCTCATCGCCGAGTTGGAACTGCTTAGCGAAGTCAGAGCCACCTTGGTCCTGGGACAACTGGCCCATCAATGGTGGCTCAAAGCAGCTGGGTGGTGGGACATGCTCACCCCGCGCGACCGCCCGGAGTTCTCTCACGGTGCGACAGCGACTCTGCCCGATGGAATGGCGCTCGTGTCGTCGTACCACCCCAGCCGTCAGAACACCAACACAGGCCGATTGACCCGAGAGAGGTGGTATTCGGTCTTCCGGAACGTGAGGCATTTGCTGGATTAGAGCCAGGATCGGGGTGCTTATGCGTCCTCCCAGAGCTGTGTAACTTTGACCTTCAATCGAATCGACCGCTCAGAGAAGGGTGGCAATGACGACCGGGACCATCTTCGACATCAAGCGCTTCGCCATTCACGATGGCCCCGGAGTGCGTACGACGGTGTTCCTGAAAGGCTGCCCTCTGAGTTGCTGGGCCTGTCACAACCCCGAGGGTCAGCTCGCCAAGCCGGACCTCTTCGTGCGCTCGGAGCGGTGCAACCTCTGCCGGGACTGCCTCGAGATCTGCCGGCTCGGCGCCATCTCTCTGGATGGCGGCGAATTGGTACTGGCCAGGGAGAAGTGTGACTCGTGCGGCTCCTGTGCTGAGGTCTGCCTTCCGGGCGCGCTGGAGATGGCAGGCCGAGAGGTGACCGTCGCGGAGGTCATGAAGGAGATTGAGAAGGACGTATTGTACTACGACGAGTCGGGCGGAGGCGTGACATTCTCGGGAGGCGAACCGCTGTCGCAACCGGAGTTCCTCCAGATACTGCTGGGCGAATGTGAGAAGAGCAGCATCTCGACCGCAGTCGACACTTCTGGGCACTTTCCCAATCACCTGGTCGAGACCGTTCAGCCGCTGGTGGATCTCTTTCTGTACGACTTGAAGCTCATCGACGAAGGCAGGCATTGGTCATTTGCGGGCATGTCCAACGGACCCGTCATCGAGAACTTACGTCTGCTCGCTCAACTCGATGCAGCGGTGATCATTCGATTCCCGCTGCTGTCGGGTGTAAACGACGACGGTGACAACATCGAACAGCTCGGGCAGCTGCTTGCTTCGCTGCCTGTCAGTTATCCAGTGGATATCCTGCCTTACCACAGGATCGGTCGCGACAAGTACTCCCGACTCGGCCGGATATATCGCATGGGAGACACCGACCCCCCGTCTGAAGACAAGGTGGCTGCCGCAGCCCAGGCATTGGTCGGCTTCGGACTCGATGTCTCCGTAAAGGGTGAAGCATATGCCAATCAGTGAACGAGTAAAACGACTGAGGCAGGAAAGCCTCGACGCACCAGCCACCCTCTCCGCGGAGCGCGGTGAGCTGATCACGGAATTCTACACGACCTTGAACACCGCCTACTCCGCTCCGGTGACGCGAGCCCTAGCCTTCCGATATTTGCTCGATCACAAGAAAGTCTGGATCGGCGATGGCGAGCTGATAGTGGGCGAACGTGGGCCGCAACCCAAAGCGACACCCACATTCCCAGAGATATGCTGTCACAGCCTGGAGGACCTGGACATTCTCGACACGCGCGAGAAGATCCCCTTCAAGGTGAGTGAAGCAGTGAGGGAGGCGTTCCGCGATCGCCTGATCCCGTTCTGGAGTGGGAAGACGATGCGAGACATGCTCTTCGCCGAGATGACGGACGAGTGGAAGGCCGCGTATGAGGCAGGCGTGTTTACCGAGTTCATGGAGCAACGTGCTCCGGGACACACCGTGCTAGACGACAAGATTTATTGCAAGGGATTTCTCGACTTCAAAAACGACATTGCTCGGAGCCTCGAAAAGATCGACGACCTGAACGACCCCCGCAGCTACGACAAGCAGCAACAGCTCAAGGCCATGAGCATCACAGCAGACGCGCTGATCGCGTTTGCCGCTCGGTATGCCCGTGAGGCCAAACGCTTGGCCGAGCTGGAGTCCGATCCGGCACGGCGAACCGAGCTGGAGCGGATCGCAGAGATCTGTGGCCACGTCCCGGCTCGCCCTCCTCGTGATTTCTGGGAAGCCCTGCAGTACTACTGGTTTGTTCACATCGGCGTCGTAACGGAGCTGAACACCTGGGATTCTTTCAACCCCGGGCACCTGGACCAGCATCTCGATGGGTTCTACAGCCAAGGCACGGCCAACGGTTCGCTGACCGAGGAGTTCGCCCGAGAGTTACTGCAGTGTTTCTGGATCAAGTTCAACAACCACCCTGCCCCTCCCAAGGTGGGGGTCACCGCTGCGGAGAGTGGTACATACACTGACTTCGCGCAGATCAACACCGGAGGTGTGAAGCAGGACGGCACGGATGCGGTGAGTGAGACGACCTTCTTAGTGCTCGACGTCATAGAGGAGATGCGTCTGTTGCAGCCGAGTTCGTCCGTGCAGCTCAGCAAAAAGAACCCAGATCGGTTCCTGAAACGGGCATCCAAGATCATCGACACCGGATTCGGCCAGCCGTCGATATTCAATGTCGACGTGATCGTGCAGGAACTGGTGCGTCAGGGGAAGACCGTCGAAGACGCGCGGGCCGGTGGCTCTAGCGGTTGTGTGGAGGTGGGTGCCTTCGGCAAGGAGAACTACAACCTCACCGGTTACTTCAACATGCCCAAGGTGTTGGAGTTGACCCTGTACAGAGGGCGAGACCCCAAGACCGGCAAGCAGGTTGGGTTGGACACCGGAGACCCCGGTGCATTTGGCACGTTCGATGACCTCATGGCCGCATACAAAACCCAGTTGCGTCATCTCATTGACGTCAAGGTCAGGGGTAACAACGTCATCGAGCGGCTCTGGGCCACACACATTCCCACTCCGTTTCTGTCACTACTGATAGACGATTGCATCGAGACCGGCAAGGATTACCACGACGGTGGTGCCCGTTACAACACCTCGTACATCCAGGGTGTCGGGCTCGGCACGCTTACCGATGCATTCACTGCACTCAAGTACAACGTGTTCGATCAACGTACCACCAGCATGGCTGAGATGCTACAAGCGCTGCGCGATGACTTCGCAGGCCATGACAAGCTGCATCTGACACTACGGGATCGCACTCCCAAGTTCGGCAACGACGACGACTACGCCGACGACGTGATGAGGGAGTTGTTCGAGGCTTACTTCGAGGCGGTCGACGGTAGACCGAACACCAAGGGCGGCAAATACCACATCAACCTGTTACCCACTACAGTGCACATCTACTTCGGCTCGGTTGTGGGTGCGTTGCCCGACAGCAGGAAAGCTTGGGAGCCTCTCTCCGAAGGAGTGTCGCCGGTACAGGGAGCAGACCGTCACGGGCCGACAGCGGTGCTCCGCTCTGTAGCCAAGATGGACCACGCGCGTACCGGGGGGACACTGCTCAACCAGAAGCTCACACCCGGTTTGCTGACCACGGACGAAGGAACCAACAAATTCGTCAACTTGGTGCGGTCGTACTTCCGCATGGACGGCCACCACATACAGTTCAACGTGGTGGATGCCGCGACCCTACGGGCCGCCCAGGAGAATCCCGACAAGTACCGTGATCTGATCGTCCGTGTGGCCGGGTACAGCGACTATTTCTGTGACCTCAGCAAGGCGCTCCAGGACGAGATCATATCCCGCACTGAACACGTGTCCTATTAGTGGGTAGTCCACACCCGCCTTGTTTGCACACCATCAACCAGGAGACGTACGTGAAGTCCATTCGCTTGTTCGTCGGTATCGCACTCCTTACGGCCCCATTGTCGATCACGGCCCAGGTAGGGGATTCATCCCAGGTCTCCCTGGAGAGGGTCTTCGCATCGCCCGAGTTCTTCAGTTCCCGCTTCGGCCCAGCGCGCTGGCTCGAGGACGGCAGGTCATATACTACTCTGGAGCGCTCTCGCTCCGGTCGCGGGACTGACATTGTGCGGTATGACGCGAGCACGGGACAGCCCACCGTAATGGTCCCGGCGGACCGACTGGTCCCGCGCGGAGAAGACACACCGCTCGTGATCGATGACTACCGCTGGTCCGCTGACGGCTCCAAGCTACTCATCTTCACCAACACTCGGCGTGTCTGGCGCAGCAACACGCGAGGCGACTACTGGGTGCTCGACCTGGACAGTTGGATGCTGCAGCAACTCGGCGGCCACGCGGACGAAGCGAGCCTGATGTTCGCCAAGTTCTCACCGGATGGCGAGCGCGTTGGCTACGTTCAGGGCAACAACATCTACGTCGAGGACCTCGGCACTGGGGGTATCACCGCACTGACGACTGACGGTTCAGAGACCATCGTAAACGGCACGTCGGACTGGGTCTACGAAGAGGAGTTCGGGCTGCGCGACTGCTTCGTGTGGAGCCCCAACGGTGACAGAATCGCGTATTGGCAGTTCGACACGAAGACGGTCAACTGGTTCACGCTGATCAACTACACCGACTCCCTCTATCCCAAGATCGTCACATTCCCGTACCCCAAGGCCGGAGAGCTGAACGCCGCCGTGCGTATCGGTGTCGTGAGCGCCGCCGGCGGGGAGACCACATGGATGGATGTCCGCGGTGATCCGGCAGACAGTTACATCCCTCGCATGGAGTGGGCGGCGAGTTCCGACGAAGTACTCATCCAGTTCATGAATCGACTCCAGAACACCAACGAGCTGCTATTGGCCGATGTGGCTTCTGGCCGAGTGCGAACCGTGCTCACCGAAACGGACGAAGCCTGGGTGGAAGTGGTCGATGATCTGCACTGGCTCGAGGGTGGTACGGAGTTCACCTGGGTAAGCGAGCGGGATGGCTGGCGGCATGTGTATCGCGTCTCACGCTCGAGCGGCGAGCTGAAGCCCGTAACCTCGGGCGAGTACGACGTTGTGAGCGTACAAGACATCGATGCGGATGGAGGCTGGCTGTACTACATGGCGTCGCCCGACGATCCCACGCAACGGTACCTGTTCCGCACACGCCTCGACGGGTCGGGCAGCCCGGAACGCCTCACACCGGTCGATCAGCCTGGCACGCACACATACCAGACTGCTCCTGGAGGCGGTTGGGCAATCCACAGCTTCTCGCGGTTCGACATCCCGGGCATGACAGACCTGGTGCGGCTGCCCGGCCACGAGGTTGCCCGCACTCTGGTCGAGAACGCCGCTGTGCGGCGGAGCGTTGCCGGGTTGAATCGCGGTGAAGTCGAGTTCTTCCGCGTGGACAACGGAGAGGGAACGCCACTGGACGGATGGATGATGTTCCCACCGGACTTCGATCCATCCAAGAGATACCCGATCTTCTTCTACGTGTATGGAGAGCCAGCTGGCCAGACGGTTGCCGATCGCTGGGGTGGCAGCCGCTATCTCTGGCACCTGATGCTGACACAGCAGGGTTACATCGTGGCGAGCATCGACAACCGCGGCACGCGGTCGCCCCGCGGTCGCGCATGGCGCAAGGGCATCTATCGTAAGATCGGAGTCCACGCCTCCGCGGACCAGGCCGCGGCCCTGCGGGAGATCAGCACGCGGCCATACATCGATAGCGACAGAGTTGGCATTTGGGGATGGAGCGGCGGTGGCTCGATGACCCTAAACATGCTATTCCGCCGTCCCGACCTGTACCATACGGGGATGTCGGTTGCCCCTGTGCCGGATGTCCATCTGTACGACACCATCTATCAGGAGCGCTACATGGGGCTGCCACAGCAGAACGAAGCGGACTACCGCGCGGCCTCTCCGATCACCTACGCCGGTCAGCTCGAAGGTAACCTGCTCGTCGTCCACGGCACCGGCGACGACAACGTGCACTATCAAGGCACGGAAAGACTGATCGATGAACTGATTGCCAACGGGAAACAGTTCACGATGATGGCATATCCCAATCGGTCGCACGGGATCTACGAGGGACGCGGGACGACATTGCACGTATACACACTGTTGACGGAGTATCTGAACAGGAATCTGGCTGCAGGACCGAGGTGAGGGACGGTAGGGGACGGTGAGGGACGGTGAGGGTTGCCCTCACCGTCCCGGGTCGTAGCCTATCCCCGTTCGCGCAGCGTGCTATCCGCCGGCATCATCTGATTCACCTTCCACTGAAGAAGACGATACACCGTGCCTCCCGGAGACGTCCGGACCCAGAAGGCCGCGGCAGTGGAATCGAACACGAGGGCCGCCAATGTGTCCCCAGATTGACTCAGCATCGTGACGCTTCGATCCGGTGGCTCAAAGTCAGCCGAGTCGACTTGCTGCTCTGTCGCAAAACCCGACGCATCTAGGGGGCTGTATTGGCCAAGCATTCGCCGAACAGCAGCCGAGTCGGCTGCCGCTCCTGTGGAGTAGCGCCACACACTGTCTCTCTGCACTAGGGTATAGCTCTCACGCCCACGTCTAACCGATACCTCGCCCAGGCTGGCTGGCTCGATATCCAGCATCCTCTTGTTGCGCCAATCATCCACACCGCGCTGGACGAACCTGCTGACTTCCCCTGCATACAAGTAAACGAAGTTGCTTGAGTCGCGTCGCACATAGCGAGTGTTGTACTGGCGGCCGGCGTTACCAAACACGAGTGCGGCCACCACCTCTGCACCATCCACCAACTTCAGGCTCGTTCCCCCTGCCGTATCCACTCCCATGCGGGCATGCAGCAAGGCACTGGTGGAGATGAGTTCTGCCTCGCTCGAGTCAGCTACGGCATCGAAGAAAGCAGACACCTCATCGGGCGACGCCTCGAAGCCATTCACCAACCAGCTAGCTCCCGAACGCGCCAACACAATCGTGTCTGACACAGACGCGAACACTACTGAATCGACGTTGGTTTCCTCCAACGCAGGGAGGACAAACGCCGTTTCCATTTCGTCACGCCCGCCACCAAGGAGTTCCGCTGAGAGCCACAAGACAAGCACTACTCCGAGGACCACCGCAACACGTTTAAGTTGTTTCGGATTCATACCCCCTCCGAACCTGCGAGTGGTGCGTATTTGCGCTGCGTAGATCGCTTCCGCTGAAGAAGCCTCACGATCGCTGCAAGAGCGATCAAGAGCGGAACCGCCATGACGTTACCGTACTTGACGAAGTCGCGCGTCGCCTCGCTCTCGAATACTAGCGGTGGCGATGAGCGGTTCTTGGAGCGTATGGCGATCAAGCCTTCATCCTGCATCAACCAATCCACCGCGTTTACCAGGAAGACCAGATTGTGCGTAGCATTGCGCACCCACGCATCCCGCGCGAACTCGCCGTTGCCCAGCACAACGAGTCGACCACTGGGAAGCTGCCGGACCTGTTCGTCGGATTGACTCGTCCCTCCTGCGCTGTCGGCCGTGAACGGGTTTATCATCACCCCTACCAATCGTGGCGCCAGATCGTCTCGCGGATAGTCATCCCGTTGCGGTGCAATGAACGCTTGGCCTTCCTCCACGCCACCCGCTTGGCTGGTTGTGAATAGCGGAGTCACCGTGCCGGCGACGGCCTCGGACGTGTCTATCTGACTAGACCAAGGCATGAACACTGACTCGATGTCTTGATTCACACTCGCCTGCTTGGTGCTGAGTGCACGTATCCAAAACGGATAGCTCACGAAGACACGGAATCCCGGGATCGATCCCGGTATGGAGGCCTGCTCGTTGGATGCGAGATCGTAGACCATGTCGGCCTTGATGGAGACGCCGTACGGTTCCAGAATCCGATTCCACGCCACAGGCATGGGGCCTGCAAACGGTTGCCCTGCTTGGGGCGACAATTGCATTCCGCTCGCCATGACCAGCGCATTGCCACCAAGCTCAAGGTAATGTCTTATCTTGTCGACCACTGAGTCAGCAGCTGTCATTGGCGAGCCGGCGAAGATGAGCGTTTCGAACTCCCGTGGGAGAAGCGTATCGGAATCCACAGAAACTGTACGAACCTCGTACATCTCCGCGAGCTGCTGTCGGAGGTAATTGACTCCGCCAGTCTGCTCCTGGGCGGGTCCCTGTTCTTCCACTATACCGACAACGGGCTCAGCCTCCCTGGTCAACGTGCGTACGTATGAGGCGAGGCGATACTCCAGGTCGTCAGTCCGCTGCACCAGGGGGATCGTCTCGCTCTCATCGGCAAACTGCACAGCCAAGCCCAAGTACCCTTCCTTGACCTGCAACTCCGCCTGACCCACAACATTGAACTGCACCGGGGGGATGCCCAAGGATTGAGCCTCTGCGGCAGCTTCGGAGTCATCTGCGGGGTCGAGTTCCACAACACGGACCTTGCCCTTGCCAGCTGAACGAAAGTCGCTCAATACATCATCGATATCTCGTTTGAGCAGCGCTATCTCCGGTGGCAGCTCACGAGACACGAACAGCTTGATCGTCACGAAGTCCGCAAGATCTCCCAAGAGGCCCTTCGTTGCTCCCGAAAGAGTGTAGACGTTCCCCGGTGTGAGATCGAGCCGACCACCAATGTGCCGGCCGAAGAGATTGACCACTATCAGGGCAATCACGATCAGTCCGGTCCCGAGTCGCAGCCGTTTCAGGGCGTCACCTCGCGGGGCCAGCTTGCGGTTCATGATGGCCAGATATGCCAGCGCGAGGAAGATCGCAGTCAGCGTCAGGAAATACACGACATCCCTGAGATCGATTACGCCTCTGGTAACGTTGGCGAAGTGGGACAGTACACTGAGGCTGGCAGCCATTGTGCCGAGTACCGGCGGCAGACCGACAACGAGTTGGTTCAAGCCGAGGAAGATCAGCAGAAACATCACGGCGACTCCAACTATGAAGGCCGTAATCTGGTTCCTGCCCAAGCTGGAGGCCCATATCCCAACCCCCACAAAGCCGGCCGCAAACAGTGCCGATCCCACGTACTGGGCGACCATGACTCCCACCTGAAGGTCAGCTCCCAGGCTGAGACCCAAAGGAATGGCTAGAGTCACAGCCAGCGCTATCAGGATGAAGAGCAGCTCGCCCAGGTACTTCCCGGCGAGCAACTCGGTCTCGGTTATCGGTTGCGCCAGCACCACCTCAAGGGTCCCTGCTCGCAGGTCCTCAGCTAACGCGCGCATTGTCACCGCTGGAATGAAGAAGAGGAACATCCAGGGGAGTAGATCCAGCATGGGCCGCAAGGATGCTATCCCCGTGATGTACGCCTGCCGGAAATAGAGGAAGTTGTTGAGCCCGACGAACACGACGAGTAGAATGTACCCAGTCGGATGATCGAACAGCGATCGCAGCTCTCGCCGGGCTATGCTCCAAATGGCTGTCATACCGACTCCGGGGCTGCGGTGAGTTCCTGGAACAAATCTTCCAGGCTCCTGGTTTCTTGGTGCAGCTCGTACAGCTTCCAGGCTTTGGTTTTCGCCATCTCGAATATCTCCGGACGAACGTCGACAGCACTGTCGGAAGTCAGCGTGACGGCTACCCGCCCGCTCGACTCCACGTGCTTCTGGTTTACACGTCGCACGCCGTCCAGCTGTGCTAAGGCGTCAGCTATTCCAGTTCCTTCGGCCTCTACGGTGATCTGTACCGAACCGCTGGCCTGGACCATAAGCTCATCCACCAGTCCGTCCGCGGCGATCTTGCCGTGGTGAATCACCAACAGCCGCGAGCAAGTGTGTTGCACCTCCGGCAGGACATGCGTCGACAAGATCACCGTATGATCTTTGCCCAGATCTTCGATCAGCCGTCTGATCTCGAGGCGCTGATTGGGGTCAAGGCCTTCCGTCGGTTCATCGAGCACCAGGAGGTCCGGCCGATGCAGTATAGCCTGTGCTAAGCCGACCCGTTGGCGATATCCCTTCGAAAGCTCAGCGATAGGTCGGTAGAACACCTCAGAGATGCCGGTGGCACCTACGGCGTCGTCGATGGCCCGAGCCTGCTCGCCACCCCGCAGCTCCCGTAGCTCGGACACGAACGTCAGATAGTCGGAGACGAGCATGTCCGTATATAGGGGATTGTTCTCGGGGAGATAGCCGATGCGACGCTTCGCTTCTCGTGCTGCCTCGGTCAGCGGTAGCCCGTCGAAATGGATCTTGCCGCCGTCGGGCTCATAGTACTGGTTGATCATCCGCATCGTGGTTGACTTCCCTGCCCCGTTGGGACCTAGAAAGCCCACCACCTGCCCCCGGTCAACTGAGAAGCAGACGTCATCCACCGCCGTCACGGAGCCGAAGCTCTTAGAAACGTTCTCGAGGGTTAGCAGTGACATGGTAGTCGTGGGATTGAGGATTCAGCTACAAACACAAGTGCGTTTTCGCGGTAAAGATTCTAATCGGTCACGACCGATCTATTCAAGCCCTGTTCCGTTGAATCCGGCACCGGAGCCGCCTCTTGCGCTCATCTGTTGGAAGCTTACTTTGTATTATAAAGTTCTTTTTCCAACCTGCCAGATCACAAGCGGAGGCGCTGTGACGATCCAAACCCAACGGGATCAACAGGACGACCCGAAGGAGACGCTGGCGTATATCCGCCGTACCATGGAGTCGGCGTCCACGTTCACGGCAATATCAGGCTGGGGACTCGTGGCCAGTGGACTTGTAGGTATGGTGGCTGCTTGGCTGGCATGGTCCGGAGGGGTCCCGGCGGATTTGCGGATCTGGATTCCGGCCGCGGCCGTATCGGTTGTGATCGCCACTATTGCCAACGTGCTCAAAGCTCGCGGCATACGGGTGCCAATCTGGTCAGGTGTGATGCAGCGGATCGTGTGGGTCATGACACCTACGTTGTTCGCGGGCGCGCTCCTCACCTTTGCCATCAACAATCAAGGAGCCGGCCAACTGCTGCCTGGTACCTGGCTTGCCCTCTATGGAGCTGGCCTTACCGCTGGCGGAACCCTCTCGATCCGGGCAATTCGATGGATGGGGATCGCCTTCCTCATCCTGGGCGCGGCGGCGCTGTTCCTCCCGAACCTCGGGTTGGCCATGCTCGCCATGGGATTCGGGGGACTGCACATCGCGGTTGGACTCGACATTGTCTGGAGACATGGCGGGTAGCCTGGCACCAGAAGACCTCGACCGCCTCGTCCACGAGAGAATGCGCTTGGGGATCGTCTCTGCGCTTGCAGCGCAGGACAGGCTGAGCTTTGCTGACCTCAAGGCAATCCTCCAGACGACCGATGGGAATCTCAGCGTCCACGCCCGCAAGCTCGAGAACGCTGGCTACATCAGAGTCCAGAAGGGGTTCGAAGACCGTAAGCCCAAAACGGAATACAGCCTCACCGCCAAGGGGCGGAAGGCGCTGGAGACTTACCTCGATCAGATGGAATCACTCCTGACGGAAGCGAGGGAGGCACTGGAGAAAAAATGAGTGGACTACACGTAGGCATCATCATGGACGGTAACGGACGGTGGGCCAATCTGAGGACCAAGCCACGCTGGAAAGGTCACCTCGCGGGGGTCGACAGTGTGCGCGATGTCGTGCGTGCATCCCCAGACTTGGACGTCACTACCCTGACCCTCTATGCATTCTCCAGCGACAACTGGAAACGCCCACCGGCTGAAGTAGGGCGGCTCTTTTGGCTCTTGAGGGAGTACTGTCGGCGAGAGCGAGCCGAGCTTCTGGAAAACGGCGTCAGGGTCTCGGCGATCGGGCGGCGCGAGAGGATCCCCGCCAGCGCCCTGCGTGCCCTCCAATCACTGGAGCACGACAGCCGACACGGCGCGACGCTCCACCTGAGGCTCGCGATCGACTATAGCGCACGCTGGCTGATCTCACAGGCAGCAACGGAGCTGGCCAGAAGCGTCGCGATCGGCGCCTTGGCTCCAGAGGAGATATCTCCTGACCTACTGCAGAGGCGCATCACGCACGGAGTTCCCGATTTGGACCTCTTGATAAGGACGGCAGGAGAGCAACGGCTGTCGGATTTCATGCTGTGGGAGGCAGCATACGCCGAGCTCTATTTCACTAGCACGCTTTGGCCGGACTTCCGTCGGGCAGACCTGTCAACAGCCATTGCAGAGTTCAGGCGCAGGGTGCGCAAGTTTGGAGCGCTGCCAGAAAGTCAGCCCATCGCCAAGGTGGGATAGATCTCAGTCATCCACTACCGCATCCGCCTCGACCTCCAGCAACATCGCCTGGTCAATTAGGCTGCTGACTTCGACCATCGTCGTGGCCGGTGGGTGGTCACCGAAGGCCTCCGCGTGGGCCCTTCCGAACTCCCGAGGTGCGCTCGAGCGCGACCGGCGCAGGGCGGCACGGCAATTGCTGAACGGCGGAAGCATGATTCGCGTCGACCTGCATCTGCACTCCTCCTACTCTCACGACGGGTGGGCGGCCCCGTGTGAAGTCGTGGAACGAGCGATCGCTGTGGGGCTCGACAAGGTGGCCATCACCGACCACGACGAGATCACCGGAGCTCTAGAAGCGCGCTCTCACTATCCGGGGCAGGCGATTGTCGGTGAGGAGATCAACTGTGGATGCGGCACTCACTTGATAGGGCTTTTTCTCACCGAACGCATTGTTCCGGGACTCTCGGTGGCAGAAACGGCCGAGCGCATCCGAGACCAGGGCGGCGTCGTCTACGCTCCACACCCTTTTGCATACGCGCGCCGACCCGCGTGGCATGCTGAGCGGGCTCTCGCTGTGGCAGATGTGGTAGAGGTCTTCAACTCGCGGGCGTTCTTTCCGCCTTGGAATCGAAAGGCGTCAGCAGCTGCACGTCAGCGGGCACTGCCGCATCTTGCAAGTTCCGACGCACATTTCCCCTGGGAGCTGGGGAGGGCGTACACCCAATTGCCGTCATTCTCCTACGCCAAGGGCTTCCTGGACTCGGCGCCGTACGGCCAGTCGATAGGACTCCGCATCGGAACGCCCTTCGTACACGTAGCATCCGTGATGGTGGCACAAGTCAGGACGCTCACCGGCTGGCAGCCCGGTAAGACCCGCTCAAGCCACGCCGCCCAGATCGCTGGAGCCAAGCAGCGGTCAGTTTAGCGACAGCCACCCGGCGCGTCCGCTGGGTGCCTGGACGTACAGAAACTCCCCAAACGACCCCAGGACAGGTACTTCCGCGCCTGGAACCAGGCTGTCGAGAGCCACGGCTGAGAGTGCAGGCTGCGTTCGCAGGATGGCACCGTTCGCCACTAGCTCACTACGGATCGGCCGGTCGGCCAGCTCGGTCAGTTGCGTCGCGACATAACCGACGGCCCCGTCAGGCAGGGCGATGCGGTACCAGTTGCCGGTTCCAGCCGTCACCCGAACTGGAGTGTGCCGCGACAACTCCGTTACTGCGGGAGCCCTCGATGTCGGCAGAGCCCTGACCGGAGTGCGATCACGACGGACCCGCCCCAATTCCCCAATCAGATCGGGATCCCCAGCGAAGACAGCCGGGGTGGATGGCGGGTCATATAGCGCCGGGTAGGGATCTGATGGCCCGTACCCTCGCTCGTAGACCCCGAAATGAAGATGTGGTGGCGTGGTGCGTGCATTCCCGGTGTTGCCAACGAAACCCAGAGTGTCGCCGGCTCGAACCGGGTCCCCTCGCGCCACAACTTGGCTGTCCAAGTGGGCGTAGTACAAGGACCGCCCCAATTCGTCGGTGAGCCAAACCACCTTGCCGCCCAATCTGTTCCTTCTGGTACTCCGGACACTTCCGTTTGCCGCAGCGATCACGGGTGTTCCGCGGGGCGCAAAGATGTCAACACCGTCATGGTTTCGACTCCCCCCATCCCGAGGATCTCCGAACCAACTCCGTATGGCTCCCGTGTCATGGCCATCGACCGGAAAGGCGAGGGACGACCCGACGACGATGCTGATCGCATAGCGCCCACCCCGCAACAGTTCCGGCTGAATCCGAAGCAGATAGTCTCCATCCCGCCGTGCCACGAAGTCCAGCTCACGCTCAAGGCTGTCAGCGCTGGCCAGCAGCCGGGGAGTTTCCGCCGATCCCGTAGGTATCACAAAAACGTCGAAGAACACTCGGTAGCTACTGTCTGGTTCACTCTCGAACTGCGCCCTGAGCCGTTGCCCACGGCGCAGCCCAATGCGGTAGCCCGACGCAGCTACCTCGCGGGGATCCAGGTAGCTCTCCTCCCGGTACGGTGCCTCGAGCGGGACGGCTTTGTTCAACGCTTCCGCTCCAGCCGCAATCCAGTCCCTCCCGAGCGCCGTCTGATCCAACCCTGCTTCACGCAGGGAATGCTGGTATCGCTCGTGTGGAGTGTAGCCCACAAAGAGACTCCGAAGGCCTTCGCTGCCGCAGGCCATGGCGCAGACGCACAACGCTGCTGCTACCGTTGATGTGCCCGGTTGTCTGACTGCTACTATTCCCATGTTACGAAGTACGATCTCACCGTAGGTTTAGTTCCGTCACATCCTGGTGCTGTGCGCGCGCATGATAGCAGTTTATCTCGCTAACACAAGATGCAGCACATGTTTAGACAGACCATAACGGATACGGAGCAAGCTCCATGCCCCGGCACATCAGCTCACCAAGCCGCGTCGCAGCGGCCGGAATCGGCCCCAAATCTATCGATGAATACATCGGACGTGTCAATTCTGGGACGACGGCGATCAGTATCGCACACATGAAGAGCCCAGCTGGCTGGCTGGAACCCGGTCAGACTCCTGAGTTCGACGAGTTCACAGTCGTGCTCCGTGGGACCCTGAGGGTCGAGCACTCGAACGGTGTGACCGATGTTGCTGCCGGGCAGGCCCTGATCGCATATGCTGGTGAGTGGGTCCGCTACTCCACCCCCGGCCCGAACGGCGCCGAGTACATCGCAGTCTGCCTGCCGGCCTTCTCACCGCACATGGTTCACCGAGACCGGGTTGAGCAGTGAGCTGGGGCGCGGTTCCAGCCGGTCCTATTGCGTCCGGCGCGCCGCACGGATCGAGAACGCAAAGCCAACCCGTCTTCCCAGACTCTGCCCGGTGGCCCCATCACGCTACGGCGCATGTGTCTGAGGATACAGCGACACCCTGATGTAGTTGTTCTTCGGGAGGTACCTGCGCGCGGCCTCTGTTATCATGTCAGCCGTCAGTGCATCGGTCAGGCTCTCGTAGGTGAGAATCTCACTCGGGTCCGTCCCGAACCGGTCGGCGTAGAGAAGCTGGTAGAGCCAGTAACTGTTCTGCTTGAGACTCGTCTCCCTGCTCCGCCGTTGCGCCTCCTGCACTTTCTGGATGTACTCGGGATCGGGACCAGAAATCTTCAGGCTGTCGATCTCGGCGAAGACCTGCGTGACGAGGTCATCCAATCGATCCGGATCGGCGGCAAAGCTGACGGATACCGAAAACGCCGGGACCGGATCTCTTTCCGTCATGGCACCAACTGATACGCCGTAGGTTCCTGCCAGATCCTCGCGCAACTTCTCTCGCAACCTGATCTGCAACACTTCGCTCAGGGACCGAATGAGGTGTCGATTAGCACGAGTGTACTCGAACGGTCCGGTGAACACCATGTACGTCTGACTGCGCGGCTCCAGCCCTCGATAGACAGCTTTCTGAACCACGCCTTCCGGTGGTCTGATACCAACGTCACGCCAGGTTTCTTCTCTGCCCGTGGATGCCAGTGACGCAAGATATTGCGTCACCAATGGTCGCATCATCTCGACCTGGAAGCTACCCGTGAACACAAATGTGAAGTCACCGGCGTCTGCGAAGCGCTCCTGGTAGAACCCGAAGGACTTGTCCAAGTCCATCTCCCGGTACACTTCGACGGTCGATGGACGTTCGCGAAAGTGGTGCTGAGCCAAGGTCACCTTCAGCGTGTCACCGAAAGCGGCGGTGGGAGAGGCGTTCCTATTGGCGAGCAGGGCATTCACCTGAGTCCTGAACGCAACGTACGCCGTTGTGTCCCGCCGTGGAGCGCGGAACGTCAGGTAGATCAACTCGAACAGCGTTACCACGTCTTCCGGCGACGCACTCCCCGACAAACCCTCATACAACGGGCCGATGTCCGGACTCAAGCTGACTGCCGTACCTGAAAGCTTCTTCTGAAGATCCACCACACTGAACCGATCCAACCCGCCAGCGCTGACGACCTCCGCGGCAGTCGAAGCAGCAATGTAGTCAGCGTCTGAGGCCAGGGACGTTCCTCCTGGACTCGACGCTCGGAACAGGATCTCATCTTCCTTGAAGTCGGTAGGCTTGAGGATGACTCGGGCTCCATTGGAAAGCCGCCACGATGTCACACCGACCGCGTCGAACACCTGCTCCTCGACAATCGTCCCAGGTGTGGGTTCTTCTGCCACCAACGGAGCTTCATCGACCGAGTCAACATAGGGGCCTATGTCACTTCCTTTCACTACTTGAAACACAGCCATCAAGTCTTGTTCAGAGGGCACCGGCAAGCCTTCCTTGTCCGGCACATTGACCAGGATCACTCGATTTTGATCCGTGAGCCACTCCCGTGCCAACTGATTGACCTCCTCTAGCCGGATATCAGGCACCATCTCCTGGTGCAGTTGGAACTCGAGCTCTATTCCCGGAATTGCATCGTTCTCAAGAAACGCCTGTACGTACTCGAACGCATACACCGCAGAGTTCGTCTTCTCCCGTTCCAGATGCGCGTGTTGCATCCATCGCAGCACCTCTCTCTTGTGCCGTTCCAACTCAGTGCTGGTGAATCCGTATCTTGCGACTCGCTCCGCCTCAGTGAGGAGAGCTGCCAGACCAGGCTCAACATGACCATCTTCTACTCCAGCTCCCAACACGTACACTTCCTTGGATCGAATCAACTTTCCCTGTCCGGAGGATGCATAGAGAAACGGAGGTGCCGGCCGCTGGGTCAGTTCGAACAAGCGGTCATTCAACATGCTATTGTAGAGACGCTCCACGATGAGCTGACGATAGGCTTCAATCGTCCCCTCCTCACGTAACGGCTGCTTGTAATAGATGCTCACCCGGGACTCCGTCGCCTCCTTGTCGGTGGCCACGGCAACCAGAGTCTCATCGTGGTCTGGCACCGGGAACAGCGTGCGGTATCGGGGATCTGGGGGAGAGGGCATATGCTCAAAATGTCGCCGCACCAGGCCCTCTATCACGCCCGTATCGAAATCACCGACAGCGACCACGGCCATCAGATCAGGACGGTACCAATCCTGGTAGTACCGCACCAAAGCCTCGTGATCGAAACTCTCCAAGACCGCTACACTCCCGATCGGCAGACGTTCTGCATATACGGAGTTCTTGAACAGGATTGGGAACTGCTTGTCGAACATGCGGGCGGCGGCTCCGCGACCCAGCCGCCACTCCTCGATTACTACTCCTCTCTCGCCGTCGATCATCGCTGAGTCAAACACTAGCTGATGAGCCCAGTCCTCGAGAATCTCAAACGCCGTCTCGAGTATTCCACCGGAGTCGGTGGGTACCTGTAACGAATAGACCGTCTCGTCGAAACCCGTGTATGCATTGATATCCGGCCCGAAGCGCATGCCGATTCGCTCCAGGTAATCGATCAATGCCTGTTTGGGATATCGCATCGTCCCATTGAAGGCCATGTGCTCGACAAAGTGAGCCAAACCACGCTGGTCGTCGTCCTCTAACACCGAGCCGGCATTGACAACCAACCTGAGTTCCGCACGGTTCTCCGGACGCTTGTTTGCCCTGATGTAGTAACGCAGGCCGTTCTGCAACGTTCCAACCGTGACTAGGGGATCGGCCGGGAGTACCGGGCTGTGCCCGCTCGTCTGCTGAGCCACGGCCGACGCGGCTGCACCGACCGCAAGACAGAACAATCCAGCTACCGCAACGAGCTTCAATCGCATTCATCCCTGCCTTTGCACAAGAGTCCGTTTGCTACACCGGCTAGATCCACAGGTGCCGTCCCTCCTGGCTGGATCGGCGGAGCACTAGTGCCTGGCTCCAGCGGGCTCGGTCCCGGCCACCAGTTCAATTCCCAACGTCTTGCCCTTGCGAATAGCGGGAATTCCTTCAGCCAGCCAGACCGGCGGCGGCGCACCTGTCAGATAGTGATCGAAGAACTGTTGCATCCGGATGTTCCAGTCCCGCCTCTCGTGGAAATCTTGGGGCCAGTGGAGCTCGCCAACGTAGTTCACTAGCCAAGCCGGCTTCCCGAGTCTGCGCAGTGCCACGAACATCTCTATCCCCTGGTACCACGGCACGGCATGATCATGATCGTTGTGCATCATCATCAGGGGAGTCTTCACCTTGTCAGCCCAGAAGATGGGGGAGTTCTCGATGTAACGGATGGGTGCCTCCCACAACGTCGCACCAATCCGGCTCTGAGTTTTCTCGTATTGGAACATCCGGCTCATCCCCGAGCCCCAGCGGATGCCGCCGTAGGCGCTGATCATGTTGGACACGGGCGCACCGCCGGCCGCGGCTGCGAACAGATCGGTCCTCGTCACCATGTAGGTTATCTGATACCCGCCCCAACTATGCCCTTGAACGCCGATGGCGCTCTCATCTACAAAGCCACGGCTAACCAGCTCCAATACTCCGGGAACGATGCAATCCATCGCGCTCTCGCCAGGATAGCCAACCTGGTAGACGATGTCCGGCACGAACACGACGTACCCCCGGCTGGCATAGAAGGTCGGGCGCACAACCGAGCGATGCGGAATCGGCGGATGGTGTGCATACAGATTATCGGAATCCTTTTCGTAGAAGGTCACCATCATGGGGTACTTCTGGGACGGATCGAAGTCACTGGGCTTGTAGAGTAGGCCCTGCAGCGGGATTCCGTCCACCGAATTCCACTCGACCAACTCAACCGCGGCCCAGCGATACTCGAATTGTTGCGGATTGGCATTGCTCACCTTTCGCGTGCTGCGGAAGTCCGTATCGCTCACCCACAGATCGGGGAACTCCTCGACGCTCTGCCGCGTGAACATCAGAACGTCCGCATCCTTGGCCTTGGTCGGATTAGAGAAGCGCCGATCGGCATACACCAACTCCCTCGGCTGACTGTCGCCCCGGACTCTGTCCCGATAGAAACCGGCGGACTTGGTCTTTCTGTTGAACGCCTCCAGCAGCATCGGCTTTCCCGGCGATATCGATCGGGCCTCTGGATCGAGCTGCACGTAACGAAACTGCAGGCTGTCTCGCCGCCCCAAGCCATCGGTCACGTTGCGTGGAGCGCTCCGTCCCTCGGGATCGACCGCCCATATGTCGTAGCGGTCGTACACGAGAAGTTCTTCGTCGCCGTCCGTCCAACCTGCAATGCCGTATGCGCCAGGCCTGTAGGGCCAATCATGGTCCTCGTTGTGGGTCGGGTACGGCAGCCCGGCAGTCAGGTTGACGACTTGATCGTCATCGATACTGTGAGCAAACCAGGCAAGCTCAACGTTGTTCCACCAAAACACGTACCTCCCACCCGGAGACACGTTCGCGTCCCCCTGCAACTTCTCCAGTACTAAGCGGCTCTCGCCGGTCTGCACATCGACTGTGTAGACGTCCTGGTAGGCCGGAGAATCCCACGAGATGAGTTGCCGGTAGGGCAACCCACTCGTGCCCAACACGAAGTCGGCGTTGCCCTGCTGAACCAGGTCTATTTCCGGCACGTCCTCCGTCGCCAACTGAACGACCGCACCCTCAGCGAGATGAGCGACCGCCCGGTACGCACGCGTGAGCTCACTGCTCACCTGCAAGGCCTGCATCGGTTGCAGCAGGGGATCTTTCCAATGCCATATCTCTACCTCTACCCGGTCCTCGTCGAGCGTACTATCCTCCACCGCCGGCTCAGGCCTTCGTGCCGAAGCGAAGAACAGCCTGGCTCCATTCTCTGAGAACGAAAGGTCGCCGTGCTCACTCACCCACCAACCTTCCGGCAGACCAGAGACCCCCTCCGTGGCCAACGCGTTCGCTACGTCTGTCCCCGATCGCCAGTGATACAGAGTGAAAGCAGGCTGGTCGGCCTCGTAGTCATCTCGGTTGGAGAGAAACGCTAACTGGTCTCCACTCTCAGCAAACGACAGGCTCTTGTACGAGCCCTCACCCGCTAGAATCGCAGTCCCAGACCCGTTCTCCAGATCCACAACGAACACACCGTCGGCCGATCCGTCTTTGCTGGACGTGGCGTAGGCAAGTCGCTGACCTTGCGGCGCAAGAGCGTATTCAGTAACGACTTCGTAGCGCACTTCGGAGCCTGCTGCGAGGTCGCGCAACACGAGCACAGATCCGACCTTCTTGTCGTTCTCTTTTCCCTCGCTTTCCTGCTCTTCCTGCGGCTGTTCCTCTTGTTGCACCTGCTGAGCCTCCTCCAACAGATACGCAACCCAGCCACCCGCATCTCTTGGCAGCTTGAAGGACCGTACCTCCTCGGCGCGGAAGAACTCGCCCGTAGCGAGATCGAGCACCGCGAGAGAGTCCTTGGGCTGCTCGTCGCTCGTCTTCTTCTGCCGCTTCGCTTGCTTGACCAGCGCTTGTTCCGGCGCCACCAGAGCGACTACGAAGCGGCTGTCGTGAGTGAACTGCGCCGATTTTGCCCTGGGTATCGAATATGTGACGTCCGACCTGAGATCGTGGACCTTCAGTTCGGAATCGCCATATTGCAGCTTGAGCGAGTACAACATCCACCGGCCATCGTTTGAAACTGATTCGTTCTCTACGGCCTTCCAGATGTCGTAGGCGTCATGATCAAGTGGTCGCTTGGCCTGCGCCATGGCTGCCAGCGGGGACAACAGCAGGACTGCAGCCGAGTAGAGAGTGCTGCGGTGCATGGTAACGGATCTCCGTTGTGCTTTCGTGTCAGATGGAAGCTGCCAACTTCAGGCGCATGCAAGATAGCTAGGGATGCGACTCCGGGTGGGACTGCATATCGCATCTCGGCCTCATGAGGTGGCCGGACACAGGCCTCGTGGATGCAAAGGCGTTGCTGGAAACGCCCTAACTCGCTTCTCCGCCAACTGCGGCGCCATTCCTCTCGCAGCACTGCCATCGGAGAGATTCTAACTGCGCTCCGGGGAACGGGCGAATCTGCTCGGCAGGAAGTTCCTGCCACTTGGAGCAGGTTCTTGACGACGTAGAGGGAGACCACGAGCTGACCCCTTCTGCCTGGGCCACAGCCCTCGCAATCAAGTGGCGCGAGGTCGAAGCCGCCTAGTGGTCTGACGAGTGGGACCTGCCGGCGGGGAAGGCCAGGCAGCCGCTCGTGGCATGTCCGGCCACGCTCTCCAGTGGCATGTCTGGGTCGGTGTCGCAGCGGCCAAGCTCATCTGCTGGACGCTCTGCGCCCGTGGACCCAGCGTCAACAGGGGAGCCTCACACCCGAGGGTCCCCTGTCTATTGTACGGTCGAGCCGGGGCCAGCTACGGATTGTTCCCGCTGCCGGCGGTTCTTGTCTGCTCGCCCACGAGCTCCAGTCCTAGCGTCTTGCCTTTCATCACAGCAGGCACCCCCTCAGCCAACCACACGGGCGCCGGAGCATCCATCAGATAGTGGTCGAAGAACTGCTGCATCCTGACCTGCCAGTCCTTCTGGTTCTGGTACTTGCGCAAGCCGTGTGGCTCGCCGTTGTAATTCAGCATCCAAACCGGCTTGTTCAAGCGGCGTAGAGCAACGAAATACTCGATTCCCTGATACCAAGGCACGGCGGTGTCTTCGTCGTTGTGGAGCATCAACACCGGAGTCTCTACCTTGTCGGCCCAGAACAGCGGTGAATTCTCAATGTATCGCGGCAGTTTGTCCCACAAGGTTCCGCCGATCCGGCTCTGGGTCCGTTCGTATTGGAACATACGGCTCATTCCAGTGCCCCAGCGAATCCCACCGTATGCGCTGGTCATGTTAACCACAGGCGCGCCGGCCTCCGCGGCCGCGAAGATGTTGGTTTTGGTCACGAGATACGCTATCTGGTAGCCGCCCCAGCTATGACCCTGCACACCGATGCGCGCCGGATCCACGAACCCCTCGGCCACGATGCTCAACACGCCAGGCACGATACAGTCGAACGCGCTCTCGCCCGGATAACCGTCCATGTAGTGGATGTCCGGCACGAACACCACATAGCCACGACTGGCGTAGAAACTCAGGCTCACGCTGGAGCCGCCTCCGAATGGCTGCCGGAAAGAATGCAGCCCATCGGAGTTCTTCTCGTAGAAGTAAACCATCATGGGATACTGCTTCGATGGATCGAAGTTCTCTGGCTTGATGAGGATGCCGGCGAGATCCTTGCCATCAGTAGACTGCCAGTAAGTCAACTCGGCCGACCCCCATAAGTAGTCGGCCATTTGCGGGTTCGCGTCGCTCACCTGCTCCATCTCCGAGAACGAGAGGTCGCTCACCCAGAGATTGGGGAACTCGTCGAAGCTAGAGCGCGTGAGGAGCACCAAGTCGGCATCCTCGGCCTTTCTCAAGCCCCCACCACCGAACCCGCCACCAAATCCACCACCGAATCGGCCGAACGACTTCGGCTCCATTGTTAGAAGCTCGGGTTGCCGATCACCGCGGATTCGATCACGGTAGAAACCAGCATCCTTGGTACCGAGATCGAAAGCACTGAGTATGATCGACTCAGTTTCGTCAACCTGATCCTGTTCCTGGTCCACCGGCACGTAGCGAAACCTCAGGTTGTCCCTGCGCCCGACTCCCTCGGTGATGCTACGCGGCGCCTGTTGACCTGTCGGATCGGTGACCCAGATGTCGAACTCGTCGTACACCAGGAAGAACCGATCATCCTCGGTCCACCCCCCACTACCGTAAGACCCCGGTATCTGCGGCCGGTCGTCCAACTTGTTGAATACCGGATGTGGGATTTGGCTCGTCAGATTCACAGGCTCGCCGCCATTCACGTCCATAGCGAACCACGCCAACGCGTGTCCGTCCCACCAGGTGATGTACTTGGCATCCGGTGAAAGCTGGGCTCCCCTCCCCTGTAGCTTCTCCAGCAGCATCTTGCGCGCACCGGTGTTTACATCAATTGCGTAGACGTCGTTGAAACCGGGAGACTCCCAAGAGATCTCCTTGCGATATGGCATGTCAGTAGAAGCAACTGCCACACCCGCGTTGCCGTCCGTCCCGACAGTCACTTCAGGCACATCTACATCGGCGAGTTGCACGATACTCCCGTCGGAGAGGTGCACCACCGCCTCGTAGGTCCGCGTCGATTCCTGGTTCCGCCGCACCAGCTGCATCGGCTGCAACAGCGGGTCCTGCCAGTTCCAGACGTCGACTTCGACCTGCTCCCAGTCTTGAGGTTCCTCTTCGGGCTCCGGCTCGGGCCTCGGGGCCGTTCCGAAGAAGAGCCGCTCGCCGTTGTCAGAAAACGAGACGTCGCCATTCTCACTCACCCACCAACCGTCCGGGATTCCGTCGGCTCCTTCAGTCAGGAGCGCCTCAGCCGTTTCTGAGCCGGGGCGCCAATAGTAGAGTGTGAACGAAGGTTGCTTGGACGCGTAATCGTCGCGGTTCGAGAGGAAGGCTATTTGCTCGCCTGCTTCATCGAACGTGGCCGATTTGTAGTCACCGGCGCCCGCGAGCATCGTCGTGACGCTCCCATCCGCCGTCGCGATCACAAATGCGCCGTCGGCGGTGCTGTCCTTACTCGCTGCGGTGTAGGCAAGATGCCCGCCGTCCTTGGCGAACACGTAGGCCAACGCCTTCTCGAACTGCTGCGCCGCCCCGGACGAGAGGTTACGCAAAACGAGTCCTGTTCCGTCCTGCTTTTCGGTCCCACCGCCGGATCTGCCGGCCCTTCCCCCCGGCCCTCTAGGTCTTCTCCCCGCCACAGGTCTCGCCGGAGCCTCTTCACCTTCAGCCGCAGTCGTATCCTCCTCCACTGGCGCTTCCAACAGATAGGCCACCCATCCGCCGGCCTCCTCCGGAAGCGCGAATGACTTCACGCGCTCGACCTTGGTTGTCTCACCGGATGCCAGATCCAGAATTCCGAGCGAGTCTTTCGGCTGTGCATCCTGCCGTGCCCCCTCTTTCTGAGACTCGCGCACCAGAGCCAGCTCCGGCTTGATGAGGAACACAACGAACCGGTTGTCCTCGGTGAACTGTGCCGACTCTCCACGTGGCACCACGTAGGAGGTCTCGGAGCGTAGCGCATTCACATAGAGCTCGCCATCTCCCTCCTGGGGGCTCACCGTGTACAATACCCACCTACCGTCATCTGAGAGGACCTGCCCTTGGATGCGGTTCCAGCTGTCGTAGGCGTCGTGGTCCAGCGCACGCTTCTGCTGCGCATCCGCCACAACGGGTAATGCCAGCAAACTCGCTGCTAACAACGATGTAAGACGATTCATGATGACTGATCTCCAGCAAGGTGAATTCCAGCGGTCGCCCAAATAGCGCCGTCACACAGACACCTGAGTGGCTAGGAGGGCCACCGTCAGGACCAGGGGACGGTCTTCGGATACATCAAGATACCAAATCGCCCGCAGACTGCATTCATTCCGAAGCACGGGGGGGACAGAGTGCAGTTGATTGCGCTATCTTGTTGCCATGACGGTATCGGCCAACCTCCTGCTACTGCTTGCGGCCCAGGGCGTCACTGGTGGTGCCTCGGGGAACCCCGACACCTTGAAGACCGAGGTGCGTTGGGACCCGCCGAAGCCAACCCAGGGATCCATCGTCTGGATAACCATACGACCTGAGGGAAACCTCAAGGCGTCGGATGGCAATCTGACCCCAAGCGGCGCCCTTGCCGGCCAGCCGTTGCATTTCGAACCTGGTGATGATGGGCTTTTTCATTCGCTAGCCGGTATCCCGATCAACACGCGAGATAGTATACAGCTGGCCCTGACATTCATGAGCGACCAGGGGACACTGAAGCAGTTCTTCACCTACTTGCCGGTCGCCGAGGGCGTTTTCTCAGTCACAAAGCTGAGTGTAGATCCGCGCTTCACCACCCCTCCCGATTCGGCACTCGCCACCCGAATTGCCGCTGAGGCCGATTCAGTGCGGGCGATTCTGCAGCGTTCACACGAGACCAGTAGACTCTGGCTACCAGGGTTTGTGATCCCCAAGGCGGACAGGATCACAAGCGAGTACGGGCAGCGGCGCGAGTTCAATGGGCAACTTCGCAGCCAGCACATGGGAGTGGACCTCGATGGCGACTTCGGCGACCCCGTCGTTGCGACCAACCGAGGAATGGTCGCCCTGGTGGGAGATTTTTACTACGCGGGTGGCCTCGTCTACTTGGATCACGGCCGTGGATTGCTCACGGCCTATATGCATCTGAGTGAGATCTCCGTCGCTGTCGGTGACACCGTAGATGCGGGTCAAATCATCGGCCGGGTCGGGGCGAGTGGCAGAGTCACCGGTCCCCACCTACATTGGCAGGTCCGCTACGGGACAGTGACAGTGAATCCGCTGACTCTGCTGGAGTTGGATTGGGGGAGTTGGAGCGGCAACTAGATCATCACGTGGGCACGGGGGTGCACAGACACTCAAGTGCTTGCGGGCTTGGTGTCTCCCTTGTGATGTGGCATTCCACCACTGTCGCTCATCCCAGTGGCAAGTGAGTCACGGCGGCGGCAATCAAGCGCAATCCGGTAGCGGCTCCTGACGCCGAGCCAACGAGTTGGGCGGAAGTCTCGGGACCTTCCGCGTCTACTCGCGAGGTCTAGGACACAACCGGCTGAGCCCACTTGGAAGGCCGCCGCCGTCAACCACCCCGTCTACTTCTTGATGCGCCGGACTGTCTTCGCAGCCTTCTTACGGACCTTCTTGACGGCTTTCTTTGCCCGGCCAACAGTCTTCTTCACTTTCTTCTGAGCCGCTGAACCCGCCTTCTTAGCACGTTTGACCGTCTTGCGAGCCTTCTTCTTGGCTCCGGAGACTGCCTTCTTGGCACGTTTCACCGCCCGCTTCCTTTTACTAGGCTTCTTGATCAGTGGCACCTGTGCGACCTCCTTCGTCAGTTTCGTGTTTGCCAACCATCTGCCATCATTGCCTCCAACCCACGACCCCCACCCGTACGAGATCGCTCAGATACCGTGCCACAACTTGCGTCTGAATGGGCCTGAACTCCGCGCTCAGCGCATCCCTGATATCTGAGACGGACCGCGTGCCGTCGATGAAGTTCACCAGTTCGAATCTCTCGTCTCCCGTCAAGTTGAACTCCCGCGAAGCGTACCAGGCTGCATCCGCCGCCGGTAGGTGGCTCACTGGGAGTGCAGAATCCAACGGTCCCCGCGTCAGCCGTACGGGAACCCGCTCATCTGTTTGTCGCATGGCTGTAGGATCGAGCTCAATCCCTGTGGCCGCTGCCTCGGCGTGCAATGTCGCAAGCAGGCTCTTCTCCTGTTGCTTGAGTTGCTGTTGCACCGCTTCCACTGCACGCTGTACCATGGCAGCACTGTTGAAGTGAAGCACGGAACTCACCGCCTCTCGCTCCCATCCCGCAGCGCGTGACACAGCGTTCTCGACCTCGAACCATGACCCTCCCGCTGCTTCCTTCTCCCGCCCTGCAAGGTGCATTTGCCGGCTTGCGCGACGCCCCACCTCCCCAAGCCGTTGCGCACCGTTGGAACCCGTCAAATACACGAGATCGACCGCTTGCTCTGCTGTCAGGTCTGAGAGGTACAGCGTGGTCGCAGCAGCTATTATCTCGCTCCGTTCCAATTCTACGGGATCCACCTTGTCGGGGGTGTCCTCGGATGTGTGATGTGTATAGTCACTGTGACCGATCATGATGCCCGGGATCTTGCGGTCGATGAACATCATGTGATCAGAACCACCGCTGTATGGTGTGATCCTGAAGTTCAAGTCGGACTGGCTTCCCCTGGGTGTGCGAATGTCCATACGACTAACCATCTCGGCCATGTTGGCAACCACATCACTCACGGTCGACGGCAACGAAGCAGGCAGGCGTGTGACGTTCATGCGAGAATGCAGTAACTCAAGGTTCTCGCCGACCATGTCCAGATTCAAGTTCACGAGGTACCCGCCGCCCAGAGCCGGGCCCTGCATTTCCGGGTGCCGGTCAATGTAGGCCATCGTGCCGTTCCATTCAGCAATCCAGAGGAACATCAACGACCGTTTCGGCCGTGGCAGCCGACCATCGTCGATCAGTCGCTTCACAGCGATCGCAATATCCAGGATTGCGGCGGAACCACTTGCATTGTCGTTGGCTGATTCCTTGGGGTGATCCAAGTGTGCACAGAATACCAGTACCTCTTCGGCGTGGTCCGCACCCGGAATCCAGCCTACCACCGCGTCCATGAAGTATGACTCGAGACCGATACCAGCAACTTGGCCTCTGAGCACAACACGTTGTTCGGAAAGCAACATGTCGCGGAGTTTTACGCCCTGACGATTGGTGAGGTTGAAGCCGAAGGTGACGCGGCCCAATTCCTCGCTACGTGGCCACATACCGGTGTACTGAAGCATGTCGGGGTACTCTCTGGCACGCTCATCGTCCAAGTACGCAACCACTGCGGCAGCTCCGTACTTGAGCACCGCAAGACGATGCACATCCCCCCCATACCCAGTCGCCAGTACGAATCTCCCGGCCACGTTCTTGCCCTCATAGTCGGTATCACCGGTACCGTTGCCGACCCAGACAAGCTCAGCGGTCACGTCGCCAGGATTGGAGTAGGTCATCAAGCTCATCGCGATCTCTGGATACCCTACGATGCGTTCCTCGTATGGCTCCACCATCCTGAGTTCGGCCGACTCGATGTCCCATCCCGCAGGAGACTGCCAAGTTTGATACGCAACCCTACCGTCTGACGGGAAGGACTCGATGTAGGCCTCGTCTTCGGTAAAGCCGTGGCCGCGAAGTTGCTCCAGCACGTATTGAGCGGCAGCCCGGTAGCCGCGCGATCCCTGAATGCGATGGTGTCGCGAGATCTGGAGCACATGATCCTTGGCCAACTCACCGCTCAACGATTCGTGTAGCAGATCGCGCAGTTGCCGATCCAACAGCGGAAGGTACTCCTGGCCCCGAACCGGGCTCGAGATCACCAACGTCAGCATCAATGATGAAACTAGCCGTGACACGGATGGACTCCTTGTAGTTGACGTGCTCACTCGGAGCGGGCTCGTCCTCACAACACAGGCGTGCGCAAAGCTACCAAGAATGGTGAGCCGAGAGTAGTCTCGGCGGGTGCTCGGCAGTCGAGCACCAGCTCACGTTCTTCTAGCCGTCCAATGCAAGCATACTCCAGCTCATTACTCACGGCTCACGGTATTCCTCAGCACCCCGACTCCGGGGATCTCGACCTCGACAGCGTCTCCTGGCTGCAGCGGGCCGACACCAGCCGGCGTACCTGTGGCTAGCAGGTCAGCGGGATTCAGTGTCATCACGTGTGACACGTAGGACACGATCTTAGGAATACTGAACACCATATCGCCGGATCTGCCACGTTGCCGCTCCACTCCGTTCACCCGCCCTATCACTTCGATTCCATCGAGATCTGAGAACTCTGCCATTGGTACCACCCGGGGACCGACCGGGCAAAATGTGTCGAAGCCCTTAGCCCGAGTCCACTGACCGTCAGCTTTCTGGAGATCCCGCGCGGTAACATCATTGAGGCAGGTAATGCCTCGAACACCAGCCAAGGCTTCGCTCTCGCTGACACGGCGCAGGTGTCGGCCGATGACGACCCCAATCTCGGCTTCATGCTCGACGCGGCCGGATGCACTCGGGAGCAGTATCACGTCGCCGTCACCAATGATTGCCGAGGGTGGTTTCAGGAATAGCAGCGGGTATTGCGGTACGACATTTCCGAGTTCCGCAGCATGGTCCATGTAGTTACGGCCGACACAGATTATCTTGCTTGGAAGGCTCACGTCTCCTCCTGTTGTGTTGCTTTACGATTCCCCCAAATGCCAGCAACGAGGGACGTCAGGCCCCCGTTTTCTCCCGGCCCATCCTTTGACCCACTGCGTTCGTAACCTCGTGCCTTCGAGTCTCGCGACCGTAGTGACCTGCGATGAAGGTTCCGCGGGGATGTTTTTCCTCAATCGTGTCTGCCTCAGGACCTGATTGGCGACGAACCGAGGTTCCTGGCTATTGCAGGATTTCCTGGCAGCTCGCTAGTTGAGTTGCTCGAGTAGTGGCCCCAAGACTTCCCAGACGTTCTTGGCGATCACTCGGTGGCCTTGTGCCGTGGGATGGATACCATCGGCCTGGTTCAGTTCGGGAATTCCGGCCACGCCATCCAACAAGAAGGGGATCAGCATGGCGTCGTTCTCACGAGCTAAGTCAGCGAAGACCTGCCGGAACTCCGTGGCATACGCCACCCCCATATTGGGTGGCGCCTCCATCCCCGCCACGACTATCTTGGCGTCAGGGTGTGTCATCCTCGTCTCATTGATGATCAGTTGCAGGTTGCTCTTCATGGCTCCGATGTCCTGACCCCGCAGCCCGTCGTTCGCTCCTAACTCGAGCACCAAGACACGCACCGGCTGGTGCAGCAACCATTCGATCCGCCGAACGCCACCAGCCGACGTACTTCCGCTCTCTCCAGCGTTCACCACCCGAAACGCGAATCCAACCGAATCCATGGCCGCTTGAATGAGCGAGGGGAACGCCTGCTCGACACCGAGTCCGTAGCCCGCGGTTATGCTCGTTCCCACGAACAGAATGACGGGTCTGGCTTCCACAGGACCGGGCTCAGCGAACTCAGGTCGCTCTGCGACTGCCCGCCGGTTCTCAGAACGACAGTGTACAGCGGTTACGAGAAGAGCCGTCACTAGCAGTATCTTACGAGCCATGATGATCGTTGCAGAAGGTTTGGAACAAACCTACACGAGCTTAGGCCGACCACTCCGGGTACTCACGGATATCAATCTAACCGTTGAGCCGGAGGGCTTCGTCGCGATAGTTGGACCGTCCGGAAGTGGTAAGACGACCCTGCTGGGGCTCCTCGCCGGTCTGGACCGCCCTACCGCGGGCCGCGTCGCACTGGATGGTCAGGATATCAATCCACTCGACGAGGATGAGCGGGCCCGGATCAGAGCCGAGAAGGTCGGTTTCGTGTTCCAGAACTTCCAGCTGATACCCACGCTGACCGCACTGGAGAACGTGCTGGTGCCAGTTGAGCTCCGCCGAGCATTGAGTGGAAGTGCTGCCAAAGGAGCCGAGGAACGGGCTCGTAATCTCCTGGGACGTGTTGGGTTGGGTGATAGGTTGCACCATTATCCCGCCCAGCTATCCGGAGGCGAACAACAGCGAGTGGCCCTGGCACGGGCCTTCGCAAACGAGCCGAAGATACTCTTCGCCGATGAGCCGACTGGGAACCTCGATGCCGAAACGGGGCGCACGGTTATAGATTCTCTCGTTCAGTTGAACAACGAAGAGAGAACGACACTCGTACTGGTCACCCACGATACCGAACTGGCTTCCCACGCCAGTCGGATCATCCGGCTGTCCGGCGGTCGGATTGTCGAAGACCCAGGTTCACGACCTGGATGAAGCTTCCGTTCATTCTCGCGATGGCCCGCCGTGAGAGCCGAGCCAGTAGAAGGCGGCTCGGCCTGTACGCGGGATCAATAGGTCTAGGCGTGGCGGCGCTCGTGTCGATCAATTCCTTCCGGGCGAATGTGACAGATGCAATCCATGCCGAGTCTCGGGGCCTGCTGGGCGCTGATCTGGAACTGCGCAGTACCCGACCGTTCCCGGCACCGATCCAAGAGTTGATCGACTCGACGGTATCTGGCGACATCATCGTATCCTACGTCACCAACTTTGCTGCGATGGCGCTTGCGGTTGACTCTCAGCGCACGCACTTGGTGGATGTGCGAGCAGTAGAGGGTACCTACCCCTTCTACGGAACCATCGAGACAGAGCCTCCGAGACACTGGACACAACTACAAAGTGCCCGCAATGCATTGGTCGACCCAGCCGTCCTGGTGCAGCTCGATGCCGCTGTAGGTGACACCATCGCAATTGGGAACGCCTGGTTCACGATCGACGGCCTGTTATCCAAGGTCCCAGGAGATGTCGGCTTTTTGACGGCGCTCGGCGGCAGAGTGTACATAGCTGCTGCTTACCTGGAGGAGACGGGCCTATTGGGTTTCGGCAGTAGGACTGTGTATCGCGCGTTCTTCAAGTTCGCGGAACAACGTAGCCTGGATTCCTTCCTGGCGACATACGAAGACCTGCTCCGGACCGAGCAGGTCCGTTACGAAACGGCTACCGAACGCGAACAGGACTTCACCAATGTCCTGGATCTCATGGCGAGATTCCTGGGAATGGTTGGTTTGATTGCCCTGCTGTTGGGTGGCGTCGGTGTGGCTAGTGCTGTACACGTATTCGTGCGTGGGAAGCTCCCAACGGTAGCCATCCTGCGATGTCTCGGGGCCTCACAACAGATGGTCTTCTCCATCTACCTGCTCCAAGCCGTAATGCTCGGTGTCCTCGGAGCAGCCAGCGGGGTGGCTCTCGGTCTCGTGGTTCAGGCAAGCCTCCCGGACCTATTGCACGATTTCCTGCCTGTTGAGATTCACGTATCCGTCGAATGGCCTGCCATATTCGCCGGCCTCCTGATAGGCGTCTGGGTTGCTGTAATGTTCGCCTTGCTGCCATTACTGACCGTAAGGAACATCGCACCACTTCAGGCGCTCCGGCGAGAATTCGAGAGTGCGCGATCTCCCGGTGTGCTCCGCTTCAGCGCACATGCCGCGGTGGTGCTGACGATGGTGGCCCTGAGTATCTGGCAAGCCCCCGATCTAGCCCTGGGCGCGGCCTTCGCTGTCGCCCTGGGCAGCACCACGCTGCTCCTTTGGCTGTCTGCCTGGTTCCTCATCCGGACGACCCGCCGACTATTACCCCGCAAAGCGAGCTACGTGTACCGCCAAGGCATCGCCAACCTCTACCGGCCCCACAATCAGACAGTGGCCATCACTCTAGCTGTTGGATTCGGTGTGTTCCTGATCACCACAGTGTACGTGGTTCAAGGAAGTCTGTTGCGCCAGATCTCGCTGGACGCGACGCCCGACCGTCCCAATCTCGTGCTGTTCGATGTTCAAAAGGATCAGCGCGACAGTGTGGAGTCGCTCATACTTTCGCATGGTCTGCCAATTCTGAGCACAACACCGATAGTTCCGGCCAGGATATCTCAGTTGAATGGGCGCAATGTCAGGGAGATCCTCTCGGATACCTCTGGTCCCCGGGTTCCGCGTTGGGCCCTGCAGAGAGAGTACAGCAACACATACAGAGATTCCTTGGTCGATTCAGAGAAGTTGGTGGAGGGCGCTTGGTGGAACAACGGATACTTGAGACAAGAAGGTGAAAAAGAGCAACAGGTCGGCCGTCCGCCCGCCCAGCCAGGGGCGGCGGCACACGTGTACCGCATATCGGTTGAGCAGCAGCTCGCCAGAGATCTCAGAGTCGGCATCGGGGACCGGATCACGTGGGACGTCCAAGGTGTGCAGATCGAGACCGAAGTAGCCAACCTGCGGGAGGTGGACTGGGCACGACTCAACCTGAATTTCTTCGTGGTCTTCGAGCCAGGTGCATTGGACGACGCGCCGCAGACCTTCGTCACAGTCACCCGTTCAGAGAGTGCGATTCACCGAGCCGAATTGCAGCGCGACCTCGTGCTAGCCTTTTCCAACGTCGCTGGCATAGATCTCGCCGTCGTGCAGGAATCTATCGACTCGATCTTGAGCACGGTGAGCTTCGCCGTACGTTTCATGGCCCTTTTCAGCATCGTCAGCGGTCTAATCGTCCTCGGCGGGGCAGTCGCAACATCTCGGTTTCAGCGCATCAAGGAGAGCGTTCTTCTCAAGACGTTGGGAGGGCGCGGTCGGCAGATTCGGCAGATTCTCCTCACGGAGTACGCAATGCTCGGGTTGCTAGCAGGGTTGAGCGGCATTCTACTGGGGAGCGCTGCCGGTGGTGCGTTCGTTGCATTCGCACTCGAACTCAGCTTCCACCCCCCCACCCTTCCACTAATATTTATCTGGCTGGGTACGGCAGCGTTGACCGCAGCGATTGGACTGGCCAGCAGCAGAGATGTGTTCCGTAAACCCCCGCTCATGGTGCTCAGAGAGATGGGTGAGTAGGAAGCCAGAAAGTCACTTGCAGACGACTGCACGTCACTACATACTCTCCGCAATACCCGTTTCGTTGGAGGCCTCATGTCCCGGTATGGAGTCTTCCCCGTGTGCTTCGTTCTACTGCTAATGGGCTTCGCGTCGAGCGCGCCGGCTCAGGATCGGCAGGATGGGAGCGAGCTTCTCACGTTGGATCTGTATTTGGAGTGGGAGGGGGCTACCGACCCGCAAATTTCACCGGCTGGGCAACAGATCATCTACACGCGCCGCTGGATAGACAAGATGAACGACCGGTGGGATACATCTCTTTGGATTATGAACAGCGACGGCAGTCGCAACCGATTCTTGACCAATGGATCGTCGGCCAGGTGGTCACCCGACGGAGGCAGAATAGCTTTCTTGCGTGGTGGCGATCCTCAGGGAACGCAGATTTTTGTGAGATGGATGGATGCCGAAGGTGCAACCACGCAGGTTACACGCGTCGAGCACTCACCGGGAGACATCGTGTGGTCGCCTGACGGGGAGAGCATTGCCTTCACCATGCGGATACCCAGCGACGAGGGCTGGCGGGTGAAGCTCCCAGGTCAGCCGGGCGGTGCAACCTGGACTGCCGACCCGAAGGTCGTGACACGACTCAACTACCGGCGTGATCGTCGCGGCTACATTGATGACGCCTACCAGCAGATCTTCGCGGTACCTGCCGGTGGTGGGACCCCCACGCAGCTCACGAGCGGTGGCTGGGACCATGGATCTCCCGAGTGGACACCCGATGGCTCAGAGTTGGTATTCTCAAGCCTTCGGGTCGAGGATGCCGAGTATGAATGGCGCGAATCAGAGATCTACGCGGTGAACGCATCCACCAAGGCGATCCGCACACTCACAACGCGCCATGGCCCCGACGGCAGTCCAGCGGTATCACCCGACGGCCAGCTTGTTGCCTACACGGGCTACGACTGGACCGATGACACCTACATAGAGTCGAGACTCTACGTGATGGACATCGACGGGTCAGATCCACGCACGATCTCTGGAGATCTGGACCGTTCACCTCGCAACGTCATGTGGGCTTCCGACAACAGCGGCGTCTATTTCAACGTGAGTAACCGGGGCACTTCTAATCTGTACTTCGCCAGCACAACGGGAGACGTACGCCAGGTCACCGAAGGAAATCACCTCCTGTCCGTCAGTGCGATATCAGAGCGGGGAATTGCGGTGGGAACTCTCTCCAGCTATCACGAACCGGGAGACGTAGTGGCGTTCGATGTGCGCCGACCGGAGATACTGAGGCTCACAGACGTGAATGGAGATGTGCTCCACGGTCGCAAACTTGGCGAGGTAGAGGAAATATGGTACACATCGGTAGACGACTACCGTATCCAAGGATGGATCATCAAACCACCCGACTTCGATCCCACCGAGAAGTATCCGCTGATCCTTACGATTCACGGTGGCCCACACGGTATGTACGGGGTCGGGTTCAACTTCGCGTGGCAGAACCACGCAGCGAACGGATATGTTGTCCTCTACACCAACCCTCGCGGCAGTTCGGGTTACGGCAGCCAATTCGGTAACGCCATCAAGCGAGCGTACCCAGGTAAGGACTTCGACGACCTCATGGCCGGAGTGGATACGGTCGTGAACCGCGGCTACGTCGATACGGACAACATGTTCGTATATGGGGGTAGTGGTGGAGGCGTACTGACATCTTGGATCGTTGGACACACCGACCGATTCGCTGCCGCGTCGGCCAACTATCCGGTGATCGACTGGATTTCCTTCGTGGGAACGACTGATGGCTCGAGCTGGTACCGCAACTTCGACCATTTCCCTTGGGATGACCCGGCGGAACACTTGCAGCGTTCTCCCCTCATGTACGTCGGCAACGTCACAACACCGACCATGTTGATGACGGGGGAAGACGACCTCCGCACTCCGATATCACAGACCGAAGAATTCTATCAGGCGTTGAAGATCCGCAAGGTGCCCACCGCGATGATTCGATTCAAGAACGAGTGGCACGGCACGAGTAGCAAGCCCTCGAATTTCATGCGGAGCCAACTGTACATGCGGGGCTGGTTCGAGCAGCATGCGCACCCGAAGAGGGACCAGCCAATCAGCGATAAGGACTAACCTGAGGAAACCAGGACGGGGCGGGGAGCCGGCGCGTCACACCCTGTGAGAAGTCGCCGGCTTCCGCCGTCCCTAGATCCGCGGCGGACGTCTATCCTACTGTCCGCTCCAACGGCTACATTTAACACATGAAGAAGTCTCGTAAGCAGCTTGTCGTTGTGGGAGATCGAGTTCTGGTTACTCCAGAGGAAGGTGAAGAGAGAACCAGCGTGGGGCTCTACCTTCCACCAACCGCAGTCGACCGGCAAGCAGTGCAGAGTGGCCGGATCATTGCGACAGGCCCGGGGACCCCCTTGCCAGAACCAACCCAACTCGATGATGAACCTTGGAAGATCGGTAGTAGCAACCAGCGGTTCGTCCCCATGCAAGCACGGATCGGTGACTACGCACTCTTCTTTCGCAAGGCCGCGGTGGAGATAACGTTCGAGGACAAGAGATATCTCGTTGTGCCGCAGGCTGCAATTTTGGTCCTCGTTCGCTCAGAGAATCCTCTCGACGACCTCGACATCTAGATCTCCACTCGTTATGACGTCCGCTTCCGAACACACATCGACGATCGTCTTCCTTTGCGTCGCCAATTCTGCGCGGAGTCAGATGGCGGAGGGATTGGCGCGAGCCACTGCGCCTAGCGGATGGCGTATCTACAGCGCTGGGACCCAACCGAACATGGTGCACCCGCTTGCGATCATGGTAATGCGAGAAATCGACATAGATATCAGTCACCACCGTTCCAAGGGTATAGAAGACATCCCTATCGATGAAGCCCACGTTGTCGTCACACTGTGTTCAGAAGAAGTGTGTCCTGCGATCAGCACCGGTACGCAGCATCTCCACTGGCCTCTCCCAGATCCGGCAGCCGAAGGTGACATGATCCGGTACCAGCTTGACGTGTTCCGTACTGTTCGTGACGATATCAAGCAGAAGCTGGCATCATTCTGGGATGTACAGCTGGGGAAGAGATAGGTGCCACTTCTAATCATCCTGTTCATCTGCGTACTCGTGTTCGCGGTGTTCGTGATTGTACCCAGGAAACCGGCAGACCATGGGCGCCGTGGTCGGTACGGTGAGCAGTTGGATCACGAGATTCTCGCGGAAGCCGAGGAGGAGATCGCCAGCCTCGATGCAGCGATCAGCCCTGAGGAAGCCGACGATGAGTTGCCCGATTGGGGACCTGGCGTTCCCAGGCGTCCCCGGGATCGGGAACACTGAAGTCTTAATTCACGGTCTCCACCCCATCCTTGGTGACACGATGAGACACAAGCGGGGTGATTACGCCACCCGGACTTGACTTGATCACAATGGCCTGCTGTAGCGTTCTCATACCCAGGGCAATACCCGCGCCATTCCGCGCATGAACCGTTGCGAGGGGCTCACCTCCAGCGACTGAGTCACCCGGTCTAGCGGTGATCACAAAGCCGACAGAGTGGTCGATCGCGTCTGCGGTAGTCTGCCGCCCCCCCCCCAGCTCTACCACAGCCCGTCCTATGCGCCGCGGATCCACCCGGGTGACATATCCGGATTGTGGAGCAACATAGTCTTCCCGAAGTCGAGCTTGCGGTAGCATGTCGGGTTTCTCGAGCACCTGGGGATCCCCCTCCTGAGCTTCAACGATGGCAGCAAACTTCTCGGCGGCTGCGCCCGATCCCAGGGCCTGCTCGAGCTTTCGCCGAGCACCTACACCATCCTTCTCCAGACCTGCAAGCAGGAGCATCTCAACCCCAAGGGCGTAAACGATCTCCAGCAGGTCAGCTGGTCCATCCCCTCGTAGTGCTCTGATCGCTTCCAAGGTCTCAAGTGCATTACCACACGCACTACCGAGTGGTCGATCCATCGCGGTCACGAGGGCGACGGTAGGACATCCCCGATTCTCTCCCAGTGCCACCATCGTCTGAGCGAGATCCAGGCCGTCCTTCAGCTCAGGGAGGAACGCCCCACTTCCCCGTTTGATGTCAAGCACCAAGCCGTTGAGGTCCTCTGCCAGTTTCTTGGACATGATGCTAGCTGCCATTAGAGGAATTGCTTCGATGGTCGCGGTGGCATTACGTAGAGCGTACAACTTCCGATCTGCTGGCACGATCTCCTCAGTCTGTGCGATCAAGGCACACCCAATGCGTTCAACCTGCTCGCGAGCTCTAGCGATGCGGAGATCTGTGCGGAAGCCCGGTATGGACTCCAGCTTGTCGAGAGTCCCGCCGGTATGACCCAGGCCACGGCCCGACATCATGGGCACAGCGACTCCACAGCTCGCCACCAACGGCGCCAGAACGAGGGAGACCTTGTCGCCAACTCCGCCTGTGGAGTGCTTGTCTATCCGAGGCGGAACATCGGGCCCAAACTCAAATCGTGAACCCGATCCGGTCATTGCCTCGGTCATCGCGTCCAATTCTTCTTGGGTGAGACCATTTAGAAAAACCGCCATCAAGAGAGCGGCCATCTGGTACTCCGGTACCTGGCCGGCTGTGTATTCAGTTATCAGGTGCGACCATTCACCGGCGGTCAGAGCCGCACCGTTTCGCTTGCGTTCGATCAGGGGAATCACCGACATTTCAATCTTCGCTCAGTCGCACTGTACATGGAGTCTACCCATGCGCCTTGTCTCGGTCTCCGGTCTCCCAGTCGTTTTCATGGTCCTCGCAATCCCCGCCACGGCTCAGACATACGAAGAGCACATGGCTATGGGGGACAGCTTATACGAAGCGATGAAGCCAGCACAGTCGCTGGAGCATTTCCGTGCAGCCTACTTCGCTAGCCCTGAAAGCTATGAGGCCTTATGGAAATTTGCTCGCTCTCAGATCGACGTAGCGAAGCAACTCCGGGGTAGCGATGACCGTGAGAAGAGCGACAGCCTGTACTGGGTCGCCAGACTGTATGCCGATCAGGCTGTGCGCCTTGACTCCCTGGGAGCAGAAGGACACTTCATGCTTTCGAACGCTCTGGGCCGGGTTTCGCGCAGCAAAGGCGGCAAGGAACGTGTCCAGTACGGAAAGGAGATCTACAATGAGTCTGCAAGAGCCCTGGAGCTGGATCCCAATCATGCGGGTGCTCACCACATACTCGGGGCTTGGCATGCAGAGATAAGGCGCCTCTCTGGCGTAACACGCTTCGTCGCCAAGACGCTCCTGGGAGGTGGGTTCATGGACATGGCAAGCTGGGACTCCGCCGTCGTACACTTGGAAAAGTCCATAGAGCTAGAGCCGGAGTACATCTTCCACCGGCTCGAGCTAGCCCAGGTTCTCATCGATCTCGGACGTTACGGAGAGGCCCAGGAACAGTTGAGCCAAGTTCAAAGTCTCCCAGTTACCGACGTAGATGATCCCGTGCACAAAGAGACTGCGGCTGCGCTACTCGAGGAGATCCGAACCAAGAACTGACACCGCGGTGGCTACTCAACGACGCCGCACCTTCCGCAATCGTCGTCGCAGCCTGCGCCGTTGCTTACCAACCTCACGGCGAGCGTCACCGTGCCAATCTCTCAGTTGGCCGCGAGCATCATCTCCGAGATCGCGCAACCCTGTGCCCAGACGCTTCCTGATCGTCTCACCTCGGTCTGGCGCGACCAAGAGTGCAATGCCCGCACCGAGGAGTGCACCGACTATCAACCCGGCGGCGAAGCCCCTCGCGGCACTGAAGGCGCCGTATCCGGCGAGCTCCTCTTCGTCCTCGGTGTCCTCATCCTCCAGATCTTCTTCCTCGATCTCGTCCTCGAGCAGTTCCAGATCTTCTTCTTTCATTGGTGCCTCCTTGCGCCACCGCTGCCAGCGCCTTGTCTCATCAGCCGCTCAATTTCATCGGTGCTCTTTGGCGCCCCGACAGAAAGAACCTCACAGCCATCGGTCGTAACGAGCACATCATCTTCTATACGGACACCCAACTCTTCTTCCGGAATGTATATACCAGGTTCGACGGTCAATACCATCCCTGGTTCCAAGGGCATCGCGTAGTCACCGACATCGTGCACGCGCATCCCGAGCCAGTGGCTCAACCCGTGTATGAAGTATCGCGTACAGCCGCCCTCGCCGCACAGAGTGCCACTGTTGGCCTGCATATACTGACGGGCGAGGATCCCTAACTCCCGGATGGTCATCCCAGGCCGAACTGCGTCGATGACTGCCTGATTGGCTGCGAGCACCAAATCGTAAATCGCCTTCTGCCGCGCGGTGAATCGGCCGTTGACTGGGAAGGTTCGGGTCACGTCTCCCGTATACTGTGCATACTCGGCGCCGATGTCCACGACGAGGAGGTCCCCGTCCCCCATCTGTCTTCGGTTAACGTCGTAGTGCAGGATCGTACTGTTGGGTCCACTACCTACTATCGAAGGGAATCCAACTCGATCTGCACCGTGACTACGGAACGTGTATTCGATAGTTGCCTCAAGTTGGTACTCGTACATCCCTGGATGCGCTGCACGCATTGCGGCTCTGTGAGCCTCGACCGTAATCGCGATCGCTCGGCGCAGTGCCTCGAGCTCTCCCTCGTCCTTCACGACGCGCATACTATCCAGGACCGGCGTGATACTGCGTAACTCCCACCCCGATCTCACCCATTGCTGCACTGGCGCATTGTCGCTGCGACCGCGCAGCAACAATGTATACACCGGGCCCGGATTCTCGAGAATCGCCCCTTCGATCGCACTTTCCAGATCCGTAGCGTCTAACGGACGAACGTCTGCGATCCCAGTGAGTTTGGCGGCAGTCTCACCGGGTGCCAGCATATGGCCGGTCCACTGTTCACGAGCCGGATCGGCTACCGGTAAGTAAAGGATGGTCTGCGGTCCCTCGACTGACTTCGTTAGTAACAACCACGCATCCGGTGTCTCCACACCAGTCAGGTAGAAGAAGTAGTCATCTTGCCGAAAGTCGCTGTCCTGCAACACCCTGTCATCTGAGCCTCGCCGTGCGGCTGCAGGTATCACGACTACGCCTGACGGGACGCGTTCGAGCAACGCAGCCCGCCGCAGTCGATGGGCTTCAAGAGCCACTGGGCGGCCGGCGCCGGGCAGGTCCTCGATCGGCGTTGCTGCGGGCGGTACCGACTGCGCGGCAAGTTGCGGGCCGAGGGCAGCAATCAACAAGAGATTTCGCACGAAATTCCTTTCAACGCAGGTTCCCGGATTCTAGTACCTTGACGGATATCCGTCGAGACCGGCAAACTTCAGGTTCCTTTACAGAGAACCTCACGGGTTAGGTATGACCGATCTTCAAACCGAACAAACTCCTGTTGAGCAGCTACAGTCACGAATCGAGGAACTGGAGCACGAACAGAGGTTGCTGGTTGCCACCGTCGACATTCTGCAAGATATCTCTGGTACGCTTCATTTCGTTGATATCCTACAGATGATAACACGTAGGCTCGGTGAGACCTTCGGTTTGGATCGCTGTTCCATTTTTCTGATCGATCAGGGCACCACCAGAGCGCGGCTCGTAGCCTCATACGAGGATCCGAGTATCCGCAATTACGTGGTCGACCTGGATCGTTATCCTGAACTCAGGCGAGCGGTAGAGTCAGGCGAGACGGTGTACATCCCCGACGCACAGAGCGATCCCACGTTGAAGCACGTCAAGGGCGTGCTGGAGAACCGCCGCGTCCAAACCATCACCGTCGTTCCTATCGTGTGGCGGGGCACTGCAATCGGAGCCATTTTCCTCCGCACCTTCCGGGACGGCAAGGCGTTCTCCGATCGAGATGTGAGATTCACCAAGGTCATAGCAGGACTCGCCGCCAAGATGCTCCGTAACGCCTACCGGTACGAGCAATTGACAAGAAGACAGTCTGATAAGGCCGAAGAAGCGCGTCGCACCGATTTCGAGCGAATTGCTCTAGTCGGCTTTCTGAGGCGCCTGCTTGGGACCTACGCACACCACGAGGGCGCGTGGGGCGAGGGTATGCTGTCGCGGACCTCGGGCGAGGAGCTCGATCGTCTTGTTGAGGTCGCCATGACTGTCATCCAGGAGGAGGCGAAAGGCATCTAACGCTTGCGCTGCTTGGAGTCTTCGACCTAAGTTCTCGAAGACACGAACTGAAGCCCTTAGCCATGACTGCCCACACATCGACTCAGAATATACTCGGCGTGGGAAGTGGTGCCCTCCATGCACTGCGCCGTTCGCTAACACGGGACCTGGGAGATCAAGCCGCTGTGTGCTTACAGGAAGCCGGATATGCTGCTGGTGAGCAAGTCTACGGCAGCTTCTGCAGGTGGCTCCCTGCTAACACCGGGGTAAGCAACCCAGCAGACTTGGATGCGCGCGCCTTGGGTACTGTGCTATCGGCCTTCTTCCGAGAGTTGGGTTGGGGCAACCTGGCTATCGAGCGGGTGGGGAGATCGGCTCTGGCAATCACTTCTTCCGATTGGGCGGAGGCTGACCCGGGTGAGGGCTCCGAGCTACCGTCCTGTTACCTGGCCGCGGGACTGTTCGCCGACTTCATTGGCAGGATGTCAGGCACTCCGGTCGCCGTCATGGAGGTGGAGTGTCGCTCCCGCACTGATCCCAGCTGCCGGTTCCTGGTTGGCGCCCCGGAAACCATGGAAGCGGTCTATGAAGCGCTCGCGGCGGGACGGGATTACGAATCAGTGCTTTCTGACTGACGGAAGTCTGCAGTGTCGCTCCCCAACTTATCCGCGTAAGCCGGCCGTAGCACCAGCTCCCCACCCACGATCACCTCACGATCCCATGGCAGGATTATGAAGCTCTCGGTGGACATCGCGTGGTAGTCTGGCTCGTAGGATCTGGTACGAAACGATACGGCGGTCCTGACTTCGGCGGGATTCATTCTGAGGACTGCGGATGTGGCGAGCTTCAGTGTATCCCCGGTATCACAAGTCTCGTCCACTATGAGCACTCTACGCCCAGTGACGCTTGGTGGAGGCTCGATCACTAGAGTGGGCCGAGTGGACGCTCCAACTCGAGTCACCCCCATTGAAGCGAAATCACGTTGCAGGATAGAGGCGACGACTGCCCCCGGTATCACTCCGGCCTTGGTGATACCGAGCACGAGTTCCGGATCGTAGTCACCGCTGATCCGCAAAGCCAGTGCACGGCAGAGCTCTCCGAAGAAGGTCCAATCGACCTCGAGGACGTCTCGATGTTGATCAAGCATAACGAAGCCTAGAGCCTGGGGATGTGGAAATTAGCCATACTCCCGCCAAAGGGGCAGAGGGAAGCGCTCGGTTGCACAGAACCGTCTATGCGTTGCCTCGGTTTATCTGCTTGAATATCTTGCGGCTTGACATGGCCTTTTGGAAAAGCCTCTTCAAACGACGCGGTGGCAAAGATCTTCGGCCGCAGCGACTCGACTACCTCAACGAGGCGTTGGCCCTCGAACGCCAGGGCGACTACGACGCGGCACTCACTTCCTATCGGCTGGCGCTGCGGGATCATCCCACGGATCCTAGGGTTCTCCAGAACATGGCAATCGCCTTCACAAAGACTCACCGGCATGACGAGGCCATACGGTACTATCGTCGCACACTGGAGATCGACCCGACAGCCGCTGGAGCTCATTATGGACTCGCTTTTCTGCTGCTGCGTCGTGGTGAGACCGAACAAGCCCGGAAACACCTTGAGCGGTTCCTGGCGCGCCCGCCGCAAGGTCCCGATGCCACTCAGTGGATTGAACACGCCCAGAGATCCCTTGCTGAATTGAACGCTGGAGAAGTTAGCTGAAATCATCCCTTCTCACTCTGGCAATAGTAGTCACCGCGTGCAGTTCAATCACGGGAGACCTCGACAGGATCATCGCTATCGAGGTGGAAGGACCGCTGCAGCGGACCGTCGAAGAAAACGATTCATTACTGTTGGTGGCCCGGGCAATAGACGCAAAGGGAGATACTGTCCCTGACGTGGAGATAACCTGGGAGCTCCTTGACGTCGACTCCGACAGCGCTCCAGTTGGCTTTTCCCTCGACACGCAACGTGGCCTGATCAGCGCCAATTCACCGGGTAAGGGCCGAGTTCGGCCCAAGGTCGAGTCTTTCACCCCGGCTGACTACATAACCGTGTCCGTAACTGCAGCGCCGGATTCCGTGATGGCGAGCGGGGATCTGACCATCGTAGTGCCGTCCACAGAGACCACCTCCTCGAAACTCGAGGTTCTGGTTTATGATCTCACCACGGTACCAGCAACTGCAGTTCCACTATCTGAAAAACCGGTGCAGTTTGAAGTGGTTGTACCGGACCCTGATGGAGCGGAAGCTGCCGGTTTCTTCCTCATGCTCTCACCACAGGACTCCGTGCTTGAGGAGACACCTCACACAGTGGTTGTGAGGACCGATGAGATGGGGTTGGCTCGCGCCTTTGTCAGGAGGATAGCAGGTGCTTCGCTACCCGACAGCGCTGTAGTGCAGGCCGACGTTTCAACGGCAATAGGGGAAACCGTTCGGGGATCCCCCGTACGGTTTCTGGTGATCTTCGAGAACAACTGAATGCCGGTTCTAGTCACACAGAAGGGCGGTAGGCAGACAATGAACGCACCGGACACTCTAACAAGATTGTTCTTCAGAGCGGTGGAGAACTTTGCCTCAAAGCGTGCCGCACTACGCTACAGAACCGAGAAGGGCTGGCACGACATAACGCACCAAGAATTGGCTCGCAAGGTAAAGCACGCGGCGGTGGGGTTGATGGAACTGGGTATCCAACCGGCCAGTCGCATAGCCATATTGTCCGAGAACTGCCCCGAGTGGGCCATAGCGGATTACGCTTGCTTGACCGCCCGTTGCACTGACGTATCCGTGTATCCCACGCTCCTGCCGAGCCACGTAGCCTACATTCTCAAGGACTCAGAAGCCTGCGCCGCATTCGTGCAAGACGAGTCCCAATACCTGAAGATTGCGCAACACAGGGATGATTTGCCTGCCCTCAAGCATATCATCAGCTTCCAATCTGGTATCGACGGCCCTGGTGTGCTTAGCCTCGAAGAACTGTACCAGCATGGTGTTGCGGCCGAATCAAGATACCCTGCTTATCAGGACGATGCGTGCTCGGTGGAGCGCGGCGACGTTGCCACGCTGATCTACACCTCTGGGACGACCGGTGACCCTAAAGGGGTCATGCTCACGCACCACAATATTGCTTCCAACGTGGACGCTGCTCTGAGAGTATTCGACATCGGGCCAGCCGACAGTTGCCTGTCACTGCTGCCACTTTCCCACAGTTTCGAACGTATGGCCGGACACTACACGATGTTCTCCGCAGGAGCAACAATCAACTACGTCGAGAGTGCCGAGCAGCTGGGAGCGAACATGATCGAGGTACAGCCTACAATAGCACTGTTCGTCCCCAGGGTGTTCGAGAAGATCTATGCTCGCGTTCTGGAGAACGCGGTGGCAGGAGGAGCGATCAAGCGTCGCATCTTCTTCTGGGCCCGTCGTACTGCAGAGAACTGGGCAGATCTCAAACTGGTCGGGAAACCGATATCCGCTGGTCTCGCAATCAAGAAGCAGGTAGCCGACCGGCTGGTCTTTTCGAAGATCCAGGCCCGCACCGGAGGCCGCATAAGGTTTACCATCTCGGGTGGTGCCCCCCTCTCTCCGGAAATCGCGCGGTTTTTCTACGCGGCAGGAATCACTGTCTTGGAGGGTTATGGCCTCACTGAGTCGGCTCCGGTGATCGCGGCAAACCCGCTTGAGGCACCGCGGATCGGTACAGTAGGTAAGCCAGTTCCCGGTGTGGAAGTGCGGATTGCTGCAGATGGGGAGGTGCTGGCCCGTGGACCGAACATCATGAAGGGGTACTACAACAAACCACAGGCCACCCGGGAAGTCATTGACGATGAGGGATGGCTCCACACTGGGGACCTCGGTGAACTTGACGCGGACGGATATCTCAAGATCACCGATCGCAAGAAGGACATCATAGTCACGGCGGGAGGTAAGAACATAGCTCCGCAGCCAATCGAGAACATGGTCAAGAACAACAAATTCGTGCTGAACGCAGTGTTGGTCGGAGACAAGCGCAAGTATCCCATACTGATGGTAGTCCCGGACCCGGACACTGTGCAGAAATGGGTAGATGAGCGTGGCGTGACTGTCGATCGCGAGGGACTCCTGAAGCACCCTGATGTTGGCGCGCTGGTTGAGCGAGAAGTGATGGGCAGTCTCCGTGATCTAGCTAGCTACGAGATGCCGAAGAAGGTCATGATCATCGAGGACGACTTCACCATCGAAGCTGGAGATTTGACGCCCTCAATGAAGGTCAAACGGAAGGTGGTCGAGTCAAAGTACCGGGATCGGATTGAGGAGATGTACAGGGAGTAGGGTTGGGAGGCCAGCATGAGCAGAGCCTAGACGTAAGGTGGATTCCCAGCTTCTCAGCTGCTTTGCTCACGTCTTGTCACCTACCCACAGTCCTCGACCAACAGCTCGACAGTTCATATTGGCGACTTCGACGTCCTCCCGAACGACCACCAGCCTACTGCCCTTGAGCGCGACCCGCGCCCCTTCGTTCAGCCAAGGCTCCTCAGCATACTCTCGGCCTACAACGGTGCCACGGCAGATGCCAGATCGCAGGGGTATCGACGCCGTCGCCGTCAAGAGACTCAACTCAGCCGAACTGTGAACATCTGGAGGCGCATTGATCCCTACGTAGTGAATCCCATCCATTTCATCGGCCAATGCCTCGGCCAGTCGTGCCGGCGAGCCCACCAAGACCACATAGCCACCGGGACTTCCCAACGCCAACAAGCTCCAGATGCTGCGTGCGCTGGGCATCTCCTCGACTGTCAGATCGTCACTCCTGCTGCCCTGCCCAAGCAGAGGATCGGTTCCGAATCGGACAACACCGTCGGCTATGGGATATTCTTCCTCACAGATAGGACATCCGACAGCGCCACTCAGTACTCTGCAATCTTTCATCTCGGCCGGTGCAATGACGCAGAACGCAGGCTCGTGCTTCGTGGGACACCTGAGGAATTCAGCTAGCTCGATGAACATGTATCCATGCTAAGCAGCAGGCCCTAAGCGAATCAACTCCACGTTGACTCTCTCAGGTCTTGTTACGGCAAACAAGACGGCCTGAGCGACATCCTCGGCTGCCAGCATCTGCGATCGATCCGGCACCTCGTTGGGATCGTTTGGCTGAACCTCGTCCCACAGTTCCGTGTTGGTAGGCCCCGGCGAAATGAGAGTTGTACGAACGTCGGTGCCGACAAGCTCCCTCCTGAGTACTTCATGTAATCCGCGCAGGCCGTATTTGCTAGCACCATAAGCTGCATTGCCTGCGTAAGGAACGTGATCCGCGACACTACCAATCGTCACTAGATGCGCGTGGCGCTTCCGTATCAGGTGGGGCAGGAGTTCGCGCAGGACGAGAAATGGTCCTCCCAGGTTCACTGACAGTTGTCGTGCGAACTCTTCGGGCGTGGTCTCGACCACCGGTTTCAGCAGGAATGTCCCTGCATTGTTCACTACGATATCTGGCACACCTGGTGCAACAACGATCCGTGCGACCGTTCTCCGAACGGCATCACTTTGTGTGATATCGCACGGAACGTCTGTCTGTGACTCCGTTTCCAGGGGACTGAGGTTGCGCGCCACGCGAATCACGTGGGCGCCCTCTCTCAACAGTTGCTCCGCGATAGCTAACCCTATCCCGCGACTCGCGCCGGTAACCAGTGCAATCTTGTCGGTCAACACGTTCAGTCTAGCCAGATACCGCCGTGTGCCAGCCGGAGAAATTCGTCACGCGTGTTGCCATCCAGGAAAGCTCCTCTCATGGAGCTAGTAACGGTCTTCGAGTGTTGCTTCTCTACCCCTCTCATCATCATACACAGGTGATACGCCTCGATGACCACACCCACTCCAAGTGGCTCAAGCACCTGCATGAGAGCGTCCGCCACCTGATCCGTGAGCCTCTCTTGAACTTGTAGGCGACGAGCGAAGACATCCACAATTCGGGGGATCTTCGAGAGTCCAATGATCTTGCCTTGAGGCAGGTAGGCCACATGTGCTTTGCCGAAGAACGGTATGAGGTGGTGCTCGCATAGAGAGTACAGCTCGATGTCCCTAACTAGGATCATGCTTTCATGCACTTCCTCGAAAACCGCATCATTCACTACATCAGCAACGCAGGTTGTATATCCTTGCGTGAGGTACCTCAGAGATGTTTCGAACCGAGCGGGTGTCTTGACCAAGCCCTGCCGCTTGGGATCCTCACCTATATGAAGCAGCATCTCGTGAACTAGGTCGCGGATGACAGATCCATCATGTGAGGCAACTTGCGACATGCCTTTGAGATCCCGTTCATCCTCAAAATCCCGTTGCTCCGGACGTGATTTAGCCACACATGCTCCGTCTGTTATCGGTTGCGGGCAGTCGATGCATGCCGACGGCTCAGGTCATTAACCGAGCAAGCTGTTTCTAGAGTACGCCTGACGTCAAGCTCGACCGTCCGGGACAAAGAAAGAGGGCACACCCAAGAGCGCGCCCACATTATCTCCGAGTGCGGAGCGAAGAGTATTATTGAAGCCCGAATCAGTAGGGCCCGTGCCCAAGCCACAACATCTGCCTTCCCTGAATCGGGGCGTGACATCGGCAGCAGCAAACGGACACGCTGTCGAGCTTGTTGGCTCAATAATGTTTCCCTTCGCCCCGCTTATATTGCGAATATAGGGGTGGTCCAGAACACCGTCAAGCAACGACCAAAAGTCGAGACACAGGTTATGAGATTCTCTGTTGTAGGGGCGCTAGCAAGCCTATTACTGTGGATCTTCCTCGCGTTCGTGGCAGCCATTCCAAGCGGCTGGGTGCACGTACCATTGATTGCAGCAGTAGTTCTCATAGCAATCGCTATTCCTTCGGAACGCAAGACCTAGTCAGATCTCCCAGTTGGAAAACAAGATTTCGCCAGGTGGGAGCACCGGCTCGGGCCGTTCCCTCAGCATCATTCGTAGATCCGACCAACGCACCGCGTACCCCCGTCTTATCAACATCTCGTACGCGCTGCCAAAGGCTGTCTGACATCGAATCACAACTCGCGGCAGCCTCGCTTCCGCGGCACAGACCTCTGCCGCCGCCGCCAACTGCTCGAATGTCTTGGGGGAATCTGCAAAGAGCTTCAATACCCGTAGCTCTTCCTGTAGCCGGTCCTGTGCGAGCGGCGCCGAATGCCACAGTGCAAAACCAACGATCTCGCTCCTCTTTTCGACAACAATGGCATCACCTATCCCCAGTTCAATTGTCAGGTGAAACTCACGGGAGTAGTCGTAACCGGAGGCTGTTCGATCCAACCTAGCCCGACAACGTTCCACGAGTTCTTCCTGATCTCCACGAGAAAGCTCACTCAACGGTACGAGTCGACCGTTCTTGGGCCGTGGCCGGGCATCACCGGTCATTGTCAGTGTAAGATACTGGGGTACGAATCCTAACCGGCTGTAGAAACCGATGTTGTCCACCGTACGTGGCATTGTCTCGAGGCCTACTGTACTGGCACCTTTTCTCCTCAGCCAATCGAGGGCGGTCTGCACGATCATCTTGCCTGCCCCAAACCCCTGGCTGTCGGACCGCACCGCCAAGGGGCCCATCCATCCCTCCGCGCCGGAGCGGTGGGCGATGTTGAACGCGACGAGGTCAGCCTTCTCGTCAAACCAAAGCATCGCTCCCTCGCCAGCATCTAGTATTGCATAACGCCAGATCTGTGGATTGAGCTGGGGAACCCGCACACCCAACAAGCCGTCCCGCCGATATCGGTCAGTGAACGACTCGGAAAACAGGCGGTTGAGTGCCGCGATATCAGACTTGCCAGGACGTCTAGGCCCCTGCAGCGCGCGTACCGACTGCACGTCCGTCATAGAAGCTGACTGCGGCTGTCCTCGGTCACTGACGCCGTCGCCAGCCGGGGATCGAACTCGACGCGGAGCACCCGGTCAACACCATCCTTGACTGTCTCGATATGAGTGATCAACACAACCTGTGGGAACCGTCCCGCCAGGCCGTGTAGCAGATCGACCACACTGTGACGCTTACTCTCATCCAAGCTGCCGAATATCTCGTCCAGCACCAACAGCGAAAGCGGTTGACCTGCTCGCTCGGCGACCATCTGACTGATGGCGAGCCTCAAAACCAGATTCACCAGATCCTCTTCACCCCCAGAGATTACAGGCTTGGGCACTCCATCTTCAATGATCAAAGACTGGTATTGCTCGTCCAGATCGAGTTCGTTGTAACGAGCATCGGTGAGATCAGAGAGAAACACGGATGCGCGCTCCGCAATTTCCGGTCTCATTGCCGCATTCAACTCCAGTCTGAGATCGTGCAGGCCACGATCCAACTCATCATGTAACAACATGTCTTTCTTGAGTTTGTTGACACGGGCTGCACGTTCTTCTCGCTCTTCCAAGCGCTTCTTCACCTGCTCCAACACATGCTCTGCCGCCCTCAAATCACCTCCGACAGCGGCTAGGTCGAGCTCCGCATTTCTCAGTGTGGCCTCCACCCGCTCGTACCTGATCCTCGCTTGCTTGAACCGCTCCTCACTGAATCCCATGTCCTCCAAAGCAGCTCCCAATCGGCCGTGTCGTGCTTCTAGATCCGAGAGACTCTTCTCCGCAACTTCAGCTTCCCGCACAAACGACTCTGCCTTTTCGGCCTTCACCCGGAGTTCCACTCCCCTCTTTATTAGCGGCTCAAGTTCCTTCAGACGCAAACGCACTTGCTCATGTCGCTTCACATCGTAGCCATCGGGCAGCAACGCGATTTCGCTTTCGAGTTCAGCCATCCGGGTCGTCAGCCTCTTTAGCTCTTCCTCGATGCCGATACGCTCTCGGATACGGTCTTCGCAACGTGCTACCTCCCGCAGCGCTCTCTCGATACTCTGAGAGGCCTCGATGGTCAGTCTTCCAGCGTCGGCCACCTCTTGGGGTTCAGCTGCTAGTTGAGTAATCCGCTGCTTGAAGTACTTGCCGTCGATCTCGATCTCCTCGAGCTGGCGGTCGATCGTCGTCAAGACTGTCTCAAACTCTTCACCTAGAGGTCGTGAACATGTGGGGCAGGTACCCTCGGGGCCGGCGGCCAGAATCCCATCTTTGTGTTTCTGGAGCTCACGATACTGATCCCGCAACGCCTGCCGCTTTGTTTCCGCATCTTGCTTGTCCCGAATCCAGGTTGTACGCGCTTTCTCCTCATCTTGCTCAGCCTGTTCCAACGTGGCCCGCGCCCGTTCGAGCTCTGCGTTAGCCTCGACCAGATGCCGATCCGTATCGCCAGTTTCTCCTAGGCGCTCTCGAATGCGATCGCACTGTTCAGAAACCTCTCGCGCCTGTCCTGTAAGGGAGCGGCGTCTACCGGCAGCCTGAGATTCGCGTTCAAGCCTATTCAGTTCCTCATTGAGCGGATCTAACTCAGCGAGGTCGGCGGCCATCGCTGTCATTTGAGTCTGGGCATCCAGTGCTTCCGCAAGATCCTTGTCAAGGCGCTCGAACTCTCGCCGCGCTTCGCCAACATCGCGCTCGGCAACGCGGAGTTCGCTTTCGAGTGACAGCACCGACTCACGCAACTTGACCATCTCAGTCCAGGCTGGGCCCTCCACCTCGAGCGTTCCAGCTGCATCATTGCGAGCCTCTAGGGCAAGCTCTACTCGCTTTGTCGCTGCTAGCAAGCCAGCCTCGGCTTGCTCCAGCTCCTTGATTAGTTCACCGTGATCGACCAAACCCTGCTCGAATCCGGACAACTCTGCCCGCTTTCGTGAGCGGGTCTCACGTAGCTTATCCTGAGCAAGCTTGAGCTTATCGTAGCCAAGAATCCGCGACAGGAAACGAGCACGTCCGGTCGCTCCGAGCGAACCCATTACCGCCAGTTCCTTCTGGCCCGTGAAGTAAGTGTTGAAGAACTCGTCTCGAGTCATGCCCAACAGGCGAGTCAGTCGAGCGGAGACCTCTTGTTGGCTCGTAGCGATCGGGGAATCTTGCGCATCCTGGATCAGCGCTGCGTTGTGGAGGCCCCTATTCACGCGGAACTCGTGCGATCCCAACGCAAAGTCGACTTCCACCTTGACTTGGGAGCGCGCCGGGGCTTGCAGGCGCCTTATGGAATCCCGGCTACCGCGGGCAGCTGCGTTTCCATAGAAGGCCCACGCAATTGCCTCCAGCAGCGTCGTCTTGCCCGAGCCGTTGGGACCAACGATCGCAGTAATCCCCGGGCCGAACACGATCTCCGTTTCGGCGTGCTGCCGGAAGTTTACGAGCCGCAACCGCTGGAGTTGCACCTATTCCTCCAGCAGATCCCGCTCGACCTCAGCCATGTACTCACAGCCCAGATCCGCCAGCTCCTTGCGATCGACCTCTGCAGAAAGCGGCCGACGCTCCAAGTATTCCACGACCAACTCTGACAACGTCTGTGGGCGCCCAGGAGCGCCAATTCCCACGGTGCGGCTGGGAGGGGGCCGGCGAACGTCGAGATTGTAATGCAGCGCACGGGACTTGAATTCTCGGATTCTGGCGTAATCCAGATCACGAGCGATCGGGCGAGGGACGTCGAACACGACCTGACGAACGACCTGGTCAGCAATACCGTCCGGAACTGCAGCCACGTTCTCCACGATCAGTTGATCGAGATCCGCGGCTCCGAGACCTGAACCCTGAATCTTCGCCAGATCGATGAACCGGCGCTCGTGGGCAACAGGACGGAATTCGACTTCTGGACCACCATCGAGATCAACCAACAGCCATCCCTTCTGTCCTTGTCTCCCTTCCCGCACCTCATCAAGCAGTTCGCCCCACGGGTTCGTGCTGACGTATTCGAGAGCACCTGAGTACCATGCGTTGTCCGCAACTTGTCGCGCCACGTGGTAGTGTCCGAGAGCAACGTACGTCCAGTCTTCGATCCGAAGGTCACTAGGCTCGACAACGGCACCGCCGTACTCCAGGTACGAGCTTTCTCGCGACAACACACCCGCGATCTCACCGTGGGTAACCAACACCCGGTGGGTTCTCTTCCCCGTGGCTTCCGGGACACTGGCGCTATCCGCAACCAATGCTGAGTGTGGTACGCAGACGACTGATAGATCCAACCGCTCAAAGGTTATCTCCTGCGCCTGCTGTGACACAACATGAATCCCACCGATTACCTCGAAGAGCCTCAGGATACTGCCGGTCTCTACCGATCGGGGCGAGTCGTGGTTACCCGCTATTATCAGAATCGGGGCAAGCTGTAGTGCGGCACGGAGACGCTGTAGTTGGTTGAACGCATGGAGGATAGCGGGGTTTGTAGGTCGTACCGAATGGAACATGTCACCCGCAATTACAACCACGTCCGGACGCACGCTTAGGATGTCGTCGACGGCTCGGCCAAACGCTCTAGCAACATCCGCCTCGCGCTGATTCATGCCGCTCGACGTCTGCCGGTAATACTGTCGAAAGCCAAGATGCAGATCAGCGAGATGAGCTATTTTCACCGTACTATGGTCGGACTTGATGGCGTGTCGTCTTGACTACGGTGATGATCTCCTTTTCACTCTGCACTCCGGCCGAACCCCGCTCCATGCGCAAAGACATTCTCCTCGCTCCAGAAACAAAAAGGCTCCAGCCTGTGGACCACACTAGGTTCCCCAAGAGATCTCCCGAAAGTGTGAGCCGACCTGGTTGCTCGCCATTGATGGTAACGATCGACGTCGGCTGCACTCGCCCCAAGACGGAGATGAATCCCAACGTGTCCCTTGCCCGTCTTACGATACTGTCCAGTGTTAGCTGCGAAACCACCGTGACTGCCGGAAGTTCCGGGACGCTTCCGACTGTGGCGATCCCTCCCAACGGCTCGATCGTTATCTCGCCGCTCCATGTCTCGCCCACCCGCAGGGTCCCTTCCGGCAATGCCAGATCCGGCATTCCGGTGAATACCCCAACCAGGTCGGTGATACCCACGACCGGTTCGTCGCGGAGAACTCTCGAAACGCGCTGTCGGCTATCCATATACACTTGGGCCCACGCTGATGCAGCGCCCGGTACGGAGAACTCGCTCCATTCACCGGTTGCTTCACGCGTGCGGATGATCAAGGAGTCATAAGCCAAGTGCCACACCAGCTCACCCTCTACACCAGCCAGCGCGACACCACTCATGACTCCCAGATCTGCAGCCTCCACGGCTCGTCCCACTCCATCGATCCGGGTGACGGTCTGAAATATCGTGCGCACTCGCAGATCCTGGACCGGTTCGTGCCTAAGCCGTAGGGCACCCTGGGCCGTCGCCGTGTTTCCCCAGATTAGCGCTACCGACATCGCGCCGGCAATTCGACCGTTCACGGTCGCACCTGGAATTGCGTAGTCATATCGAACCTTAGCTCTGGGGCCGCCAGCTCAGACTCTCGGTCTCGCGGCCGGGTGAACGCGACCAGACACCGCACCGCCCCCGTCACGTACGCATCCCAAGCCGACGACCATACTAGCGTGGCTGCAACCGATCCACCAGCGGTGATGCCTGTGTGGGGGTCGCCATCACGACCCACCGTGGACGCGATGATTCCCTGCAACGACATGTAGGCTAGCGTGTCCGTTTCGCGGATGGCCATGCTGTCCACTCGAGTTGTCACTCGTGCTACCAGTTCTCCAGCACCGGGGACGTCCTCCGGGCGACCAAGGCTCGCTAGGGCTGTGAGTGGTATCCGTAGGGCTGAGTTCCATGACGAATCAGCAGCCACCTGACCCTCGGGCAAATGCATATAGGTTCCCCCCGCGAATCCCCGCATCACTTCACCCTGGGACGCCGTCACGTGAGGGAGGTAAACAAACTCAGCACCCAAGAGTCTGGCCCTGTCGTCCAGCAGGACGCGGACTGATGTCACTTCGAGCTCGGAAGGCTCCACATCGTGCCAGGTTCCACCCCGAAGCCGCTTGCGTGCCCGCACCGAATCATACTGCAACTCCACCGAGTACCGACCATCGTCAGCGGCATCGACAAACCGAGTTACGCTTTCAAGTCGAGTGGCCTCCACCAGCAGCGTATCCACCGGGCTACCGTCAGCATTCACAACGCTCACGAGGATCTCAGTTCGCCAAATAGTGTGAACACGGGATCCAACTGCCGGATTGAACCGAATTGCCTGAGCTGTCTGGCCCAGAGCATCAGCCCAAGCGACTGCGAACAGGCAGACTCCTGAGAGAGGCAGGAGCCAAAGCCTAGGTACCATAGGGATCGTCGACGGTTTTCAGTGGTGTCCCACCCGCGAAGCTGTCTCCAATCAGCGGTCGCGAGACCGGTGGTCCCAGGGCCGCAGTAAAGAAGCTGAGCACGTTGTCAGGTCTGGTGCGCTTCGTCGCAAGCAGGGCTCTCCTAATCGCTTCCTCTCGATGGCCTGCGATGGCCTGTTTGATCTTTGTAGGGTCCGTACCCCGGTCGAGCGCTACGAGCTGCCGCACCACGGCCTCCTCAAAAGCGACATCGCTCGCAGGTGGGAATCTCTGAACACCGATCGGGCCAGCGAGTACCGGTGGTCGTGGAAAGCGGATGAACACTGGTTGGGTGAAGTGAGGGTGACGCACCATCAACTCGCCCTTGGGCAGTGTCGCGAGCTTGATCTTGGTGGCCGGAGACAGCACTTGATAGCCCGGTGTCGCGAGCTCATCCATGTCCATGCGACCGAAGATCGTGGTGCCAGAATTGCCGACTATCCGGCGGTGCACCTGAGATCGGAACTGCTGCGCACCAAACAGAACCAAACCCAGGTACCTCCCTCGCTCTGAGATATCCAGCAGCATCTTCCTGACATACGTGTCCGGTCCCTCTCCCGGTGCGTACTTGTTGAGCTCATCCACGAACACCAACACGTGGTCAACACCAAGATCACGGCGCTCGAGGTGCTCACGGAGTTTAGACACGACTCGGGTGAACACGAGATCTTGCGCGAGTTGATCCATGCCGGCAACGTCCAGGACATAGATCGACCGGTCCGTGAACTCACCGAATGGGAGATCGCTGACTGCCCCATCGTCGGTAACCAGTCCTTTGCATCTGACCGATATGTTCAGAAGCCTATTGCGCACTTTTCGGATCGTGGCAATGTGATGCGTCCGCCACATGTCGCTTCGACCCTGAGCTTCCAATCCGTCGAAGATTGCTTTGAAAAGCCGTTCGAGATGCGAAAAAGTGCTCACCCTGTGGGTATTGCCCCAGTCGTCAACGAACTCCTTCTCCACTACTCGATCCGCCAGAAAATCAATGAACGCATCGGACTTGGCATCTATGTCATCTCGGTTGAGCAGCACTTCGTGGTAGTCCAGGACTTCACGCAATCCCCACACTAGAGGCTGCACCGAATCCGAAATATCCGGGTGCGATCGTAGGGTGTTGAGGTTGAACCCGTCGGCCTTGAACGGTGCGAAGTACTGCACCGACTCAAAGGGCTTGGGATCGAGTCCCATTGTAGCGTACATCTCGCGATCCGCGTCGGTGAGCTCGCCAGGCAGATCGAGATAGCAGAGATCGGGACCCTTTACGTTGACGCAGACAGCAGAGATAGTCCCTTTGTGTACTGGGAACTTCTGAAAGATGCTTGCGATGAAGAACTCCACGGCACTTGTTTTCGTAGCCAGTCCAGACACCCCTGAGATATTCAGGTGTGCCGACTCCGGCCCAAGCAAGAAGTCCGCATCGAGACACACCGGTGCGGTCGTGCCGCCCGCTGTGTAGAGGCCAATCGGCAAGCCGGCGGGGGCCATTCCCCGCACGTAGGAGTCCATCCTCAGCGCCGTCTCTACGTCCTCTGTCGTTGCCAGTTGGACATCTGCCAACGGCACCGGCTGCAGAGGATCATCCGGTATCTGTCTGAGCACGGCGGCAGTCCACAGCCTCACTTCGGTGCGTCGAGTTGGAGGCCTCACGCTGGAAGGGTCTCCTTCGGCGGCAACGACGTCGTGAAGTGGAGTGGGCAGATCAGAATAGGCGCGTCCATCTACCACCACGGCGTATACGGTGCGCCCCGCCCCATCGTCCACTCGGACTATCGCTCCAATGCCAAGAGTCGTTTCCTTAGCCGTCCAGAAATGAAACTGATGGGGCCCGGTCGGCATGGCTTCCGTCGCCACGACTCGTCCCACCGGACTCCGATCACACCCTGGATTCACAACCACTCTCCAGCCCGTGCCCGCAGGTAAGATTCCACTTGGTGAATCGGGTAGATCAGGCGGTCCCAGCGGCCGTCCGGTGTTGAGAGAGGGGCACGCTCTGCCAGCATCCAGCGACTCACTTCACTTGCCTCGGCAAGCGCAGACTCGCCCGCCACACGCTCCAGTCTAATCAGCCCGTGCAGCAAGTCTCTGCCCTCCCAAGGCCACAGCCGAAGATACCACGTGCGGACCATACTGCGCTCAGCACCCAGACGCGCAAATACGCTGGTCCGGTGGCCAGCAGGAAGGGTGAGTGCCTGCCAAAGATCGGCTCCGTCGAGGTATTGGGTCTCATGGCTCTTCACAACGCCGAGAATCCGTGTTGCGCCTGTAAGAGTAACCACAGCCGCAGTCGATCCATCCACCACTAACCAACCAGATCTGGTGCGCCCCAAGTACTCTCGTGCCACCTGTAATTCCAGTTCCTCCCGCCTACGCTCCACCACCTGTCCAGCCAGATGGACGTCCACCATGGGATGGGTGCGCTCACCGCCGCTGTCGTGTAACGGCATACCCGTATCCTCCAACCCCCTGATAGCTCGGTCGGGCAAGCGTGATAAGGGTGCAATCACCGATTCTTCTTCACGGCAATCTTCAGCACAGAGTTCCGCGTCGTGCCTGGCCAATACGGCGGCCGCCGCATAACCGCGAATCACCGGAATCAACCCGAACCGTCCAACAACGGCATATCGTTGGATGCCGTCCATGAACGCCGCCGGCGGCGTGGCCTCAGCCGTCCCACCGACGTCGATTGCCTGGATGGCATCGTGCTCGACAGACTCGGCTGATGCGAATGGCGTGGCGACGGGCTGAGGAACATGGGTGAGCACGGTAGAACCAGTGTCCGCGGTTCCACCCGCTGTCAGAATAGCGTCACTGAGCAGACGTGTGACTGAATCAGACATGACCGTGTGGAGTCTGGATCCTAGGTCGCCTTTCTCCAGTCTCCCCTCTACCTATCCTCCGTTCTTCATCTTCTCTACCTGGAAAAAATGGGACTCAGCTGTTCTCTCTTGCTCCAGGGAAACGTGGTACGTCAGTGAGCCAGAGACCTGCGAGACCCCCCTCCCTGTCTATTTCCGCAATCAGATTCTTGGCGAGAGCGACTGCTTCTACGTCTCGCTGACTGCCGAAGGCCAGATGGACTCTCGAATTATTCACGTCTCTCGTGCAGAAAAACGGAACGTCTAGTTCCACCACACCAGGGGAAGCTGTAGCACCTGCAACAGTCACCTGCAGACGACCAATTCTGGTGGCTTCGGGGGGGCTCAAGTCCTCTACCCTATGTCCTCGAGGCCAGACTACCACCTCAATGCCGGCGAGGATGCCATCTTGGACGTTCAACGACATGTAAGAGCCCTGGGTACCGCCAAGCTCTATCGTGTGCGCAGCATCTTCTCCATCAACCACTCCCGGCAGGTCACCCGCCAGTATCTCAGTCTCTTGATTCCAGCGGAACTCCACCTGCTGTAGGTCGTCGTGGTAGGGCAGCACCTTGGTAGCTATATTCACGGATCGCCAACTCACTTGAGGTTGGTTTTTCACATACGCAATGCAGAAAGATAGTACCGGTCTCGTATTACCTGGAACTCCGCGCAGTCGTACCCGCGCTGCCGGTGGATTCTGATCAGGTCAGTGGGCCACGCGGCGAGTGAAGTCCGCGATCCGCGTTAGGCCTTCACGCAACACTTTCCCCGAGGTGGCATACGAAAGTCGCACCCACCGATCGTCACCGAACTCCGCTCCTGCTCGCAGTGCAACGCCACACTCTGCTAGGAGCCGCTCACAGAACTTCGACGCACTGTCGATGCCCGCTCCAAAGAAACCATCGACCCGAAAGAAGAAGTAGAAGGCCCCAAGCGGTTCGACGAACTCAACGCCCGGCATCTGCTCTCGGAAGTGTTGGACTACCACGTCTCGGCGCGCCCTGAGCTCACTCAGCATACGATCCAGATCGGCCTCGACGCGTTCGTCCGTAAGTGCTGCCGTTGCAGCAAACTGGACTGGTTTGGGCGGCCCTCCCGTAATGCGCGACTGCAGCACCGTCATCCACTCCACGACGGGTCGCGGTCCGAGTGCCAGCCCCACCGACCAGCCGCTCATCGCGTATGCCCGGCTCACTCCAGTGATGGTCACGACCCTTTCGAGGAGTTCATTTGGAAGATCCAGTACCGACGGCGCCGGCCCTGACCCGTAATGGATGCGGCGATAGAGTTCGTCGGAGATGATCCAAAAGCCACGTTCCTTAGCCCAACCGACGATCCGCTTCAGTTCGGATCGAGTATAGACAGCTCCGGTGGGATTGACGGGTGTGCACAGTATGATCCCCTTGGTCTGAGCGTTGGCTGCGGCGTCGAGTTGATCAACGCCGACCTTGAGGCTCCACTCTGCGTCACCCGGTACGGTTATCGGCTTCGCGCGGGCCAGTCGCAGGATTTCACAGTAAGACCACCAACAAGGCGTCGGGACCAGCACCTCGTCTCCTACGCTGAAGAGCGTGAAGCACGCGTTGAACACCGCCTGCTTGGCACCATTGGAGACGATGATGTTGTCAGCGTTGATTGGACGCCCACCTGACAATAGCGAGAGTTGCTGCGCTGCCGCAGCTCGGAGGTCGAGCGTTCCTGCGTTCGGAGGAGCGCGAGTCTCACCCTGTTGGAGTGCCATGATGCCCACTTCCAGGCTCGCCCGTGAGCTGTCGAATTGCGGCTCTCCCACTGAGAGATCCACGACATCCTCTCCCGCGGCGCGGCGGCGATGAGCATCCTCGCTCACCGGGCTCGCCACCGACAGTCTTATACGCTCGAGATTCCGCGAAGGCTTGAAGTTCGCCTGGCTCATTGCGGCTTCACGGTTGGAGGACTCCATAACGCTGCAGTACTTCCAGTGTCGCATCGAGCGGCAGGGCTTCTACGGTTCCGCGGTATCCTGAGACCGTGGTGGCCAGAAGAAGCGAGTTGTAGATCGCCTCCTCAGTTGCCTCGATAACACCCTGAAAGAGTGGACTCATTCGGTCGTTCGGTAACGGTCCCGCTGCGGCAAGCTCAGCAACCGGAACGGTACTGAAGACAATGACGAAGTCACCCGAACCGTTACTCATTGAGCTACCCGTTCGGGCCAGGCCTGCCAGAGCACGCCTACCGAGCCGCTCGAGATTCCGATGATCCAACGGGGCATCAGTCGCTACGACGATCATGATGGACCCATCGGCCCTGTCCGCCTCCAGCACTCGTCGCCGGTCGAACCCATAAGTGGCAAGGCTGTCGGCAATCTTCGCTGCTTCCCCTCCACGATCATCGGCAGCCCTCTCTACTTCCACCGCATCTACCGAGCCCTGTAGGTAGTGCCTCGCCAGCTCCTGCCCAACCGGTGCCCCAGCAATAGTGAGCACTCCTCCGAAATTCGATTGCACCAACACCCCAATAGTCCAGCCACCCAAATCAACCGGTAACCTCCGGCTCGACGTCCCGACTCCACCCTTCCAGCCGAACGCTCTCGTGCCCCTCCCAGCGCCCACACTCCCCTGTTCCACTGGTCCGCTCCTAGCGCCGCTGATCGCTGCCAAGACATCACCTTCCGAGATAGGACGCAGTCGAATGTGATTCAGGAAGCCGTCGTTGGTCTCGCCGACAACCGGATTGGCCGATCTAACGTTCTCGTTGCCCGGCAGTGCGAGCAGATAGGTTAGCACCGCGTCCGCCGCCCGCGGGACACAGAGGGTACAAGTCAACAGCACCGGAGACTCTAACTCTCCCAATTCCTGAACCTGAGTTGAACCAGCTAGTTTCCCGAAGGCGTTGCCGACCACAACGGCCGCTGGAACCTTCTCCCGGAACACATTGCCCGCGTGGGGTAGGATTGCTGTCACTCCGGTGTTGATGGAGTCTCCGCTCACCACGGTCCTATGCCCCACCAAGACCCCCTCAACGTCTGTGATCGCATTCAGCGGGCCTGGCGGTAGAATCCCAACGACGACTCCCAAATCTCGAGCGGCTCGCCGCTCTTGAGCAGGCAGGCCCGCGACAGACAGCATGACGAGTCCGAATAAGACCGTCACTGTCTGCCAAGTCAGTACGCCGTGTCCCGGAAAGTCAGCGCTACGCACTGGAGTGGTAATCATTAGCAGCCACCTAATCTAGGAGATCAATGAGATCCAACCGCCTCAATCCCGGTAAGAGCATCCCGTGCCGATCGTGCCATCGTCAGTTGTCGGTCCGGTCACTCCGATTCAACGATAACCCGACCCAAGGATCCTGCCTGTCACCATGCAGCAAACCCGGCTCATTGCCTGGCGGGGGCGCCCACTCCTCACAAGTGTCCAATGTGACTCGGCACCTGTCCCCGCGGTGCGACCGGCAGCCGGTTGCGGCACGCCCCGCCGCAAGCTAGCATCCCTGCAACGGCCTTGTCACCACCGACTCTTTGACAATCGAGGCACACTTGTCCTGGGAATTCGCACCGGCGTTTGACGCCGGTCACCGTGCTGCACTCAAAACCGGCAAGAACCTAGTGTACGTTTGCCCACCGGCTTGGTGGGCGACCCTCCCACTGTTCACCTATCTGACCGCAGTTTCCAAGTCCGGGCTCCGTAATCTGGTCCTCACCACCCACGCTATGGGCGTGGTAGAAGGGGCTGCTGTGCTTCGCTCGTCAGATGCGCTCCATCCGGTGCACGCCGCGACAGGTCTGACTCGCACGGCTCACCTGCTGCAGGCGCAAACGATGACCACGCTGGTCTCGACACCACCCGATGTTCTGCAGCTCCTCGCCCGCTCGAGCCTCGACCTCGGCAGCCTGGAACGCGTAGTACTCGGCTGGCCCGAGTTGCTCCTACAGCAGGATTTCGCAGATGATCTGGATAACATTCTGGCCGAATTGGGCGCTGCGCAGCGGGTGGTCGTGACAAGGGATGAGAATGGCATCCGGGACTTCCTGGAGCGACACGCCAGACGTACTCCTCTGGTTGTGGCCAGTAGGCCACCGGAGACACCCACCGCTTCCACTCGCTATGCGGTTACCGGATTCACTACTCTACCGGCCGCAGTGCGGGCAGCGCTCGATACCATCAATCCCAACTCAGCCCTGATCTGGGATCCGACAGTGGACGCGGCCGGAGATTGGCAAGAGTACGCGGGCGATCCTGGCGTCACAATAACGAGCGACCCGGGTGAGCAACCGGTCGACCTTGCTATTGCCACCCAGTTGCCTTCGGTTGAAGCCTTGGCGTCTCTCGTTGCAGTGGCAGGAGATGTCTTGACGCTGATACGTGCATCTCAGCTACCGTACCTCCAGAGCATCACCGCCAGGATCCGTCCCTTCAGGTTGCCGAGTACAGTTGATCGAGCACGAGACCGGGCCGCTCGACTCAGGAACGACGTACGGAGACTGATAGATGAGGATGCCATGTCGGACGCTCTCCTCGCCCTAGCTCCGTTGTTCGACACGCACGATCCAGCAACGGTCGCGGCGGCCCTAGCAGTGCGGGGCTATGACGCCGAGCGACCACTTGACTCCGGACCCGCACTTCCAGCTTGGGTCCACCTGCAGATAAACGTGGGTCGGCATGACAGAATCGGCCCCGGTGACATAGTAGGTGCGATTCTCAACACGGTAGGAGTATCCAAGAAACAAATGTGCGGGCCGAGATCGCAGAGCAGGTGCTGCAAGGACTCGACGGGCTGGTGCTGCGTGGAAAGAAGGTTGCGGCTCGGATCGATCACCGGTAGGCGATCACCGAGCCGCTTCCCAAGCCTGGGTTCGCGCTGCCCGCCGCTACCTGTTTACAGTGTCTTTGAGCGCCTGACCTACCTTGAAGGCGGGTATCTTGGCCGCAGGGATCTGCAGGGCCTGCCCGGTACGGGGATCACGACCCGTGCGGGCGGCTCGCTGGCGCACCACAAAGCTGCCAAAACCAGTTATCTGTACCTTGCCACCTTTGCTCAACTCAGCCCCGATGACTCCTGTGGGACCGAACAGCGCGTCGATCGCCCGCGCAGCATCCGCCTTCGATAGGTCTGCCGCTGAGGCGAGTGCCTCCTGCAACTCAGTCTTATTCACCTTACCCCCAGGTCTCCATGAGAACTGTTTGCAAACCCCAGGTATCTTGCCTGGTAGCTCACGTCGAATCAACAACAAGTAGTAGCAAGGACGTAGTATCGCAAGCTCCTTGATTCTCCCGCTCAGCAGAGATAACCTCATTTTCCCCAGACTGCGAACGGTGGTTCTGAGTGGAGCCCAGGTCCAAAACCGGCCAGATTGAAATTGTCGCCGGTGTGATGTTCAGCGGCAAGAGCGAGGAGCTGATTCGCAGAGTTCGCCGCGCCGTGATCGCAAGAAAACGTGTACAGGTGTTCAAGTCCCACCTGGACGAGCGGTATGCAGGTCTCCACTCCATCAGCACCCATGATGGGATCACCGTAGAGGCGCAACCAGTCGATTCCGCAAGCGACATCATGCGCCTCGCAAGACCGGACACAGAGGTTGTAGCGATCGACGAAGCACAGTTCCTAGACGAGGGCATCGTCGAAGTGAGCACGGCCCTTGCCACTAGAGGCGTGCGGGTGATTCTCGCTGGAACAGACACCGATTTCCGCGGAGAGCCTTTCGGCGCCATGCCCCAACTGATGGCCGTGGCGGAGTTCGTGGACAAGCTTCACGCCATCTGCGTGGTGTGTGGTGACGAGGCCTGCCGCAACCAGCGTTTGATCGATGGCAGACCCGCCCAGTACGATTCACCCACCATTATGGTCGGCGGCAGTGAGGCCTATGAAGCCCGCTGCCGTAGATGCCATCAAGTGCCGCGAATCGACGCAGACCAAGTGGTACTGCTGTAGGCATGCTCAACATCGCCCTCACTGGCAATGTGGCGGCGGGCAAATCCAGCGTTGTCCGTTGGTTTGCCAAGTGGGGAGCTACGATCATTGACTCCGATGCACTGGTAAGAGAGGTACAACGACCCGGCAGTAGAACCCTCGCCACCCTGGCCGACAGGTTCGGTCAGGACGTCTTGCGGCCTGACGGATCGCTGGACAGAGCGGCGCTGCGCAGCAAAGTCTTGGCTAATGGCGATGCCCTGTCGTCCCTCAACGCGATCGTGCACCCGGCCGTGCAACGGAAACGTCAGGTGCTGGTTGCCGAGGCCGCCCGGCGAGGGGATCATATCGTCGTCAACGACATTCCCCTCTTGTTCGAGGTCCTAAATCCCGACGACTTCGACCTCGTAGTGCTGGTTGATGCGCCCCTGCGGTTGCGTCGAGAGCGACTTCTCGGGCGGGGCCTCAGTCCGGAGGATGCCGGTCGGCTAATCGCGTCGCAGCTGCCATCAGACCAAAAACGAGCTCGCAGCGATATAGTGATTGACAACGCCGGGACTCTCGACGAGTTGCGGGACGCGGCTCGCCGAGCTTGGGAGGCGATCTGCGACAAGGCTGCGGGGCAAAACGGTGACCCATGACCCCACGACAAAGCTCCATCACCGACCTAGCGTTCGATGCGGTTGACAGGTACAGTACGCACGGATAACCTACGCCTCGCCAACCCTGACAGAAAAACGGTACACGAAATGTCGAAGATTCCAGACAACTTGCATTACACGGAAGAGCACGAATACATCAAGCCCACCGAAGATCCGGGAGTGGTGGTCGTTGGGATCACCGACTATGCGCAAGGGGAGCTCGGTGATGTCGTCTATGTGGATTTGCCGGAAGTAGGGGCCACCTTTGGTCAGATGGACGTGTTCGGGACAATCGAGGCTGTAAAAGCGGTTTCCGAGCTGTTCTGCCCTGTCGCGGGTGAAGTGATTGAGATCAACGCTGAGTTGGACGGC
>JBDHKN010000066.1:0-27105 GCA_039586365.1 Gemmatimonadota bacterium | reverse complement strand
CACCGATTGCGGCGCGACGGTGGCCCGTCCCCTGCATGAGTACCATTCCGCCGCAGCTTGCGGCATGCGTTTTCAGGACGTGTTGAACTAGTCGTGCATCCTCCGGAGGCAGCTTGATGGCAACGCCGCAATCCGCAACCACGCGCAATCCTCTGGCCGACGCGCCATTGCCGGATTTCTCCCAACTCGATCCGGAGGCAAAGCTCGGATTGAGAGTATTGGTCATCGACGACGAGCGAACTCTCCGGGAAAGCTGCCGGACGTTCCTCAATACGGAAGGATACACGGTTGAGGCTTGCGGCAAGGGAGATGAGGCCTTTGATCTGCTGAGCCGCCGTGCGTTCGACATCGTCCTGATCGACCAGTACATGAGCGACGTGCCGGGCGTCCAACTCCTCGAGGCCTGTCTCAAGAAGAACCCGGACACCATCGCGATCGTCATGACGGGCAATCCGTCGGTTGAGGCCAGCCTGGGAGCCCTCCGGGCGGGGGCGTGGGATTACCTACCCAAGCCTTTTGCCGCTGCCCAACTCCAGATCTTGGTGGGCAGAGCCGCGCACACGGTGCTGGTAGCCCGCGAGACCAGGAAGCGGCACGCCGCAGCTGCGCGTGAATTCGGGCACAGTGACAAGGTGACCGTATTGGGGGTCGCTCCGGCCTTTAGACGGGCCATAGAACTGGCGCGGAAGGTGGCGCGCACCAACGCCTCGGTCTTCCTGACCGGCGAGAGCGGCACAGGCAAGGAGTTGATCGCGCAGTTCATCCATTACTACAGCAGGCGCGCCAGCCGACCCCTGGTGGCAATAAACTGTGCCGCCCTACCCGAGTCTCTCTTGGAATCAGAGATGTTCGGCCACCGCAAGGGAGCCTTCACTGGGGCTGTGAGGGACAAACCGGGACTGCTCGAGACTGCCAACGGCGGAACGATGTTGTTGGACGAGGTGACCGAGATGTCCAAGCCGATCCAGGCCAAGCTGCTTCGAGTCATCCAGGACGGGGTGGTGCGCCGAGTAGGCAGCGAGACGATCGACGCAGTGGTGAATGTGCGGTTCATCGCAGCCACCAACCGCGACCCCAAGGATGCCACAGAGGAAGGCATCCTGCGCGAGGACCTGTTCTACCGACTCCGCGTCGTGCCGATTGTGCTGCCATCCCTGCGGCAGCGCCAGGAAGACATCCCCTTGTTGGCAGACCACTTCTTGAGGTACTATTGGACCGAGCACAGGGATTCTGGTCAGCCACTGCCGCAACTGTCTCCTGGAGCGATTCGGGCGCTATGTTCCTATGGCTGGCCGGGGAACGTGCGTGAGCTGCAAAACCTCATCGAGCACGTCGTGGTGCTGACTGAGCCGGGCAGCGTGATTGAAACGAGCCAACTACCGTTCATAGGTGGTGAGTTGGGTCTGGCGGATGAGGCGACGGTGGAGGTGGGTGGTTCGCTCGGCGAAGAGCCATATCACACCGCGCGGGAGCGGGTCTTGACCGAGTTCGAGCGGAGGTACCTCACCGCCCTGGTGAATCGTGCAGGTGGTAACATGTCGAAGGCGGCACGGGTCGCTGGGGTGGACCGCACCACCCTGTACCGACTGATGGAAAAGCATGGTCTCCAGCGCGAAACGATCATGATAGAGTCTGACAGCGAACCAGAACTTTGAGGCGATTGAGCGAACCGAAGACACATCCTGTTCCGGATTCCGGATCTGAGCAAACACCCAACCCCGAGGACCCTGTCGACTCATCCATCCCAAAGGAGTGTGTTGAACGGGTACTCGAGCGCTGGCAGATCACACACCCAGGGACAGGGACCCGAGCTGAAGTCCGGGGCCTGCTAACGGAGCTGATCGCCGCGTTAGAGGGTGGTGCCGAGCAGATCGCACCAGACTCGCCTCTGTTCTCGGTCACCGGCCGCAGGCTGGTCACGCTCCTGCGCTCCGAATTGTTGGCGCAGTGGTCCAGCGCCCCCGCCTCCGCTTCCCCTCCGCTGCACGATATGCTGGCTACGTTGACCACAATCGAGTCAGTCGGTAGCATGATCGAAGCCGGCTGGGACCGGCACCTGTCCGGCGGTCTCTCCGGCCCTGACGGGCTGTCGCTAGTCGTCGAGGTGGCTCACGACCTCCGCTCACCACTGACATCGATTCTGTTTCTGGCCGAGACGCTGCAACGGGGGCAGAGCGGCGATGTCAACGAACTGCAACATCGCCAACTGGGCCTTATCTACAGTGCCGCCTTGGGCCTAAGTACGGTTGCGAGCAACGTCATCGAACTGGCTCGCGGTGGCGAACGGCTCGCCGACGACCAGCCCGCTCCCTTCTCCGTAACCGACATTCTGGAATCGGTGCACGACATTGTGCACCCCATGGCTGAAGAGAAGGGGCTAACCGTCCGCCTGCTGCCGCCGGCCAGCGACCACCGGCTCGGGTATCCCCACGCACTGTCCCGCGTGCTCCTCAACCTGACGACGAACGCCCTGAAGTTCACCGAGGAGGGTTTCGTCGAGATTGTTGCGCGCGAGGTTGATCTCACGCAGTTAGAGTTCTCAGTGCGGGATTCCGGACCTGGCATCAGCGGGCGGGCGTTGGAGACCCTGTACCTGCCGTTTCGTCCCTCCGGAGACCGCTACGCTTTCTCAGGCACCGGACTCGGTCTCGAACTCTCCAGACGGCTGGTAGAGGCCATGGGATCGGAATTGCTGGTCGAGACCAAACCGCGCTGGGGAACGCGGTTCTATTTCCGGTTGGGGCTGAAACCGGTTTAGCCCTGCAAGCCCGGCGAGGCGTGTGAGCCGAGTACGCCACACCGTAGCAACTTTCCGACAACGAGCGGCTGGATCACCACACAAAGTTCCTCACCCACCCAAAGCTCCGTCGTTAACTCCATACCTCTAAATACTTTAGCTTCTCAAGCAGGTGCCGTGCTGGTGCGCACGACCCTTGCACTACAGCCGGCTGATTCGACACTCCGACACATCACGAATCAGATTCAGCTGGAGACCAATTGATCTCAAACCAATTCGGCACGTCCGCGGCGAGGGAATTCGATACACCGGTGGATTTCTATCCTCACCGGCCAGAGTCGGATCGGCTGCGCCGCTACGTGAATGTGGTCGTCGCGGTGCTGAGCCTCATCGTCGCAGCTCCCATGATGATCCTGATCGCGATCTTGATTAGGCTCACTTCCAAGGGTCCTATCATATTCACTCAGACGCGAGTCGGCGTGGACCGGAGACGTTGTTTGGTTAGCACCGAGACCGGCCGCCGCGTGGCGCTCGATCGGCGCAGGGGGGGCGAACGACGGCGCAGAGGTAGCGCTGTCGGTGGACGCCGCCAGCCGCTTGACCGACGGCTGCCTGCAATCAGTGGAGCCCGGGGACGCCGAGTCTTCGACTACGGTGGTACGGCATTCAGGATCTACAAGTTCAGAACCATGCACGTATCTCCCAGTGGTTTACCGAGCCAGGTCTGGGCCAGTCCGGACGACCCTCGGGTCACCGCAGTTGGCCGACTCCTGCGGAAGTATCGCCTCGACGAACTGCCGCAACTCGTCAACGTAGTGAGGGGAGACATGAACATCGTGGGCCCCCGGCCTGAGCAGCCCGACATATTCGCCAGCTTGAGAACGCGAATTCGCCACTACGAGGAACGGCAGCGGGTCCTGCCCGGGATAACGGGGTGGGCCCAGATCAACCACCATTACGACCTATCGGTCGAAGACGTAAGACGTAAAGTATCGTTCGACCTCGAGTATCTGGCGGGCAGGTCGCCCACCAAAGACCTCGAGATAATGCTCCGGACAGTCCCGATAATGCTGTTCAAGAAGGGAGCGTGGTAGACCGAAGTCGGCAATTAGGAAGCGATTCGGCTCTCAGGTTTTCCCGCATATGCGCCAGTCTCAGCTATTGCTGCTGAGCTGGCGTTCTTAGCGTGATGGTCTTCCCGCACAGTGCGCTATAGACTGACTACGGTGAACGTCACTCCGCGCACGGTCCTCGGTGCCCGACTGAACGCTCGTAGACCGCCCGTGTGGCCGCCATCCGTATTAGTGTGAGGTGAGTTGTGCCCTCAGTCAGAAGGAGGGATACTAGGAGACTATGCGATCCTCTGGTGGTTCCAGCTCCGGGCACGCGAACTCCCGGAGTCGCAGAGCTTCACCAACCCTGTCACTGCAACAGCTGTACGGGAGGACTGTTCACAAGCTGCTGCATCCGGCGCGGCATCTTCTCGCACGCCAAACTGTGTGCAGGGTCGGCACGCCGGAGTCCATACTGTTTGTCTGCCATGGCAACATCTGCCGCAGCCCTTACGCGGCCCAGGCGACCCTACGGGAACTACCGCCAGGGTGGAGTAGTCTCTTGCGGGTGGATTCAGCTGGATTCATCGGGCCCGATCGCCGGTCACCCCAGCACGCGGTCGAGGTAGCGCGCGATCGCGCAGTGGAGCTCTCCGGGCACCGCTCCAAACTGTTGAACCCAGCATTAATCAACTCGTCGGCACTGGTGGTTGTAATGGACCCCTGGCAGCGGCGGGAAGTGCTGTGGATAGCGAAACGACGTGACCTGGCTGTGATCGTACTCAGCGACCTCCAACCGTCTGCCGGCGATCGCCGTACCATTCTCGATCCGGTGGCGGGTGGTCGTGAACTCTTCGAGCAAAGCTACGACCAAATCGATGTCACCATTCGGCAGCTCGTACTGATCTTGACACGGTCGCAATCCTGACGGAGGTCACGAGGCGTCTAGCGTTTCTCATGCCGCCGGATTGCCTGCTCATGGACCGCGGCGATCCTGTCGAGCCATGGTCCCACCCCGAACTGTAGCTCAACCCATTCCTGAGCGCTGCGTATCCTGTCGCTGACGGCCCTGTCCGTGGTCAGAGTCCGTTCCATCGCCGCTGCGAGTGCGCCGCTGTCGCCCGGGGGAACCAGCTCCGCGAATCTGCCGTGCGAGGTCGCGGCAGGGATGTCGCCGACTCGCGTAGCTACGAGAGGAACTCCAGCACTCATGGCCTCGAGGAGACTGATCGGCAAACCTTCCGTGCGGGAACTCAGGACCACCATGTCGAAGGCAGCGAGTAGCTCGCCCGCGTCAGGAACCGATCCGACAAAACTGATCCGGTCCGCTACGCCGAGCCTAACGGCAGCCGCTTCTAGGCTCTCACGCTCGGCTCCGTCTCCGACCATCACTGCTTGAACGTCGGATCTCCGGAGCCGGGCAAACGCCTCTATGAAAACATCTGGACCCTTTTCCCGACTCATGCGCCCAATCCAACCGACGGCAACCTGGGATCCCGCCAACCCTAGCCTCGAGCGTGCCGCCTGGCGTTCGAGCAACGGCAGCGGGAGAACCGCGTTCTGGACTAGACAGAGACGCTCCCGGGGAACGCCGCTGCGCCCAAGCGACTCCTGGAGCGCGGCTGAAACGGCGATCACGGCATCGAACCGACACAGGGCACGGCGGTCGAGCCATTCGTAGAACCGATTCTTGGGCCCACCACCCGTGAATCCGTGACTCGTCGATACGGTAGCGGCGTCGAGACGGGCTGCCGCCAACAAGCCGAGAATATCCGCTCGGTACGCGTGGCAGTGCATTACCTCCGCACCTGTTTGCCGTCCCGCGTGGCGGATTGCTGCGATCTCGGCAAGGTAGTCTCGGCTGCGGGAACGGCAGGTATAGACCGGCACATCCTGCGAGCGGAGCGCCGTCACCAACCATGGCTCAGGACCACTGCGATCCAACAGGGTCACGACGGCCACGGATTGACCACGGCCTCGCTGACCCACAGCGAGGTCGTGCACGACTCGCTCGGCTCCTCCCACCGCTGCAGGCGCGATGACATGGAGGATCCGCGGAGGTGCCATTGAGGAGCTGTTAGTCGTCATGGTTGCATGGAACCTAGCAAGTCCGAGGCCCTGAAAGACTCTCGGCTCGGCTTTGCCAAGACCGCGGACCGGTAGAGCAAGGTAGACAGCACATCCTGGGTACCAAGCGAGGATCACCTTAGATTAGTATAGTGACTGCGGCGCAAACCAATGCTCTGGCAGAGCTTACGGTGCATACATGGTGCGTCGGTGCAACACAAGGTCTCAGCAAGGGGCTCGCAATCGCGCCTCCCGTGGCACCGTTGGCCCAGAACGATCGTTGCCGCGCGCATGTTTAGCTAGGCGTCGATCTTGCATGCTTATCACTGGATCTCGACCGCGATCCTGTAGGGAACTGGTGGAGCCCGAGTGCATTCTTCGGGTCTTGTTGATCGTTAATCAGCGCGGCCACTGTGTCACCGCGCCCGGACACACGCTGCAAGTGGCGAATCGGCTGCGATAAAAGGCGAGAATGACATCTGCGATATCCCCGTCCGTAGAGCGGCGCCCGCGTGCCCGCCGGGAGAGAGCTGAGAACCGGGTGACCCCTTCGTTGGATCCCCTGCGGTTGGCGCTACTTGCTCTGACAGTGATGACGGTGAGTCGAGTGCACCAGCATTTTGATTTCATCGCGCAGTTACGGCCGGCGCTGCTGCTAGTGGCCGTCACCGGCTTCTACGCCGTGGCCAATCCCAAGCTGCTGGTGCGCGGGAGTCTGCTGCGCACTTGGCCGGCCAAGGTGATCCTAGCGCTCGCCGCTGTCGCGTGCCTTTCGACTCTCTTTGGACTCTCGATCGGTCGGTCCGGCAGCTATATCATCGAGAATTACTCCAAGGTAATCGTGTACGCGTTTCTACTGATCGCCGCCATCAGGTGCACGCGGGACCTGGCGACATTCGTGTGGGGCTATGTCATCGGCTGTGGTGGGCTTGCTTGGCTGTCACTGTTTGTGTTCGGGCTGACGCAGTCCGAAGGCGATTCGATGTATCGGCTCAACGACCTCTATACGTTTGACGCCAATGACGTGGGGTGTGTCATGATGATCGGACTCGCCCTCACCCTGTTGGCTTTCCAGACGTCCCGCGGACGCGCCCGTTGGTTCGCCGGGCTGGTCATGGTGGGGATTGGCGCTACCATCGCCAAGACTGGCTCGCGCGGTGCATTCGTTGGGGTGGTGGTCGTCGGAATCTATTTGCTGTTCTTACTGAAGCACATATCCCCAGTGAAGCGTATCGCCTTCGTGGCTGTCGTCGCTATTGCCCTGATACTCAGTGCGCCACCTGGATACTGGGAACAGATGAAGACCCTCGCCAAGCCCACGCAGGATTACAACTGGAGTGACCAGGAGGGGCGGGTCCAGATCGCCAAGCGCGGCATGGGCTACATGTTCAAGCGTCCGTTTTTTGGTGTGGGGATCTACAATTTCCAGCTGGCGGAGGGCACCATATCCGACAAGGCACGGTATCACGTCCCCGGTACACCGATCCTGTGGTCGGCGCCGCACAACTCGTATATCCAGGTGGGGGCAGAGCTGGGAATCCCGGGGTTGACGCTGTGGCTCACGTTGATTTTCGGCGGCATCTATTCCATCCATCGCTTGCGATCTCGCTTGCCACGACACTGGGCACGGGGCGATCCCGAGGAGCGGTTCTTGTACCTGACGGCGATGTACCTGCCGGTCGCTTTAGTGGGCTTCGCGGTGACCGCGTTCTTCGTCTCGTTCGCCTTTCTCGATCCGATATACATCGTCGCAGCCCTCATGACAGGCCTCTACATTTCCGTTGAAAAGAAGTTGAGGACCCAGCCGGAAGGGGCCGTGCAGGCGGCGCCGTCCCGTAGCGCTCGGCGCCAGGCGAGATCCCTGAGGCTATCCCCGTTCCGTGGCCGGTGAAATCAGTAGTTGAAGCAGCACTGGTACGCGGCGGGGCAGCGCACCTCTCGCGCTACCTTCGCAGAGACCGCACGCTCGTCCTCGCATACCACAACATCGTACCTCACGGTGAGCCGGTCATCGGCGATCGCTCACTGCACCTGCCCGTGAGGAAGTTCTCCGCGCAACTCGACGCGCTGCTCCGCTACTGCAACGTGATTCCGCTGGACTCAATATTCGAACGCAGCACTGACCGCAAACGACCCAGGGTGGCGATCACGTTCGACGATGCCTATCGCGGAACCGTCACTGCCGGCGTGGCAGAGCTGGTGCAGCGGGGGCTTCCAGCCACGATCTTCGTGATACCTGGCTTTGTCGGAGCAAGCTCGTTCTGGTGGGATGCCGTGCTGCCGGTCGCCGAACAAGAACGGGAGGGCTTTCGCCAGTGGGCGCTGGAGGTGCTTTGTGGTAGGGATGGTGACATAAAAGCCTGGGCGAGGGCGGAGGGAGTCACGCCGCTCGAGCTGCCTTCCCATGCTTCAGCCGCGACCGAGGTAGAACTCCGCACCGCCTCCGGGCACCCCGGTATCACATTTGGGTCACATACCTGGAGCCACCCTAACCTCGCAGCGTTAGACGGGGACTCCGTCGAGCAGGAGCTGAGCAGTTCGCTCCAGTGGCTGCAGCAACGGTTTGGATCGGTCGTTCCTTGGATGACATACCCCTATGGCATGACGGCGCCGGTGATCGAGCGGACTGCCGCCGCCATTGGCTACCATGGCGCACTCCGCGCCATCGGTGGCTGGCTGCCGAAGACGAGCACCGGAGCGTTTGCTCTGCCGCGACTGAATGTGCCGGCGGGTGTCACGCAAAACGGATTCATACTGCGGTTGGCGGGCATGCTGGATCGCTGACCCGGCCGTTTGATCGGCCTACTTCGCAGCGTCAGGGTATGTAGCGAACGATCCGGGGACCGGTAGCGTTCGCAATCGGAAGCGGCAGGTGCTTCCAGATCCGTGGGCCCCAGGAGTAGCGGGCGTCGTCAGGTGACGGCGTCGAGGTCTTGCCACCTCGTTGTTGCTGATACCACCATAGCGGTAAGTCGCGCGATCCCCATTGTCGCTTGAATCTGTGTGTACCACTCCCGGGCGTACAGCGCCCGAAGTTGAATATTCCGAGGCCTTGCTCGATCGCCCGCTCCATGAAACTCCAATACAGCAGCATGTTGGGTGCGATCTTGTTGTATTCCACCAGAGAGGCCGCCCAGGTAATCTCCAACTCGTCACCCCACTGAAAGCCGCAACCCGCCGCCACCGGCTTGCCCTTGAGATAGGCACAGCCCAACCAGGTACTAGCGGGAAACACCTCGGCGATCTGCTCGAACAGGCGCCGCGGTTGTGTCGGCGTGCCGAGGTCCCGCATGTGACGTGAAAACACAGCGAAGAAATCGTCCACCCGATCCAGCCCGAAGCGGACTTCGACTCCTTCCTTCTGGGGCCGCCGTATCTGACTCCTCAGCTTGGGCTTAAATCCACTCCAGAGCGACCCGGCGTCACCCGACGGCAAGTCGAGCAACACGGTGATCTTGCGGTGGGAAACTTCGAGCGGTATGCCCAACTCGGTTCTGCTACGCAGCTCGAGCAGAGTTGCCCCACTATCCCGCGTGAGTTCGGCCGCATGGTCGGCGAGTCGCCCAACCGCGCCTTGCGTGCCGAGCGGGCCGCCGTAGTTGACAAACGGCATCGATACCAAGAAGTGGCCGAAGATCCTACTCTTCACTCTGACGAGCGGCAGGACGCCGGATATGATCTCCTGGTTATCACGCTGGACTAGATAGAGACATTCGTGTCCAAACACGCGCTCGACCACGCGTTTCCAGCCATGCAGGTGGAAGTGCGTCCATCCCGGCTGAGCGCGGACGAAATTGTCCCACTCCCTAGGGTCGCCCAGGAACTGAGCGATACCGGATCGACGGCCATCACGTTCGGATGTCGTAGGCACCAAAGTCCGCGGCGATTGAAGTGAACCGGAACTCTGCGAGCAGGCGATCTAGCCGCGTACGGGTACGCCGTATCCCTGTGTAGTGTCTCAGCCTGGTGAGTGGTGCGACTTTTACACTGGGGTGGTGGTCGTCCAGTTCCCAGGGGTGGATGTAGAAGGTGGCCGGCGTGTTGTTCCGTTCAGCCTGTTGAATTGCGGCGCGAACAAGTCCATACGGAAACAAGCGGAAGTACGCGCCCCCAGCTGCCGGGATGTTGATTCCCCACCGCCTCAGTGTGGCAGGTGGTATCTCCAGTATCCTACCGCCGTCACGTTCGATCCAGTGCGGGGAGCGACCGCCGCGTTTGTACCCGTAGCCGTTGCGGTTTACTGGGAACAGGCTCGAGTCGTAGCGATACCCTTCCGCCAACAGGATGTCCAGCGCCCACTCTCCACCTCGCACTATCGAATAGCTGGGTGCTCGAAACCCCATGACCGGCGTTCCGGACAGATCCTCGAGGCAAGTCTTGGAGCGCCGCAGCGATTCGCGGAACTGCTCCGGAGTCTGTGCTGTCACCTTGCGGTGATCCCAGCCGTGAGAGGCGACCTCGTGACCCGCCTGCGCTATGCGGCGCACGAGTTCCGGATGCCGCTCTGCTATCCAGCCCAGCACGAAGAACGTTGCGCCGGCACTGCGCTGCTCGAGAGCGCCAAGCAGGTAGTCCACACAGGACTCTACGCGGCTCTCTTGGTGGGGCCACTCTTCCCGCGAGACAAACCGCTCGAAGGCGGAAACTTGGAAGTACTCCTCGACATCGACAGTGAAATAGTGCTTCGTCACCTGCCCGCTGGTCTCCCACTATCTCGAGATGAAAAGGCCTCTTGCGTGTTCCTGCCACCCGAGCCCCAGCTGCCTGGCGGCGTACCACCGACATCTTGTCGCGGTGGAGTCGGCCGCCGAACGAAAGCCCGGGGTTTGCCCGGGCTTCCGTCTAATGCAATACCGCTGGGCAGCCAGCGAACTCCCACGGTGGGCTACTGAGCAACCAACTTCACGCTAGTGGAGGTGTACACGATATCCAGAGTTGCACCACCTACTTGCACCGTAGTGTTAACGAAGCTACCTGAGCTGGATGCAAAAGTCATTACCACGAACTCTTGACCCGACGTGGGTTCAAACGTGGATCCTGCAAACTGATGGGCATCGAGGGTCCCGTTCAAAGTCGCGGAACCGGTGACGGCTAGCACGTCGAAGACGCCCGCGTCCTTGATGTCAATGTAGATCTCCGCCGAAGACGACTGCACCAGGTTGCCGGAGATCGTGAGCGTGCTCGGATCCGGGTCGCCACCATTGTAGCCTGCTGGATCGATGCGGCCCTGGTTGGTGAAGGTGGTACCGGTGATGTCCAGCGTGCCGGTACCATATATGTGACCTGTACCGCTGTTGACCGTCGTGGCTCCGGCGAAGAACGTGTTGTTGCTGACGTATATGGTCTCGTAGTTACTGATCGATGCGTTGATGGTCGAGTTGTCCACATACGTCCGTAGGTCGGTGTGGTCGGTTTGGAGCGTAGCCGGACCGTTCAGGATGGCGTTGGTGAGGTCCAGCTGCACGTTGCTGGTCTGGATACCCGTATTGAGATTCCCGGTCGCCCCAACCAGCGCCAAGGTGCCATATCCAAGTGCACCGTCGATCGTTCCCCCATTGTTGTTGAACGTGCCACCGTTCACTGTGAGGGTCTGGCCAGTGCCGATGGTGAGGTCCGAGGATCCCGCAAGTGTGAAGCTCGGGCCGGTGCCGGTCTGGTTGATCGTGACCGGCGCGGTAGCTATGAACGGGCCTTCATTGGAAAAGGTGGAACCGTCCAGGTTGATCGTGAGGTCACCGAAGGTCGCGTTAATAGTGCCACTGTTGACATGAGCGCGCCCCGTGCCTCCGAGGACGGATCCATCATCGTACATCTCCCACAGGCCCTGATTGTCGAGCGTAGCGGTAACCGTGCCGAAGCGTGTGGAGAGCACCCCGTTCGCTCCTATGGTGAGAGTCCCAGCCACTGTCAGATTCTGGTTCCACACCTCCAGGCTCTGCGTGCCGGTCGTGGCTCCGAGGGTAACGCTGTTGGCGGAGCCGGCCGACACCAGATAGACCGTGTAGTTCCCACCTACATCGATCACAACGTCATCCGCTGAGGTTGGAACGGTGCCGGAACTCCAGTTACCCGCGTCGTTCCAGCTCCCGTCGCCGCCCAGCCAGAAAACACCGGTTGTGGGACCAACCCTGACGGTGGCGCTGCCCGTGACTCCAGCCGCGGTGTCGGTGGCCGTCACGGCGACTGTGCCGTTGGCCACGGCGGTCGCAATTGTTGTAAGAGCAGTGTCCGGAGCAACAGTCGCGATCGCCACATCGGTGCTGGCCCAGGCGAAGACCGTGGGCTGGGTCACCAGATCGTAGCCGTTTTCGTCCTTCGCGACGGCGCTGAACGACTGCGTTTCGCCAATGTTCAAGTTGGCCGAGGCGGGTGTCACTTCTACCACGAAGGTCCTCTGTTGGACGACCGCCTCCGCGGTGTCGGCAACCCCAAGCGCTGAGGCTATGATGGAATCCGTGCCGTTGGCCATGGCCATGACCTTGGCTCCGGGGGTAACGGCGTCAATCTCGGTGATGTTAACGATGGTCCCACCGCTGGTCACCGTCCACGTGAACGCGGGCTGGGGGTCCAGCGGACCGTAAGCGTCACTCGCCTCGGCGCTAAACCACACCTCGTGCTCGAACCTATCCAGTGTGTCGAGCGCCGGGGTCACCACGATCGTGACCGCCGACACGTTGAGCGTGGCAGTGCCGGTAAGCCCGGCGGGACTGCTGGCGGTGGCGGTGATCGTGGTCGTGCCTTCGGCCACGGCCGTAGCCAAACCGGTGGACGCGTTGATTGTCGCGACGGTTCCCGCACTATTCTCCGTCCAAGTGAACGTTGGCTGAGTCGTGAGGGCGCTGTCGTTGGCGTCCCGGGTCTCAGCAGTGAACTGCTGAGTGTTGCCGGCCGCAGTGAGGGTGGCCGCGGTCGGAGTGATCGCGACCGATGTAGCCACCTGAGCCACGGTCAGGTCCGCGCTGCCGGTCACGCCGCCCGAGGTAGCTTGGATCTGCGCGGTGCCGTTGCCCACGGTCGTCGCTGTGGTGGTCGCGCCTGCAGCCGGAGCCACAGTCGCCACTAACACATCAGTACTGGCCCAATCGAAGCTCGTCGGCTGGGGCACCAGCGGATTGCCGTTGCCATCCCGTGCCTCGGCACTCGCCACGGTCGTGGCCCCGAATGCGTCGAACGGGCCAACCGGGTTGAGTGTCACCAAGATCTGGTCTACGGTCTGGGTGACCGTGAGCGATGCGCTGCCAGTAACTCCACCCGCAGTCGCCTCGATCTGCGTCGTGCCGCTACTGACGGCGGTGGCTGTAGTGGTCGCACCGGCTGCCGGATCCACGGTGGCTACAGCTTCGTCGGTGCTCGCCCAGTCAAAGCTGGCCGGCTGGGGCACCAATGGAGTGTTGCTGGCGTCCCGTGCCACGGCACTCACCGTTGTAGTGGCACCGACCGCGTCGAGCGGACTGGCCGGGTTGAATGTCACCAAAATGTTGTCAATTGTCTGGGCGACCGTCAGTGGCGCGCTACCAGTCACTCCGTCGGCCGTCGCCGTGATGTCGCTGCTTCCAGTGCTAACCGCCGTAGCCGTGGTGGTCGCACCCGCAGCCGGATCCACGGTGACCACGGCCTCGTCGGTGCTGACCCAGTCAAAGCTGGCCGGCTGGGCCACCAGCGGGTTGCCGTTGGCGTCCCGCGCCTCAGCACTCGCCGTGGTTGTGGCCCCGATGAAGCCGAGTGGGCTGACCGGGTTGAACGTCACCACGATCTGGTCGATGACCTGGGTGACCGTGAGTGTCGCGCTGCCAGTCACTCCGTCCACGGTGGCCTCGATTTGGGTCGGGCCGTTGCCAGTCGCAGTGGCAGTGGTGGTCGCACCCGCCGCCGGATCCACGGTGGCTACAGCTTCGTCGCTGCTGGTCCAGTCAAAGCTCGCCGGCTGCACCACCAACAGATTGCCGTTGGCATCAAACGCCTCGGCGCTGAACAGTTGCGTAGCCCCGATTGCGTCCAGCGTGGCCGTCGCAGGTGTCACGGCGATCGAATCGGTCGTCTGAGCGACGGTCAGGTCGCCGTTGCCGGAGACCCCGCCACCAGTGGCTGTGACCTGGGCCGTACCGTTGGCTACAGCCGTGGCCAGGCCGGTCGCCCCATCTATGGTTGCCACCGCTCCACTGCTATTCTCGGTCCACGCGAACGTGGGCTGAGTAGCCAGCGGGTTGCCGTTGATGTCCTGCGCCTCCGCGGTGAATTGCTGGGTGGCACCGAACGCAGTCAGCGTAACGGTATCCGGAGTCACGACGACCGCGTTGATCGTCTGAGCTACGGTCAGAGAGGCATTGCCCGAGACGCCCCCGCCGGTGGCCGTGACTTGGGTCGTACCGTTGGCCACAGCCGTGGCCAGGCCGGTGGCCCCATCTATGGTTGCCACTGCCCCACTGCTGTTCTCGGTCCAAGCGAACGTGGGCTGAGTAGCCAGCGGGTTGCCATTGATGTCCTGCGCTTCGGCGGTGAACTGCTGCGTGGCCCCGATCGCAGTTACCGTGACAGTACCCGGGGTCACGACGACCGCATTGATCGCCTGAGCAACGGTCAGGGAAGCATTGCCTGAAACCCCGCCACCGGTGGCTGTGACTTGCGTCGTGCCGTTGGCCACAGCCGTGGCCAGGCCGGATGCCCCGTCTATGGTTGCCACTGCCCCACTGCTATTCTCGGTCCAAGCGAAGGTGGGCTGAGTAGCCAGCGGGTTGCCGTTGGCGTCCTGCGCCTCGGCGCTGAACTGCAGCGTGGCACCAATTGCACTCATGGTAGCCGGGTCAGGTGTCACCACGACCGAAGTCGCCGTCTGAGCGACGGTCAAATCGGCGCTGCCCGTGACTCCCCCGGCTGAGGCGGAAATCTGAGTGGCTCCGTTACCTTGCGCGGTTGCCAACCCGGTCGTAACAACGACCGTGGCGACAGCGTCGTCACCACTACCCCAGGTAAACATCGGCTGAATCGCCAGTGGCGTGCCCGCAGCATCCCGCGCCTCGGCGGCGAACTGCTGCTCGGCCCCGATCGCTTCCAGAGTGGCCGTGGCAGGGGTCACCACAATCGAGCTGATGGCCTGAGTGACGGTCAGACCTGCAACGCCCGTGAATCCACTGGCAGTCGCGGTGATCTGGGTCGTACCCATCGCCTGGGAAGTTGCCAGCCCAGTAGTCACGTCGACGGTGGCCACGGTCTGGTCGCTGCTTGCCCAGGTGAAGCTGGGTTGGGTCGGCATCGGATTGCCGTTGGCGTCCTGCGCCTCGGCGTTGAACTGTTGGGTGACGCCCACTGCGGTGAGAGTTACAGCCGGCGGGTCGACCCCGATCATGCTCATGACCTGGCTGACTGTCAGATCGGCGCTGCCCGTGGCACCACCGGCGCTGGCGGTGACCTGGGTCGTACCGTTGCCGGTGGCTGTAGCCAGACCGTTTCCAGCGACCGTTGCCACGGCCCCCGAGCTAGTCTCCGCCCATACGAACGCGGGCTGCGTTAACAGCGGGTTATCGTTGGCGTCCCGCGCCTCGGCGCTGAACTGTTGCGTGTCATCGATCGCGTCCAGCGTGGCGGTGGCTGGAGTCACCACGATTGAGGACACCGCCTGAGTGACGGTCAATTCCGCGGTGCCGATCACACCGCCCGCGCTGGCCGAGATCTCGGCGATCCCGACACCCTGAGCTGTTGCTAGCCCGGTCGTCAGACTAACGGTGGCGACAGGATGGTTGGCACTGCCCCACGTGAACGTCGGCTGGGTCGCCAGTGGGTTGCCGTTTAAGTCCCGCGCCTCGGCAGTGAACTGCTGAGTCGCGCCAATTGCGTCTACCGTGGCCACAGCCGGCGTGACGACGATGGAACCAATGGCCTGAGCCACGGTCAGATCGGCACTGCCAGTGACACCACCGGCAGAGGCCGTGATCTGGACGCTGCCGTCGGCAACAGCTGTGGCCAGCCCCGTAATGACGTCGACGGTCGCGATCGCGTCGTCCGTACTGGCCCAGGTGAAGTTGGGTTGGATCGACAGTGGTGTGCCGATTCCGTCCAGCGCCACGGCGCTGAACTGCTGTTGTGCCCCGATCGCGTCCAGGGTCGCCGCGGCGGGAGTCACGACAACCGAGCCTATGGGCTGCGTGACCGACAAATTCGCATTGCCCGTGGCGCCACCCGCACTGGCGGTAATCTGGGTGCTACCAAGGGCCACGGCTGTCGCTAGGCCGGTGCTAGGATCGACTGTGGCGACCGTCTCGTTGCTGCTCCCCCAGGTGAAGCTGGGCTGTACCGCCAGCGGTGTTCCAACGCCGTCCAGGGCAACAGCCGTGAACTGCTGCGTCGCTCCCAGAGCGGTCAGCGACGCTGCCGCCGGAGTCACCACGATGGAGCCGATGGTCTGGGTAACGGTCAGGTCAGCGTGTCCCACGAGGCCGGCTGCGGTGGCTGTAATCTGAGCCGTGCCCAGAGCGTGGGAAGTAGCTAGCCCGCTGATGAGGTGGACCGTGGCCACTGTCTGGTTGGTGCTCGCCCAAGTCAAGCTGGGTTGGGTGGCGAGTGCATGGTCGTTGGCATCCCGCACCACCGCGGTGAACTGCTGGGTGGAGCCGATTGACGTCAGTGTAGCGGTCGCCGGAGTCACCAAGATCGAACTCGCCACCTGCGCTACGGTCAAGCTGGCGCTACCGGAGGTCCCACCCCATGTGGCGGTAACCTGGGTGGTGCCGTTGCCCGTGGCGGTGGTCAGGCCGTTGGCGTCAATTGTCGCGACGCCCCCCGCGCTGCTCTCCGTCCATACGAACGTGGGCTGCACCGGCAGTGGATTGCCGTTGCCGTCGCGTGCTTCGGCAGTGAACTGCTGCTGCGAGCCAATTGCGTCCAGGTTGGCTGTCGCTGGAGTGACCACGATCGTGCTTAATGTCGGAGCGACGGATAAGTCGGCACTACCAGTCACGCCGCCGGCGGCGGCTGAGATGTCCGTTGTGCCCACAGCCACGGCAACAGCCAACCCGGTGCTGGAGTTGACGGTTGCCACCGCTTGGTTGGCACTGGTCCAGATGAAACTGGGTTGATTCCCCAGCGGATAATCCATGGCGTCCCGTGCTTCAGCGCTGAATTGTTGCGTGTCCCCGATGGAACCCAGCACCGCTGCCGCCGGCGTAACGGTGATCGAACTGATGGCCTGGGCGACAGTCAGATCGCCGCTGGCGCTGACGCCGGCCGCAGAGGCGGTAACCTGAGTGGTGCCGTCAGCTATCGCTGTTGCCAATCCGCCGGCGTTGATCGTCGCCACGGCCCCTGCGCTACTCTCAGTCCACACGAACGCCGGTTGGGTCGTCAACGGATTACCGTTGGCATCCAACGCCTGGGCGCTGAACTGCCGCCGCTCGCTGATCGCGGTCAGCGTGGCAGTAGACGGCGTCACCTCCATAGAAGCCACTGCCTGGGCAACGGTCAAAGTGGCGCTACCGGTCACGCCCGCCGATGTCGCGGTAATCTGCGTGGTTCCGTTACCCACAACCGTGGCCGCGCCGTTACCGTCGACTGTGGCTACGGTAGTGTTGGAACTCGACCAGGTAAACGCGGCTCCCGCGATCGCTGCTCCTGTTCCGTCCCGCGCCACAGCGGAGAAGGATATGATCTCGCCCAGCGAGGCTGCCGACGCTTGCGCTGGCGTAACCACGACCGTGGCCGTGACTACTGGACCCACCTGATCGGATCCGCAATTCCACGCAATCGCCATTGTGAGCAGAGGTACCAAGGCTCGCACGACCGTCCTCTTCAAGAGCCTCGAGCGGGATCGCAAGCCTGCACGGACGACACTGGGATCTCTCATTTCCTCTATCCTCTGTTCGGCTTAGGGCAACTAATACGAGCAGCAGTCCGCACAAGCTGGGTCACACAATGCACTGTTTCTGGGTCCCGGTGTGGGGTGTTTGCGACAGGTGCTGCTACCATTGCTTTGCCATCAGCGTTATTACTCTTCCTATAGAATGCGTTGGGTTGAAGGCCTCTGTATGTCCCAGCGCAGCAACAACTTGCTACATTGTGGAGGGCTCAACCTTCTGGACTGCACCGACCATCTTGCAACTCTCAAGCCACTCGTCACGCGCGCCGTCGATGCGGCCCTGATACGGCGATTCGGGGGTCTGTCGGATTGAAACTCCAGCCGTCTAAACAGCATCGGTGCACATTGGGTGCGACCATGGGGATGTTCCGACGTGTGGATTTCGTTAACCGTGTTAGGTATTCAGGGGGGAGCGCCCGACCCATCTCCGTACCCGATTCGCCGCCGAGGTCTTCGATCTGACCCGCGGCGAACAGCGTCTTGGCAACCCGCCTAGCGGGTCAAGGTGTCTCATCGCTGTCTGACCTTGCCTGCAGCTGAGTCATTTCAGCGGCCACAGTGTTGAGTTGATGCAGCATCGAGGCAGGTTCGTGATTCAGCTCAGTGGGTTCTCTAGACTGTAAGTTGAAGATAAGAAAGCAGTTAGCTGTGGAGGACGGTAGCTCGTGGCTTGGGAACGCCCGTTGCGCCCTGGGCACCCGACGGCCGCTGGAGCGCTGATCCGATTGAACTCGGTGGCCGTCATGCATCCGTAGCGAACAAGTACCCCAAGGAAAGTGAACTGCGCCGAGCGATCATGTCCCGACAACTGACACAGGATGTATTGACCCGCCACGACCGGCGGCCCCGCGATGAGAATCATCGGATCTCTCGCTTCATGCGTGAGGTGCACAGTCTATTTCTCGATCAGGTTCCCCTCAAGGCATGGAATCGCGTACTGAGCGTCGAGTGCGGGGACGGCTGGGCGGCAGAAGAAGCTTGGCGTCGGATGGGAAGAGGCTATGTCTGCGGCGTCGACATTTCCGGCCAGATGACGGAACTGGCGGGACGTCTGCGTGGTGTGGAAGGCCAGTTGGAATTCAGGATCTGGGACGGTGGAATCCTACCCTTCCCCGAAGGTGCGTTCGACACTGTCATTGCCAGCTTCGCATTCCACCGCTACGCGGATCCCCTGGCGACTCTGCGGGAAATGCGCAGGGTGCTGCGGCCCGGCGGGCACGTCTACCTACTCGAGCCGGACAGGAAGAGCTTCGCCGGCCTGTTTTCTTTGTGGGACTACTACTTCAGACTCACCAATCCGGGACACGTCCGATATTACACAGCGGCAGAGCTGCTGCAGCTGCTCACGCAGGCGGAGTTTTCTGCTGCGCGGGAAATCTACCGGTATCAGCGTATCTTCAGCGGCGGCAAACTGCTAGCATCCGCGGCCTTCCTGCAAGCCAACCGCAACGGCGAACAGAGCTAGGGCTGGGTACCCTCGCAGCAGCCAAAGAGAGCGGTGAGAACAGTTGCCGGCGAGCCACACTATCCCCAACCGAGCTAACCCCACGCGCAGAACCGTTGCGTCAGTGCGACATCAAACTCGAACAGCACTGCTCTAGTGATCTTGCTCTCGGGTGTAATATGTTGCCATATAAGCACTTGATTAGCGTGGCCGACGGTGGGCGTAGGTGCGCGGCTCTTGCGTCAGGACCGTATCCAGTCTCTTGGTTGGGTACGGATCTCGCAGACCTAGAAGACCCTAAAGGCAAAGAGCAAATGAACATTCTGGGCATATCCGCATTCTATCATGACAGTGCCGCATGCCTGCTGCGAGACGGTGAGATCATTGCGGCTGCGCAGGAAGAACGGTTCTCTCGCAAGAAGGGAGACGCCTCTTTCCCGCGCAGTGCGATCGACTACTGCCTCTCGGCCGGGGGAATCACCGCCCAGGATCTCGACTATGTGGGCTTTTATGACAAGCCCCTATTGAAGTTTGAGCGCATTCTAGAGACGTATCTTGGCGTCACTCCCAAGGGTTTCGGGTCGTTCCTGAAGGCTGCACCACTGTGGCTCAAAGACAAGCTGCATATGGAGCGACAGATCCGTGACCGTCTGGGATACGCGGGGGATCTGCTCTACGCCGAACACCACGAGTCGCACGCTGCAAGTGCCTTCTTTCCATCACCGTTCGATGAGGCTGCGGTATTGACCATGGATGGTGTCGGCGAGTGGGCAACTGCGTCGCTGGGCGTGGGCCGCGGCAATGATATCGCGATCCTCGAGGAGATCCATTGGCCCGACTCGCTGGGCCTGCTCTACTCAGCGTTCACGTACTACACCGGATTCAAAGTCAACTCTGGTGAGTACAAGGTCATGGGGTTGGCACCATATGGGGACCCCAAGTACGTGGACCTGATCTACCGCGAGCTGATTGACCTCCGTGAGGACGGATCGTTCAGGCTCAACCAGAAGTACTTCAATTATCTGTCAGGCCTAACAATGACTAACGGGGCGTTCAATGACTTGTTCGGTGGCCCGCCCCGAGTTCCGGAAACCAAGCTGACTCAGCGTGAGATGGACTTGGCTCGGTCTATCCAGGAAGTCTGTGAAGAAGTGATGCTGCGGTTGGCAAACACTGCTCACAAGGAGACAGGATCAGACAATCTCTGCTTGGCAGGCGGTGTCGCGCTCAACTGCGTTGGCAACGGCCGTATCCTGCGAGAGGGACCATTCAAACAGCTCTGGATCCAACCTGCTGCAGGTGATGCGGGTGGGGCGCTCGGCGTTGCTCAGCTCATCTGGCATCGTACTTGTGAACGCCCCAGGACGCCGACACCGTCCAAGGACACGATGAAGGGCGCCTACCTGGGACCAGAATTCAGTGAAGCTGAGATCCGCCAGTACCTCGACTCCCGCAAGGCAGTGTACCAGCGTCTTGCCAGGAGTGAGCTGCTCCAGCGGACGGCCGCAGCGTTGGCTGACGAGAAGATCGTCGGGTGGTTCAACGGTCGGATGGAGTTTGGCCCCCGCGCGCTCGGGTCCCGCAGCATTCTGGGAGATCCCCGCAGTCCCAGGATGCAGGCGCAGATGAATCTGAAAATCAAATTCCGCGAGGGCTTTCGTCCCTTCGCTCCCAGTGTTCTGCGGGAGCGAGTGAGCGAATACTTCGAGTTGGATCGCGAGTCTCCCTATATGCTCTTGGTCGCTCCAGTCAAACAGGAACGGCAGATACCGATGACTCTGGAGCAGCGCCGACTTTGGGGCATTGACCAACTCAATGTCCCCCGCTCGGACCTGCCTGCAATCACGCATATCGACTATTCCGCGCGGGTCCAGACTGTGGACAGCGAGACGAATCCCGACTACCACGCCGTCATCAAGGCATTCGAGGATCTGACCGGATGCGGGGTGCTGGTGAACACGTCGTTCAACGTGCGCGGTGAGCCGATCGTTTGCAGTCCTGAGGACGCGTACCGCTGCTTCATGCGCACCCACATCGATTACTTGGTGCTTGGTCCGTACATGCTGGACAAACAAGAGCAACCTGAATGGGAGGAGCTTGAGGATTGGCGCCAAGAGTTTCAACTAGACTGACTGCGTCTAAGGGGAGGCGCTTCGGGTTCACGCTCGGGTTCGGCTTCCTAGCCCTGGGGGCGCTTCTGTTGTGGCGGGATCGCCAAATCGGCGCCGCTGTGACCGGCGGACTGGGAATCGTCATGCTGCTCGCGGGTCTGCTGATCCCCACTCTGCTCGGACCGGTTGAACGGGGCTGGATGGCACTTGCCCATGCGATATCGAAGGTCACGACACCGATATTCATGGCGCTAGTGTATTTCCTCACGATCTTCCCGATCGGGGCGGTCATGCGTGTCCTAGGGAAGAACCCGCTCGTTCGTACTGTGAAAGACGGTGGGTTCTGGGTGGCGCGCGAGCGCAGGGATGCGAACCACATGAAGCATCAATTCTGACAATGTGCCAAGTTTGGGTAGGGAGATCGTCAACATGAGCCAACTCAGTCTGCTCCGCGAATTCTGGGCCTTCATGCGAGTGCGCAAGAAGTGGTGGCTGCTGCCGATCATCGTCGTCATGTTCGTGGTCGGATCCCTTCTCGTGTTCGCGCAGGGTTCGGCACTGGCGCCGTTCATCTACACGATCTTCTAGCGGCGCATCAAGACGGTATCACCACCGGTGAACGTGCCCGTTCTTGTACCCACCCCAGTTGGGGCGCGCACATGGTGCAGCCGCAGACTCGTTCTGAATGACGACCGCAATGCCGTGCGAAATCAACCGTAACTCGTCTTGATACGGCGGGATCTGACTGCGTGCAATGACAATCCGCGAATGGCGAGCGAGCTGGATTCTCCTGGGGTTGCTGCTAGGACTCGTTTTGGCATACGAGCCACGGTTCGCTTGGTATGCCGTGGCCGGCGTACCATGGCTGCTTGGATTCGGACTCCTCCTGCCAACCAGGACAGCGTCTGTAATCGGCATCAGCAGCAGCCGGCTGTTCGCAGATAATGCTGTCCGAATTGCATTACTTCTGCTTGGCGTCCTTGCGCTGGGGATCGCACACATCTTCACTGTGGTCGCTGCACTCCTAGTTACGACTTGGTCCCTTGCCTGTTTCCTACTCTTGGCCGCGACCGGACGGGCCGACCTCCTAAGGGGTACCGTCGTTGGGGTAGCCACGTCATCCGTTACGGTATGCGTAGCACTCCTGGCACTCGAGTTCTTGTTCCGCACAATGAGTATCAGCACGAACCTGGGCTTGCCTTCCGAGATTACTGCATGGCAGGCCAGATATGATAGGCTCTGGGAAAGGAACGTGTTCGGCTTCCGATCTCGCCATGAGGAAGTGCATAAGCAAAACGGGGTGTTTCGGATCGTGGCTTTAGGTGATTCCTTCACCTGGGGTGACAAGATCGCGGAAACAGACAGTACGTGGCCGGCGATACTGGAGACAACGTTGGCCCGTGACGCTGGAGCCGAACACATAGAAGTCATCTCGATGGCTCAGCGTGGGTACACAACAGCAAACGAGGCTGAACTCCTGCAGAGGTTGGGATGGCAGTTCGATCCAGACCTGGTGATCATTCAATTTTTTGCCAACGACGGTTTGCCAAGCGGCCCGGACTTTCAGTCTGTCGGGGGTGAATGGCTCTGCCCGCCACACAGTCTCGTTCCGGCTCGGTTTCGTACAGAGCTGGCCGAACAGAGCGCCATCATTGCGTTTCTCGAGGTGCAGTACAACGCGCTCCGTTCGTCACAGCCCTGCTACCTGCAATTCCATCAGCTGTATGACCGCTCGTCTGCTACGTTTACTCAGTTCCACTCTGCACTGGGAGCCATCAGTGACTCCGCCAGAGCGCGGAGAACCCCCGTTCTGATGTTGCTGTTCCCCTTTTTCGCACCGGGTGAGTGGACCACGGAGAGTTATCCACTTCGGCCGGTGCATGAGCAGGTAGCGTCCCTGGCGCGTGAGGAGGGGTTGCGGGTCGTAGATCTGGTTCCATACTTCGCGGCTGAGGGAGGTGATTGGCGTCGCTGGTGGGCCACCCGATACGACTCCCATCCCAACAGCCGGGCTCACCGACTCGTAGCACACGTGCTCGCAGATTCAATCTTGGGCAGCGGCTTCCTCGCCCGACCACCCGAAACCCGCGTGACTGCGCCACGCTGATTCTCGCAGCGATGTTGCCTACCATTAGACCGTTGCGACCACACAACACCTCAGTATGTGCTTTTCTTACAAGTGGTTACGCAAGGGCTTTCAACCCACATCGGCACTCCCGCGCTGGGTTGCAGCTTGTCGCGCGAAGGAGCACGGCAGCCGTTCTGTCTTGGTGGCGACGGGGTATGTTGGGAGACCTAGCCAAGAGTCGGCGGCCATTGCGGACCCCGTGCGGTCACGTCCAAGACTGATTCACGGGGCCAGGATTCAGGGCGCTGAACGTGCGGCGGCGACAACGCTCGCCGCATTTGTCCTGACCACATTGAATTGTGCATACCTGACTGTAGCCCTCCAGCACCCGGATCAGCGGGCTTAACGCTGTGCGTCGTACGCCTCTACAACTATTTGCTGTCCTCATGCTCAATGGGGTGGGCTTGGTCTGGTTGTTGCTGTATGCCTTGAGGGTTACGACGATTGTCTCTGAGCGCAGCAACCGGGGGATCATGAGTCTCACGCTTCACGACCAATCGTCGCACGCGGCTTCGAACCTGGCAAAGAACATCGCACTGAGCCCAACGAGCAAGTGGTGGTGTGAAACATAGGAGAAGGCAATGAGAGTACTCGGTATCAGTGACCACTTCATCAGCGGCGCGGCAGTCATCGAGGACGGTCGTGTGCTTGCGGCAGTCAACGAGGAGCGGCTGGCACGTAAGAAGATGGTGATGGGATTCCCACGCAAGTCGATCGCTGCGGCGTTGCAGATAGCAGGGGTGCGCCCTGAGGAGTTGGATCAGGTCGCGATTGCATCACAGTGGGGTCACTTCCTCGAAGAGTACGTGGATTTCGATCAGGGCGTGTTTGGAGTGGACGAGGGCGTGGTGAGAAACCTGTTCTTCTCGATGGGCTCGCACCTGAGTGGGCTACGCACCAAACTGCCTGTTCTGGAAAACCTCTACTACAGTCTCCGCAAGCCGGCCTTCGCCAGAAGAAGAAGTCGGATCCGGGAAGTCATGCGAGAGGAATTCGGGGTCACGTGTCCGGTGGAGTTCGTGTCGCACCACCTGTCTCACGCAGTGGCGGCTTACTTCGGAAGCGGATTCGAAGACAGCCTGGTTGTTACGCTCGATGGAGCCGGAGACGGCCATTCCTCCCATGTATACGACTTCAGCGGGGGCAAGTGGCGTCTGCTACACACCGTTCCTTCATTCGATTCGCTGGGGGACTACTACGGATACGTAACCCAGCTCTGCGGTTTCAAGGCGGGCAAGCATGAAGGAAAGATCACCGGTTTGGCCGCTTATGGTGAGGCGAAGTATCGGGACATAATGGACCGCTTCATACGCTACGAAAGCGGGACCATGACCAATGTAGGGAACACATTCCGCCACGCAGCCCTCAAAAAGCTGAAGTCCAGCCTGCCGGCCGATTGGACGAAAGAGCATATCGCCGCGACGATTCAGGATGTCGCCGAGGACATCACGACTCGATACGTTGCCTATTGGAGAGAGCGTACTGGCAGGTCCAAGATAGCGCTTGCTGGAGGCGTGTTTGCGAATGTCAAGATCAACCAGCGCGTGCACGAATTGCCTGGCGTTGAGGGTGTTTTCGTGTACCCCGCGATGTCAGATGAAGGAATCGCCGCGGGTGCAGCGCTGACTCAGTGGGCCACCATGAATCCGAAATCAGCGACGCGAATGGAGAAGTGCTTCGACCACGTGTACCTGGGACCCGAGTTTTCTGACAAGGAGGTGGCGGAAGCACTCGAAACCTCGGGAGTTGAGTTTACGCGTCCAGCGAACAACGAAGCCGAAATAGCCCGGTTGGTGAGTGAAGGGTATGTGGTTGCGCGTGTTGCCGGCCGGATGGAGTACGGCCCAAGAGCGTTGGGGAATCGGTCTATTCTGTACCGACCGGACGAACCCGAGGTCAACGATTGGCTCAACAAACGACTCCGCCGCACGGAGTTCATGCCGTTCGCTCCGACGGCGCTCGCCGAAGATGCTGCTAGGTACTTCGTTGGCGTAGATGGCGCGCATGATACGGCTCGGTTCATGACAATTACGTTCGACTGTACTGATCTAATGAAGCAGACGTGCCCGGGAGTCGTACATGTCGACGGTACGGCACGTCCACAGTTGGTCAGCGAATCGGATAATCCGAGTTACTACCGTATAGTGAAGGAATTCAAACGACTGACCGGGCTATCGTGTCTAGTGAACACAAGCTTCAATATTCACGAAGAACCGATCGTTTGCACACCGGAGGGCGCCATACGGGCTTGCCAAAGAGGACACTTGGACGCGTTGGCCATCGGTCCGTTCCTGGCATTGAACGCTCAGTCGGACAGGCCGGCGCGGCTCGCAGAATCCGGCCAGGCGGAAGCAGTCGTGTCTGAGCACAGATGACCAAGGTCCTTATCACAGGAGGAACTGGCTTCATCGGCTCTCGGCTTGCGCTGCGCTGTCACGCGGCCGGTGAACAGGTATGTATCCTTGGCAAACTGAACACGCCGGCCGAGAGCCAGAATACCGAGGAACTCAGACGGAGCGGCATCGCGTTCGTCGATGGATCCGTGACCGACCCAGGGGCTGTCGGCCGAGCCTGCGACGGAATCGATGTACTGTACCACCTCGCGGCGGCACAACATGAGGCCAACGTTCCAGATTCCTATTACTCCGATGTGAATGTCGAGGGTACCAGGACGGTGCTCGAGGCGGCCCTGAATCACGGGGTAGCCCGCTTTGTTCATGGGAGCACGATTGGAGTTTATGGAGTTGGACGCGATGGTCCCGTAACGGACGACTCCCCGCTCGAGCCGGACAACATCTACGGTATCACCAAGTTGGAGGGCGAGAAGGTCGTCAGGACCTACTGCGACAAGCTGCCCGTTGCCATTGCACGAATCGCCGAGACGTACGGACCCGGTGATCGCCGCCTGGTGAAACTATTCAAGGGGATAGCGCGGCAGCGTTTCTTCATGATCGGACGTGGCCAGAACCTCCACGCTCTGGTATACATAGACGACCTGATAGACGGCTTGCGCCTGGCTGCTACACACGCGGAGGCGCCTGGCAGGACGTTTGTACTGGCAGGCCCAGAAGCGATAGCTACGGACGAGATGATATCCGGGATATCCGCAGCTCTGGGCGTGGCTCGTCCGAAGCTGAGGGTCCCGTTGTGGCCGCTCATGGCGGCTGCGGTGGCTCTGGAAGGCACATTGAAGCCGTTAGGTGTACAGCCTCCGCTGCATCGGAGACGGATGAACTTCTTCGTGAAGAGTTTTCAGTTCACATGCGGCGAGGCTCGGTCCAACCTGGGATATTACCCCAAGGTGACGTTACCGGAGGGCGCTGCCGCGACTGCCGATTGGTATCGCCGGATGCAACTCATTTGAGCGGCAAAAGCCAGGTTGAGGGTATTCGGCCGAATCGGTTGAGGTGAATCAGAGCATGAACGACATACTCAGAGAGCAACCGGACAGCCCGCCCAGAGTCCAGCTGAGCGCCAGGACAGAGCGCTTCGACTCGTTTTGGGAAGGTCCGGACGACATCGATCGTGGCTACCGAACGCTAGGCCAATTCTACCGCGTCAACTATCTGAAACACGTTCCGCAAGATCGCACTGCACGCATTCTCGTCATAAGTTGCGGTCCTGGGTACTTCGTGAACATGCTCAATGAAGAGGGATACGCGCATGTTGTCGGGATCGACTCCGATTCGATCAAGGTAGGGCACGCGCTTCGGCGCAGCCT
>JBDHKN010000065.1:0-43485 GCA_039586365.1 Gemmatimonadota bacterium | reverse complement strand
CGCGAGCCTGACCGAGCACGTCATAAGAAATCCTGACGACATGCTGATGAAGTCGCTACGCGCTCTCAGGGCAGCCCAGGGGCGAGAGCAGTACGCATTCTGTCGGGACGCCGCGACAGTTGCGGTCTACGACCTGCGAAGCATGCCTCTCGATACCAGCTAGGTTGGGCGACGCCTCCCGCCCGGGATAATCCTAGCCTCCCCCACCCCCGATGTTCGGCACCCCCTTGGCACGGAGCTGTGCGTTGAGGTCAGCGAGGTCCTCGCTCATGAGACCGTCGAGAGCCCGCAGATGCTCCCGGAGCTGCCCGGCAAGGATCTCCTGCACCTCCACCTGCTGATCTGTCGGCCTGAAGTCCCCGCCAGCCAAGCCGCCGGCCAGGTACCCCAGTTTCCCGACCAGACGGGAGTCGAAGCGTACCCCGTCCTGGCCCTGGCCGGTTAGCCGCAGGTCGACCAGCTTCATCTCGAGGTCCACTAGCTTCTCGGTCAGCGCATCCATCGCCGCCACCGCCTCCTCATCCGTCACGACCCGCCGGATCCCGGCCAGCTGCACCCGCACCGCTTCAATACGATGCACCGCTGCAGCGGCCTCCTCCATGCTTCCCTTGATGGCCTCGAGCAGGGCCAGCTGCTCGTCGATCTCGACCTCACTCCCGCCGGAGTTCGGATCCTTGTGTACGGTGAGGGGCTGGGTTTGCTCCACTTCACCCACGGTGAGCCGCACGGTGTAGTCTCCGGGAGGCATTAGAAGCGACAGGCGGGAAGTGCCCGGGGCGTTGCGTCCTTCCGGGCCCACCGCGATATGCTCCGCGTACATCGGCCTGGTCAGGAGCTGCACCTGAGTGCTGGGCTCGTCCTCGAGATCCCAGTGGATGCGGTTGATGCCGGCGACGTTCGTGCCGTCGAGGGTACGCACGACCTCACCGGCCTCGTCGAGGATGGTGATCTTCGGGGTCGACGCCGCCGGAGCGCTGAGCCAGTAGTTGATGGCAGCGCCGTACTCCGGATCCTCGCCCGTGGTGGGATCGTCGTATGTCGTCGATATCGGGGTGATGGTACGGAATCGGTAGGCCGCCCGGGGCGGGAAGAGATGGGCTGCCGCGGACATCACCTCAGGCGTCAACTGCTGCAGGGGCGTCAGGTCGTCGAGAATCCAGAACCCCCTCCCGTAGGTTGAGATGACCAGATCGTTGAAGTGCTCCTGAATGACGATACCGGACACCGGCGCGTGGGGCAGGTCGTTCTGCAGCGGCTGCCAATGGTCGCCAGCGTCGAAGGACACGTAGATGGCGTTCTCGGTCCCCAGGTAGAGGAGCCCGGGGCGGACCCGATCCTCGGCAATGACCTTGGCGTAGCTGAGCATGCTCCTTGGAATGCCGTTGGTGATGGCTCGCCAGGTGCGGCCGTAGTCGGTGGTCCGGTATACGTATGGATCCCGGTTGTTCATCTGGTGGAAGTCCACAGACAGGTAGGCCGTGGCGGGATCGTAGCGGGACGGCACGATGCTCCGAACCGCTCCCCAGGGCGGAAGGTCCGGGAGATTCTCCGTGACGTTGGTCCAGCTAGCACCGTCGTCGCGGGTGAGCTGGACGAGCCCGTCGTTGGTGCCCACCCAGATCAGCCCCCGCTCCAGAGGAGATTCAGCGATGGCGTACACCACCCCGGCATACTCCACTCCGATGTTGTCCGGTGTGAGCCCTCCCGAGCTCCCCATCCGGCTCCCGTCGTTGAGGGTGAGGTCCGGACTGATAACCTGCCAGCTCTGACCATCGTCCCGCGTGCGATGCACGTGCTGGCTACCGACATAGACGGTGTGGCGGTCGTGGGGCGATATGTGGATCGGAGCGTCCCATACGAAGCGGTACCTGACGCCCTCGGCGGGACCGCGGCTCTGCTGGGGCCAGACTTCCACGTTCCGGAACTGCCGGCGGTCCTCCTCGAAGCGCACGACGATACCCCCGACCATCCCGGATCCCGAGGCCGAGGACCAGATGATGTTGGGGTCCTCGGGATCAGGAGTCGCCCACCCGCTCTCGCCACCCCCCACCGAGTGCCACATGCCCCGGGCGATCCCTCTGCTCCGGCTGTTGCTCGGTCCCCGGTAGGTGGGCTCGTCCTGCTTGTTTCCCAGGACGTTGTAGGGGATCATGTTGTCCACGGTGACGTGGTACATCTGGGCGTTGGTGAGGCGCTGGCGGAACCACGTCTCACCGCGGTTGATGGAAATGGAGAGGCCCTGGTCGTGGGCCACGATCATCCGGTCCCCATCGATGGGGTCGATCCACATGTCGTGGTGGTCCCCACCGGGAGCCTGTCCCCGGGGTACAACGTTCAAGGTGAGTCCTCCGTCGATGGAGCGGGCAAACGAGGCCGTCAGGAAGTACGCCTCGTCCTGATCATCTGGGGCCACCACCACGCGCGAGTAGTAGTGGGCCCGCCCCATGGCGTTGCGATCCCGGTTCACCAGTGCCCACCGGCGCCCCCCGTCCTCCGATCGCCACAGTTGGCCGCTTTCCGTCGGCTGCCCGTTCCACGGAATGCCGTCGCCGGTCTCGAACATGGCGTACACCCTCTGGTTGTTCGACGGGGCGATGGCGACGGCCACCTTGCCCACTGGCTTCGTCGGGAGGCCGTTGCCCGAGAGCCGGATCCAGGTCACCCCGCCATCCCGTGAGACGTGCAGTCCGCCCCCGGGCCCACCGCTGGTGCGGCCCCAGGTGTGGATCTCCAGCTGCCAGGTCCCGGCGAAGAGCACCTGGGGGTTCACCGGATCCATGGCCAGGTCCGAACAACCCGTGTCTTCGTCCACGAAGAGCGCGTGGTGCCACGTGACACCCCCGTCGGCGGTGCGGAAGACGCCTCGTTCCTGCTGCGGGCCGTAGGCGTGACCCAGGGCGCACACGAGCGCTATATCCGGATCCCGGGGATGCACCACCAGGCGTGGGATGCGTCCCGTCTGCTCGAGCCCCATCAGGGTCCAAGTCTCTCCGGCGTCGGTGGACTTGTACACGCCCTGACCTAGGGAGATGTGGCTCCGGATTTTCCCCTCGCCTGTGCCGGCCCAGACGATGTTTGGATCGCTCTGCGAGACCGCCAGGGCCCCGATGGACTGCACGGGCTGATCGTCAAAGACCGCCGTCCAGTGCACGCCACCGTCGGTGGTCTTATAGACGCCTCCCGACGCTGCGCCCACATAGTACGTGTGTGGGTCGCCGGGAATGCCGGCGGCCGCACTGAACCGGTTCCCTTCGGGACCGATGTGGCGCCAATGCAGCCCCTTGTAGAGGTCCGGGTCGGGGGGAGCGTCGGCGGACGACTGGGCTGCGGCCGGGAGAACGGGCGCCAATGTGAAGGCGGTGACGACGAAGAAGCGAATTAGGCTGCGCATGCTGACCTCACGACAGATGGTCGTTCGGCGCGGGGAAGGCACCTACGCCGGGGAGGGGGACTCCCGTTCAGAGGTATATCAGGCCGGGCGTGCATGCGTCAAGCTGAGCAGCCATAGTGCCCCTTGCCGACCGGGCCCAGGGCCACGTCGCAAGGAGATTGAGCAGCTTCTGGGCGGCAGCCGCGCCTAGCTGCTCCTTGGTATCGATCCCTGAACCCATTCATTCATACATAGCGGGTTTGGCTGAGCTTCGTTGAGCGTGGTTGAGTGTCGTTACGTATTGTCAGGTAAGAACTTAGGCGACCGCGTGGTGGGGCTGTGATCCGTTGAGTTTAGCTCAGTTGGGCTGAGTTGGAACACATTCGGTGCCCAACGGATTTGTGATGTTGTGGCTGGGTTGTCGAGTTACATAGCGCTCGAGCTGGAGATGGATCAAAGCAACCCGCAGGCATGCACCTGTAATATCTCTCGCCCCAGTGTCACCTACTATTGGCGGCAGTAGTACTGGTTCGGCAAGGAGGCGTGCTACTGCGAGAGAACCATACGCCCGAACTCATGGCTGGACGTCGAATCCCACAATGGTATGGCAAGCAGAAGAGCGCCCACACTCGGAGGCTGAGGATTCATGGCAGTTGGGAACCGACGCACCCACGTGAAACCACTCGCGCTGATCGCGACCTTGGTCGCCCTCATGGTGCTGGCCAAGGCTCTTGGCCTGGGTGACCGGCTGGGTTCACTGCGCGACTGGATAGTCTCGCTCGGCGCAGTGGGACCGGTCGTCTTCGGCGTCATCTACATTGCCGCCGTCATCGCGATGATTCCGGGATTCGCGATCACGGTCGCAGCTGGAGCTATCTTCGGAGCGGCCTGGGGCTCGATCTACGTCAGTGTCGCTTCCACGATTGCTGCGGCGGCGTGTTTCCTGATCGCGCGTTATTTCGCCCGTGATTCGATATCGACCTGGTTGTCGAGGAGCCCCAAATTCAGGCGCCTCGATGCTATGACAGAACGACACGGAGCCATCATCGTGGCCATTACGCGGCTCGTCCCGCTGTTCCCATTCAATCTGCTCAACTACGGCTTCGGCCTGACGAAGGTGCAGTTCACCACTTACGTGTTCTGGTCGTGGCTGTGCATGTTGCCAGGAACCGTGCTCTATGTCGTGGGAGCCGACGCCTTAGTCACGACATTACGCGAAGGGAAGCTCCCCTGGACACTCCTGAGCGCACTCGCGGTCGTTTCCGCCCTGATATTTTTCATTGTGAGGACGGCACGACGGAGCCTGAAACAAGCGGAGTCCGATAATCTCGAGACTCGCTACGCCACCTACCGTTCGGCAGGCTAGAAGCATGATTCACAAAGAGATCGCGCAAATGCCGGACGACGAGTTCAACCGGGAGCTGGTGGCCAGAGTCCATCCGACAGACTGGGAGAACCCACAACCTGCGGAGAGATACAACCTCGCCGTCATCGGGGCTGGGACGGCGGGACTGGTGACCGCTGCGGGAGCAGCAGGGCTCGGAGCAAAAGTCGCGCTGGTCGAGAAGCATTTTCTTGGCGGCGACTGCCTGAACTACGGCTGTGTTCCGTCCAAGAGCTTGATCGCAGCTGCCAAGGCAGCAGCCGCGGCCACCACGAGCCGGATATCGGGCATCTCGCCTGGCGACGCGAGGATCGATTTCCCGACTGTTATGCGGCGGTTGCGCGAAATCCGGTCGCGCATCGCAGAGCACGATTCGGCGGAGCGGTTCGCTAAGCTCGGCATCGATGTCTTTCTTGGCGAGGGCAGATTCGTGTCACCTACCACCATCGAGGTGGATGGGAAGACATTGCGGTTTTCGAAGGCGGCGATTGCCACCGGTGGCCGTCCGTGGGTGCCGAGAATTGGGGGACTCAGTGAGGTCGGATTTCTGACGAACCTTTCAGTCTTCGATTTGACCGAGCTTCCAGACCGAATGGCCTTCATTGGTGCGGGTCCCATCGGATGCGAGTTGGCGCAAGCTTTCGCACGGTTCGGGTCGGAAGTGACAATCCTCGAGCGGTCGCGGGTACTGCCGCGAGATGATGAGGATGCTGCCAGTGTGGTTGAGCGGGCCCTGGTTCGTGACGGTGTCTCGGTCGTGTGCGGTGCGACGGTCAAGAGAGTCGAGTCCCGCCCCGGCGGCAAGTCAATCGTGGTTGAAGACCAAGGTGAGACGAGTTCGATCACTGTCGATGACGTATTCGTCGGCGCTGGACGGATGCCGAATGTCGAAGGCCTCGGCCTGGAAGCGGCTGGCATCGAGTATGGACCGCGAGGTGTTCTCGTCAATGACCGACTCCGCACGACGAACAAGAATGTCTACGCAGCCGGCGACGTATGTCTGAAACACAAGTTCACGCATGCTGCAGATGCGGCAGCCCGTTTGGTGATACGAAACGCCCTCTTCTTCGGCCGCGGCAAGGTCAGCAGTCTGAATGTGCCGTGGAGCACCTACACAGACCCGGAACTCGCTCGCGTTGGGCTGTCGGAGCGGGAAGCGGATGAAGCCGAAATCGCATATGACTGCTACCGGAGGGAATTCAAGGATGTCGATCGTGCTATCGCCGAAGGTGAGGAGGACGGATTCGTGAAGGTCCTGACCAGAAAGGGCAGCGACAAGATCCTCGGCGCCACGATAGTCGCGTCGCACGCCGGGGACATGATTTCGGAAATCACCCTGGCGATGGAAAACGGTATTGGGCTGGGCAAGATATCGAGCGTGATCCACCCCTATCCCACACGCTCCGAAGCGATACGACACACCGCGGACAGCTATATGCGCACCAGACTCACTCCGTTTCTGAAGCAGGCTTTCACTGCTTTTCTCAAGCTGCGGCGTTGAGTTCGGACGAGATACGAATCCGGGACCAGCACACTCCTTCACTGTGATCCAGATGCTCCAAGGGAGAATACGTGGCCGACAAGCTCATCGCTGAACACGGCAAGACCGCCGTTGCTGTCGAGGAAGAGGGAGATCGGTCGTCTTACGAGTTTGCCTTGGCCTGCGGTGGCGCTTTGAGGGCTCGTGAGGTCGAGACGATCCAGGTCAATGTCGGTCTTGCGTGTAACCAGTCATGCAGACATTGTCACGTGCGAGCCTCGCCGACCCGTACTGAGCGCATGGATCCCCGTGTGATGCGTGAAGTTATCGCTGCCGCCGAGAGAACACGGTGCAGTCTTGTCGAGATAACCGGTGGTGCACCCGAACTCCATCCAGAGTTCAGGTGGTTCGTGTCCTCATTGCGGCAGAGGCGCATTCCTGTTCGGCTGAGGTCCAACCTGACAGTTCTACAACAAGCAGGTCTCGAGGACGTCCCCGAGTTGCTGCGAGATCTCGGCGTGCGTCTCGTGGCATCTCTCCCATGCTATCTCGAGGAGAATGTGCGGGCTCAACGCGGCAAAGGTACGTACGAGAAGAGCGTCGAGGTCATCAAGCGGCTGAACTCACTCGGCTACGGCGTCAAACCGGACCTCCCGCTCGACCTGGTCTACAACCCTGGTGGTGCGTCGCTACCACCCGAGCAAGCGGAACTCGAGGAGACCTATCACCGAGAACTCGAGGAACGTTTCGGCGTACGATTCACGCACCTCCTCACGATCACGAACATGCCCAACGGGCGGTTCTTGGATAAGCTAAGAGCAGCAGGCTCTGGCATCGAGTACATGACGCTGCTGAGAGAGTCGTTCAACCCAGCGACCATCGACAACCTAATGTGTCGCCAACAAATCAGCGTAGACTGGGACGGGAACGTCTACGATTGTGACTTCAACCTCGCTTTGGACCTGCCCATCCTCGGTTGCAATCGAATCGAGAGTCTCGATCAGGCTACTGTTGTCGGCCGCGCCATCAGGACCGGTGATCACTGTTTCGGCTGCACGGCCGGTGCGGGATCGTCGTGCGGCGGGGCATTGGTTTAGTAACGTTGGGCGACTCCCAGCTAACGAATTCCCATCGAGCGAGCCGATCTCGTGGCTGACCGGCCACTGTCAGGACGGGATGACTCCAGACAACGAGCCATCGTGTTTGCCCGCTACCCTGAGGCCGGGAGAGCCAAGACCCGCCTGATACCAGAGCTCGGTGCCGAGGGCGCTGCCGCACTGTCACAAGAACTCACCGATCGAACGTTGCGCATCGTAAAGAGGGCAGCAACCGAACTCGGCGCGGACCTGACCGTTTACTTCACCGGATGCGACGCTGATCGAATGCGCGCGGCGTTTCCGGGCAACTATGGGTACCGAGATCAGAGCGACGGCGATCTGGGCGAGCGCATGTATGCGGCTTTCGACACCGCCTTTGCGGAGGGCTACGCGCCGGTGGTCCTCGTGGGTACTGATTGCCCCGAGCTTACAGAGGAACTCATCACAAGCGCATTCGACCAACTCACTGATCACGACGTCGCTCTCGGACCGGCTGCGGACGGTGGTTACTATCTGATCGCACTGCGGGCGCCGGTACCTGTCCTCTTCAAAGGAATCGACTGGGGCTCAGCGAGCGTGTTCGAGACAACCGTGAGTGCGGCAAACAACCATGGTCTCTCAGTAGCAACTCTGCCGCTGCTTCGAGACATCGACAGACCGGAGGATGTCAGGTATTACGAATCGTTGAAGGATACGGAAATTCCTGCAACATGATCTCGGTTGTGATACCGGCGTTGAACGAAGCGGCAAATGTCGCGGCGGCGGTGACGTCGGCACTCGCTGGAGGAGCCACAGAGGTTATTGTCGTCGACGGCGGCTCATCCGACGATACCGTGGCTGTAGCGGAGTCTGCCGGCGCTCGAGTAGTCGTGACTGGTTCAAACCGCGCACGGCAAATGAACGAGGGCGCCGAGGCAGCCACAGGCGATGTTCTTCTCTTCCTGCACGCCGACACGGTACTGCCGGCTGGATACGGGGACGCTGTGGCAGAAGCGCTCTCTGAGTATGGAGTGGCGGCAGGCGCATTCTCACTCGCAATCGACGCTAGCGGTGCCAAGTATCGCCTTGTCGAGGCGGTCGTGGACACCCGCTCTCGGCGCAGCCAGCTCCCCTACGGTGATCAGGCGATATTCGTACGGGCGGATACCTTTGCTGACGCCGGTGGATTCGCCGTATTGCCGATAATGGAGGACTACGAGTTCGTCCGGCGCATGAGACGGCGCGGCCGAGTGGTTATCCTACCGCTGCGAGCCAAGACGTCGGGTCGGAGATGGCAGAGACTCGGAGTCGTTCGTACCACCGTCGTGAACTTCGCCATCACTGTCGCGTACCACCTCGGCATCTCACCCGGACGACTCGCAGCTTGGTACAAGGCCACGCGTGTCGGGTACCGCGCTTGAAAATCTGAGCTCACTGCGGCCACGGCCGCCGGGTACGTCGCATCGACGCTGTAAGTTGAAGCGTCGAGTTATCAGGCAGGTGTTGCGAGCGCTGCTTCCTCGTGCTATTGCCGTATCGTATTGCCCACACCACATTCTCTAGGCAGTCCGAGTATCGGGATCCGTCGCTGGTCTCTCGTACGGACTGCAGTCTCCGCATGAGGGGCGACAACGCATGCAATTCAATAGGAGCCACGCGGGTAGTGCGAGCGCCGAAATAGAGAGTCATGCTGCCGAAATACGTCGGCGCGTGAATCACCGCCTGACGGAGTTGATTCCCTCAGAGAATGAGGAGCCGCAACAACTCCATCGAGCGATGCGCTATAGTCTGCTGGGCTCTGGCAAGCGAATCCGGCCGATACTGACGGTGATGGTCGCCACCCAACTGGGCAGTCGTGAGGAATCGGCAATCGATCCTGCGTGCGCCATCGAGATGGTGCACACGGCCTCCCTCATTCTCGATGACCTGCCTCTAATGGACGACGCGAGGCTGCGTCGTGGCCAGCCTGCCAACCACATAGTGTTTGGCGAGAACACCGCGCTGCTCGCCGCTATGGCGCTGCTGAGCGGCGCCTATAATGTCATGGGATCGGCTCCCGGATTGACGTCCCGGCTGCGGCTTCGATTGGTGCTACTCCTCTCCGACGCAATCGGGAGCAGCGGGTTGATCGGTGGGCAGATGCTCGATCTCGAGGATTGGCCCGGTCGCGACGCCGGCTCCCTGGAAAAGACGAATATGCTCAAGACTGCTGTGTTGTTCGTGGCGGGAGCCGAAACTGGAGCCCGGATCGCGGGAGTCCCAGAACGAGATGTGGAAGCTGTACGTGACTTTGCGCGCGACCTCGGTCTCGCTTTCCAAGTGTTCGACGACTTGCTCGACGTTTCGCATACCGAGGTCGAGGCGGGCAAGACCGTGGATCAGGACGCGCAGAAAGCTACCCTGGTGTCATTGATGGGTGCAGATCGGGCGCGGGCTTGGGCCAACCGGCTGCTTGACTCCGCCGTCGAAGACCTCGCCCCTCTAGGATCAAGACGTGATCCTCTCGTAGCGCTGGCGCAGTCGGTCATTCCGGGAGTATCAGTGGCCATGAAGAGCGAGAACTGACCCCCCAACTTTGCCTATTCCTGCAGATGCGGTGCTAAGTGTCGCGGGTGCGACACGACGATTCGGGTCGAAGGTCGCACTCGCGGGCGTCGATCTTGCTATCAAAGCCGGTGAGATCTTCGCCCTCATAGGCCACAACGGCGCAGGCAAGACGACCTTGGTGAGAGCCATATCGGGGCGCATCCGGCTCGACTCCGGCAGCATTCGCATTCTCGGTCGTGACGTGCACGCAGATGCTTCCGCCAGGAGCCTATTCGGGTTGGTGCCCCAATCCATCGCTCTCTACGACCATCTGACGGCGCGCGAGAACTTGGACGTGCTGGGTCGTTTGAGCGGGGTGCCAGCACGCGACATTCCGACAGTTGTGGATCAGGCCCTGAAGCTGATGGCACTCACCGAACGAGCCGACGACCGGACAGCGGATCTGTCGGGTGGAATGCAACGGCGACTGAACATCGCAGCCGGCATCCTGCACCACCCACGGCTACTACTGCTTGACGAACCTACGGTCGGCGTCGACCTGATGGCCCGAGAGGGCATCCACGATCTTCTCCGCGAGTTGCGACGCGACGGACTAGCGATACTGCTCACGACGCATGACCTAGATCAGGCGGAGGAACTCGCCGACCGTGTCGGGATCATCTCTAACGGGCGCATTCTGGCGGAGGGTGAAGCAGAATCCCTGGTCCGCAGTGTTTTCGGCGAGGCTAAGGAACTGATCATGACCTTCGCACGGGAGCCAGAAGCCCGTGGACTCGAGTTTCTGGAGCACGCAGGTCTGACGAGGGTGGAAGGCGGGGCCGCTTGGACCGGGCGCCTCAACGGCGGGTTTGCTGAAGTGTCCGAGTTGGGTGGCCAGGCGGCTCAGGCCGGGCTCACCGTTGACGAGGTGCGTGTCCGCGAGCCCGGACTGAGAGGAGTGTTCTTTCATCTGACTGGTGGGGATCTGCAGCCGTGAGCCGTGCCATCTTTCATGTCATGCTTCTGCGGCTCTTGCGAGACCGTGGCGCATTGGCAATGAGCTTCGTAGTGCCGGCGGTGTTCTTTCTGATCTTCGCGTCTATATTCGCAGCCACGAGCGGAGAGAACTTCCGACCGCGCCTCGCGCTGGCTGATGAGGCGAACAGCGAGTGGTCGCGCCGGGTGACCGCCTTACTACGCGACAGTTCAGACCTGGTGCTGATGGAAGAGGTCCTTTCGGATCAGGATGTGCGGAGGTTGGTCCGCCGCGGGACCGCCGATGTTGGGCTTGTAATCCGAGCACCAGATCAACCGGTCGATGGCATTACGGCAGAACCGCGTGCTCCGTTCACGGTGGTTAGTGACCCCTCACGCGGCGTCGCGACCGGTGTGCTTACCGGACAGGTGCAGCGGGCCTACGCCAGGATGTCAATGGAAACAGTCACCGGCCGCGGTCCACTAGTTGAGGAGGAAAACGTTGCTGGGGAATCAGCGGGCCTCAACAACATCGCCTACTCGGCCGGCGCTGTTGCCGTCCTGTTCTTGTTGCTGTCCGCCGTACACGGCGCAGTGACTCTGTTCGAAGAACGTGAGACTGGTGTGCTGGAGCGAATCGTCACGGGACCAGGCACAACCGTTGTGCTGGTGAACGGGAAGTTCCTTTATCTCGTGGTTCAGGGGTTCGTGCAGGTTTGGGTCATCTTCTTGGTGGCGTGGGTGGTGCATGGGGTTGATGTGCCCGGACACTGGTTGCAGTGGACCGTCACGACTCTCGCGGCAGCCGGTGCCGCTGCCGGTCTGGCGCTGGCCATCACTACCGCCTTCACCACCCGGCAACAGGCTCAGACCTTTGCGAACATCGCTGTGCTGATCCTGTCGGCGCTCGGTGGCAGCATGGTACCGCGGTTCCTGATGCCGCGCGTACTCCAAGAGGTTGGGTGGGTTACTCCCAACGCATGGGCGCTGGAGGCCTACACTTCGATATTCTGGAGAGATGAGGCGACGACGGCCCTGCTCCTTCCGGTGGGGCTACTCGTCGCTGCGGCCATCCTGGGCTTGGCGGTCGCACAGCGGTTGACCCGCCGCCTGGTGTCACTTTGAAATCTCTTGACTGGTCGGTAAATTGACTCCCCTCCAATGCTCTTCAACCTACTACTCTTCTTGGGATCCCTGGCGGGCATGGAAGTGATGGCGTACTTCACACACAAGTATGTCATGCACGGATTCCTGTGGGCGTTGCATGAGTCACACCATGTGCCGAGGCAGGGTCGCTTCGAGAAGAACGATCTCTTCGCCGTGTTCTTCGCGATTCCGGCGATCGTGCTGATCTACCTCGGCACCAATGTGTTCGACTCTCTGTTGTGGATCGGTTTGGGAATGACAGCCTACGGGTTTGTCTACTTCCTGTTCCATGACGTGCTGGTCCATCGACGCATTCGCCTCAGGTACAAGCCGAAGAGCGGTTACTTGCAGCGCGTCGTGCAGGCGCACTACATGCACCATGCCACGAAGGATCGGGATGGGGCGGTGAGCTTTGGTTTCCTCTACGCGCCCCCGCTAGAGAAGCTCAGGGAGGAGCGAGCGCGGACTCGTGCCCAATCCCGGCAGGGCTGAGACTGGCGCGAACTCAGGCGTCGTTCTGAACCGGCTTGGTCCACAGGCCCGTCCGCTGCTTGGCGGGTAGCAGCCGGCCTATGGAAACCGCGGTAGCAGCTCGCAGTAGTCCGCGGAAAGCCCCCCACACCTTTCGTCCGCGGCCCACAACCGCGCGTCGATCCCAGGCTGCAGGCCCCCGCTCGACGACAACACACCCGATGTTACGGTAGACAGTCCGTGCAGTAGCGATCCCCCAAGCCGCCCGCCACCTGAGTTGGGGTAATCCTTTGGCGGCGGAGTCATAGTATCGGTCCGCCTCATCCAGGAGACCCCTCACGACCGTGAATACGGCCGGACGATGCTCCGGGAGCATGATGTCCGCAGACGGCACTCCCACCTCCGCAAGCCACTTGGAAGGCAGGTAGATACGACCACGGCGTGCGTCGTCCATGACGTCGCGCGCTATGTTAGTGAGTTGGAAGGCGATGCCGAGGTCCGCAGCACGCAACAGTGTATCACTGCTCGTGGCTCCCAGCACGTAGGCCATCATCACTCCTACCACTCCCGCCACGTGATAGCAGTACAGCAGGGTGTCTTCGAGCTCGTTGTAGCGACACTGCCCCACGTCCATCGCGAATCCCTGGAGCAGCTCCAGTGGGTAACGATGCGGAATACCATGGCGCTTCACCACACGGCTGAGGGCCACGAAAGCCGGATGCTCCACGGGTGCGCCGGCGAGCGCCCGCCGAGTTTCCCGCTCCAAGCGCGTTAGCCGACTACGGCTCGATGAGGGTTGCCTTTCGACCGCAACCCCCAGGTGCTGGCTATCGATCTGATCGTCACAGTAGCGGCACCATGCGTAGAGCATGTGTGCGCTCTCGCGCGTCCTTCTGTCCAGCAGTCGAGCCGCCGCCGCGAAGCTCTTCGAACCGCTCCTGATTGTCTCTCGGCTGTAGCTAGCTACCTCATCCACGGATTCACTCGGCTGGATGCTTCCTGGTACGATGTCCCTGTCCGACGTCGGCAAGTATGAGGCTTGCCGTGGCTCTGGCAGATGCGACCACGCCCGGAACACCGGCGCCTGGATGCGTACCTGCGCCGACGAAGTACAGTCCTCCGATGTGTGGGTCACGATTGTGCACCCGGAAGTAGGCACTCTGCGTAAGCACGGGCTCCAAGGAGAACGCGGATCCCAGATGCCCGTTCAGCACTCGAGCGAAGTCCCTGGGCGTGAAAATACGCGTGGTGACCAAGTCCTGTCGGAGATTCGGTATGTAACGCTGCTCTAGGTACTCCAGAATGCGGTCTCTGTAGCGAGGTCCTTCAGCTTCCCAATCGATGTTGGCCTTGCCCAGATGGGGCACTGGTGAGAGTACGTAAAACGCCTCGCCGCCGGGTGGTGCCAACGAGCTGTCGGTGACAGTCGGTGCATGCAGGTAGAGTGAGAAGTCATCGGCCAGTACACCGCGCTCGAATATGTCGTCCAGCAATCCGCGATACCGACTTCCAAACAACACCGAATGGTGGGCCAGCTCAGGGTGCCGTTTGCGGGTTCCGAAGTAGATCACGAACAGCGACATGCTATAGCGGCGGTTGAGTAGGCGCCGCGTGGTGTCGTTGGCTCGGGGTTCGTGCTCTAGCAGGCGGCGATAAGTGTGAACTACGTCTGCGTTGCTGGCTACCGTGTCGACACTGGTGCTCCAACCATCTGCTGTGGCCACTCCGGCGACACGGCCGTTCTGAGTGAGAATCCGGTCGACAGGTGCTCCTAGCCTGATCTCACCGCCCAGCTCGCTGAACAGCTTGACCAGTGCGCTAACTAATGCGCCCGTGCCTCCCCTCGGGAAGAAGACACCCCACTTGCGTTCCAGCACGTGGATGAGCGTGTAGATGGAGGACGTCTTGAACGGATTGCCGCCGACCAGCAACGAGTGAAAGCTGTAAACCTGACGCAGCTGAGGGTCGCGGATGAACTTGCCGACCATACTGTAGACACTGCGGTAGCTCTCGAGTCGAATCAGTTGGGGAGCCACCCGGATCATGCTCCAGAAGTCGAGGAACGGCTCGTGGGCGAGGTTCACGTAACCCTCTTGGAACACTTCCTCAGCGTATCTCAGAAACCTCGCGTATCCGTCAACGTCATCGGGACTCTTTTTGGCGATCTGGGCATTCGTAGCGTCGAGATCGTTGCTGTAGTCGAAGCTGTAGCCGTCCTCCCAACAGAGTCGATAGAACGGCATGACCGGCAAGAGATCTACGTAATCGCCCATGTCTCGCTCGGCCAGTTGGAACAGCTCTTCTACTGCATTCGGGGCGGTAAGGACCGTCGGACCACCGTCGAAGGTGAACCCTTCATCCTCATACACGTACGCCCGGCCGCCGGGCTTGTCTCTCTTCTCTACCACCGTTGTCTGTACGCCGGCGGCCTGGAGCCGCACAGCCAGCGCGAGGCCGCCGAAGCCGCTGCCGATTACCACGGCGCGGGGTTGTGTCATTGGTCCTCCCTCACTTTGCTGGATGAATCGCGTCCCTCAGCCTCTCTCCCGGAAGAGAATACCGCCGACACTGCTCGAACGACCGGCACCGGAGGCCGGCCGGACAGTAACCTGAACTGGTCAGAGTATGTCAGGCTACCCGCATAGAACCGCTCGATGAGCGATTTGTGAAGCCGATAGAAACGCTGAAATACGCGAAATCGCTGCGACGGTTCACCTGCCAGGAACAGCATTCTGTTCAGCATGCGGAAGAATCGGGTATTGTGCCAGTGCTCTACCGATCGTTGCTTCACTCTGTTGGCTAAGGCACCACCACTCCGTGGCATGTCCCCGCCGAGATAATCGGCCAAGCGAACCGCATTGGGTAGCGAGTATCCGGTTGTTGGGTGAAACAGTGCGGCTCGGAGCCCCGAGCGCGCAACGCCCTGCTGCCCATCATCCCAGAAGCTCTCGATGTCGCCGGACAGAGCAACCGGCAGGACGCCTTCTTCCTCGCAATCGACATCCCTCAAACCCCAGCCCTGCCTATCGGCATAGTGCTGGATTGCTCTAGCGTAGTCATCTCGCTCGAGCGCCGGTGAGTCACTGTAGCGTGTATCCTCGATGAGCGCCCTGTCTTCCGTAAGGGGCAGCACGTAAATGAAACGGTAGCCGTTGAGCTGCTCTACGGTTGCATCCATTAGTATCGGGCCGGACAGTCCATGGCACTTGTCGAGCCGCACTACCTGACCCACGAACTTCTGGTAACGAATCACCAGATGCGGGCTGTGCACTGGTCCGCGGCCATCTATCACGACAGCCGTCCGGATGGGCCCGCTGTCTCTCAGTGCGATCTCGGAAGGGTTGATCGACTCCACGTCGCTGCTCAGCAACACACGATCGCCTAACGAATCAGCGACAACCTGGTGCAGCCGGCGCGAGGTGATAGAGAAATAGCCACTGTCTATCCAGCGGGTGAACTCAGGAAACCTCACCTCGTAACCGGGCCAGCTATACTCAACGAAGGGTCCGATCCAGTGGTGCTGCTCCTCTGTCAGGTCGGCTGCATTGAACGACCAGAGTGCTCGTAGGTCCGGTCGCACCTGAGACAGCCGGTAGGCGATGAGGCTGTTGGCCAGACCACCGCCCACTAGCGCCAAGTCCGCGTCCACACACCCTCCTAAAGTGATGGTGATGGGGTGTCCGCCTATTATGGCGCGGCTACGAGGATGGCGCTACGGTGTGCCCCTGGCCGCAGATGTGCAGGGGGCTACAGGTGTCAGTGCCAGCCACTTTCTGCTCGATCAGCACGGGCGCTCATGATCCTCTTGCTGAGAGAGACTGACTGGCAGCTGCGCTCTCCAGCGTCGGGTAGTCAACCTACCCTCTCTCACCACCCCGGTAGAATGTTGCCGGATCTGGCTCATTCAGCTCCGCATCGACGGGACTCAAGACCATCGCCTCTTGATCGGCTTGGGTTTTCGTACTCGTGTTCATCTCTGGCATGCTGACGCTTATGAGACTCGAAAACGAGGTTAGCGGAACGGGCTCCGGGGCATGACCCGCAACAAGTCACCTGTGCTACAGCAGCCAGATCCCAATGCGGTAGGTGATGGCGCTGACACTCGCGCACAGCACCGTGCCCCATGCCATGTCAACGAGCGCGATAATGAGCGGAAAACCCTGCAGAATCGCGAGGTTGGTGAGGTCGTAGGCGGCGTACGTGACTAGACCAAGCAAGGCACCAAGCAGCAGTGCACGCAGCAGACTCTGGCGCTCAATAGCAGGCCACACCACCAACGCCACGATGCCGACCACGAACAACAGGTAGAACACCATCGCCGCTGTCCAGTTGACATTGGCCCGCATCAAGTGGCCGAGTTGAGTCTGATAGAACGAACGCGCAACAACGCCCAACCAGACCAAGTCGATCACCAGGAACGTGGGGAGGGCGACGGCGTATAGCTTGAGGAGGCTCGAAAGAGTCATGTCGATTCACCTGCCGTATCGTTTACGTGAACGTTGTCGTTCGATCGTTCAATTGCTGAACCGTTCTATCGGTTCAAGATCCAAATAGACCCGTTCAGCACCGCGGCGAAACTGACCCACGCCGCATACGGCAACAAGAGCTTCCCTGCAACTGGGCTGACGCGCCAGAACAGTATCACGGTGGTACCGATCGACAGCCACAGTACGATGATCTCGGCGAAGGCCAGACCTGGCGACTGCATCCCGAAAAACAGGACTGACCACAGCCCGTTGAGTACAAGCTGCACCAAGAACAACGCCAGCGCTATTCTGACTGCTTCGTTGTTCCAACCTCTCTGCCACACCAGAAAAGCCGCCACACCCATCATTAGATACAGTAGGGTCCAGACGGGACCAAATACCCAAGATGGAGGGTTGAACGGAGGTTTGGCGAGAGTGGGATACCAGTCCTGGACACCACGAGCGGTGGCGAAACCGGACAGACCGCCCACTGAGAGTGGGACGGCAATCGAGACCAGTAGTTTCAACGCATTGGTCATGACATATCTCCCTGTCAGTGATCATATCGCTCGGGAGGCCTGCGTCAACGGCGCTGAGCTGGCGCAGCTCAGGCCTGGCGGCAGCGACGTGAGATCGCCCGAATCGCCCACGGCGAGCCATCTATTCGGCCGATGGGTCCCAGCCCTTGATGGATCTGACCAGATGTGTGGTGTTTCTATCGGTCGTTCAGGCGTGTAGTCTAGTACTGGAAAGAGACAAGGAGACGAAGCTGACTCCGGTCAGGGGTTTGAGAACATGAGCGGGTTCCGGTTGGGCTCATTCGAAGTGCTGGAAAGGATTGCTTCAGGTGGGATGGGAGATATCTGGAGCGGCGTGCACGTCGTTCAAGATATCCCCGTCGCGATCAAGGTGATAAGGCGGAAGAGCGAGGAAGACCACTATTTCAGGAGGGTCTTCCGCAGTGAGGTGCGAGCGGTGGCGCAGCTTGACCATCCGGGCATCATCACTTTGTTCGACATAGGCGATGTGCCCGAGGAGACATCCAGCGCGTCAGCCGGTGCTCTCGACATAGGCAGCCCCTATCTGGTAATGGAGTATCTTGAGCGCGGGTCACTCGATTCACTGGAGTATCCGCTCCCCTGGCCAAGGGCGAGGGAGATCCTGATGGCGGTGCTTGATGGGCTTGCTCACGCTCACGCACGTGGCATCACTCATCGTGACCTCAAGCCGGGCAACATCCTCATCGCCGACAAGCTTACGGGGTCTCCCATTCGGCTGACCGATTTCGGCATAGCGTTCTCGTTCAAGGAGATTCGTACCGAGGAAGCCGACGGTTCGGCCGTAGGTACACCGACCTACATGGCGCCCGAGCAATTCATGGGTGAATGGCGTGATTTCGGCCCTTGGACAGATCTGTACGCGCTGGGTTGCGTGGCGTATGAGCTGGCCTCGGGTCGAGTTCCATTTGAGCAGCGCGACCTGGTGCAGTTGGGCTTGGCACACATTCAGCATAGGGCTCCGGAGCTTGATTGCCACCCAGACTACCCTGATGGATTCGAGAGTTGGGTGATGAAGCTGCTGGAAAAGAATCCCGCGAACAGGTACAGGCGGTGTGCCGACGCCACCGTTGCGTTGGCATCGTTGACTACTCCGGCTCCTACTCGAGACAGGGGCGTGTCTGGGGCCGCCGTCGAGACCGATCGATTCTACGCCACCACATCTGCATCGCTGCCTGGGTTCAGCACGGCGGCGGAGTTGGATTGGAGGACAGCCCCTCCGCAGCGGCGTCCATTCAAGCTCATTGGGACAGGTCTCCGGCTGTTCGGCTTGAGAACTGTCCCGCTGGTCGATCGGGATTCGGAACGCGATCAGATGTGGCAGATGTTCAGACGCGTGTCCGAGCGGGGGATGCCTGGGCTCGTTGTCTTGGAGGGATCGGCGGGTGCAGGCAAGAGCCGGTTGGCAGAGTGGTTTTGTGAGCGAACCCATGAAATGGGTTTGGCCGATTGCCTCAGGGCGGAGCACGACCGGTCTCGCGGAAGAGAATCCGAACTCAGTCACATGCTGGCTGCAGCGTGGGCTTGTCTGGGCTCTAGTGCAGAGGAATTGCAGGACCGTGTCACAGCCACCTTGTCGTCGGCCGGAATCGAGTCACGGGTACTGCAACGGGCTGTTACCGAGCTTCTGGGACCTGCCTCGCTGGGTGATGACTACACCCCAGGGATGTTTCATGAATTCCAATCTCGATCAGCGCTTTTCAGTTCTCTGTTCGAGGCCCTACGCCATGTGTATAGTGAGAGGCCTCTTGTGGTTTGGCTGGATGATGTGCATTGGGGTGTTGATGCCCTCCATTTCACCCGCTACGTGCTGGAGAGATCGCGGGTAGAGCCCATACCGATGATGGCCGTGGTCACAGCGCGGGACGATCTCCTGGTCGAAGCACGAGAGGCGTCCGGCTTGCTGCGTGAGCTCTGTCTGGGAGAGGCAGCAGAGTGTTTACGCTTGGAACCTCTCTCCGCCGCAGACAGCCGGCTGCTGGTGAGCAGCATGCTGTATCTCGAGGGCGACTTGGCCGAGCGGGTCTCGGCTCGTTCGGGCGCAAACCCCCTGTACGCCACCGAGTTGGTTGGGGATTGGGTTGGCCGCGGGATCCTCCAAGCGGGTCGCAGTGGCTTCGTGCTTTCTGGCGCCGTTGAACCTGAGGTTCCCGACAACATCCACGCCGTATGGGTGCATAGGTTGGAGCGCGTGTTGGACGAGAGTACGGCTGGAATAATCGGATCTCCCACTCCGGTCGCTCAGCGGATTCAAATACAGGTGGTACTGGAACTTGCAGCAGTGTTGGGTGGCAGAGTCGATATGACCGAGTGGCTCTCGCTATGTTCGCTCGCACGCATTCCGGATCCCACTCTCGTACTGGAATCCCTGTTGGCTTCCCGAATGGCCCGAATGGCGAATAGTGGTTGGTCCTTCAGCCACAGCATGCTGCGTGACAGCATCGAGAGGATCGCGCGAGAAAAGGGCCGCTGGGGTTCTCACAACCGATTGTGTGCGGACATGTTGGAACAGCGTCACCCCGTCCCTCATTGGGGCGACTCCGAACGGATCGGCCGCCATCGGTTTGAGGCCACTCAATTCGAGGCTGCGGTAGGTCCGCTGCTGCGGGCTGCAAGAGAGCGCTTGCGCTTGGAGGAATACTCCGCGGCCCTCGGACTGCTCGAGCTGTACTCCCGTGCTTTGGACGAACTGGGCAGGCCGATCAATGATCCTCGGCGCCTGGAAGGGTGGCTATTGCGAGCAGAGATCAACACCACACGGCGAGAACTCAAAGAAGCCGAAGGATTGGCGAATCGAGTGAGAGCACTTGCCATAAGTGCTGACACGAAACGATTCGACGGAGTGGCACATCTGGTGTTGGCCCGCGTAAACCAGCACCAAGGAAGACTGCACGCCGCACTTGACGAGTTTGCGGAGGCAGAACGCACGCTGCGTGTCACCGGACCCAAGGATAAGCTGGCAGCGTGTTTGGCGGAGCAGGCGCAAGCCATGTTGGAGATGGACTTGCTGGACCAGGCTTGGGGAACCTTCAACGAAGCTCAGGAAATCTACGAGGAGATCCACCAGCTGGTTCCCTGGGCAGAAAACCAACTTGGCCTTGCTCGGGTTGCGTTGTGTCAAGGAGATCCAGAACATGCCAAGACGTTCTGTCGGCGAGTGCGCGCCTTTGCGCAGCGAGAGGACATGAGCCGCGTGGAGGCGGCTGCGTGGCTGGTCCTGTCCGAGGTTCAGATTGCGGAAGGCCAGCTGACGAATGCCGAACTCTCACTCGACCAGAGCATCGAGCTGTTCGAGCAACTCGGGCTCGTGCGTCAGACCCATTATCCAAGGTTGTTGAGAGCGCTCCTGTTTCTGGAATCGGGTTCGATCGACCGCTGCGACTTGGAGGTCGAGCAGTTTCGGAGCAGCCCTGACCTCGATGTACCGCGAGTTGCTCGGCTGTTGATGAGTTGTCTCGGTTTGGCTCTCGTGATCGATGGTTCGGCCCATGACTTCCAGTCGAGCTTGAATCAGACCGCGGCACTATTGACAGATACAGAAGTGCTTACGCCGGATGTGGTGAGGTGTTTGATACTGGCTATCGAACGCGCTCACAAGACAGGGTTCCCTGATCGGGCGGTGCAAGTCCAACAATTGGGTGCAGCCATTTCAAAGCGACTAGGCAAGGCGGAGGTCGCCACCCAATTCTCCTAGCGCCTGTCAATTGTCGTCCATCAGCTCCTGCCAGACCGATCGTGACAATACGCGCATCAAGTGCTGCATGCTCTCCCGCTGCACAACTATGGCATCGAGCAGAGCCTTGATAGGTTCCAGCCTGGTTACGGCCTCCTCATCCAAGTTGACCTTCTTCATAGCCCACGACGGGAATTGCCGGTCTTCCACTTCCTCTTGGACGCTGAGTACAAGCACATCCTTGTGGCGCGGATCGATAGCGATCTTTTGGAACAAGCTATCAACTGCCTCGATCGGGCCCTCGAGCACTTGGTAAAAGATCCCGCCGCTCGACATCAGCATTCCGGTCACACCCAATTGGCGATTCCGCTCCGCGGCGTCAGTCGCCAGTTGAGCGACCTCGTCATTAGTAAGTGGGCGGGAGAACTTGCTTATGTAACTAACGCGTTTGAGCACAACGGCCTCCGTCGATAAGTGTCGCGCCGCCGGCTACGGCTCCACGTCGTGTAGAGAACCACTGCGAGTAACAGTCCTCGGATAAGCCACACGGTGGTGATACCCGTACTAGCTCGATCGGCATGCAGTTCTGAGGCGCGCCGAAAGTTAGCGCCGATCCCGACCGAAGCCACTCAGCGTTTCGCTCGCGCACTGCAGCGGCACACACCGCGGCAACCCGGGTGCGAAGGGGTCAACAACGGTGCCGTTAGGGATTCGTCCCTGGCAATCACGCACAGCATTCTACCTTGACGACTGACTGTTACTGGTCTAGGATGCCAATTGTATGAGCACTCACGCTGAGCCGTTTGATTCCAATAAAGCAAGCAGAAGCACCGATTCAAAGGAGAGGACGATGGACACCAAGCTGCACATTGGGAAGGGAATTCTGAAGCCGGGCACTCGGCCGATCAAGGTCTACGTGGACGATAACGGTGAGTACTGGTTGTGCGATGCGGAAGTCGATCCAAAGAGCGAGGATTTCAAGAAGCAAGGCTGCGTCGCGCACAGCGATATTCATATGGCTGAGGGCGGCTGAGCCCCAGCTAGTGACGGCGGGTGGGGTTTCGGCCCCGCCCGCGTTCTTGAGTCCGCCATGTCTGTTCACACCGTCACCAACGAGTCGGATCTCGAGCGGGTGCTCGAGCAACATTCGATAGGACTACTCGACTTCTGGGCGCCCTGGTGTCCGCCTTGTCGGGAGTTCCTTCCCGTGTTTGAAGCAGCCGCCGAGCGACACCCGGACCTGGCGTTCTGCCGGGTGAACGCGGACGAAGCTAGGGATGTCAAACAAGGGTTCGGCGTGACATCGATCCCGATGCTCGTGGTGATCCGCGATCGGATCATGATTGCGGAACAGCCCGGATACCTGCCTGAGGCTTCGCTGGATGATCTCATCGCTCAGGTCAAGGCGCTCGACATGAACGAGGTTCGACAGGAGATGGCCAAAGACGTATCGACAGAGGCGGGCGGGACATGAGCGTGCTGGTGACCAAGGAGGCCCCACTGTTCACCGCTACGGCGGTGATGCCCGACGACACGTTCAAGGACGACTTCGCGCTTGCGGATCTGCGGGGCAAGTACGTGACGCTCATTTTCTATCCGCAGGATTTCAGCTTCGTTTGCCCTACCGAGCTACTGGCGACCGATCATAAAGTCGACCAGTTCCGTGAGCGCGATTGCGAAGTCTTGGGGATTTCGGTGGACTCCCATTTCACTCACCAAGCCTGGAGAAGAACCCCGATCGAGGAGGGCGGCATCGGCCCGATCCGGTTCCCGCTGGTTGCGGACGTCTCGCAGCAGATCACACGGGATTACGGGGTGCTCGCAGACGATTTTGTGGCGCTCCGTGCAACCTTCCTGCTCGACCGTCAGGGTGTGGTCCGCCATCAGCTGGTCAACGATCCCAATGTGGGCCGCAACATGGAGGATACGCTCCGCGTTCTTGACGCCTTGCGCCATATCGAGACCCATGGGCGCATGTGTCCCGCGAATTGGGAGGAGGGACAGGAATCCATCGAGGGCACGCCCGCGGGAATCACCAAGTACTTGAAGCAGTTCAGAGTGAAGCTCTGAGTTGCTGTGCCCTCTTCCTCGCAAGGTGAATCGCGATTCCACCTCCAAGCCGCAGGCGTTCGTCGACCACCTGGAATCCTGATCGATTGAGCGATGCCGAGAAGTCGTCAGTTGTCATCCATCGCTCGAGAGATGCAGCGATGTAGCCGTAGGCCTCGGGAACTCCATGAACCATGCGGCCGACTAGCCGGCCTGCCACACGAAGGTATCCCAGAAATAGACGGCGCCAGACTCGCGATTTCGGCAAGTAGAAATCGAGCGTGACGAGCAACCCTTCTGGTGCAAGCACGCGGTATGCTTCTGCGAGTGCAGCGGGGTGGTTCGGCGCATTTCGGAAGGCGTATCCGGCGGTGATGGCCGTGATAGATCCCGACGAGTATGGCAGAGTAGTCATATCGGCAACCGCGTTGCTGCGTCTGCGCGGCAATGCACGCATGTTTGCCCGACGCACCATGCCAAGCGAAAGATCCGCTCCGATGACTTCAGCGCCAGGGATCTGCGCCTCCAACCGGGTTACCAGATCTCCGGTGCCGGTCGCCAGATCCAGCACCCGTCCTGCGGTAAGCCCGTTCTCAATCAGCAAGGTTGCCATCTGCTTCTTCCATGCGGCATCCATCCCAGCCGAGAACAGCCGAGTGAACCAGTCGTAGCTGCTTTCCACCGTATCGAACAGAATCCGGACGTAGCGGCGCTTGCTGGCCGGCGCCGATAGATCCTGCTGCATGTTCAGGTCACGCAGCTGGCTTGAATTGACAGAGCGGGTCATTGTTATGGGAACAAGCTTGACTCTCATCGGGTTGAGATATACAACGTAACATGTCCCACTACGACGTTGCCATTGTCGGCGCCGGGCCAGCCGGTAGCGCGACGGCAAATCTGCTTGCCGATCGCGGCGCCGATGTGCTGCTGTTAGACCGAGCCGCGTTTCCGCGAGAGAAGCCTTGTGGCGAATATGTCAGCCCCGAAGCACGCAGACTATTGGACAGCCTACTTGGTCCATCCGCGCTAGACAGCGAACGACCGGCGCTGCTCCGGGGCATGAGAGTGGTGAGTCCGAACGGCACTTCTTTTGAGGGCCACTTCACATCAACTCGTCGCTTCAGCGCATACTCTGATCGGGGCATCGCCCTCCCCAGAGCCATATTGGATCATTACCTCGTACAGGCTGCTCAGCAAAATGGAGTAACTCTGCTCGAACGGACTGCGCTGGAGTCGCTCGGTGAGCCGACCCGGTCTGCGCGAACCCTGCAACTGCGCCGGGAGGGACATCGAACCACGGTGACCGCTCGGCTCGTGGTGGGTGCTGACGGTTTGCAGTCGCGGGTCGCGAAGCAGCTCCGGTTGGCTCGGCGCGGATTGCTGCAGCGAGTGGCCCTGGTGACACATGCCCACGGTGTGGCTGGTATGGGTCCAGTCGGAGAGATGCACGTGACGCGCGGAGGATATGTTGGGCTTGCGCCTGTAGGGAAGGGACTCACCAATGTCTGTGTAGTCGCTGATAGCCGCGCTGTGTGGGGCAAGCCGATCGACTGGTTCCACCGAGTGATCCAAGCGATTCCCGAGGTACAGCATCGCTTGGCGGGCGCCGACTATACGGCACCGCCACGTGGGGCGGGCCCCTTCGCCAGGTCATCGACCCGCGCATCGGCGGAGCGAGCAGTGCTGGTGGGAGATGCAGCGGATTTCTACGATCCGTTTACCGGCGAAGGAGTGTACGCAGCGCTGCGGGGAGCAGAGATGCTGGTGTCAGTGGTAGCGAACCTGCTCGAGTCGGATCGGCTCACTGCAACGCATCTCGCAGCCTATGACCGGGCTCGCAACAGGGAATTCAGGGGCAAGTGGATGCTTGAGCGGATCATAGCTTGGGTCGTCGGGCATCCGTTCGCTCTCGACCATGTGGCCAGGCGCCTTCAGTCGAAGCCGCATCTGGCGGATTTGCTGGTGGGAGTGACCGGCGACTTCATCCCAGCTGGGCAGGTGTTGCGGCCGGGATTCACCCGCCAGCTGGTATGGTAGCCGAAAAACCGCCGCTGCGTCCCACCGGGGCCGAGGCCCTGGATGCCCGCGGTCTCGACGATGCGGTGGCCCAAATTGTACTGAATGAAATCGCGCTGACCAACATCTTGTTCGGTGGTCACGCTGCCGTGAAGTTCGGTCTCAGGAAGCTCCTGAGAGGGGAATCCGCTGCGTCACGTCTCAGAATACTGGACATCGGCGCTGGGAGCGGGCACGCTACGCGGCGGGTATGTAGACTGCTGGGTGATAGGCTGACGCATCCGATCGCGCTGGACCATCACAGGGCGTCCGCGCGCATGTGTCGTGAGAGGGGCATCACTGCCGTCGTGGGTGACTTGCACCAACTCCCTGTGCGCCCGATCAGCATAGACATCGCAATCGTGAGCATGGTGCTGCATCACTTGCCACGTCCGGAGGCGGTCTCACTCATTGAGCAACTCGATGCGGTCGCTAGACTGGGAGTCGTTGTCACGGACCTCCGACGATCCCTCCTGGCGGTGGCGGGGTTCGATCTCGCTGGGCGGATGCTACGGCTTCACGAGGTGACTCGGCGCGACGGGTTGCTTTCGATAAGACGTGGTTTCACGGCGAAAGAGCTCGCGGGCACGATCGCCGACGCAGGAGTTGGTCAGGCTTCCGTGTACCGGCGCCCGGGTTGGAGACTGGTAGCGTACTGGAGAACCCATCATGCGAACGGTTGACCAGATCGCGGCGCGCGGTTCGATCGCGCGAGCCTTTGAGATCGCGAGTGACGTGGAGCGCTGGCCAGAGTTCCTACCGCACTATCGGTGGGTCAGGATGCTCGAACGACACAATCAGGGCGGACTAGTGGAGATGGCCGCCTGGCGTACATTCGGCGCGTTCAAGTACCCGACTTGGTGGGTATCCGAGATGACTGTGGTCCCGGCCGAACACCGAGTGGAGTACAAGCATGTAAAGGGTATCACCAAGGGTATGGAGGTCCACTGGCGACTGACGGAAGCCGCTGAGACCGTCGACATCATGATCGTCCACGAGTGGATCGGACCCAGGTGGCCGCTGATCGGCAAGCTAGCTGCGGAGCTGGTAATAGGCCCTGTATTTATTCACGCGATCGCGGGTCGGACCCTGGCCGGCGTGAAGCACAAGACGGAGCATGTATGACGCGTGTCGCCATCACCGGAATAGGCTGTGTTACTCCGATCGGAACCGGAGTCACCGAGCTGATTGCCGGTCTCGGTGCGCGGAAATCGGCGGTGCGGACCATCACACGGTTCGATCCGACGCCATTCCGCAGCAGGATCGCAGGGGAGATTCCTGACTTCCAGCCGATGGACCATCTATCTCGGCGTTCGGTCAAGCGCTTGGACCGGTTCTCCCAACTCGGAGTCGCGGCAGCCCGCCTTGCTCTCACCGATGCCGACATCGATCCCTCACTAGAGAATCGCGATCGGTTCGGCGTGATGATGGGATCAGCGTTGGGGGGCATCGCATTCGGCGAGGAACAGGCTGAACGCTATCGCCAGGGAGGGCTCCGGAACGTCGAGTCACATCTCGCGTTGACCGTTTTCGGCGGCGCAGTGTCGTGCAACATCGCGATCGAATGGGGTCTGACGGGTCCGAACGCCACCAACGCTATGTCCTGCGCTTCGGGCGCTATAGCGATCGGCGAGGCATTGAGATCCATACGGGGTGGACACGCCGATATCATGTTGGCGGGTGGATCGGAGGCACCACTCTCTCCGCTCTGTTACGCGTCATTCACCATCATTCGCGCCATGTCCACCCGCAACGACGATCCCCGAACGGCGTCACGTCCATTCGATCGCGACCGCGACGGCTTCGTGATGAGTGAAGGTTCGGCAGTATTGGTGCTCGAGCGACGCGACCGGGCTGAAGCCCGTGGTGCAAGGATCTACGGTGAACTACTGGGCTACGGACTCACCAACGACGCACACCACATGACCGCACCCAAACCCGACGGGCGCGAAGCAGCTAGGGCAATGGCGCTGGCTCTGCAAGACGCAGCAATCCGTCCTGAGGAAGTGGACTACATAAACGCACATGGGTCTTCAACCCCACTCAACGACAGCACCGAGACGCTGGCCATCAAGCAGGTATTCGGCGATCACGCGAACTGCTTGGCGGTGAGTGGTACGAAGGGTTACTACGGACACGCGCTTGGTGCGAGTGGTGCCCTCGAGGCCGGGATCTGTGCCACTTCCCTGTTTCGCCAGTTGCTACCCACCTCACTCAACCTCGGCATACCCGACGAGCGGTGTGACCTCAAGTATGTAAACAACGGGAGTATTGCTACGAGGGTTGAGCACCTCCTTTCCAATTCCTTCGGATTCGGTGGTGTCAATGCAGCCCTCGTAATGAGACGCTAGCTGGTAGTGCGAGCGTCCATCACAGGGGTCAGAAATATTGGATCTCCAATCGTAAAGTGACTTCCGGTCGGTCGAGTCTGAACTTGCAGGTTTCGAAAGACGGGGCGCCGAACCCAGGCCTTGGGTTGTTGGAGAAGCCGAAGCCTTCACTGGGGATACCCAGGAATCCGGTGTCCATCACCCCGTTGCCATTCTCGTCGTGCAGTACCGCGATAGCATAATCACCGTAACCCAGATTCTCAAAACGGACCGCCACGTCTTCGCGGTGTGTCAATTGCACCGTGGCGGATTTGAAGACGGCGGTGGTGTCTTGGGGAAAGCCTTCCGCGCCGTCGAAGAGACTCACGCTAGCCTTACCAGCTGCGGTTCTCAGTCCCGCGATCTCGACCACCAAAGTCCCTAGTCCGGCAGTAGTCGGTTCCACCGATTCACTTGGCACACGTGGGGTTGTCGAGCAGGAAGCTGACAGAAGCACAAGGAACAGCGGCGTAGCGGAGTTGGCTTTCATACCCATGCTTCAGCACCTGCCCTTCGCTCAGATCGAGTCCGTGAGGTCCATGGCAAAGAGATCTGTCAGCCGAACAGTGCACGTATCGCAAAGAACACGACTGACGGTCCCACCAAACAACCCATGCCTTGTATGGAATGTAGCAGTCATCGCCCGTGGGGATACGTCGTGCCGGAGATGGCAGAGACTCGGAGTCGTTGGTACCCCCACTGTGAACTTCGTCATAACTGTCGCGTACCAGATCGGCATCTCGCCCACGCGACTCGCAGCTTGGCACGAGGTCACGCGTGCCGGGTACGGCGTCTCTGGCGACGTCGCCCAACGTGAGTGATAGTACTCGGTGAATAGCCTGTTTCTGGGACGTCACATCGATCCGGCAGGGCTGCCGTTGCAGCGCTCGTAATCGGAGTACTGGCTCCCCCGTATGCCAGGGCACATGCTGTCTCGCTGGCTGCATAGGGTGCTCTCGAGAAGGCATTGGCCCGCTCGACGCTGCTATGGGTGCTGAGGCTCGCCGGGTCTGAGTTCCACTCTGAAGAACAGCCTGCTTCCCAGGGGGCCCCGTGCGACGCCGGCGCTGAGCACCTCTTTCCCACCCAGTGGGGCGAACCACAGCCCGCCGCCCAGGTCGCTCAGCCAGCCGTCGGACGAGATACCGTCGTAGAACACTCGGCCGATGTCGGTCAGGCCCAGGAAGCCGTACCGCAGGTGACGCTTGAACATGGTCACTTCGCCGGCGGTCAGCCGCAGTTCGGCACTACCGTAGACTGCCGCGTCGCCCGCGAGGCTCCGCCTGCCGAACGCCCGCAGCGAACCACTGCCACCTAGGAAGGCCGCTTCATTGATGGGCACCGCGCCCCACAACTTCTTACCTCCCACCCGTAGGGCGAGTGTGGGAGAAGTTGGGACGCTCACGGTTACGTACCCCGCCATCTCACCATGCACTTCGGCGAACGGGGTTGCGACGTCGAGCAGTGGAGGATACGCCGAGGCTCCCACTGAGAGACTGACGCCAGCGGGAACAGTACCGGGGGCGGGTCCGCCCATGGCGAGGTCTGCCCAGCCACCCACCTGGCCGAACCGGCCGAAGCCGTAGGGTTCAGCCAACTCGAGTGACCCCGATCCGGCCGACAGAATCCCACCGCTAGCAGACGGAGCGACCTGACCGGGAACTGCCATGTCGTCACGGTCGAATCGCGTGCTGGTGTACTTGAGGACCGGACCGAACGACACGCTAATGTTGGGGCTACCAGCCGACACGGTCATGGTCGGCGCCAGCCTCAGGCGATGCTGCTTCACCTGGTAGGCCTCGCCTCCGTTCAGCCCGCTCCCGAAGCCGTGGAACTGCGTGCGGTCGAACAGGGTGGTGCTGGCGACAAGGGACACACCAAGTCCTTGCCGCAACTCCCGTTCGGAGGTCCGGAAGTCGAACTCCAACTCACCCGTGAGTGAGGCGGCGGCCCGAAACATGGCCCACCCCGAGTGGCGCGCTTCCGACACCGCTGAACGGTACAGCGTCATGTGGCCCGGAAGGATAACGCCATAACGGAACCCGATACCGCTGCCCGTCAGCGTCGGCGCCCGGCCGGGCAAGTATCCGCGCACCTGGGCGCGCAGACCCCCCGTAGTGGCGGCTCCGACGCAGAGAAGGCTCACGGCGAGCTTGAAACATGGCATGTTGATTAGATAACCACTTGGGGGGAAGGAAGTTCCCATGGCCCGCTGTCCGGCTTCGCGGGAAGCCGGGTCAACCTCCGAACGTCACCCCCTAAAGAACGAGGCGTTCTGACTCAGACGCAAAGAACAAAGCCCCACAATCGACGCTAATGCTGCTGGGCTTTGCGGCACCTGAACGCGATCATTCAAGGAAGAGAATCGTTGATCAGCCAGAACTCGTCATCGCCACCGTTCGAACCCAGATGGCAATCCCCTCACCGTCCGGCGATCAGCTGAGGTCAGTCTGCTCGGCGTCTGTCGACAGACCTATCTGCAGCTCCACTTGCTCGTCAACTTGCGATTCTTCTACTCGTCACGAGGGATCCGAATCCACCCACTTGTCGCTGTGCTTCAGGATCTCCGCCTCGAGGCGGTCAAGGGTCTCCTGTTCTCCAGTGCACTCACTCCACAGAGCCCGGCCTGCGGCGCCGATGACCCGCAGTTGCGCGGCGTAGCCGCGGCAATACTTGCAGAACAAGAGGTGCAGCTTGACGCGGAGCTGATCCGATAGCGCCCCCTCCGCGGCTGCGTCCATAGATAAGAGGCGTGCGACTTCCTTGCAGGTAAACATCAGGTGGCTCCCTCTATCCCTGTCGCCTCCAGACACTCCCGAAGGCGGTTGCGCACTCGGTGAAACAGGACTCCTAGGTTAGTGCGCGTGACCTCCAGGATCTTACAGATCTCCTCCGTTTCGAGGCCTTCGACCTCACGAAGCACGAAAGCCATGCGCTGTTTCGAAGGTACCTGCTCCAAGCAGACCTCTAATCGCTCACGGATCTCCTTGTCGTACACCACCGCGTCGACCGGCCGGGGCGGCTGCAGCCAGCTTCCGTCAGTGTTGAAACGGGCCTCGAACATGTGGTCGATGTCGTCCGTATCGTCGTCCCGGCGCGAGGCACGCCGGGCCTCCGCGATCTTCTTGTAGAGGATACCAAAGAGCCAGGTTCTTACCTGCGATCGACCCTCGAACCTGTGCGCGGTTTCGACGAAGGTCGCGAACGTGGACTGAGCAACATCCTCAGCACGGTGGCTGTCGAATCCGGCTGCCCTGGCCGCCCGCAGCACTTGGGGCAAGTACCGCCGTACGACCTCGCGCAACACCTCAGGGTCGCGTTCCCTCACCCCTTCGGCCAAGCCCGGACGCTCCCGTTCGCTCCCGTTGTACTCGTAAGTCACTGCCACGGCGACCTTTGCTCGTGTCGAACCAAAACTGTAAGAAATCGTTGCCTCGCGCCACTCACATACAGAAGCGGGGAACGCCCCGTGGTGTTTCCCACCGAGAGTAACTCCAAGAGGAGATGATGACATGAACGCGACAAACCTGAAGTTGGGAGCCCTGGGTGGACTGGTGGGTGGTGTGGTGTTCGGGGCAATGATGGGGATGATGGGGATGCTACCCATGATCGGCCAGATGGTGGGGCAACCGTCAGCATTAGTCGGATTCGCGGTTCACATGGTGAACAGCGCATTGATCGGAGCGGGCTTTGCCGTTGTCCTCGGTCGCTCGGTTGGAGGATACGGAGCGGGACTCTCTGCGGGCCTGGTTTATGGGATCTCCTGGTGGCTGCTCGGACCACTCACTCTCATGCCACTCTTCATGGGAATGGGATTCGGCGTCAACTGGAGCCTGGCTGCTGCCCAGTCCATGCTCCCTAGCCTAGTTGGTCACATCGTCTACGGTGTCATACTAGGTACCAGCTATGCGTGGCTGCAGCAAAGGGGCAGCCAACCTGCCACGGCGACCCTATCTTGACGCGGCTCCAAGCTGCTGATCGACAGGGGAGAGCGGGCCTTCCAGCAAGGAGGGCCCTCTCCCCAAACATAGGTTGTCGCTCATGACTTGGCGGCTGCCACTCGGAGCATCCTTCAGTTCGCGTGGTCATTCTCTTACGGCAGCCGCTGTTGTGGGCTGCACGTTTCGGGATACGCAGTGCCGCTGTCTGCTAATTCGGGAAGTTCAAACGCTCTAGGAAGTCTGCGTAGCGCGGATCGGCGATGAGAGAATCATAGCCCGGCCAGACGCGGAGCAACTCCATCCCACCTCGTTCGTTGAATGCACGTTCCAGCCATTCGAACGCGGAGTCGAGATCTCCTAGCATCGCGTAGTTCTTGGCGAACTCGCTCGGTGCGACGTAGCGACGCGTTGAGGCCTCGTGCAGCTGGTCGAGGCGCCAGCGCCAGTACCCTTCGGGGCCGGACGACGCGAACACAGCATCGAGAGCCGCAATGGCGTCTTGAGGTTGTCCTTCGCGACGCATCCGGTCTTTACGGACGGTCACCGCATCCGCATATCGGCCTTGAAATGCGTGGATCCACTCGAGGAGTTGATCGCGGGCCCGATCGAAAGATGGATCCAACTGGACCGCCCGCTCTAGTTCAGCTTTGGCGGCTTCATACTCCCTGGCGTAGACCAGTTGATCTGCCACGACTGCCGGGGCCATGGGGTTCAGCGGGTCCAACTCCTGTCCCAGGCGAGCCTCGGCGAGTGCCCCGTTGAGGTCTCCCATCACCGCCAGATGGTAGGCATACCATTGGTGCGCTATCGCGGAGTTTGGATCGGTTGAGATGGCGCGTCTGTACTCTCGATCGGCCGCCTCCCAATCCCATTCGTACATCGACTGGACACCGGCCAACACGGCCCGCGCCTCCGCGAGTTCACCGTCGAGCTCGAGGGCGCGCTCAGCTGCCGCCTTGGCCCTCGGTTCGGTTTCTTGAGGCGGTCCTCCGCCATGTACACCGAGCAGGTGGATTGACAACGCCCGCGCCGAGTGCGCCAAGCCGAAGCTCGGTTCGATCCGCGTCGCCTCGTCAAAGAACTCGATCGCATCCTGGAATCCCTCCACCGTTCCGCGGGCGTGATAGAAGCGCCCGTGCAGATACGCGTCGAGAGCAGCCGGGTCCACGCGAGGCGCTGTGGACAAGTGGGCGGATTGCTGAGGGGTCAGTTGGGTTTCGATCTCTCTCGCGATCGATCGGACGACTTCGCGCTGCAGCGCCAGGACGTTGCCCACGTCCCGCTCGTAGCTCTGAGCCCACAGCTGGCGTTCCGGGCGCGATTGGACCATTTGAACGGTGATCCTGACACTGTCTCCCGCGCGGAGCACCGAACCTTCTACGACTGCATCGACGTTCAACTCGGCAGCGATCTCCTGAACCCCTTTCGTGGTGTTGCGAAAGGGTGCCACAGAGGTCTGCGAGATAACCGTGAGAGCGCCGACTTGGGCTAGTTCCGTGATCAAAGCATAGTGAAGGCCATCCACGAAATAGACCTGATCGGAATCGTTCGAGAGATTGGTGAATGGCAGGACGGCCACCGAATCGACCGGTCTGACCGATCGGTCCGGTCTGGCAAACCACCACCCCAGTCCGCCTGACAGGACGACGACCGCTGCCAGGATTCCGAGCGCGGTACGGCGCCCAGGAAATCGACGTCCGGGAGCGGCGCTGCTCCCGGCAGCGTGGGAGCCGGTTTGGGCTCCGACGCGAGCCTCGTCGAGCACGACAGTGAGCTCACTTGCAGTGGCAAAGCGGTCATCAGGGTCCTTCGCCATAGCCCTGCTCACGAGAGCATCTAGTGCGGCAGAAACCTCCGGTCGGTCTTCGCACACGGATGGGATCGGTGTGATGGCATGTCGAGCCAGCATGGCCCGAATGTTTTGACCGCCGTACGGTGCCTTGCCAGTCAACATCTCGTAGAGAACGCACCCCAGGCTGTAGATGTCGGTCCGCTGGTCCACTGCCTCGCCGGTTGCCTGTTCCGGACTCATGTACTTGGGAGTGCCGAGGACATATCCATCCATGGTAAGGCTGTCGTCGCAGATGTCGCAGACCGCTTTGCCGATCCCAAAGTCAGCCAAAATCGCGTGACCGTCTGCGAGGAGTATGTTCTCGGGCTTGATATCGCGATGTATCACGTCATGGCGATGCGCGTAGTCCAATGCACTGGCAACCGACTTGGTGATCTCAGTTGCCTCTTCGACCGGTAGTTGTATCTCTCGATTCAGTTTGTCGCGCAGGGACTCCCCAGCCACATATGGCATCACGTAGTAGAGGAACTCTTCCGTACGACCCGCCGACTGTCCAACCACCGATCCAGAGTCGTGCAACGGCAGGATATTGGGGTGAGTGAGGCCAGCAGCCATTTCGATTTCGCGCAAGAATCGTTCAACGTCGAGGGACCGCGCCAAGTCTTGGTTTAGGACCTTGATGGCAACCTGGCGGCGGTGCTTCAGGTCGTTCGCGAGGTACACCACCGCACTGGCTCCCCTTCCCAGTTCCCGCTCGATCGCGTAACGGTCTGCAAAGGCTGCCTTGATTTGGCTCAGCAAATCGGTCATATGACGATTCCCAGTTGTGACTTGACGAACCTACCTGGCCGCGCAGTTGCCGACAAGCAAACTTGCGCGAACCGACAACGGTCCCGCGAGATCTGCAATTCACCACCCGCATTGAACTACAGCGGCGCAGAACCCGGGCTGTCGGGAGGGCTCACGTCTTTCGCCTCCAAGACACGATACTAACGACGATACTGATCAGACTGTTCCCGAGAACAGGCCTCACTCGCCAGCTGCTGCGTGCCCTGCCCGCTACCGATGCTGTGTTGCCTCGCTCTCGATCGCGACCCACTGCTCAACCTTCTTCCCAGTAACCCGTCCACATGTCCGCACCCAGTCGAGGTGGATGAAGTCACCCTCGGCCAACTCCAGTTGTGCTACCTGATCGAAGGCATGAGTGATGCGTCGCTCGTGAGATACGCCAAGCCATCGATATCACGCCACTCGATGCGCACAACAAGTTCCATCTAGCGGAGTCGTTTGCCGAGGCTGGCGACAAGGAACGCGTATTGGACCTTCTGAGAGGGGTGGTGAACGAAGGACTCTATCCGTACCGGGTCATCACCGAGCGCTGTCCGTTCCACACCGTGCTGCACAACCTATTCCGCCGCCAGCACCACCTTCTTGTCCACGCCGATGGCCCGAACCGCTGGCACCAGCGTAGCTGCCAAGACGACTGCGACCAGGACCGATACGACGCCTAGATAGGTCGTAGGGTCGCCCGGAGCGGTTTCAAACAGCAGGCTTCCCATCAGGCGCGTAACTGCCATCGCGCCAGCCAGCCCAACAGTCAGTCCGAGGCCGGCACGCATCAGACTCTGCCGCAGTACCAGGCGCAAGATGCTTCCCGACTGAGCGCCGAGCGCCATACGGATCCCAATTTCGCGACTGCGCCGTGACACGTGGAACGTCATGATGCCGTACACGCCCATTGCGGCCATCACCAACCCCAGTGCAGCGAACAGGCCGAAGAGGCGCACGAGAAACCGTGGCGCCGCCACTGCCTCCGACCGGTGGTCCTCGAGCGGGCGAATGTCGGGGATGGGAATGTTCGGTGCCAGTTGTCTGATCTCGTCCCGGATCGAGGGGGCAATGATCTCGCCGCTGGTGGCCGTCCTCACCAGGAGGATCATCGATCGCATGGGTTGTACGGCGTAGTGACCGTACAGCATGGGTGGTGGCTCGGCGTCGAGGTATTTGTCCCGTATGTCACCTACGACACCGACAACAACGAACTCCGCTTCGCTCCCCCGCCCGAAGTGGAGTCGTTTGCCAACCGGGTCCTCGTTGGGCCACACCCTCTTTGCAAGGGTCTCACTGATGGCGAAGCTGATAACGTCGGGGGGTAAGGTGGTGGGTCGGTCGATAGCGGTGATCGCACGGCCAGCCAGTGCAGGGATCTGCATCGTCTCGAAGAAACCCGGCGTCACAAACCGGAACTGCACCTCGACGAATTCATTCGATGTCGCGGGATCCTCGTCTCCGTGCGCCACGACTCCCGTTGCATCGTCGCCAGACAGAGGCTCGACGAAGGTGGCGCCGCTGCGCGCGACACCGGGAAGTGCATCGACCCGTTCCTGCAGGGTCTCGAAGAAATCGGCCCTCTGCTCGATCGGGTAGGAGCCTGGCAGCGTCACCCTTACGCTCAGTACACGGTCCAGCTCAAACCCAGGATCCACCGCTTTGAGCCGCAGCAGGCTCTGCATCATGAGCCCTGCTCCTGCCAGTAGGACCACAGCGAGCGCCAGCTCAGCGACCACGAGCATATCCCGCAGCCTGCTACCTGACGCAAGCGCGCGTCCGCCTTCCCGCAAGGGGTCATGGAGATCTCTGCCGATCGCCTGCAGGGCGGGACTGAGACCGGAGATGAGTGCGGTTACGACGGTCACCGCCAAGGCAAACATCAGTACTGAGCGATCGATGCTCACTTCGTCCAGCCGCGGGATGTCTCCCGGGCCAAGCACGCTGATGATCGGGACTGCCCAAGCAGTGAGCAGCATCCCGGCCGCCGCGCCGAGCACTGCCAGGATGGCGCTCTCGACCAGAAGCTGGCGGACAATCCTGTCGCGGTTGGCACCCAACGCGGCGCGCAACGCAATCTCTCTGCGCCGGGCCGTACCACGCGCAATGAGGAGGTTCGACACGTTCACGCATGCCAGCACCAGCAGGAACCCGACAGCTCCGAACAGGGCGAGCACGGCACGGCTCACATCCTGTCCCACGAGAACCTCGCTGAGCGGGTCCACGCGCACTCCCCAGCCTTCGTTGGCCTCCGGATACTCATCGGCCAGCAGTTGGGCGGTCCGTCCCATCACGTCGCGCGCTTGCTCCAACGACGCACCAGCGGCAAGCCGCGCAACTACCTTCACGAAGCGATTGCCCCGCTGGCCGTTCGGATCGGCCACTAGCGGCACCACTACATCGCGATTTCCTCTTAGAACAGCGGGCAGCGGCGTGACACCGATGACCGTGAAGGGTCTGTCGTTGAGGGTCAGCGTCCGGCCCACGATCTCCGGATCGGCGCCTAGTTCGCGTTCCCAGAACCTACGCCCTAGGAGTACGACCGCCTGGTCTCGCTCCGGCCGGTCTTCTTCTGGTAGGATCCCGCGGCCAAGGGTCGGTGTTATCCCCAGGGCGGGAAGCAACGTGTGCGAAGCGAAGAGACTCCGCAGCTCCTTCGGCTCACCTGCTCCGGTGAGGTTCAGAGTGCCCTCGGTGAAGGCGCCCATCGCCTCGAATACGGGACTCATCTCGCGCCAGTCGAGGTAATTGGGCTCCGAGGTCGAGAACTGTCTGCCCGTCGGAGTCACTGCCCAGATCCGTACCAGCCGGTCGGGCTCATCGAACGGCAGCGGTCGGAGCAGTACCGAATTCACCACGCTGAAAATGATGGTGGTCGCACCGATTCCCAGTGCGAGCGTCAGTGTCGCGACCAGAGTGAAACCCGGACTCCTCCTATATTGTCGCGTCGCAAAGCCGACATCCTGCAGTATGGTGTCCAACACCTCCGCCAATCGCACTCTGCGCTCTCTTCCCCTGCCGATCGCCCGGCACGCTCTCTTGATGGCGGCGAGGTCTCCGAACTCAACGAGGGCGCGGTCGCGAGCGACTCCGGGATCCATGCCGTCGGCCTTGAGCTCGTCGATGCGACGCTCGAGGTGATAGTTGAGTTCCTCGTCTATCTCACGATAGACGGCTGCCCCACGAAAGGGCATCCGGAACACCCGCCGGATTCCGGGAATACGGTTCATGCTGGCTCCGGCTGCTCGAGCTCCAGCAGCATAGCAACGGCTTCTACGTACCTGTGCCAGGTGGTGGACTCGGTGCGCAGTGCCCTACGTCCCTTGGACGTTAGTTGGTAGTACTTGGCCCGCCGATTGTTCTCGGAAACGCCCCAGTCTGATTCGATCCAACCGCTGCGTTCCATCCGATGGAGCGCCGGGTAGAGCGCGCCCTCTTCGATCTGGAGTCGTTCGCTGGTGGCGCGTTTGATGAACCGCGCGATCGCGTAGCCGTGGAGGGGACCCCAACTGAGGGTCTTGAGGATGAGCACATCCAGGGTTCCCTGAAGCAGGTCGATTCGCGCCATTGCAGTCTATTCCATAAGATGCTTATGGGAAGTTAATGGCTTCCCCTAAAATGGCAAGGGGAAGGGGGAGGTGCTGGGGAGCGTGTGAGCCGCGCTCAACCTATGGCATGCCGCTCTGGAAGGGGGCAACGCGGGTCGAGCCCACTATCGCGCCGCGGTGTCTGTCGGATCAGCCACTCACAACACGCTCTTGACAGAGGCAACTCATATTTTTTATGTTGACCAACATGAAATTATTGAGTTGCTCCGTCTCACGCGAGGCTTCCAATGGGTGAACGCACTTTCCTAAGCGAGTTTGAGCACCTGACTCTTGCCGCCGCCCTACACCTCCGCCACGACGCTTACGGCGCGGCCCTGATGCGTGAAATCGAGGAGCGGACTGGGCGGAAGGTTCAAGCGGGCACGGTATACCTCACCGTCCAGCGATTGGAAGACAAGGGCCTGGTTTCCTGCACGCTTGGCGAGCCCGATGAGAGCCGGGGTGGTCGGCCCAAGCGGTACGTGACCCCGACTGCTGCTGGTGTCCGCGCGCTGGCCGAGCACCGGGAAGCGTTGCTGGGCCTGTGGGATGGATTGGAAGCACAACTGGAGAAGATCCGGTGAACCTCCGGCCCGCTCCCCGCCCACCGCACGCAGCGACAGTCCTGCTGGAGCTGGTCCTGCCAACCGGGCCGAACGGCAGAGCGGTGCTGGGAGACCTCGAGGAGTTGTGGCGGGAACGCAGACGTCGAAACGGGGCGCTGCGTGCAAACCTCTGGTACATCGGGCAGGCCATTGGCACCGCACTCCGGCTCCTGCCACCCCACCTGAGACAACGATCGACCGTGCACCCACTGTGGGACGGCGTGCGGATGGAAGCGCGGTACTCGGCCCGCCGCCTTGCAAGGACGCCGGGCTTTACCGCGGCCGCGGTCTTGATTCTCGCGGTCGGGATCGGTGGCAACAGTGCGATCTTCAGTTTGCTCAGGGATGCGATCTTGGCGGATCCTCCTTATCCTGAGCCAGAGCGGCTGGTCCTGCCCAGCATCTCCCACGTCTACCCGACCTACACCTACCATGGCGCGTCGTATCCCGAGTTCGAGATGCTCCTCGATGTTACCGACAGGCTGGTGGATCCGTTGGCCGGCTACGCCGTCGAGGCCGTGACTCTGACTGGTGTGGGAGATGCCGAACGAATCGCGGCTGAGGTGGTGACTCCTGACTACTTCCATCTGCTGGGTGTCTCGGCAGCCGTCGGACGCACGTTCACCTCAGGGGAGGGAAACGCTGCAACACCCTCGATGGTGGCAATCCTCGGGCATGGTGTCTGGAGTAGTCGATTCGGCAGCGATCCGGGTATGCTGGGTAGGGAGATCTTCATCAACGGGCACGGGGTCACCGTCATTGGTGTGTTGCCGCGAGGATTCCGGGGCGTAACAGGGCAGGGTAGACTGTGGCTTCCTATGGCCGCTGCCGGTGCGCTCCTGGACCAATGGCGAATCACCAACCACGGGGCACACTGGGTCTCACTGTTGGGACGACTCCGTCATGGGGCGAGTATCGAGGGAGCGGAGAGTCAACTCGCACCCTTGGCGCAGGAAATGCGCCGCAGGTGGGCCGATCACGGGTCCGGTGGCGATTTGGTCGCGGTGGTTCGGCCGTTTCGATCGGTGGCCAGCAACGACAGAGCACGGGCGTCACTGCTGTTACTTGCTAGTGCGGCGGCCCTGGTACTTCTCATAGTCTGCGCGAATCTGGCAGGGCTGCTCCTGGTGCGGGGGAGTGCACGAACGAGGGAGATTGCGGTCCGCTTGGCAATCGGGGCGGGCCGCTGGCGGGTTGCCCGGCAATGTCTGACTGAGTGTTTGTTGGTCGGCCTGATGGGTGGTGTGGTGGGCCTCGCTCTGGCGGCTTGGGGGGCGGAGGGTTTAGCGCTGCTTGCGCCGGAATCTTGGGTCGCTGGCTCGAACGAACTCCAGTTCCTGAACCTTGAGCAGGTCGGCGTGGACTGGGGCGTAGCCCTATTCGCAGTAGGACTCTCAGTTGTCACGAGCCTTTTGTTCGGACTGCTTCCCGCAGTGAGGCTGTCAAGGCCAAAACAACTCGCGGACTTAAGTGCTCCCCTCGCTGCAACGAGCCGCGGTCGTGAGGGCCGGCGCCTGCTCGGCATCAAAACCATGCTCGTGAGCGGCCAGGTTGCGGTGGCTTTGATCCTGTTAGTAAGTGCCGGGCTGATGATGTTCAGCATGGCAAAGCTTCAGCGCGTCGACACCGGCATAGACTCAGCCAATCTCTTGAAGTTCTCCTACACGCTCCCGCGCTCGGCTGAATCTGCCAGTCCGCACTTGTCCCTCGATGACGCCGACGGCGAGCGGATGCTGGCCGTTCACCACACTTTCCTGGAGCGGATCCAGTCCGTTCCCGGAGTCTCTGATGCATCCCTAGGGTGTCCACCCCTTGGCGGGCTCTGCGGCCAGAGCACGGTCCAAAGCATCGAAGGCAGGCCCGACATACCGGAAAGCGAGAGGCTTCAGGTCGGCACCATCATAGTTGAGGACAGCTACTTCGAAACCGTCGGGGCTCGCCTGCTGCGAGGTCGCACGTTCTCCGCTACAGATTGGCGAGAGGCTCCGCAGGTTCTGATACTGAACGAGACAGCGGTCCGTGAGCTATTCCCTAACGAGAATTCACTGGGGCAGCGGCTTGCCCTCGGGCACAGCGTCATGTCGGAAGGCGCAACTGCCGAGGTAGTGGGCGTCGTCAGCGACATTCTGTACGCGTCCCCGGACGTCGGACGACAGCCCGTGGTATACCTGTCATCCCGCCAGGTGCCGCTGGCTGATCCGACGTTCATCGTCCGGACCGACAATGATCCGTTTGCGATCCTGCCTGCGATACGAAACGAACTCCGCGACCTCAACCCCAACGTTCCGATTCATGGCGTCGAGACAGTGGAAGCTCTGGGAACTCAGGCCACGGGCAATACGCGGTTGGTGGTGAGTGTTCTCTCCGTCTTTGCGATCCTTGCCACGGTCCTCTCCGCAATGGGCCTCTACGCGGTCATCGCCCACGCTGTGTCACAGCGCAACCGTGAAATGGGCATACGGATTGCCCTAGGCGCCCCGACAAGTGGCGTGCTGCGGCTCATACTGCTGCAGGGCGCAACCGCTGCAGCCGTTGGGGTAGTCGTCGGTCTCGGTGTTGCTTGGGGAACTACGCGGCTGTTGTCTTCCCTCCTCTTCGGGGTGAGTGCCACGGACTCCGTGACGTATCTGCTGGCTGGATCTCTGCTATTTGCTGTGACGCTACTGGCCAGTTATCTCCCCGCGCGGAGGGTCACTCGAATCGATCCGATTGAGGTGCTGAGGAGCGAGTGAGTACCGCTCAACCTCTGGTATGCCGCTCCGCCGGAGAAGACCGAGCAGCTCTGGGGGGCAGCCGAGTCGCCCGCGACCGTGGCGTCTCGACGGCGTAAGCTGACTCGGCTGCCGGCTTGGTGATACTCTGCTGATGCCGTTTCACTTGGCAGTGGCCCTGGCCTCCGGAAGGGGACAACGCGGGTCGAGCCCACTATCGCAGGCGTTTCTTGCAGGAAAGGACCACAGAGATCGGCCCCCCTGTCGAGAGGCCACCGCAGAACGTCAAAAGCTTACTGGTAGAGCGGGAAGATCGCTGCCAGTGCCGCGAACTCTCCCACGCGGGGGAGAATGACGCGGATCCGATCGCGATAGCCTGCCAGCCCCGCTACCAGCTCACCCACGGCACCGTCCTCCAGGCCAGCAAGGCGGGCCAGGTCCAGCACCACTCGATCCTTGCGGCGTGCCAGGGCAGCTTGGAGATCCGCAACGAACCGTCCGGCTGCCGCTGCCGTGAGCCGTCCTTCCAGGAACACCCACACCGTGGAGGCGGGTCGGCGCTCCACCTGGATCGAATGCCCAGCGGGATCCCCGCGGCGCAAGCGCCTCCAAGCCCGCCCGGGACGCGCGTCCGGCATCCTGAAAGTGTGCCTTACTAGCGGCGGGTGCTGGAACAGGCCCAATCTGAGCGTAAGTCCCGTCCAGAGACCCATGCCCACAGCCGCCACCGACTGGAGACGCTCCTTCCAGGTGGGACTTCCCAGGGCCACATGGATCCGCTGTTGGAGCCTGCCAATCCAACTCCGTACCTGCGCTGTCGGGCCGAGCAGCCTGCCCACCAAGAACAGGGGATAAGCTCTCCTGAGGTCGGCCGCGATCAGCTCCGCCTTGGCGCGAAGCAACGCGCTGGGCGACTCCCGCAGCTTGAGGTATCCTTCGAGCCAGCGCTCTACCGAGCGGTGCAGCACCGGTCCCAGACTCCGGAAATCTTCCCGGTAGCAAAACTCTTGGGCAGCCTCGATCTGTTCGGACGTCATCGATGGATGGCTGACCATCGCGTGGAACCCAGTCCCCCGGCGATAGAATCGCTCGGCATCCTCGGCCACCTCTGGCAGCAGTATCCCTTCCCGGACGACCCGCTCGTAGAATGGAGTGCCGGGACAAGGGCCGTAGATCAAGAACTGTGCGAGCACCGGTCGCAGTGCGAGGAGGCCCGCGAGTTCCTCTGCGATGATCTCGGGCGTCTGGTAGGGGAAGCCCACGATCATGGAGGCCAGGATGCTGATTCCGTGCTCGCGGTACTCGCGAAAGATATCTGCGACCGGCCGGCCCGACTGTTTCGCATAACCTGACCGCGTTCCCTCGTAACCGATCCACATCCCGTCGATCCCCATCTCCAGAATCTCGGTCACCGTGTACTGGCTCAAGGCGCGGACGCTGGCGAAGACAAAGATGGAGAGTGGTTTTCCGCCCCGGAGGACTGCTTCCCGAAACTCCATGGCGCGCCGACGGTTGAGCAGAAAATCCTCGTCCAGGATCAGGATGGCGAGCTTGGGATCGACCTCGAGGTAGCGCTCGATCACCTGGTAGATGTCGGCCCCTGTAGGAAGCAGGCGGATGTGTTTGCGTTTGAAGAAATGCGAGGTGCAGCAGAAGTCGCACCCGTTCGGACATCCCAGGCCGCCGAACACTATCCCAGTCCGCGAGGTTTCCTTCCCGAACACCCGGAGCGGGTTGATGATCAGCGGGTGCCGGTACGGCATCGGGATCTCGGGTTCGCTCAAGAGGCGCCGCATGAAGCCTACTCCCTCCTCGCGACAGACAAAGTCGCTAAAGGGTCGAAGCAGCTCGTCGGGCGCCACCGTCCCATACCCGCCCAGCACAATCTTCGACTGCGGCGAGTATCTCCGCACTAGAGTCACAACCTCCTTCATGCGGTGGTACGTGGCCAGGACGAACGCCACACCCACGAACTCGTACCCGCGCCTGAGCTCGCGGACGAGTTCTCTTCGAGAGGGATACTGCAGCACCGTCGTGGGAGCCTCGATGTTCTCGGCGATGTACTCCAGCGAGAACTGGGTATGGTGAGAGCGGGGGCTGAACAAACCCTGGGCGCGGGTCACCTGTTCGTGCAGCAACTCGTACCCCACGCTCGGGGAGTCGCCGTGGCGGACCCCCAGGGGACGACAGACACTCGTGAGTAGGACTTGGCGCATCATGTAGTGTACGTCATACGTGCCATCCGCGCCACGAGCGCTCGAAGTGATTGACTGCTGCCGTGAGCCCCGACCCTCGTGGGACAACACCTCAGGGTGATGGTCTTCCTTGAGATCTGATGCAGCCTGGACGGGGAGGGGCGAAGGGATCCCTGGAGTGCTTAGGGCAGCGTGCCGGGCTACCACGCTATCGGCTACTCAGCATCCA
>JBDHKN010000123.1:0-16628 GCA_039586365.1 Gemmatimonadota bacterium | reverse complement strand
GGGCGCTCCGGGACGAGGGTTACGAGGTCATCTACACCGGGATCCGCCAGAGCCCGGAAGCCATAGTACAGACCGCAATCCAGGAAGACGTGGATTTCGTGGGTTTGAGTCTACTCTCCGGAGCCCATAACGAACTGTTTCCGCGGGTAGTGGATCTTCTCAAGGAAAACGGTGCGGAAGACATAAAGGTCATCGGAGGAGGTATCATTCCGGAAGAAGATATTCCCTTGCTCAAAGAGAAAGGGGTGCTGGCTGTTTTCGGTCCGGGCACGAGCACAGAACAGATCGTCGAGTTCATCGAGCATGGATCTGGCCGATAACATCCGCCGCGGGAATGTACGGGCTATTGCCCGGGCTATCTCGCTGATTGAAGACCTCGAGCCGGAGGCAGAGCCTTTAGCGGACTCCCTGTTCCCGGACACGGGCCGTGCCGTGATCCTGGGAGTTACGGGAAGTCCCGGCGCCGGCAAAAGCACCCTGGTCGACAGGCTGATCACCCTGGAACGTCAATCCGGGCACAAGGTAGCTGTGATCGCCATAGACCCCAGCTCGCCCTTTTCCGGGGGAGCTATCCTGGGAGACCGTCTGCGCATGCAAGAGCACGCCACCGACCCTGGAGTGTTCATCCGCTCCATGGCCTCCCGAGGATTTCTCGGCGGCGTAGCCGCCGCGACGGGAGACGTTCTTAAAGTCTTGGACGCCGCAGGGTACGACACGATCTTCATCGAGACGATCGGCGTCGGACAGACCGAAATAAAGATCGTAGAACTCTCCGATATCGTACTTCTGGTCCTTATGCCGGGCGCGGGCGACGAAATTCAGGCGATGAAGGCCGGAGTGATGGAAATAGGAGATATCTTCATCATCAACAAGAAAGATATGCCTGGGGCGGATAAGCTGCGGAATGAAGTGGAGTACGTGTTGAGCTTCAAGAATCCCGGAGACGATACCGTGACCAACCCGATTGTCATGACCAGCGCCGCAAACGACGAGGGGATTGGGTTGCTACGGGAGGCAATCACTCGCCTCCGGCAGGAGATCGCAAGCTCCGGCAAGCTGGAACAGAAACGTCGGTACCGCCTGGAGAGGGAGCTGATGGGAGTGTTGAATCGTAAAATTCACCAGCTGATGGACGTTCGCATCGAGGTCTCCAAACAGCTTCCGGATTGGGTAGACACCCTTTACAGGCGCGATGCATGTCCGTACGCCTTGATCAATGAACAGATACAGAACTTCCTCAAGGAGGGACGGGATGATCGAACAAATTAATCATATCGCCATTGCGGTCCGCTCTCTGGCCGAACACATACCCTTCTACAGAGACGTGCTGAAGATGGAGTACGGGGGAACGGAAGTTGTAGATGACCAGAAGGTACGCCTTGCGGTATTTCGCCTCGGAGAGGTGAACATAGAGCTCCTCGAACCGACCTCTACCGACAGTCCGATCTCCACGTTCATCGAAAAGCGCGGGGAAGGGATGCACCATATCTCTTATCAGGTGGATGATATCGAAGAACAGATCGCAGAACTGAAGGGTAAACAGATCCGGATGATCGACGAGACTCCCCGCTCCGGCGCCCACGGCAGCCGGATCGCCTTCCTTCACCCCAAGTCCTCTGCCAATGTGCTCACCGAGCTCACGCAGCTGAGGTGACACAGTTTGGGGAAAATCTGGTTGCATGCACCTGTCGCGGTAGGGTATTTTGAAGGTATAGATGAAGCTCGAGACCGTTGACGGAATTACCTACTCCAGACCCACGTTTCTCACAGCCATCGTGGTAGTGTCAATCATAACGATTGTCCTGTTCCCCTTGTTCACGCTCTTTCACCAATACCCGAACATCACCCGACTCCTCGAAGAGTTTACCGTGAATGAGGCGGTAGGCATTGCGAAATACCTCAGCGGATTGATCGTCGTAGACGACCAGGAACTAAAGCCTGGCTCACTGACAGAGGAAATTATCAATCAAATCCGGAAAATCGAGCAGGACTCCCAGTTCGTTCGGCTGCGGATCTATTCACCATCCGGACGGATCCTCTACTCCAGCAAATCCGACGAGATAGGCGAGGTGAATCAGGATCCATATTTCCGCCAGATGATAGCTGACCCGAAGGTTCTGGCCGAACCGGTGGAGAGGGGCGGTATGTCATTTGAGAACCGGTACGTAAGCACAGACGTGGTCGAAACCTATGTCCCAATCATCCGAGGGGGGAGACTGATCGGTGTTTTCGAGATCTACTACGATATAAGTGCCGAGAAGCAGAAACTTAGATCCCTGATCAACCTGTCTTCGGTTGTGCTCTTCGGAATGGCAGCGGTTCTGTTGATCGCCGTGATTATCAGCGTGTCCAGAGCGACACAGTACCTCAAAGATAGACAGCGGGTATTAGAAGAACTGCGCACCCTGAGTCTTTCCGACGAGCTCACCGGACTGTACAACAGAAGAGGATTCTTCATCCTAGCGGAGCAGCAGATCAAGATCGCAGCTAGGACTCGACGGGGCATGCTCCTGGTCTCCGCAGACCTGGACGGACTGAAGGGAATCAACGACCGCTTCGGACATCATGAAGGAGATCGGGCACTAGTGGACGCTGCCCAGATAATTCGGCAAACCTTCAGGGAATCCGACATTCTGTCCCGCATCGGCGGGGATGAGTTTGTTGTTCTCATTACTGAGAAACCCGAAATCAATGCGGAAGTGCTCTTCGGCCGTCTGAGAAAAAACCTTGAAGCCTACAATCGCAAGGTGCAACGACCATACTCTTTTTTCATAAGCATGGGAGTGGCCACCTTTGATCCCCAGAATCCGGTCAGCCTCAACGAGCTTCTCGTACAGGCGGACAAATCGATGTACCGGAACAAGAAGCACATTAAGGGTCGGTCCGAGCACAGAAAGAATCGGCCGCCGGTATGATCCGACGGGTACTATTGTATTACAAACCTTACTGGTATCTGCTGGCGAGCGACCTGGTCGCTGTAACCCTTATATCCGCCATGACCATCGCCGTACCATATCTGCTCAAGATCATGGTGGATTCTCTGATTCCCGCCGGAAACTTGAAAGCCGTATTCCAGTTGGGCCTGCTGATTACCTCGATGATGCTGGTGAAGTACGGATGCAATTTCTACACCCTCTACGCGGGACACCTGATGGCGGTGAAGATGGAGAAGGATATGCGCCGCGATCTCTTCTACCATCTGCAGACCCTCTCCTTTCGCTTCTTCGACAACCGGCAGACCGGAGAACTGATGTCCCGTATGATCAACGACATCGGCAGGGTAACCGACGCGGTGAACCACGCCCCGGAGGATATTTTTCTGGCCGTGACCACGCTCCTCGGTTCCTACATCGTGCTCTTTACAATGAGCTGGAAGTTGGCCTTGATCTGCCTGATTCCCGTCCCGATCATGGCGGCCTATTCGGGTGTGCTGGGCGGCCGGATTCGCCGGGGTTTCGAGGGAATCAACGATGCCATTGCCGGTATCAACGCCAAGGTGGAGAACATTATCTCCGGGATTCGAGTCATGCAGTCCTTCACTCGGGAGAAACAGGAGAGGGAGAACTTCGACGATCTGAACAGGACCTATTACCGTTCCTGGCGCTCCGTTCTCTGGATCCTTGCTTCCTTCTACGGCGGTGTTTTCCTGATGAGAGATGTTTCCAGACTGGTGATCATCGTTGCTGGAGGTTTGTTTGTGATCTCCGGAGGCATGAGTCTTGGTACTCTGGTCGCCTTTCTGTTCTACGTGGGAATCTACCTGGAACCGATCGAACGCCTGTCCCGCACCGTGGAGATGGTACAGCGCATGGGTGCCGGTCTGCGGCGCTTCTTCGAGATCATGGACGAAGAATCGGATATTCGGGAGGTCCCAGGGGCTGTGAAATTGAGCGTTGTTGAGGGTCGGATCGATTTTGAGAATGTCACTTTCAGCTACGATACCCGGCGCCACGTGCTGAGAAATTTGAACCTCTCGATCGATCCTGGAAGTGTAGTAGCTCTGGTGGGACCCTCCGGTGCAGGCAAGACCACCTTCTGCAACCTGATTCCTCGTTTCTACGAACCTGAGGAGGGACGGGTGCTGGTTGACCGCAGCGACGTGCGGCACGTCAGCCTGCAATCCCTACGGGCGGCGGTCGGCATGGTACAGCAGGACGTATTCTTGTTCACAGGCACGATCCGGGACAATATCTCCTACGGTAAGCCCGGGGCGACGGAGGAGGAGGTCGAGCAGGCGTCCCGCCATGCCGGAGCGCACGAGTTCATCCTCGAACTTCCCTCGGGCTATGACACCCATATCGGCGAGAAGGGCATCAAACTCTCAGGTGGTCAGAAGCAGAGGATCTCCATTGCCCGGGCCTTTCTGAAGAATCCCCGTATCCTCATTCTGGATGAGGCTACCAGCTCCCTCGACACCCACACCGAGATGATCATTCAGGAAGCCTTGGGAAAGCTGATCGAAGGACGCACGACTCTGATCATCGCCCACCGCCTGTCTACGATCCGAAACGCCGGCGAGATCATCGTACTCACCGAAGCGGGCATCGCGCAGCGGGGAAGCCATGAACAGCTGAGGGACCAACCGGGGTTGTATGCGGACCTGTACACGGCTCAAGCCGGACTTGTTGACGATGGGCAGTAGCGGTAAGTGAGAGAATGCGCCGAAGAGGTAATCCTCTATCCGCAGACAGATCTGAACACGCGGAAAAAGTTGGACCAGCAGATCTTCTCCAGCCGCCTCCGTGTGTAGCCGCGTAGACGTAGCCCTTCAAGGATGTTGAGGAAACCCCTACAATCGTCGACGCCCTCGGGTGTGTCGGGTATACCGTCGAAATCCGAGCCGAAAGCTGCGTGATCCTCTCCGCCCAGATCGACGAGGTAATCGACATGTTGGAGGAGCTTTTCCAGGGGGACTCTTTCCTGTTGCCTCATGTTCTTGAAATCTCTGACGAATTTCATCCAGGCCCGACCCAGTTCGGCGCCGTTGGAGCCTGCCTGTCTGGTCAAACGATCGAGCTCGGAAAACACATCCTTGCCTCGTTTTTCCACGATCTCCCTGAAGGCGCAATCCAGAAAGGCGGGCTGAAAGGCGATTCCAACGACACCTCCTCCTGCGGCTATGCCACGGATCAGGTCGTCTTTTATGTTTCGCGGGATCGGACAGATACCATACATACAGGAGTGGGAGGCTACGATCGGAGCTCGGCTGCATTCGAGAACCCTCTCTACCGTCCGATCATGGGCGTGGGAAACATCAACAATCATCCCCAGATCGTTCATCCCTGTCACCACCTCTTCCCCAAACTCGGAAAGGCCGTCGAGCTTTGGTTCCTTGTCATTCGAGGAAATCACCCAGTCATTGCTCTTGAAATGAATTAGGGTCAAGAGCCGTACACCCATTTTGTGGAGTGTCTCCAGCTTTTTTAGATCGTTCTCTATGGCATCTCCGCTTTCAACTGCCAGGAGGGCGGCAATCTTACCCCCTGCTACGGCCGCCTCAACCTCATAGCTATTGCGGCACAGAGCGATCTGGGAGGGATATCTCTGAATTTCGTTTTTCAAGCGGTCGATCGTCTGTCTGGCAAAGGAGAAGCGCTGATCTTTCGGCAGGGATGCCGGAACGTAGGCGGCGAACACCTGGAGCCCCACCTTCCCCTGTTGTAGATACGGCAGGCTGACATGCAGGGACGTATCTTCCAGGGATGTCCCAGCCTGCCAGAGCAGGGCGGTGTCGCAGTGGAGATCGCAGATACGAAGCATATTATCTATCCCAGCGCCTCCTTCATCCCATCGAGAAACCGCTTGGTCTCGGCCAGCACCAGTCCAGGATCTTCGGGTACGTGGAAGATTTCCAGAGAGATCCAGCCCCCATACCCTTTCTCCGCCAGCTTCTTGAAGGCGGGAAGAAAGTCGGAGCTTCCCGTGCCGGGATAACTGCCGTTGACCTCGTTGAGATGGACATGACGGAAGATCGTGAAGTGATCTTCGATCAACTCCTCCCATCTCTTGGTCTCGTCGGTACAGTTGTGGAAGTCAAATATACCTTGAATTGCCGGATGCCCGATCCGTCCAATTGAACTTTCAGCCTCGGCAATGGTATTGACCACATCGGTGGTGCTGCTGGACAGAGACTCCAGCAGGATGGTGCACTTCCTCTGGGCGGTGAAATCTCCTAGAGACCGCAGACCTTCTTCCAGGTGCAGACCTTCTTCCAGGTAGGCCGTAGCCTGCTGCCTGCTGATGCCGACGCTGTGGCGCTGTTTCGGAGACCCCAGCACCAGAACACCTCCACCGAGCTGTCCCGCAAGATCCACCAGCCGTTTGAGATGATCCCAAGATCGACGGCGGATCGCCTCGTCCGGAGTGGTGATATGCAATCCCTCAGGTTTGAGAAAAAGCCAATGCAGCCCGGTAAACTCCAGATCGTGGTCTACCAGCACGCGACGTATCTCACTGATCTGATCCGATCTGAATCGTCCTGGCTCGTCAAACAGAGTAAACGGAGCAATCTCTATGCCGTGATACCCGTGCTTCTGAAGCAGGGAACAGGAATCCTGAAAAGCCATGTCTCCAAAAAGCTCATTGCAAATAGCGTATTTCTTCATTATTCCTCCCTGTACATCCTGTCTGTGATCATCCGGATCAAGCCCGGACTGGTCAAGGGCTGGGACCCGTCGATGAGTCTCCTTGACCGAATCGCAGTTAGACATATACTGAAATCTGGTCGTGTAACGATGATGACGTTTATTAGAATCTGGTTTCAGGGGCTGTATAATCCGTCGCGGGCCTTCAAGAGACTTCAGCCCAAGCCCGCCCCCTACTGGGGACTGTGGGCTATACTCGTTCGATTCGTGATTACTTCTCTGACCTCGATTCTGGCTCTCCGTCTTCTCGACCGTACTCCTTTCTACCCTTCCTACCTCACCTTTATTGCTACCGATCAATACTACACGGCGGAAATCTTCTTTCTTCCTCTCTTCGGTCTGACCTGTTGGTTGCTGGCCAGCGCGCTTGTTCATCTCATCCTTAGGGGAATGGGAAAGGAGAGCGACTTCGATTGGATTATGAATGTCGTCGGTTTCGGGCTGCTGATTCCGATGCCGGTGACCTGGCTTGTCGATTGGACAACAATCGCCCTAGACGTTTACGGCCGCGGGATAACGCCCCTGATCCACGCCCTCATCTCTGTTTGGGAGATCGCGCTGATCAGCGTGGGACTGGCAAAGATGGAAGAAGCACAGCCCTGGGTGTATGTGCTTCTTGCGGTGCTGGTAAAGGTCGGAGTCTTCATACCCCTGGCCGCTCTTCTTATTCGCTGACTGCTAAATCATCTATCCCTCGATCTGACCGACGGTCGTGCCACCCAGTTTTTACCTGCTTGGGATTAATCATCTCCGTGCTTTCAGGCTATAATTCACACCAAACCGATGAGCGCATTATCCTGGCAATTGACTCCATATACGGTACCGATTCTCCTGGCCACTTCCATTACCGCTATCTGCGGGGTCTTCATCTGGCGCGGCGCATCGGTGCGGAGCCGCTACGCGGCTCTTCTGCTCTGGGATTTGAGCTTGTGGATGTTCGGCTACGCCATGGAGCTCACCTTAACAGCGCTTGCTCCCAAAATTCTCGCCCAGAATCTGCAGTTCGGAGCAGGAGCGTTCATCTCAGTCAGCTGGTTCGCCTTCATCACCACTTATTCCGGACTCGGCCGCTGGCTGCGTACCGAGGTACTCGTTCCGTTGAGCATTCCTGCTGTTGCCACCGTCGTGCTGATGGGGACCAACAGATATCACCATCTCATCGCCTCAAATATGCACTTGGACACCTCCGGGCCGTTTGTTCTTCTGACCCGATCCTGGGGACCCTGGTTATATTTTGTGATCTCCTATACCTACCTGTTGCTGCTGGTCGGAATGGTGTTGCTCTTTCGTATCTATCTTCGGGAAAAGTCGATTGAGCGCAGACAGGCAGGGTTGCTGATCCTAGCTGTGATCTTTCCCTGGATCGGAAGTTTTTTCGACATGCTCGATATCAAGCCGTTGCCGGGATTGGATTTCGCTCCCTTTGGTTTCCTGATCACCGGCCTGATCATCACCTGGAACCTTCTTTACTATCAGTTTGGCAACATCGTTTCTACCTCCTATGAGATGGCGGTCAGCAACATGAGTGACGGCGTGCTCGTGGCCAATCCTTCCGGACGAATAGTGTCTGTCAATACCGCCGCAGACAAGATTTTTCGTCACGTCGGGAAATCCCTGATCGGAAGAACGGTGCAAGAACTCGTTCCGACGGGACTGCCAATGGTGGGTCAAATACCCGGAGATCCCCAGGCTGAGGAAAAGGAGTCTGTTTTTAAAATTTTGGAGAACCGGCGAAGCTACAGCCTGCGTCGATCCTGGGTATTCAAACAGGAGCAGCCGGTCAGCCAGATCCTTGTATTCCGAGACATCACTGAACGTATCAGGGCGGAGCAGGGTCTACGCGAGGCCAAGGCTCTGGCCGAGGAAGCCAACCTTGCAAAGAGCGAATTTCTTGCCAATATGAGCCACGAGCTACGCACACCTCTGCACCACATCATAGGATTTACGGAACTGGTGGTGGATGAACAGGTCGGGGAGCTAACCGAAACTCAAGAGGAGTATCTGCGGGATGTTCTGGACAGCGCACGAGAATTATTGGACCTGATCAATGATATTGTTGAAATTACGAAAATCGATGCGGGAATGCTGGAAGTGCAGAGTGAACCCGCATACCTGCCGGAGATCCTAGAGGGTACTCTGATGCTCCTGAGAGAGAAAGCCCTCAAACATGGAATAAGCATCACCCTGCAGGCGGAAACTCTTCCAGAAGATATCTTCCTCGACGTTCGGAAAGTCAAGCAGGTCCTCTTTAATATTTTGAGCAAAGCGGTAGCCCTTACCCCCGACGGCGGTCATGTTCAGCTAGGTGTCCGAATCAGCGACAAAGGTTTGAAAGCGCAATCCCTGGAATTCCGGGTTGACTGTTTCGATGTGGCAATTTCTCGGGAGATTCTGGAGGGTATCTTCAAACCTTTCGAACAGGTAAAATCGAGCACAGACCACATCGATCTGGCCCGGGGCAGCGGCTTGGCTCTGGCCAAACGTCTGGTGGAACTACAGGGGGGACAAATACGGGCGGAAAATACACAGCAACATCAGGGCACTATATTTGTCCTTGAGCTGCCGTTTTCCACTGCAACCTGAGGAGAGCAACCCATGCAGCATAGTCAGGAGTGGATCTCAAAGCCGAAACCGGGAGAGAATTTCCGTGATCGGGTTACCCATTTGTTCGAAACCGACCTCTTCCTTCTTGAGTTGGACAGGGAGCTCCTGCGTTCGGAACGAAGCGGTGATCCCTTCACACTTGCCTTTCTCCAACTGGACGCGTTCACGGATGACGATGAAAACCTGCGAGAGATCGGCAATCTCTTGGAGACAAATATCCGGGAAGTCGATCTGGCCTGCCGCTGCGGCCAAAACCTCTTCTCCCTTCTGCTACTGAAAACTTCGGCTGAAGTTGCACAGGTGGCCGGGGACCGTATTCGCCGGGCTGTTGAAAAGCGCTTCTCCGGAGAGATTACACTCAGTGTGGGAATGGCTTCCTTCCCCGTTGATGCTCCGGACAGAGAAGGGCTTCTTCGAAAAGTCATGTCCGCCCTGGAGCAGGCAAAGAGTAGAGGAAACAACGGGTTATTCTACTTCACCCGTCCGTCCGCAGAGCACGGGGAGGAAAAACCGTGTGTCCTCGTTGTGGACGACGACCGCCGCAACGTCAAACTCCTCGAAGGGTACCTGCTTCCCCAGGGCTACGAGGTGTTGAAGGCCTACAGCGGCGAAGAGGCATTAACCCTACTCGGCAACACCCGGATCGATCTGATGCTTCTCGATATCATGATGCCAGGGCTCGACGGCTATGAAGTATGCAAACGCATCAAGGCACGGGACAATACTCGCTTCGTGCCCGTTATACTGATCACAGCTCTGGATGATCTGCAGGCCAAGGTGCGAGGGATCGAGGCCGGAGCCGATGATTTTATTACCAAGCCTGCCAATCGTGAAGAGCTTCTTGCCCGAACCCGCGCTTTGGTGCGGGTCCGAGAGCTGAACAAGAAACTGGTCAGCGTGGAAAACGCACTGTTCTCTCTGGCCAGCGCCGTGGAGGCGAAGGACAACTATACGTTGGGACATACCCAACGGGTGGCCAACTTGGCTGTTGCCCTAGGCAAGAGACTTCAGATGAGTGAGAAAGAGGTCTTCGCCCTACGGCTGGGGGGCATCCTCCACGATGTCGGCAAAATCGGCATTTCCGAGGAGATCCTCAACAAACCGGGAAAATTGGAAGATGAAGAGTGGGACGTGATGAAAAATCATCCGGATATCGGCTATCGTATCTGCCTTCCGCTGAAAGCCACCCTAGGTCTCGCCCTGGATGTAGTACGGCACCATCATGAGAAACTGGACGGCTCTTCCTACCCCGACGGTCTAAAAGGGGGTGAGATATCCCTGGCAGCCCGGATCATGTGTGTCGTGGACATCTACGATGCCCTGGTAACCGAACGGCCCTACCGAAAAGCGATGCGGAAGGAACAGGCACTCGGGATTCTGCGGGAAGAAGTGGAAGCCGGAAAACTCGATCACCGTATAGTGGACGAGCTCGAAGATCTGGTCAGTTGAAGGCGTGTAAGGACACGGGGTGAAAGAAAACGGATCGATGGACGGCAAAACGGTTCTGGTGGTCGATGATTCACCTCTGAACCGGAAGCTAATACGTACGATCCTGGATCTGAAAAAGATCCGGATAATTGAGGCGGGAGACGCGGAAAAAGCCCTCGAACTCACCCGGCTTCATAGACCCGATCTGATTTTGATGGACCTACAGCTGCCGGGAATGAATGGGCTGGAGGCTACCGAGGTTCTTAAAACCGACTCTGAAACGGCGAGCATTCCGATCGTTATACTGAGCGCCGGCTCGATTCCCGAGGATGACCGACAGATGCACCAATCGGGAGCCTCCGGTCTTATCCTGAAACCTTTCAGCGCAGGGGAATTGCTTGAGACTGTGTCTTCGTTTCTCATCTGAACCCTGACTTCAATTCCTGTTTGAAACGCACCCTCCGGTATAACTGCGGCCATGATTCAGCCACGATCGCCGGATTCCCAGCGAAGCTGAAAATTCGTCGGATCAAGTTTTTCTAGCGACCAACACCAGTCGGTTAGCTCGCTCGTCATAGGGAGCACCTCCCAGGTCACCAAACGCAGCTACCCGCTCGAATCCGCAATCCCGCAACAACCAAGACAGCTCCGCAGCCGAGTATAACCGGTGGGACAGATCAAGAACGATTCGACTCTGTCCAGAGATCAGGATCCAACGGCTCTCAACCCAGGACCAATGCTGCGTGACTTTCCTCTCCTCCAACACCAGTATGCCATCCTGCTCGTACCAGTCCCTCGGACGGAAGATACGAGCCAGCACTTCCTTCCCCATCAGCTGCATGACGAGCACACCACCAGATCGCAGAGAGGCATAGATATTGCCAATTACCGTGCGGTCATCCTTTTGATCCTCGAAATAGCCGAAGGATGTAAACAGATTGATCACTGCGTTGAAGCTCTCTGGTCTGCGAAATTTCCTCATATCCTCGCGTACAAGCTCGATACGGACCTTTTCCCGTCTGGCCGCCCCGGCGGCTCTATCCAAATAGGCTTGGGTTCGATCCACTCCGGTCACCTGGAAACCCTTCCGGGCCAGCTGTAGCGAATGCCGGCCGATCCCGCAGCAGAGATCGAGAACCGCACCACCGGGAGGGAGCCCGGTCAGAGCGAGGAACTGCTCAACTTCCAGCGCGGCCTCCTGTACGCGGCTCTCCGGAAAAAGCACCGGCAGCGTTTCTTTCCAGAAAGAATCCTGTTCGTGCCACGGAATTTTTTTACTCATGACCTTCGTTCCTTCGATCGTACCTTTCCATATTTTGCGGACGAAGAATCTCTGTAAGGTCTTCGCTCCCGGCTTCTTCGATAGACAGGATTTTCAGATCAACTCGTGCAGCCGCTCGACCTGACCATCGAGCTGTGCATCGGAGAAACAGTAGCGCAGATCCAGAAAGCGGTTTCGCAGTCGAACGATCTCATCCCGGACAGATTTTCCGTCGACAACCGCATCCCTGATCAGCCCCGCCAGGGTTTGGAAATCCTCCGGCTCCATACCGAATCGGGTCATCTCCGACACCCCCATACGCAGGGCTCCGGATGCGGTGAAACCCTCCTCGCGGGGAGAGGCCTGGAAGTTGACGATGATATTGTTCTCCTCCAACCGGCGGGCTGCCTCCACACCCTGACAGTAGCCGATCTCTACAACCACCTGGTGAGTTTCTGTATGTCCCAGTTGAGGATCTCCAGCAACGGTCAGCCCCGCATCCTTCAGAGCCCGGGCAAATCTCTTGGCATTACCGATCACTGCCTTCTGATAGTCTCCTTTGAAGGCGTTCATCTCATAGGCCGCCATAAGCAGACCGAGCAGCGTACCTAGATGATGGTTGCTCACACTGCCGGGGAAGGTGCGCCGCTGGATCGATTCCCAAAACCCATAGCGTGGGTCTTCCTCCACCCAATCCGCTGCCAGGATTCCCCGCTGGGTGCCAAAGAAGGTCTTGTGGGTCGACCCGGTAACGATATCAGCCCCTTCAACGAAGGGTTCCTGGAAATGGGGCCCCACCAGACCCAGCACATGGGCCATGTCGTACATGACCACCGTGTCGAGGGACAGCTGTTCCACGATCCGTTTTATCTCCTGGACCGGTTCCCGGTACAAAATCATGCTCTTGCCCAGGATGATCAATTCGGGTCGGTGTTGTTCAAGGAGCCCGTGCAGCCGGGCTGTATCTATCCTGTACGGATCGGACTCACAGACGGGAAAGTTGATGACCGCTGGAGCTTCCCTGGCCGGGTCCCGGGCCACAAAATCCCTCAAAGCCCCCATCGGCTGGGCACTGAGATGACCGCCTCTAATTATATGGTTGTTCATGATCGAGCGAATCCGCCGGGGTTCGCTCCTGCGATCGTCCCGATTCAGGTAATCCACCAGGGCACTGAACAGGGCCATATTGGCCATCTGGCCGCTTACCACACGGGTTTCGACTTCTCGACAGCCCAAGTAGCTTCGCAGCTCCTCGACCAGGGACCGCTCCACCTCGTCGATGAAACCGGTGCCCTGATAGTAAAACACCTCGGCGTCTTTGAATGCCTTGATCTTTCTGTGCTCGCCGTAGCGGAAGGAAGGATCCATGATCGACAGCAGCCTGGACAGTGGCGAATGGGTCATTTCCGAAGGGATCAGATTGATGCACCGTTGCTGCCGCCACTGTGTATTGTCAATGCATCTCCGCAGCAGCTCTTGTACCTTCTCCGGAAATTTGAGGGACGGTCCAGCCATCTCGGGTACCTCTTCACCCTGCCCCCAAGGAACCGGCCGGGCGTAGGGAGGGGCTTCCGACCGCAGCAAGTAAGGAACGGTCAAAGCTTTGAGACGTTTTCCCCTGACGTCGATCTCGATCTCTGTTTCCGCTTCGATAGCTGCGTCCAACAGAGCCATGCCGATGGCTCTCCGGTCACTCCGATCGGTCAGAGTACTGCACAGACCTTCTCCTTCGAAAATCCAATACGGGGCCATGGTGCCGCTGGTTACCCAGCCGACTTGCCGATCCTCTACGAAGACTCCTGCGCCCTGACGGGCGATCCCCTTGTCCTGCACTTCCTTCGAAGAGTCCCACGATGCGCGGCAGTGACTGCAGGTTCGAATAATCCCGCTTAACGATTTTCCTGTAAACTGCAAATTGATCCTGCAACGGATGCCTGCCGATGAATTGTTTCTTCAAGGGGCTGAAGCTCACGGCAAAGCGGGCCAAAGGACAGGCAAAGATAGGGATCTCCTCGTTTTCCGGATCGATGCCCAGTTCATGCCCGTAGAGGGGAAGACCGGCCTCGAGGCGCAGCGTATCCCGGGCGCCGAGGCCGATCGGCGCTGCTCCTGCGGCCAAGAAATCGTCCCACACCCTGTCTAGGGATTGTTCAGGCACGAAGAGCTCGAAGCCCAGGGGTTCTCCCGCGTACCCGGTGCGGGCAACGGTAAGTGTCGAGCCCAGGCTTGAGATTGCGGTCAGGTTGTTGCGACCGGGCTCGGGAAGAGCCTCCTCCCCAAGACAGGAGATCATAATATGACGTGACTCAGGACCTTGGAGGGAGATCATAGCCAAATCGGCGGTTCGGTCCTCCAACTCCAACCCGGCGTAGCCGGAGCGTATCGACTGCAGATGCTCCCAGTCCTTGTCCCGATTCGCCGCGTTTACCACCAGCAGGTACTCCAGGGCGTTCAGGCAGTACAGGTAGGCGTCATCTATGGCGCCGCCCCCCTCATTGGGAATCATCGTGTACTGGGCCTTTCCCGGCTCCAGGGCGGCGGCATTGTTGGTCAGAGCGTGCTGCAAAAAAGGCAGGCTGTCCCGCCCGGAAACGAGAAAACGACCCATGTGGGAGATATCGAACAATCCGGCACCCCGTCGAGCACGGAGGTGCTCCTCCACAATCCCTGTCGGGTACTGTACCGGCATCTCCCACCCGGCAAACTCGACCATTCGGGCACCTAAACTCAGGTGTTTTTCGTATAGTGGGGTACGCATCATGATTGTACCCCGGGTTCGGAGGATTCCCCGGTCTCCGGATGCCAGCGAACAACCGGGTTGCGGGCGGCCAGAACCTCATCGATACGGCCTACCGGCGTACGACTGGGCGCCAGTTTGAGGACATCCGGATTCTCCTTGGCTTCTTGGAGAATCGTTTCCATCACCTCGACGAATCGGTCCAGAACCTCGAGGCTTTCGGTTTCGGTGGGCTCGATCATCAGCGCCTCCGGCACGATCAGGGGAAAGTATACGGTGGGCGGGTGTATACCGAAGTCTAGCAGACGTTTCGCCACATCCAGAGCGGTGACTCCAAACCGTTCCTTCAGCGGCCGTGCCGAAAGAACGAACTCGTGCTTGCAGGTCCTATCGTGGGGAAGGGCGAAGCTTCTCTTCAGGCGCTCCCTGAGGTAGTTGGCGTTCAACACGGCCAGCTCACCCACCCGGGCCAGGCCGTCACGGCCCATGGTGAGAAGATAGGCGTAGGCCCTGACCATCACCGCGACGTTGCCGTAGAAGCCGGAGAGGCGGCCGATGGTGTCGGGTCGGTTGTTTTCCAGACGATATCCCTCATCCCGTTTGACAACATCGGGTACGGGCAGGAAAGGCAGAAGCGTATCGGAGACCAACACCGGTCCCGCGCCGGGTCCCCCTCCCCCGTGGGGCGTGGAAAAGGTCTTGTGCAGATTGAGATGCACCACATCGAAGCCCATGTCCCCGGGCCGCACCTTACCCACGATGGCATTGAGATTGGCGCCATCGTAATATAGGAGCCCGCCTGCCCGATGGATTGCCGCGGAAATCTCCAAGATGTCCTCTTCGAACAATCCGAGGGTGTTGGGATTGGTCAGCATGATGCCGGCCAATGACTGATCGAGATGATCCTTCACACTTTCCAGGGAGATCAGGCCCCTACTGTCGGAGCGAATCTCCACAACGTCGAAGCCCGCCAGGTGGGCGGAGGCGGGATTGGTGCCGTGGGCCGAGTCCGGAACCAACACCTTGGTTCGACCTGTCTCTCCCCGCTTCTCGAAGCAGGCCTTGAAGAGCTTCATCCCCGTAAACTCACCATGCGCTCCGGCAAAGGGCTGCAGGGTACCCCAGGACATACCGGTGACCTCGCACAGTCCAACCAGGAGCTCGTGCATCAGGGCCAAAATTCCCTGAACACTCCCTTCCGGCTGTAGAGGGTGGAGATGAACAAAAGATTCAAAGGCGGCCACCTGTTCATTGATCTTGGGGTTGTACTTCATCGTGCAGGACCCCAAGGGGTAGAAACCCAGGTCCACACCGTAGTTGCGGCGGCTCAAAGCCGTGTAGTGTCGGATCACGTCCACCTCGCTCACCTCCGGCAGTCTCGGTTCCTGTTCCCGGAGCAGATGCGGATCCACCAGAGAGGCCAACTCCCGGTGAGGAACATCCAAGTCGGGTAATCGATATCCCCGTCGTCCCTGTTTGGACAACTCGAAGATCAGTGGATTGTTTGTCCCGCTCACCGGATCACCTCCTTCAGCGCTTCAACGAAAGCGTCCATCTCCTCACGGGTTCTTTTCTCAGTGACCGCGATACCCAACGCCCCGTTTGGGATCGACGGATCAAGCCGATGCAGATCCACTCCGGCAAAAAATCCCTTCCCCTCCAACCGGAGCAGTACCTCGGCCGCTTTCTCGGGAAGCACCATGGGGAATTCGTTGAAGAAAGGCCGATCGAATAGAGGCTTAGCAGGAGTCTCTTTCACGAGTCTCCCGTAGAGGTAGTGGGCCTTCTGCGTATTCTGATCGGCGATTTCGCGAATCCCCTGTCTTCCCAATGTTGCCAGATAGACCGTCGTTGCCAAAGCGGCTAAAGCTTGATTGGAGCAGATATTCGAGGTAGCCCGCTCCCGCTTGATGTGCTGTTCCCGTGCTTGGAGGGTGAGCAGAAAGGCTCGTTT
>JBDHKN010000064.1:0-39787 GCA_039586365.1 Gemmatimonadota bacterium | reverse complement strand
GATGAAGCGCGATGTGTTCGCGTTCATCGTGATGATCCTGGCAATCTTCGGCCAGCTTCCACTAGCGTTGCCGTTCTTCGCGGGCGCGACGTTCATTGTTTTCGCCTACTCGCTCAAGATGAAGGCCAGTCAGTTGCGGTCTGAGGCACGAGCAACGTCCGGCCTGATGCACATGCATTCGGCGCGTGAGATGAGGCGTCGCTGGGATTTTGCTAAAGCCGAGCCGTCCAAAGTCACCGAAACGGTCGACTAACGCGTGGTCGTTCCTTGCATTTCGCGCTTCCGTACACCTAGGTTGATCCTGTGAGCCTTCGGTGACAGTTCACGCGGTCCGGGCCCGGTTCGCGGGTGCACTTCTCGGGCGCCCTGAGCGTTCTGGCTGACTCATGTGCGACCGGTTGGATCTCTATCCAATGCCAAGCCGCGGCGCCCGGGTGCGGCCACAAGTCCGTCAACAGTCTCCCTACGCCCGCTTCGGAGCAGGGACAGGAGTCGCTGGTACACCGCGGCGTTGCCGGCTTGCCAGTCTGTGGCCGGGACAACCGAGCGTTGGTGGGGTATCAGTCACCATTTCGCCATGGTGTCCGCGGTTCGATTTGGGGGTCAGCTAGCATGAGAGGCAAATTCTGGAGAATCGGGCTGGGTGCCGTAATAGTGCTGTTTTTCTGGTTGTCCGCTCCGCCAACGGCAACGCCCCAAGTGGAACAGCAGCGGCAGCAGAACGCCCTGTTCGAGGACTTTTCATCACAGGAGGTCGGCCAGTTCCCCGACGGGTGGCGGTGGCGCCGGGATCGGGACACCGGTACCGGCGAAGAGGCGGTGCGGAAACAGATCGATGTCTTTCGCTGGGTGATCGCTGAGGAGGACGGCAACAAATATCTGCATATCAGGGACGAGCACAGGGAGGGTCACTCGGTCTCGGTCTATCTGGAGGTGCGAAAGAAGAGCTTCGAGTGGCGCATCGACGAGTATCCCATCCTGAGCTGGCGCTGGCGCGTGAACGAGGTACCTCCAGGTGCCGACGAACGTATCACCGAGAGGAACGATACCCCGGCATCCGTACTGGTCGTATTCGGCAAGAAGTTCCCCTGGACACCGATTTCGATCAGATATGCCTGGAGCTCCACGCTACCGGCAGGGGTCGTGGCGTACCGGCCTGGCAGAGGGCGTCCCTACGTCATCGTGCTGAATAGCGGAACCGAGCGGCTGGGGGAATGGATCACCATCGAACGCGATATCTACCAGGATTATGTGGAGATATTCGGCTCCGAACCGCCGGACCGCCCGGAGGCCATCGTGCTGAGCTCTGACGCCAACCGCACACCTGGGGGAGCGGCGGACGCTGATTACGATGACATCCGGGTGCTCACGTCCTACTCGGACGGGTATCCGAGAGAGCCCCACACGCTCCTGAAACAGTACGTCCCGGATACCCGCTAATTAGTCGCACCGATCTCACGGCAGGCAGACCCCGGCTACAGGAAAGTATCGCGATATGACCTGGCTCCGAGTCGATCGATTGCTGCAAGCTGCGGTGACACTGGTCTACCGCCGGTTCTGGCTCGTCATCCTGATGGCCCTGATCGTCACCATAGTCGCGCTGTACGCCCTGGTTGGTGGCCTGGTTGTGGAGGGTGGACCGAAGCTCAGCGTTAACACCGATCTGTCCAGCCTGCTTCCCGAGGATTACCAGAGCGTCAGGACGCTCAACGAGATCAGGGCGCACGTGGCCGGTATCGACAAGCTCGAGACCCTGATTCAGAGCGACGATTTCGACGCTTCACTGCGGTTCGCGCACGATCTGATCCCCCGGCTCCTGGAACTGAAGAATCCGGCCACCAACGAGCCGTACATCGCGAACGTCGAGTATCGCAACGAAGTCGAATTCTTCGAGCGGAACCAGTTACTGCTCGCCGACATCGAGACGCTCCGCGAGATTCGGACGAGCGTCGACAACCGGGTGCAACGGGAAAAGAACCGGATCAACCCACTGTTCGTGGACGACCTCTTCGGCGACGAGCCGGATGCGAGCGCGGATAGCGACGAGCTGACTCTCGAGGAACTCGAGGAGCGGTACGAGCAGCAGGTGCCCAGCGAGTACCTCGCCACGGCCGACGGTAGCATTCTGATGCTGCGGAGCTATCCGTTCGGCACCTCGCTGAATCTCGAGTTCGCGCGGCGCTTGTACCAGACCGTGGAAGACCTCATCGCGGAGATGGAGCCCTCCCGCTACCACCCCTCGATGTTCGTCGAACTGGGTGGAGAGGTGCGGAACCGCGTGGAGGAATATCAGGTCGTGACCACCGACGCGCTCCGCAACCTGGTCGGGGGCATGACGCTGCAGATTCTCCTGATCGTGCTGTTTTTCCGGCAGCCGCTTCGCCTCGGACGCTTCCGAACGGTGTTCGGCAAAGCAGTGGGCTTCGTGACCGGGATATCGAGACAGCTGATTGCGGCGATCCTGATCGCCGTCCCGCTCGTGCTGTCGATCATCTGGACGTTCGGTATCGCCTCGCTGGTGGTCGGAGGGCTGAACACGATCACGGTGTTCCTGTTCGTGATCCTCTTCGGCCTAGGCATCGACTTTGGTATCCACACGTACTCGCGCTACCTCGAGACCAGGCTGGAAGGTGGGAATGTGCTTGCCTCCCTGGAGGCGGCGGTGGTCAGGACGGGTTCGGGAATCGTCACCGCCGGCGTCACTACAGCGGCGGCGTTCTACGCGTTGGTGGTCGCGGATTTCAAGGGCTTCTCGGATTTCGGATTCATCGCCGGAACGGGCATTCTGGCCTCAATGGTGGCCATGCTTCTCCTCCTGCCCGGGTTCGTGACCCTCGGCGAGAAGGTCGGGGTCATCCATGCGGTCCGGGTCACCGTGGGCGATCCGACACCGTCGGACACCAGGCCGATCCGGTGGCACCGCATCGCGTTGATTGCGGCCGTAGGACTAGTGGTCGTTGTGCTCCCGTTCGTACCCCAGATCGGCTTCGAGTACGACTTCCGAGACCTGCGGGCCAACTTGCCGGGACTCCAGGGCGTCAAAGCCAAGATCCATGATCTCAAGATGGACGCCGAAGGCGAGGATCTCGGATCGCCCGGCGTGATTCTGGCTGACAACCATGAGGATCTAGTGGCGTTGGTTGAGGTGATCGACAGCATCCGAGTGCACGACACGGACTTTCCGACCATCCACAAGGTCGAGAGCATCTTCGACAAGTTTCCTCAGGATCAGCAAGCGAAGCTCGAGATAATCCGAGCCATCAGAACGACGGTGGACGAAGAGGCGCTGGACTTGGTGACTGGCGAGGATCGGGAACGGCTGTTGCGGTTGCGCGGCGCTCTGGACGTCGATTCACCCTTCACGCTCGATGACGTCCCGTTGAGCACTAAGCGAAAGTTCGTTGGCCGTGACGGCACGATCGGGAATTTCGTGTTCGTGTACCCCAGCGTGCTCCTGCGCGACGGACGCAACTCGATCGAGTTCGCCAGAGATCTGCACTCGCTGTCCACGATGGACGGCATCACTGTACCTTCCGGCCGGACCTACTTTGCGTCGAGCGGTTCCGTCGTGGCCGCCGACATGTTGTTGCTGATGCAGCGAGACTCGGCGATCGCGATTGCGCTCACGAGCGTCGTGATTCTGATCGCGCTCTTCCTAGCATTCCGGACCATCAAGCGCACCCTGCTGGTGGCCTTCCCCCTGTTGACCGGTTTCGCCCTCCTGTGGGCCATCCAGCTGGTGTTTGGTATCAAATACAACCTATTCAACATGGTCGTTCTGCCGGTGTTCATCGGCTACGGCGTGGATGATGCCGTCCATCTCCTGCGTCGCTACCTCGAAGAGGGCGTGGGTTCGGTGCGGAGAGTCCTGAAAACCACCGGCTGGGCCGTCTTGATGACGACCCTCACCACGAGCGCCGGGTTCGCCGGGCTGATCTTCGTGCGACACGGAGGCCTGCAGTCGATGGGCAAATTGGCCGTCACGGGCCTCTTTGTAGTGATGCTGGCAGCGCTGGTCGCCTTGCCCGCCGCGCTGCAGTGGTTGGAGGCGCGCGAGCAGCCGCCCAAGTTCATCGAAGGGCAGGCCTAGTCCCGGACGAGCGAGGAGAGTCGGTGACGGGCGATATTTCCTCCTCAGCCAGCCGGCGGACCAACCGCTCGTACATCTCCTGGTACGACGAGCGGGCGATCTCCCGGTAGAACGAATCCCGGTAATTCCTTACGGTGCTCGCGCCATCGATCACCATATCGTAGATCCTCCACGCGCCGTCCACTCGGTGCATGTGATAGACGATCTCCACTTCCTTGCGGTCCCGCCGCGCGGTGGTGGTGACGGTGGCGGTATCACCCGTTTGGTTCGACGCCAGGTACTCGACCGTGTCTGCCCGGTACATGCTCAATTTCCGGACGGATGAGTTGCGAATCAGGGCCTCGAGCACCTCGACGAAGTCCCGCTTCTGCTGCTCCGAGAGGTCCGGCCAGTACCTGCCCAGCGAGCGGCGGGAGAGTTCCCGGAAGTCGACCAGTTCGTTGAGGACGTCTTTGAGCCGCTCCCGGGTCGCTTCGCTGACCTCCTCATCGTCCGGTCCGAGTATTCGTTCCACCGTCCTGTTGCGCTCACGAATCACCTCCACGGGTGACTGCTGGAGCCCGTGCGCGCACGAGGGGATAACTGCCACCGACGCGGCCCCCAGCCACAGGCCGGTGACGAGGGGCCCCCTAACGACCTGCTGCAACCTGTTGTAGGCATTACACATACGTCTTCCTCATAGCGGCGCGGCTCTGTCCGGATGCAGGTCAGCTCCGACCGCCTGGCTCAAAGCCGCCACTGCCGCATTGAACTCGAAAATGTTTTGCAGGTGCTCCGCCCGCATTGCACTATTAGCCCTGAATGCGTCTATAAGATCCTTTACCTCGCTCAGACCCAGATCGAAGGTCTGAGTTTCCGAGCGCAGCCAGTTCTCGCTGGCTCGCAGGGCCTGTCGACTCCCGGTCATGTCTCGTGCGGCCCTGTTGGCTTCCCGGAACGCCTGCTCGACTGCCAGCCGCACCCCGGCAAGCAGCCCAGGCCGCCGCTCTTCCAACTGGTGGTAACGTGACCGCGCAACCCGCGCCTTGTCACGCGTCTGGGCGAAGTTGAGGTTCCACCTCAGCCCCAGCGCGACCCCTGGGCGAAAAAAATTCGTCTGGTTGTTCACAAAGGGATTTCTCGGATCGAACCGATCCATGGCATAGTTGTAGCTGATCTGGCCACCGGCAAAGAGCTGCGGAAGATATTCGCTTACGGAGGCTCGAACGAGCGAGCGCGTGGCATGCATCCCGGCGTTCAGCTGCTCGACCTCCGGTCTGTTGTCCATCGCCAGCTCGAGATAAGCGGGCAGACTGTCCAGCGCCACGTCGAGTGGCTCCAGGTACTGTGCGGCCAACTCGAAACCGGTCGGATCGTCCAGACCTATCGCGGCGGCCAGAGTTGATCTGGCCAATGCCAGCTTGTCGAGCGCTTCGCGATGTCGCTTGTTGATTTCGTATTCGAAGATCCGGAACTTGAAGACGTCATTCTGCGTGACGTCCTCCGATCCCTCGTCGAATTTTGCCTGGAGGACGCTGTCCGCCCTCCGGGCGTTCGCGATGACATCTTCCACAAGGCGGACTGATTCCCCTCCCAGTACGACACCCCAGTAGAGTTCTCGCGCCTGTCGCGTGGCTATGTCGGTCTGTGCGGCGACATTCGCGGTGGCGGCCAGGACCTCTGCGGCTGCGGCGTCGTTGATCCCGGCCAACCGGCCAAAGGTCCACAGGGGCTGGATGATCTCGAGGTCCACCTGGGTAAAGGGCCTGAGATCGGACAATCCGGTGGAGGTATCGGGAGAAACGAGGACTCCGTCGGATGTGAACTCGCCGCGCACGCGGGGCAGGAGCCCCCACACGTTGGTGAGCGAGAAGGTCGGGAGGAAGCGGGCATGGCCGGCCTGAGCCCGTCGGGCTTCCGCCACATCGACCTCGGCTCTGGCACCTCGCACGAGCGGATTGTTGGCCGCGACGAGCTCCTCGACGTCGGCCAGGGTCAGAACCCGGACCTCGGGTTCTTGGGCCAGCGCCGTGGCCGAGGCGCACGTCGCTACCAGCAAGCCAAAAGCTATCTTCTTGTGCATCTGATGGCTGATCCTTTGGTTACACCGATGTTCATCGAGCCGGCGTCGAGCGGCACATTCGGTTCAAGATACCCCCGTCGGGCCGGTTCGTCCCTTGGGGTTCCGAAAGATCCGGATTGTGAGAACGTGCTCGAAGATCTTGCCGAGTCTTCGTACAGCATTAGGTTCTGTAGACCCGAAGGCAAGGGCTTCAAGAGGGACCGCCGTGATTCCGATACGCTCGCGGTCTGTTTCCGAATTCATCACGTGTGAGGTGAACCAATGCTACGTGGAACGACGCCGCTCGTAGGATTCTGCCTGGCGGTTGGCCTGGGCATCCCGGCCGGCGAGGTCGCGGGCCAAGCCAAGGCCGTCCTCGAAGAGCAAAGCAACTTTGGACCTGCTCTGGCCTATTTGGAGGACCGGATGTTTCTGGCTTGGACCGGTCGAGACGCCAAGCTCAACGTGATGCGTTCACAGGAAGGCGTCGACTGGAGCGGCAAGGTAATTCTGGAAGAGCGAAGCGAAAATCCGCCTTCGCTAGCCTCCTTCAACGGCCGTTTGTTCATAGCCTGGACGGGTCGGGACGGCAAGATCAACATTATGCGCTCCGACGAGGGCATAGACTGGCGGGCCAAGATCGTCTTGGAAGAACAATCCGATCTCGAGCCAAACATCGTCGCGCTCGACGAGCGTCTGTACCTGTTGTGGCGGGGCAGGGACGACAAGATCAACATCATGCAGTCGACCGACGGGATCGACTGGATCGGCAAGGTCACCCTGGAGGAGCGGACCAGAGACCGGCCAGCGCTGACGTCCCATGCGGGCAGACTCTACATATCTTGGATCGGCCGGGGCGACGAAAAAGTCAACGTCATGCGCTCGACTGACGGCATCGATTGGGGAGGCAAGGTCATCCTCGAGGAGCAGAGCAACGTTGGTCCGGGTCTGGCCTCGTTCGGAGATTACCTGTTCCTGACATGGGTTGGCCGGAGCGATTTCAAGCTCAACGTCATGCGCTCGCCGGAGGGTATCGACTGGAGGGGAAAGGTGATCCTGGAAGAGCAGTCGGAGCGGTCCCCCATCCTCACCGCTTTCTGGGACCGCCTTTACCTGGCCTGGACCGGTCGAGACTCCAAGCTGAACGTCATGGGCTCACGGGACGGGCTGTTCTAACGTACTCGTTCAGGGGGCTGGAAGGGTATGCCTCGGCCTCCAGCCCCGCCTCGCCCGGGCAGCCGCAGGGATCCGTGGTCGGGCACACCCGTCTGGGCGCTAGCGATCCGCGACCACAAAATGCTGCCCTGTTGCGCGATCACTGGGGCTCATCTACCCTGTAGCGGGAGGTACGGTCACCACCCCCGGGGTGATGGGGCTTGACGTCCCGTCGCACAATCGGAAGCTGGGATCGGTGCACAAGCCAATCAAAGCTCTGTTCCTGACCGCCTGTGGTGGTAACGGTGGCGCAGGTCGGAGTCTGTTCTATCTCCTCAAACACTTCGATCGATCGCTCGTCGAGCCGCTGGTCGTCATGTCCCCCTCAGGTACGATTCGCCAGCTGCTGCACGACCAGGGTATCAGAACGATCTCCTCGCCTCGGCTGAGAGAGCGCTTTCATGAGCGTCGCTTTCGGGGTCGTGGGCCCTGGGTGATGCCGTTTTCCTACGTGCGCAACGGGTGGGACAGCATCATCTTCGTGCTGCAGCTCATCCGGATAGTACGGTCGGAAGCGGTCGCTATCATCCATTGTAACCACATGATGGTCAAAATCATGGGGATCATTGCGGGCCTTTTGACCGGCCGACCGGTGGTCCTTCACTGCAGGACGATCTACGGGGGCGCCGCTGAGCGGCTGCTCTATACCTCCTTTGCAGTGCTGCCGCGGGTGAAGCAGATCATTGCGGTCTCGCACGCAGCAGCCGACAATTTCCCACGCCTGTCGCACAAAGTGTCCGTAGTGTACAACGGAATCGATTTGGAGGAGCACGATCCAGAGAGGCAAGTTGGAAGGTTGCGCGACGAGCTGCAGATTCCCGAGGAAAGTAGGGTCGTCGGATTCGTTGGCAGGGTGGTGCCGTGGAAGGGGATCCACATCTTCCTAGAGGCTGCGGAACAAGTGATCTCGCTGCGGGATGACGTGGTGTTCGTGATCGTGGGCGGGCGTCCCAAGGGATCGGGCACGACTGACTCGGAAGATCTCGAACTGATCAGGGCGCGGGGCTTGGAAGGCCGGGTCCTGCTGACCGGCTACAAGAGCGACGTCGGTGCATACTTAAGGGAGATCGACATAGTCGTGGTGCCGTCGGTCAAGCCCGATCCGTGCCCGAGAACGGTCATCGAGGCGATGGCGTTCGGCATACCGGTGGTCGCCTCCGCGCTCGGCGGGATACCGGAGCTAATCCAGCATGGGGACACCGGCATCCTCGTGGAGCCGGGAGACGCTGTTGAACTCGCCGGGTGGGTGCTCCGTTTGATTGACGACGAGAAGCTCGCAGCTGGTCTGGGATCTCGTGCCAGGAATGTCGCACTGCAACGTTTCGATGCTCGCGATACTTCCCGCCGCGTTCAAGACTTGATGCTCGAACTCGTGAAGGCTGATCGTCACCGGGCCAGCGCTGTTGAGGTCGACGCGTGCGATCCTTCCTCGTCTTCCGGGCGGTCGTAACGGGAGAGGAGATGCCGGGGACGTTCTGCGCTTGCTGCCCGTTGCCAGACCTCAGCGTTGGATCACCGGCCCCCGCGATGAGGCCATGAAGGTACTGATCGTCACTTTCGAGTTCCTCCCGTTCTCGGGAGGGATAGCCGTCTACACGGGGCTGGTAGCGGACGGACTCTCGACACTGGGGTACGAGGTAGTGGTCCTTGCCCCCGCGTATCCCGGTTGTGAGGCCCTGGACAGGTCCGTCGGGTTCGAGACCCTACGGATGAACGTCACGCACGGCAAAGCCGAGGTGACACGAGTGATTCCAGGGCTGTGGCATCTCAGCCGGGCCCTGCGATCCGTTGAACCCGATGTCGCGCTGCTGACCAGCGATCTCGCCCACGGGCTCGGCGCGGTCACCTGCGTCGCTCGAGGCATCCCGTATGTCGCTGTGGTGCACGGTTCCGAAGTCGCCAAGCACTTCCCTCCGCGGACGCTCAAGCAACGCCTCCAGTCCCGAGCGCTGAAGTTCTGCTACGAGCGGGCGCAGCAAGTGGTGTGTGTCAGCGAATACGTGAGGAACTCGATGCAGCGTGCCGGTTTCGCCGGCGCGAATCTCAGGGTGATTCGCAACGGGGTCCCGGGATCCCTCGTGGCCGCTCCTTACCGTCCGGCGCTGGTGGATGCAATCCGGCACCGCCACGGACTGACCGGAAAGAAGATCATCCTTACGCTCTCGCGGCTCGTCCCTCGCAAGGGTCACGCCCAGCTCATCGAGGCGCTCCCCGAGATTCTCTCGCGGCACCCCAATGCTGTTTACCTCATAGTCGGCAAAGGGGAATTCGAGGAGCAGCTGAAAGCGCTCTCGGCCAAGAAGAAAGTCGAGCATGCGGTGCTGTTCGCGGGCGAGATCCCGGAGGATGCAAAAGTCGGTTACCTCGATTTATGTGACGTTTTCGTACTGCTCAGCCGCAGCGACGGACAACGAGTTGAGGGACTCGGCATCTCGCTGCTGGAGGCGGCGGGCCGGTCCAAACCGCTGGTCGGCGCCCGCCACGGCGGTATCACGGAAGTCATCGAACACGATCGGAGCGGCTATCTCGTTGACCCCTTGGATTCGCGGACGGTCGCCGCGCGGGTCTGTGCCCTGCTCGACGACCCGGACCTGGCCCATACGATGGGTGCTGCGGCGCGGGAGCGAGTACTGCAAGAGTTCCTCGCCTCCCGGATGATCGCTGAGGTCCGGCGGGTCCTGGAGCAAGCGGCAGCACAACCGGCGGTGGTTCGTTGACCCTTCCGGGAACACCCAACTACACGGACTCCAGGACGCTGGCCCGGGGTGCGGCCGTCAACTTCCTGGGTATGCTGGCGCGGGCATCGCGGATCCTGCTGACGCTGTTCGTCACCAGGGTGAGTGGTGCACACGTGTACGGTCTCTTCGTACTGGCCACGGCCGTGGCCGACATCGCCAGCAGGATCAGCATTTTCGGGATGGACAAGTCGTTGCTCGTGTTCATTCCGAAGACCGCCGAGCGGGACGCTAGCGAGTCTCGCAGAGTTCTGTCGGCCAGCTTCCGCATCGCGCTACTGCTGGGAGGGGTGGCGAGCGCCGTCTTGTTCTGCGCGGGTCCGAGTATTGGCGCAGGCCTGCTCGACGAGCCAGCGCTGGGTCCACCGCTACGCATCATTGCTCTGTCGATTCTGCCGTTCACGTTCCTCACGCTATTTCTCTCCGCGACCAAGGCGCTCAAGATCATGTCGTACGACGCGCTGGTATCGGGCCTGGTGTTTCCCCTGTTGCTGCTGCTGTGCGCCACGCCGATCATCTGGATCGACCGTGACGTCGTTTGGCTTACTGCTGCATACGCGATCACCACGGTCGTGGCTGCGGGGATTGCATTGCTGTTCTTCGCGCGACACTGGTCCGTAATGCAGTCTTTCATTGCGTCTACCAAGCGGACACTGAGGCCCATGGTCCGATTCTCAACGCCGCTGGCGTTGCACGACGGAGTTCAGCTGCTCGGCGCTCGATTGGAGCTGTTCATCCTGGCGTTCTTTGTAGGTCCCGCAGAGATCGGCATCTACGCGGTCGCGGTCGAACTCGCCACGGTCATACGCCAAACACTGGATCCCATACTCATCCCGCTCGTTGCCGGTCCCGAGAGCGAGGCTGACAAGCCTCGAGTCGAGGCACATCTCAGCCGGGCAGTGCGCTGGATATTGATCGTGGGGTCCATTTATGTGGCAGCGGTCCTGCTTTTCGGGGAGCCGCTCCTGGAGATTTTCGGGCCCGGCTTTTCGCGCGGCGTGACGGCGTTGATCGTGCTGGCGACGGCTCATGCGGTGAACGCGGCCATGAGCCTGGTGGACTCGGCCATGATGGCTTCGGGGCGGCCTCACGTGAATCTGCTGAATGCGCTCGCGTTCCTCGGAGTGCACATCGGGCTCAGCCTGTATCTCGTGCCCCGCTACGGGATCGTTGGAGCCGCGGTCAGTGTGTTGGCTTCTGTGTTAATCCTCGCGGCCGTCAGGGTCGGCCAGAGTCTCCTGGTGCTGAAATTGAATCCGTTTTCTGCCAGTCAGTTGAAGCCGATCGTGGCCGCGTTGGCTGCGGTAATCGCCGTTGTCACGCTGAAAAGCCTGGTGAGTGTTCAGCAATACGTGCTGCTGCCGCTACTTCTCGTGACCTTCGCGCTCACCGCCATCCTCGTGCTGAGGTTGCTCGGCCTCGAGGAAGAGGACCGCGATCTAATCGCTCGCGTCCTCAACCGGGTGCGGCTGCGCACCTGACGGTAGGGAGGCGTTCCGAGCGCACTGCACGGGACCGCCTACACCCCCTTGAGCACAAACAACACCTGTCCCAGCGCAACCTCACTGGCGTCTTCGGCGGTGATCTGCACCACTTCACAGCGCTCCGGCAGACCGTCGCCGTCCAGGCGGATCTGGTTGAAGCACTTCATTACCTCGACCAGGGCGAGTTGGGCACCAGGTTCGATGACGTCACCGACACTCACGTAGGCCGGTGACTGAGGATCGGGCCTGCGGTAGAAGACACCGTGAGTAGGAGACTTCACCAGAATGTCGTCGGCCGCCGGTCCGCTGGTGGTAGCACCGCGCTCGGTGTCCGCCTCGGCCCCGATCTGCTCGCCCGTCGCGGCTCCGACGCGGAGCAGCGGCGTCCGGTATTGCACGCGGTTGATACCGTCCTCAACCAGTTGTTCCAGCACAGCACCGCGCGCGCCCTGCGGCACTAGCAACTGATAATACCGCTGCAAGCTGCTGAACATACCAATACTCAAGTCGGGCGTGACGTAGGCCCCTTTGGGCAGGTGCGGGCGGAACAGGCCGACCGCCGGCGACAGCAGGACGATGCGCTCCGAATCCTGAGGATCGGGCTCCACCAGAGCTTTCAACGTGCGCTCGAACATCGCGTCAGATCCTCCGGAACATCGCGGCCAGGTCGTGGAGCGACCAGATCCGCGGCGTCTTCACGCGCCGGTAGCCGATGCTCTGATAGCTCATCTCGATGATCGTCTTGAGATAATCCCGCAGTTCGCCCATGAGGACAATCTCGTCGGTGTCGCGCTGGCGCGCCGAACGGAATGGATCCATGTCCTTGGTGATGCGTGCCTCAACACCGGCCATCCCCTGCTCGACCTTTGCCCGCTCCTCCGGGTCGTCGGTGATGATGTTGAAGTTGTGATCCAGCTTGGTGCGGTACGCACCGATCGCCAGTGTGCGCCCCTCCATCACCGCAAGCCGAGTGATCGGCGTCGAGAGCTGCAGCACCGGATCGTACGGGTGACCGGACATGGCGTAGTAGCCGGCGCCCGAAGCTTTGCGCAGCAGAATGGTGATCATCGGTGTGGTGTTGGTGGAGTTGGTGTACAGCAGGTCGGAACCGTAGCCGAGTAGACCGTGCTTCTCGGCCTCCGGGCCAATATCGAAGCCGGATATGTCCTGCAGCCACACGATCGGTATTCCGTCGGCGTTGCAGGCTCTCGAAAAGGCCGAGATCTTGGCGATACCTTGCTGATAGAGCAGGCCGCCAGGCCGGGTATTGTGCGGATCCTCGGGGTGCTCCGTGAGGAACTGGTTGTTGGCGATGAATCCCGTGTACAGGCCCGACACGCGGCCCACTCCAATGATCATCTCCTGGCCCACCTCGGGCAGGAGCTCCCAGAAGAGGCTGGCGTCTACCAGACGCGAGATGACCTGCCGCATGTCGTACGCCATGCGGTAGTCGACGGGCATCAGGCCCGTCAGTTCGGTGGTGGGGAAGCGTGGCTCGACGGGGCTCATGCCGTAGCGGTAGTACTCTATCGCCGTCGTCGGCAGCTTCTCGATCTCCCGGCGTATCATCTCTATCGCGGTCGGATCGTCGGGCGCCCGCATGTCCGCGCAGTTGGAGATGTGAACGTGGATGTCCGGTCCGCCGATGTCGACGGATGTGATCGTCTGCGACTTCCCGCCCTTCACCAACGCCGCACCGGCGATCACCATGTAGGCGTTCTCGGTCATCACCACCTTGTCACTGATGATCGGCATGTAGCCGCCGCCCGCGATGCAGTCGCCGAACACCCCAGCCACCTGCGGCACCTGCTCCGCGGAAAGCAGGGAGTTCATCTTGAAGATCTTGCCTGCGCCGTACTTGCCAGGGAAGGTATTCGCCTGTTCCGGTAGGTTGAGCCCCGAGCAGTCGATCAGGTAGATCACCGGCACCCTGAGGCGCAATGCGATCTCCTGGGCACGGATAATCTTCTCCGGCGTCTGCGGCCACCACGAGCCGGACGCTACGGTGTTGTCGTTGGCGATCACCACCGTATGGCGGCCGCACACCTTCACGAACGCCGTGACGACTCCGGCACCTGGCGACTTGCGGGGCGGGTCACCGTACTCGATGCCATAGTTGACGAACGTGCCGACGGGGAAGACCGGCGTATCAGGATCCTTCAGCAGGTCGATCCGCTCCCAAGTGGTCAACTTCCCCTTGTGGTGCACCCGCTCCACGTACTCGGGTCCCCAGCCTGCTGCTACCTCATCGCGACGCTCGAGGATTGTCTGCTCCAAGCTACGCATATGCCGGACGTTGCTTTCGTACTCGGTGGAGTCTAGCAGCTTCCCGATGGGAACTCCGATGTCCTCGAGCACAACCTTCGCCATCAGCGTCCCCCTCCCTGTTGCAGAGCGGTCAGAACGCGTGGCACGATCCCTGTGTCGTATTCACCCGAACGGAATTCCTCTGACTCCAGGAGCGCGAGGTGGGCTGGGATCGTGGTGCTCACACCCTCGATGGTAAACCGGCGCAGCGCAGCGAGCTGTAGATCGATCGCCTTCTCCCGGTTCTCCCCCTTGGCAATGAGTTTGCAGATCATCGAATCGTAGAATGGCGGGATCGTCGCACCCTGTCTGACGTGCGTGTCCACTCGGATCTCCCCATTGCCGCCTGCCGGTGGCTCGAATCGTTCGATGCTGCCGGGCGACCCTGCAAAGTCATCGAACGGGTCCTCGGCATTGATGCGACACTCGATGGCGTGCCCCTCGAACGCGATGTCCTCCTGCTGGAGCGCGAGCGGCTGGTTTGCGGCGATGCGGAACTGGTGTTCCATGATGTCGATGTCGGTGATCATCTCGCTCACCGGATGCTCTACCTGGAGCCGGGTGTTCATCTCCATGAAGTAGAGGTTCCCTTCCTCGTCCATGAGAAACTCGACGGTTCCGGCGTTTACATATCCGGCGGCGGCCGCCGCTTTGGCTACTCTTTCACCCATTTCACGACGCAGCTCGTTGGTTACTGCAGGGGAGGGCGCTTCCTCGATCAGCTTCTGGTGGTTGCGCTGCACCGAGCATTCGCGCTCTGCCAGATGCACGGCGTGTCCGAAGGCGTCGGCCAGTACCTGGAACTCGATGTGGCGACCTTTCTCGATGAGCTTTTCGACGTACAGTCCGCGATCGCCGAATGCCTTGTCGGCTTCAATAGAAGCTTGCTCATACATCTCGGCCAACAGCTCGGGTCCGCGGCAGACCCGCATACCCTTACCACCACCACCAGACCGGGCCTTGAGCAGAATCGGGTAGCCGACACGGTCGCCGATATCTCTCACCTCGGTGAGGCTGGACACCACACCGTCCGAACCCGGGATCAGCGGCAATCCCGCCGCCCTCATGGTCTCCTTCGCTTTCGCCTTGTCGCCCATGAGCGCGATTACGTCCGGGGGTGGACCGATGAACGTGGTCTTCTGCTGCTCGCACAGCCGCGCGAACAGCGCGTTCTCAGCAAGGAATCCCCAGCCTGGATGGACAGCCTGGCAGTCGTACTGCAGCGCGGCCTGCAGCAAAGCCCGCATGTTCAAGTAGCTATCGCCGCTCTGTGCCCCGCCGATGCAGACGCGGAGGTCGGCGTCCTCAAGGTGTGGCGAATCCTCATCGGCGGCCGAGTAGACCGCTACCGTCTCAACACCGAGCTTCTTCGCGGCCCTGATGATTCGGGCAGCCACCTCACCACGATTGGCAATCAGAATGCGTCGGAACATGAAATCCTCACCCACCTGGTCCCCATGTTGTGCAGCGCCGCCCAACAGCGCGATAGGAATCTCGATGGCACCGCCCCAAGTATCAAGCTCGGATGCACAGGTGGCGCCACGCCGGCCCTCACGAGAAGAGACCAGGACCCTCCGGTGCTACCGGTGTCAGCCCTCCGGCGCTCTACTCAGGCGCCAGGGTCTTTACCGGATCGACCCGCGTCGCTCGGACGGCGGGGATCAGCATGGCCGAAGCGGACACAGCCACAAGAATCAGCGGTACCATCGCGAAGACTCCCGGATCGTGCACGCTCACCCCGAACAGCATCGATTCCAGCACCCGCGTGAGCGCGATCGCGCCAACTAGCCCAACCACTAAGCCCGTCGTCACCAGGGGTACTCCGTCTCGGAGAACGAGTCGCAGGATGCTGCTCTGCTGCGCGCCAAGAGCCATCCTCATCCCTATCTCGCGGGATCGCTGGGCAACTGTGTATGACATGACGCCGTACAGACCCACCACCGCAAGGAGCAGCGCCGTCAATCCGAAGGAGGTGAGCAGCATCGTCCTGAAGCGCGGGGTCGCGACGTCGGCGGCGATGATCTGCTCAAGGGTTCGAACCCGCTCGAGTGGCATGTCCGGATCCACAGCTTGGATCTCCGTCCTGATGGCCCGAACGAGCGAGAGCGGTGGCACCGAAGCCTTGAGCACGAAGCTGACGTGGACACTGGGCTGTTGGGCAAACGGAAAGTAGACCTGTGGCATGGAGGTCCGACCCAGGTGGTAGTGCTGCACGTCGCCTGCGACTCCCACAATCTCAACGAATGGACCATCGTCGCCCCGGTAGCGAATGCGTCTGCCAATCGCCTCTTCACCGGACAGATAGTCCCGGGCGAAGGACTCGCTTACGACCACTACCGGCACTGTGCCTTCGCGATCGTGTGCAGTGAACTCCCGGCCCGTTCTCAGCGGCAGACCCATTGTCTCGAAGTAACCCGGGCTCACCCGGTATATGAGGGCCGAGGCGACATCGTCCGGATTGTTCTGCGTCCGTCCCTCGACTTCCAGCTCCGATATCCAGTCCCTCTCACTCACGGGGATCAGGGTGGTGAGGGCAACCGATTCGACACCGGGAACGGCGGCCAGCCGCTCGAGCGCCGCGTCCCCGTATGAGCGAAGTTCCTCTCCCGTGGGGTACTTGGAATCGGGTAGCGGAGTGGACCAGGTGAGTCTGCCGCCGGTCTCGAAGCCAGGATTCTCGTCTTGAAGGGCGAGGAAGCTGCGGATCAGCAAACCCGACCCCACCAGCAGGACGACCGCTAGGCTCACTTCAACGACTACCAGCCCGGCTCGGAGACGGCGCCGGGAGGAGTCTCCAGTGGCGCTCCACGTGCTCCTCCGCAATGCCTCGCCGCGGTTGGAACGGGCCACGTTCAGGGCAGGAATAAGGCCAAAGAGGAGACCCGAGGCGCCTGATAGACCGGCCGTGAACAGCAGCACGGTGCCGTTCAGGTCGATCTCTTCCATCCGGGGGAGGATCTGGGGCCAGCCCAGCGACAACCCGCTTAGACATCCGAGAGCGAGCACTACACCCAGGGCGCCGCCAATGATCGAGAGCAGCAGACTCTCGGCAAGCAGTTGGCGGACGATCCGACCGCGGCCAGCCCCGAGGGCGGTTCGGATCGCCATCTCGTGCCCGCGTGAACTGCCGCGGGCCAAGGTCATCTGGGCCACATTGACGCACGCGATGAGCAGCACCAGGCCGACGCTTGCCAAGAGAATGAGGAGCTGCGGCCTCGCTTGTCCCAGCAGTACGTCGTCGAGTGCTCTCACCGACGCTCCCCATCCTGCGTTGGTCTCGGGATACTCGACCTCCAGGACCGCTGCAACGGACGAGAGGTCCGACTGAGCCTGCTCTACCGTCACACCAGGCCTCATACGGCCGATGCCGTACAAGAAGTGGTTGCTCCGTCCCCACCACGTCTCGGGTCGCAGCGGCAGGAGGATCTCCACGCCTTCTCGGTTGAAGGGTTGGCGCCAACCCCTTGGGAGGATCCCGATGATGGTGTGGGACTCTCCGTCCAGGACCATGTTCCGCCCTAGTACCTCCGGGTCCCCGCCGAAAGACTGCTCCCAGAAACCGTGGTCCAGCAGCACCACACCTTCCCGGTTTGGATCCATGTCGTCAGCACCGAACCCCCGCCCCAACACCGGCTCACCACCCAACATGTCCAGGAACTCCTCGGAGATTCGGTAGGCCGACAGCCTCTGCGGCCGGTCGCCCCCAGTGTACGTGACATTCCTGGATCGGTACGCGGCCATTCGCTCCATGGAACGGTTCTGCTCCTGCCAGTCCCAGAAGTTCTCGGGTGAGATGGTGAACGAGGTCCAACCGCGCGGCAGGTTGTTCTCACGCAGATACACGATGCGCTCGGCCTCGGGATATGGCAGCGGCTTCAAGAGCACGCCGTTAACCACGCTGAACATCGCCGTGTTGGCACCGATTCCAAGGGCCATGGTGACGAGTGCGACGCTTGTGAACCCCGGGCTGCGGGCCATCATCCGTAGGCCGTGGCGGACGTCGCGAACGACTTCTTGCGGCATTGTATCTCCTCTTGGTGTCCGTGACCGCGGGCCCTTCCCACGCAAGCCGACCCGGAGCTTGAGAGCACCTGCAACCTCCCGCATCCACGGGCGACGCCGACCTTCGAGGCACCGCCGATCCCGATCAGATGATTCCTCCAGATCACCCAGGAAGTACTCTCTCTCCTCGTGCGGTACGCAGAGGCGCATGAGGAAGCGTACCAGGCGCGGCAAGTGAGAGGCCGACATCACGGTTGCTCCAGCTCGAGGCCGAGCCCACTAGTAAGGCGTCGTAGGTCCGCCAGGGAGTTATGGATGGCCACCAGTCCAGTTGGAGACACTTCGTAGAGCTTCTTGCGGCGGCCACCCCTCTCCGCCGTCGGCTCGCTAGTGCGAGAACGGAGGTACCGTTTGTCCTCGAGCCGCCCCAGGGTCTTGTAGATCGTCCCCAGCGTTAGCCTTCGCGAGGTCTCCTCCTCGAGTTCGTCTCGGATGGTAACCCCGTACGCGCCGGGACCGAGCCGTAGAACAGCCAACATTACCAGTATCTCGAATTCGCCCGCGTGCCCCATGTGCCCCCTCATTTCTGTGGCATCGTCAGGGATATCTCGTATGATGAGATACTGCTAAGGGCCGAAAGGTTGGAAGTGAAAGGGCGGTAGAAGGCGGTAGAAGGCGGTAGAAGGCGGTAAAGGGCGGTAAAGGGCGGCAAAGGGCGGTAAAGGGCGGTAAGAGGTGCCCCTGGGCGTTGTGCACCCTCAGCTATTACGTACCCTAGACAACGGAGTCCAACAAGCACAGTAGATGCAGGCGGACGCCCTAGTATAGACTACGGGGACTTCGGCTGCGACTTCGCGGCCCGGACAAATGCTTCTGAAAGGGACAGATGATGGACGCGACGACCCCGGTGCTATTCCTCCACGCCTTTCCTCTGAACGCTGCCATGTGGGAGTCGCAGCGGGCGGCGCTCGGCCCACGTACCACCCTGACACCCAACTTCCCAGGGTTCGGTGGGCGGCCTGCTGGCGAACCCGAGCTGGACCGGTTCGCCCAAGCGGTGATCGAAGCCATGGACGCCGCCGGTATTCCCCGAGCTGTGGTGGTAGGACTCTCCATGGGTGGGTACGTCGCTTTCCGGCTCAATGCCCTCGCGCCCGAGCGGCTGGCCGGACTGGTTCTGGCGGACACCAGGGCCGGTGCCGATGATGAGGCGGGCCGGGCCAGACGCACAGATCAGGCAGCGCGGGCCCGCCGCGAGGGGCTGGGCTGGCTGGAAGAGGCTCTCCTCCCTGCCCTGCTGGGTGAGACTACGCTTGGGGAGAGACCGGAGGTGGTAGCAGCGGTTAGGGGGATGATGGCTGAGGCGGATCCCGAGGGGGTGGCACGAGCTCTCGAGGCCATGCAGGGCCGACCCGACTCCACTCCCCACCTCGGAGAGATCCAGGTGCCGGTCCTTGTGCTGGTCGGGGAAGAGGACACCCTCACGCCGGTGGATGAGGCCCGGAAGATCTTTGCAGGAGTACAGCAGGGTCGGCTAACGGTGATCCCCCGAGCGGGGCACCTCTCCAACCTGGAAGCGCCGGACCGATTCAACGAGGCGTTGCTGTCTTTCCTGGAGTTGAAGTTGTAGGAGGTCCTCCAGAAGATCGTTGGCGGTCGGTCTCGGCCCCTTTGGAACGGCGGATAACGGTGAAGGAGCAGTCACATGACGACTCAAGATCACACCACCCGACAGCTAATAGACCCAACCGTGCTGCACCATGAGTGAACTCATCAGACCGATCACCGAAAGCTTGAGGGTCACAGATTTCTTCATGGATCTGCTGACCGGTGATCTGACAAACGACCAGGCAGTGCAACGAGTCCGCGACACGGAGGGGCCATCGATCTCGTGGGTCGTTGGGCACCTCCTCAACGCACGCTGTGAGATGCTTAAGCTCATAAATCCCGAGGTTGAGAATCCGTTCGCCGAACAGTTCGACCGACTCGTGACTGCGACGGACGGGAGTGACTATCCCGCCATGGCGGATCTCATGACCTCGTGGCATGAGATCTCCGAGCGAGTGCATGGCACCATGAATTCCGTCACCGACGAGCAACTCGTCAATCGCATCGAGGACGTGGGCACACCGCACAAGGAAAAGAACCTGCTGGGCGTGCTCGTGTATATCGTGTGGCACGAGACCTATCACGTGGGGCAAATCGGCACGATCCGTACACAGCTCGGGCTCAAACCCGCAATCGATCGAGCAATCGAGGTGTGGGGCAAGTCGGACTGAGACAACCGCCAGATACCTGTGGCCACCTGAGTTCAGTCGCCGCGATGCGCGCCCCGTGAGCCCTCGAGTAGGGCACCTCTCCAACTGGAAGCTCCGAACCGCTTTAACGAGGAGTTGCTGCGTCTTCTGGGCTCACGCCTCAAGCGGTGTGGACTCCAGGCACGGCGAGCGGTATTGGTGATCCTCGACCCTACGCTTCGTGCACCGTTTCCCCGCCAACGACAGTACGCACTATCGGGATGTCCTTGAGCGTACTCGGATCCACCGAATGCGGATCATCACCTAGTATCACGAAGTCGGCGAGCTTCCCGGCGGTGATCGATCCCTTCACGCGCTCCTCGAATGACGCATAGGCTCCGTTCATCGTGCAGATGCGGAGCGCCTCATCCACGGTCACCCGCTGGTTGGGGCCCCACTCGTTGCCGCGGAAGTCGGTGCGCGTCACCATGCTCTGCAGCGCCATCATCGGCTCGTACGGGCCAGGCATGTAGTCCGATGCAGGGGCTACGCGAATGCCGTAGTCGAGGAACGATCGGTGCGCGAACATGTGGCGGAGCTTCTCCGCACCATACTCGCCCCACTTATCCCCGTGGTAGTAGACGTAGGTGTAGAACGGGGTCGGAATAGCATCTATCGCCTTGATCCGCCGTAGCAGATCCGGATTGATGAGCGTGCAGTGCTCGATCCGGTGCCGTGGATCGGTGCGCGGCCACTGCCGCTGCGCGCGCTCGTAGGCCTGCAGTACCATATCGATCGTCACGTCGCCGTTGGCGTGGATGCCGATCTGCCAGCCGGAACGGTGCGCGTCATCAACGGCCTCGTGGATCTCTTCCTGGCTCATTGTGAGAATGCCATAGTCATCTGGTCGACCGACGTACGGTGTGCTCATGCGCATCGTGCGTTCCGAGGCAGACCCGTCGGCATAGTACTTCACCGCGCCGATCCGGAGCCACTCGTCTCCGAACCCCGTCCGGAGCCCGGCTTCCTTGAGCCGGCTGTACACCCCGCCGTTCGGAAGTAAGTATATGCGGAACTTCATCTCGCCAGCGCGATACGCGTCCTGCAGTGCCACGAGCGATGTCCGGCCCACGCCGGTGTGATGTACCGTAGTTATCCCGGCACGTGTCATCGCCTCGGAGATGAACTTGACTCCGGCCTGGCGTGTGGCCCGCGTCACCTCGTCACGTTTTCCGACGTCGTTGAACACACGGCGCGCACGCTCCGCGACCTTGCCCGTGAGCTGGCCGCCCTCACGGTAGAAGTGCCCGCCCTCCGGGTCGGGCGTGTCCACCGTGACGCCGGCAAGCTCGAAGGCGACACTGTTGTACACACCCGTATGGCCACCACGATGGCCGACGCTCGCGGGATGGTTGGGCACCGCTTCATCGAGATCGAGCCTCGTCACCGGTCGGTCGAGTTTGGTGTCGTCATACATGTAACCGGTCACCCAGTACCCAGGTGGGGTCTCCGCCGCCTTCCTGGCCAGCGCGGCCTTCACCTGTGCGACGGTCTCCAGGTTCACGTTCACACCGATCAGCTCGTTCACGCCCGACGGATGACAGTGCGCGTCGATGAAACCCGGTGTGACCGTCATGCCTCCGGAGTCTATGATGGTGGTATTTCTGGCCGCGAGATTCCGGATGTCGCTGTCCGACCCAACGGCGACGAAGCGGCCGTGCTTGACTGCGAAGGCCTGGGCATGGGGCTGGGCGTCGTCAACGGTGTAGACGTTGCCATTCACCAGTATCAAGTCGGGTTCCGGACCCTGTGCTGCCTGGACAGGGGGTGTGCGTCGGGGGATCGGTCGATCTGCGTCCCCATCAAAATGCCACAGTGCCGCGGCGGCAACTCCGGCTTTCATGAACTCACGTCGAGTAGGCGACATAGTGGCCTCCCTTCAGTGGCATTCGTCCGATCGACTGGCGGAACTCGTCGAACTCGTCTGGCATTTCCTGTGAGTGTTGCTCCGTCACTGAGCTGACCGCAATCGTACCTATGAACCCGGCTGCGACACCGGGGATCGGTAGCTACCGTTTGCCAGGTTGGCTCATTGGCCCGACTCGGCTCGCCCAGCAACTGCGATGGTGTCTAGTGGCTACAACATGCCTAGTTGTATGCCACACGCACTGGCTCGGTAGCCATTAGACACTCAGCGTCTTCTAGCGTCTTCAGCGAAGACAACTCCGCATGGCATAGCCGATACTTCTCGGGGATCGGGTGGGTACCCACGACTACCGGTATGTGGTAGCGCTGCTCGATGAAACCTTTGAAATATTCCAACCATGGACACGGCGGGTAGCCCACTACGAATCCTGTCGCCAGGTGAATCGCCTCAGCTCCGTTGTTCACCATCTCTTCTGGAGCGTACTCGATATTGCCTCCGGGGCAGCCTCCGCAGCTCGTGAAGCCAACGATCTGCAGCGGATCGTCAGAGTGGTAACGAGCGAAACCACCTGCTCGCTCCCGCACCGCACGGAAGCACTTTCCGCCAGCACAACTCCTATACCTATCACAGATGATGATCCCGATTTTCACTGTTCTCTCCCGGGTTAGGCATCAGCTATGAGGACCCCGCCCGCGTGCTGACGCATTTCACAGCTCCGTGGATTGGCAGCGCGATCCACTCAAATTGTCATATCCCCTCGAAGTCCACCAGACCCTTGGCACCGGGTGCCAGGCTCGATTTGCGGTGACGACGGCAGGTGCGAGCATGGCGGTTTGGCCCCCAGCTGGTGAAGGAAAGTCTCGGCCCATCTACCGTCTTAGGTATGACGCCGCAACGAGCTATCTTATTAACGATCATTCCATTCGGGTCGAGCCGAGCGATCGCATAGTGAATCGCTACTGCTCGGGAACAACGATTGGCGATGAGCTCTGGCCGTCACCGACAAGTGAGGCTCCAGCCATGTCCAAGATCGCGATACTCTACTGCAAGAGAATCCAGGATCATTCTTGCATCGCCTGCGCCAAGTGTCACAAGGGAATGGCAGAGAAGAACGGTGAGTTTGTGCAACACGACGATATCGAACTCGTAGCCATGACAGACTGCGGGGACTGCCCCGGCCTGGTATTTCCCAGAGTCAAGATGTTGAATGAACTCACCAAGAACATGGATCGGCCATTCGACACACTGCATTTTGGCACGTGCATGAAGTTGGCGATGGAAACGGCAGACTGCCCAATTGATTTCGACGATATGAAGGTGACCCTGGAAAGCAAATTCGGCATCAACGTGGTTCTGGGAACGCATTCCTACTGAGTCCTGGAGAAGGGGCCGGCATGCGAACAGATTTCCGACGCCGGCTTCAGTATGCCACCCTCCACAGCCGACCAGGCCACGAAGCTCGATCGCAGCAGGGCGTCAACGTCGCCGGTCTGGAGCAGTACCCAAGGCTCCCGGCAGTGAGCTTGTTCGACGAGATAGGCAGTCGGTTATCCCGGACCCGCTGGCCAGCTCCGCTAACTCGGCTATACTATAAGCGCGGCACACTTCAACTCTTCCAATCAGAGGATCCAGAACATGAACCAGCGCGCACTCACCGTCGTCACGGCCCTCGTTCTCTTCGGCTGCGGAGAGAAGGCCCAAGAAGCAAGGAACGCCATGGATGCCGTGGAGCAGCTGGCCCGGGCGTCTGACGAGATCGCCGAGGGCCAGGACGAAGCCGAACAGTTCTACCAGGAGCGGCGCGAGAAGGGTGATACCTTGGCCATGGGGTATGCCGAGCTTCAGGAATATCTTCCGGCGCCACCCAGCGGCTACGAGCCGGTCGGGGAACCGGAAGGATTCAGCCAGAGCATGGGCGGTTTCTCGATGTCCCAGGCCGAGCAGACATTCACCAGACCGGCTGACGCTGATGGCAACGCCCCGAGCATCCAGGTCACGCTGGTGGATTTCGGAGGCAGCGAGGTCGCCTACGGAATGATGGCACTGCCGATGATGATGAACATCAGTCAGGAGGATGCCCACCGTCGCATGAGAACACTGACCATGGACACCCCGTACACCTGGGCGTCGGAGGAATACAACAAAGACAGCAAGGATGCCAAGGTGACCGCCGTCACCCGCTACCGCTACCTCATTACCGCCGAGGCGAGCAACCAAACCGAAGACCGGTCGCAGTGGGTCAAGGACCTGGTCGAGGACATCGCGAAGAAGTTCGAGGGGAAGTGAGTGCCGTCTTGGTGGCTGCTGCACGCACGCCACTCCAGACAACACGTAGATGGACTGACTGAGATCCCTAGCTGAGGAGCGGAGCCATGAGCAAGGACCGTGCGCGGCTTACCCGCCGAGATTTCATGAAGGGTGTTGGCAGCGCCGCGTTGGGCGTGGCGGCTGGGTTGCCGTCGCTTGCTTGCGGTGAAGGTGAAACCCAATCGCTTCGGCCAGCTCGCTCCAAGGTAGTCTTGATCCGCAACGAGAATGTCGTCACCGCTGAGGGGAACATGAACGGTGAGGTGGTCCAACAAATGTTGGATGACGCGGTGGTGACTCTGTTCGGCCGGGAGAGCCCTTTGGAGTGCTGGCAGGAGATCATCAAGCCAGACGATATCGTGGGCATCAAGACCAACATCGTGTACTACCTCCCCACGCCGCAGGAAGTAAATGAGGCTATCCGTAGTCGGGTGCGTCAGGCCGGTGTACCCGATGAGAGCATTGCGATGGGCGACCGTGGTCTGTTCCGGGACGAAGCTTTCCAACGAACAACGGTACTGGTAAACACGCGCCCGATGCGCACGCATGCCTGGTCTGGGGTAGGGAGTCTCATCAAGAACTACATCACCTTCGTTCCGCGCCCGTCTGACTACCACTACGACGCCTGCGCCGACCTCGCTACCTTGTGGGATCTTCCAATCACCCGGGGCAAGACGCGGTTGAACGTCCTCGTGATGCTCACGCCGCAGTTCCACAACGTGGGCCCACACCATTTCGACCCCATATACGTGTGGCCCTACGGGGGATTGATTGTGAGCACCGATCCAGTGGCAGCCGACAGTGTGGGACTACGCATCATCCAGGCGAAGCGGCAGTTGGCCTTCGGAGAAGACCGACCTCTGCAGCCGACCGCTCACCACATCGCGTTGGCTGACACGGTGCACCACCTGGGCAATGCCGACCCTAGCAAGATCGATCTCGTCAAGCTCGGTTGGGATGGTGACATCCTGATCTGACAAACGGAGTATTCCACTAGACGTCTAGCAAGAAAGAACCTCCCGGAGACTTCGAGTCCCCGGGAGGTTGCTGCTCTACGGATGGCGGTCCTGCTACGCAAGCGCTAGTCCGATTCAGGAGTGCGAACCGAGTAGTGGCCGAACAACATCTTCCAGTCGCCGTCGCGCCGCACCCACACAGTGGATTGGGTGAACCCCTGTTCCGGCCAGATGGTGCCGCTGGTGTCCGTCCAGACGAAGCGCCCCTGCTCCACGACATGCACAACGTTCGAAGCGAGCACAGTGATCCTGGAATCTCCAATCGTGATTTCGTGACTGCGTGTCGAGGGCCAGAACAGCAGGAGCGCGGTTTCCGGGCTGGCCGGATTGTTGAAGATCCCGCTGGCGTTCAAGAACATCTCGTACGTGCTGTTTGAGGGCAACGCGAGTCCGTCGACGACAGCGGTGGTCTCTCGCACGTCATGCCACAAAGCCATGAAGTCCTCGACATCAACCCGCTCCACGGCGTCCCACACTTGAGCCTGCAGACTAGTCACCGTGTCGGCGATTGCCGCTACTTGGTCCTCAGTCAATTCACTTGTGGCAGGATGACAGGCAGCCAGAATGGCCGGGCAAACCGTGGCAAGCACGAGACGACGCATAGGACCCCCTTGCGGTTTGGAAGGCGACTCCAAGACGGGGATAAGCTATGTGTCGGGTCAGGGCATGGTAAGGCGAACCACATCGCCTCGCGGGGTCGGTGCGATTCTTACGCGACAACCGAGCCACGCGGCTGCCTGCTCCCCGCTCCCCGCTTATCTTTCCCGAGCCTCAGCTGCACTGCTGACATCATTGAACGGCAACTGCGAGACCAGCATGAAGACGCCAATAGCGCTCCCCAAAGATCCGCTCTCCCGTTTCCGATCGCTGTACGAGGCGCTCGAAAGGGACCGTCGCTGGTGGAGGGATTCGCGCCGGCTTCGTTATGGTGCAATGGCAGCGCTGGGCACCGAAGGAGGACCTGCAGCGGTCGCTCGAGGCATCCGGCACATGGAGAGGTCTCTCAAGGAGGCGTCGCCGTGGAACCTAGACATGGGCTCCCACCTCAGGTTCGTCGTTGCGGCCACCCTGTACCACCACGGCGACAGCGCCAAGGCTTTCATGCGGGAAGTGGCTCGGGTGCGCAAGATGTTCAGGAAAGAGCGGCTACCACGCACTCTGGCGTTCGAGTTGATCGCCGTTCTCATTCTGCGGATCCAGAACGACGGTGGTGCGATCTCTCCCAATACGGTGCGGAGGTTGCGTGAGATCTTCGATGAGATGAAACGCCATCACCGTTGGATCACAGGCGCAGACGATCTTCCGGCGTGTGCGATCCTCACGGGGCAGCAGGGAACACCCAAAGACCTGGTCGACAAGACCGAAGTAATATATGGTGAGCTGAGACACCACAAATTCCAGAAGGGCAATCCACTCCAGACCACGGCTAACGTTCTCTCTCTAGCCCGTTCAACGCCACGAGAACTAGCGGACCGTGCAGTGAGATTGAAGGATGAGTTCAAGCAGAACGGCGTGCGAATAGCTCAAGGCGACTACGACGAATTGGCCATCCTGTGCTTCCTGGAGCTGCGTGCCGATCGGATCGTCGACACTGTGCTCAGCAAGAGAGAGGAACTCAAGAAGATCAGACCGAAGATCGATCGGGCAACCACGTTCAACCTGGCGGCGGCCATGACGTTCATCGAGCTGGCAGGTCGGGAAGTGGACGCGACGACCCTGAGTGGAGCCAAGGCCCTGATGGACATGCAGGCTATCATCGCCGCTCAGCAAGCGGTGCTGGTCTGTGCCGCGGGGGCGGCTGTCGCGGCGAGCGCGAGTTCCTGAGCGGCATCTAGCCGGTCACTGCATGGTGAGGGCCCAGAACAAGCCAGCCCGCAAGTTGATCCTCGTGGAGATCGATCCGCAGGACGCGCTCGACATGAACATCGCGATGACCGTGGTGGAATTTTCGCCGCGGTCTTGCAGTCAAACACGTTGTCGGAAGGAAGAGCCGTGAGAAATGCAGCGAGGCGTCAACTCATACGCCAGGTATCGACAATCGTTGGCGAACTCGACCCCCAACAATTCCAAGAAGTTCTTGCGATTGCTGCTGCCGGAAGAATCACTGACCGGGAGCCGAAGGAGGCGCTCGCAGACAGAGTCTCTCGGGTCATTGGCGAATTGGCACCAGACGAGTACCACGAGATACTGGAAATCGTGGCAATGCGACGCCCATGGCGGCCGAAGCACACGGGCTGGGTAAATGTGCTCGACCAAACCCTGCACGCCGTCTATGCCATGGCTGTGTTCTTGCCGCTCCTCGCATGGCCGTCTTACTGGACCGCTGCTTTCAGCGGCTTCATTCTGGGCGGAATCCGAGAATTCGAACAGTTCCGAAACTGGGATCTGAAGATTCCAATGTTGTGGGATCGACTACAAGACGCCGTCTTCTTCGCACTCGGTACGCTCATTCTGTATCACTTCATAGCAGCATGACCTCAAGATGTCTCACCCAGACCCACAGACCTTCGTCTTGCCGGAAGGGTTTGGCAGGCGGGAGAAGTGTCTCGGGCCTGTTAGTGAGCGCCCTCTGACTGCTAAGCCAACACGCAGGATCCCCATTTCCGTCGCGTGGCCTCGCTGAGGTCGCAGCAAGCTAGCCAACCCTTGTACCTCGCTTCATACTAATACTTGCCCTCAAGGCCGTCGCGTGTACGGACCGACACGCCGGTGGCCTTTGTGCCCCGCCGCCGTAGTAGACGCCGTAGCTGGACGCCGCAATAGACGCCACAGTAAGACGCTTGCCCGACGACGAGACCGAAGGACCATCGGTGCGACACCGCAGTCGTCTGGAAGGAGGCGTTGCAGTGCTCAAGAACAGCATCGTCATTGGCGTGTGTGTTACTTCTCTCTGCACGGTCGCGCAGGCTCAACAGACCGACCAGAAGGAGCTACTCACCGTCAAGGACGTCGAAGCAGTGACGGGGATTGCAGGGATCACTCTAGTCCCCCGCAGTTCCCAGATGGGTGCAGGAGGTGACCTCAATTTCACTCTGGCAGACAAGACACTACTGCTGACGGTGGGGATTCAAGGTGCGGCAATGTACGACGAGTGGAAGAGTCAGGAAGGTTTCTTCCATGAGCCGGTTCCTGATCTCGGAGACGAGGCCTTTCGGGGGCCGAGCTTCGGGGAGTATCGCTACACTCTCATTTTTCGCAAGGGAGAGAGAGCGATAGCCCTATCGAGTTTCTTCAACATGGCGGCCGGGGGAAAGCCCTTCTTGACCCAGGAACAACTGGATGAGATCGCCAGAGTAGTCGTCGCCAGACTGTGAGCGCAGCTACTCACATGAAACACAGCCACGGAGCATGGTGCTCGGGCCTAGTTTCACCGGGTGAAAGCGGCAATGAGCATGCAACGCCTTCCGATCAGAATGGAGAAGGCCCGAAATGATTCGTGTACATCCCGTGTTGGCTGCGGTACTCGTCATAGGATTCGCGGCGTTCGTTTTTTGGCGTGTTCGTATCGACTACGCTATCAGAGGTAGACTCACTCCCCTGTCAGCGATCCTCCAATTCCTGGTGTTCTTGCTACACGCCCTAGCATCCTACTCCTTCCTTGACTCTGGGGCTTCTACTGTCTGGACTGAGAGCAGGTACCTTCCGCTCGCCCTAGGGCTCATGGCCGTCGGCATCGTGGCTGTATTGGCCGGCATGGCTCAGTTGAGGCTAGGGGACACGCTTGGGAGGTCGGCCAAGGGTCTCAAGAAATCGGGCACCTACCGTTTCTCCAGGAATCCGCAACTGGTCGCCTACTTCATGTTCCTGGCCGGCTACGTGCTCTTGCGGCCTACCTGGCTGGGATCAGTGTGGCTCGCGCTATACGGGGTGATTGCGCACGTGATGGTTCTCACCGAGGAAGGGCACCTGCGTCGGACATTCGGCGAGGAGTATGAGGATTACTGTCGGAGCACACCGCGGTACGTCGGTGTCCCGAGACGGGCATGATACTCTGGATGTGACCAAGCACGACGGTGCCTGCAAGCCCGTCACTAGCTTCCCCCGGCCGTGACAGTCGGGGACAGGCGCCTCGATGCGGGACAACTGCCACCCGATCCTTACGGCGCAACGGCGCCGCGAACCTAGCTGGAGCCCGGACTATACCGTAGGTTCCCTGCTGCGACTAAGGTCCAGCGAGGTCCAACCATGCAAGACGCTCACGTTATCGCTCTCATTGCTCATGACGTACTGAAGACGGGCAAGAGGAAGAAGATGAAGGCCGCTATGAAGTACGCCGCCGCCTTCTTGGACGATGCAAAGAAGTTCACCGAGGAGCAGCGGAAACGCGGCAAGAAGACGCCGCCGGTGCCCCCAGTCGGCAACGAGAAGCCGTAGCCGCCTGAAGGAGTTGGTGACCGCCGACTCTGGATCTGGAGGAACTGCAGAAGAACAGGCCTGCGCCTGCGAGCAACGCCACCGCTGTGGCCATCTGCAGGTCAAGGGACGGTGGGCGATCGAGCACGGACAAAGACGAACACGAGCGCAGCAGGGTCATGGCCTGCCGAGGGCTCAGCGTATTCAGCGGAACCGTCGGCTCCCAGCTCCCAGCTCCCGGCTCCCGGCTCCCCCATGTACGAAACAACTATCTACCGCAACCGTACGACTCAGCAAGACACCACCTGTCGCTCAACTCCCTCGGAGTCAATCATGCAGGACAAGAAAATCCTGACCGCCGTACTGATCTCGATTGCCATTCCCGTTTATGCGCAGCAGGCAACCGGCGCGACGAGTCTGCACAAGCAGCTCACCACCGAACAGCTCAGAGAAGACTTCGCCATCCTGCGCACTTCGTTGGAGGAAGGACACGGTGGGTTATATCGCTACTCGACCAAAGCCCAGGTGAACCGGATATTTGACGAAGCCGAGCAGGCTATCGTAGCACCGATGACGGAGCTAGAGTTCAATCGCTTCCTTGCGCCTGTCATTGCCGCGGTGAACGACGGTCATACTGGTCTCATGGGCTCAAGCGACCTGGAGAGTTACATGAGGCAGCAGCCTCTTCTGCTGCCATTCAAGCTCGCGTTCATAGCGGGTACTGGGTACCTGCACCGTAACTACAGCGACCATCCAGACCTTGCGATGGGAGGGGAACTGCTCAGCATCAATGACAATTCAATGGACGAAATCGTGCGTACGATGCTGGCGGCACTGTCTTCGGATGGGCGAGTGGAGACGTCGAAGTACCGCCGGCTCGAGAGCACGAGCACGTTCGGAGACGTCTACAGCCGCTTGTTCGGGATCACGACTCACTTCGTACTGACCTATCGCTCGCCGGATGACGGCTCAGTGCACTCGATTGCCGTTGACGGCCTCACGGCCGAGGAATTGACGCGCAGGTTCGAGAGACGCTACGCCGACATGGCTCGTGCGGAGCAGAACCGACCACCCGTGGAGCTCAGCTACCGCGACGGCATCCCGGTCCTGACAGTGAGGACCTTCGGAGGCCGCACCATCAGTAACGCCGGCATCGACTACCCCGCGTTCTTGCGGCGCACATTTCAGGAGTTGGCTGACCGGAGGGCGCGGAACCTGATCATCGACGTGCGACACAACGGTGGCGGCTCCGATGAGTACGGCAAGCTGCTGGCGGCGTATCTGCTCGATGACACGTTCAATTACTATCGCTATCTCGAAGTGAACCGAGACTCATTCGCATTCCTTGAGCACAGCGGTATGTCGAACAGCGATTTGCCGCGGGATCGGCTCAGGGCCAATGAGCGCGGCAGATACGACTTCGTGGGTCACCCCAACTTGGGACCACAACAGCCACTCGAGCCCAACTTCGAGGGTGACGTATACATCCTGATCAACGGCGGCAGCTTCTCTGCCACGGGTGAGTTCACTTCGGTTGTACACCACCACGGGCGAGCCACGTTCGTCGGGGAAGAATGTGGCGCCGGCTACTACGGCAACACGTCGGGGCTGATGGTGGCGCTGGAACTCCCCAACTCAGGTCTGCGCCTCCGCATTCCCCTGGTGCGTTACACGATGGCGGTTGCGGGATACGAACCGCTCGACCGCGGCCTGATCCCGGAGCATCATGTCGAGCCGACGATCGAGGATGTCTTGGCGGGGAGAGATACTGTCATGGAGTACGCGTTGGGGTTGATTCGGAGGTAGGCACACATCCGGCTACTTCAGGCCCTCGGCGGGGTAGACGGTCGCCAACCGACTAATGCCGAGTTTTCGCTCGATGCGTCGCGGTCGGTCCGCTCAACCTTCAGGTCCTCCAACAGGTCAGCAATCCACAGCCTCCCTGTGGTTCCGGGCCCAGACTGCGTCTCGACTCGATGCTGAGCCCGATAATGCATTAGGGGTTGCGCTGAGCTGTCAGAACCCTCTTGGATCACCGGTGTCGGCCTAGTACCCCTGCCAATCATACACGCGGGCAATGGCCCTAACGATCTCACGGTACAACTCACCACCGTTGCTGCTGTTGGTCATCACCGCTGCGCCATATCCCGCGTCCCTATGCGCGACGAGATAACAGGTGAAACCCGGAGGATTCCCACCACTGTGACTGAAATACGTGGCATCTCCGCGCTGCTCCAACATGAAGCCCAATCCCACACGGTCGGAATTGGTTGGTGTCAGCATCGCCACGGCAGATTCTCGCGAGAGAAATCCACCCGTGTCCCCACGTGCGGCCCGTTGCACACTTGCCGCGAGCCTGGCGAGGTCCCGAGCGGTAGTCCACAAACCACAACAACCCGATCCGCCTCGGGCGAATGAATGCCCTTGCCTCGGCTGACCTTCACTCGTATGCGCTGACGTGGTCAGGGCAGCGAGCGCATGCGGCAACGGTTTCCTGAATGAACTGTGAAGCATGCCGGCGTTCATAAACACGATCTCTTCGGCAAGCGCGGGAAACGGCTCCCCCGTGACATCTTCAATCAGCAGTTGCAGTACGGTGTACCCTCCACCGGAATAGCGAGTGTTGGATCCCGGCTCGTAGTCCACGCGGACCGGATCCGAGTTTGCAGGCTCGCTGCCGTCAAGGATTTGAAGGATCGTCGGGACGGCTTCGCCTGGTGCGTACCCCCTGAAGCCTGACACGGTAAGCCCGGCGCTATGCGATAGCAGACGTCGGAGAGTCACCTTCTCCACTTTGGTCAGTTCGTTTTCCGGTACGCTCCACGACGCAAGTTGCTGGTTGACGTCACGATCGAGACGTAGGACATCGTCATCCACCAGACGAAGCGCGACGGCCGCGGTTACAGACTTGCTGATGGAGGCAGCCTGGAACAGTGTTGTGTCCGTGACAACACCGCCTGTCTCGGCGTCCCGAACTCCGTACCCTTTCGACCAGGCAACCGCGAAGTCCTGAATAACGGCGATGCTTACGCCCGGCACGTTGTAGTGAGCCATGCGCTCCAAGAGCGTCCAAGAACGACTCCCGCTCGGAGAATCCGCAGCAGCCAGCCCATTCTCGACAACCCTGATCCGTGCGGCGACAGACTGCTGCGCAACGAGAGGCTCCGCGGCGGATACCAGCAACAGGATCACAACGGCAAAGAGACGGTTCTTCATCATCACACCCTTCTGCTCATGTTCCCAAGTAGATGGCGACAGCTTCCCTCACTGCGACAGCGTCGCCAGCGGCTGAACCTTGGTCGCCCGCAGCGCGGGGATCGTGCTTGCCACCAATGCCGTGAGCACGAGCAAGACGCTGACTGCTGCGAAGGTCCCAGGGTCCCTCGCTCTCACCCCGAACAGCATGCTCGACACAAGGGTGGTCGCGGGAAGTGACGTGGCCAGCCCGAGGCCAACACCAAGGAATGCGAGTATTGCCGCCCAGCCAAGTACCAGCCTGTGTACGTGAACGGAGCTGGCTCCCAGCGCCATGCGTATGCCGAACTCGTGCGTCCTAAGTGAGACCGAATAGGCGATGACGCCGTAGATGCCGCTTGCCGCCAACACGAGTGCAACGCCCGCGAAGACAGTCAGCACGATCAACGTGATCCGTCGGGCCGCCATGCTCGCACCGAGGAGTTCCCGCTTGGTCCGTACGGCGTAGACGGGTCGGGTGGGCGTCAGACCCTGGAATGCGTCCTGAACGGTGTCTTTCATACGCTCGGGTCGGGATTCGGTCCTGACCACACGAACGTGGTGGGCGGAGGTGTCCTGTTAGATACTAGAATTCTATAATAAGGTTGGAATCGCTGTTTCGCTGTCCTGGGAGAGCGATCATTTCTTCGACCAGAGTCACAGCCGTGGCAAGACCCTTGCTGGGGTCGATTGTTTGCGCCAGATCGCCGGCCGCCTTCCGGTATTCGGGATCGTGCAAGACCCGGATGATCTCCTGGCCGATCTCTTCGGGGCTGGCTTCCACCGAGACCGTCCGCCCGAGGCCCAGAGAGGCAACACGACCGGAGACGAAGAACTGATCGCGGCCCATGGGAAGACAGACCAGGGGGACACCGCTTCTCGTTCGGCCCGCTGGAGGCGGATTCGTTCGAAAGCGATATGCGTATACTTCGGGCCTGTCTCGAGTAGCGGGAACGGCCTCCGACACGACGTTCGCTGCGTGGACATCCCACTACTCAGACGGCTGTTGCCCCACGCACGAAAGCATGGCTATGAGCGCAGTCAGCGTCCTCTGTCGGTCCATAATGTCCTAGCTGTGGACCGCGTGTAGTCTGACTGTTCCCACGATCTGATGGCGAGGGCGCGTTTGACCTAGGACGCCCAGCAATCTCGCAGGATTCACACTGCCGCAAAACAAGACATGGTGACCCATAACGAGACGGCACAGGCGGGAACGTGACGGTAATCACAGCACGTAACTTGTTGCTGCAGGCGGCGTTAGCGCCCAACGCGATCGCTGCCTCGCGGTATTCGACTTGCACCGCTAATCCTCGGACGTGCTCAGAGCCCGGCTGCTATTCAGCCCGGGTTCGACCTTCCAGAATGTGACGACCGCCGGCAACAACAGGGCGATGTTGGCGCCAGTCATTCGAGAACGAGGGGAGGCCAGCTCATAGTGAGGGCAGCCATATCCACTTCTTTCAACCCACGGGTCGGTTTCGTCGACGATGAGAGTCGGGAATGGCGAGTCCGTGCGTTTGGGCGCGGTCAGCTCGGTTCTTGGATGTCAGAGGAAGATCGGTACTTCGCTCGCGAGATAACGGTTGTGTTTGAGCGTTCAGGTGAGACACGGGTGGCCCTCACGTCTTGGAGCCGTGACTGGCATTCGGAAGACAATCTGCGGCGATTATTCGCTCGCGCGGTGGAACGCCGCTCGGGCAGGGACCGGCGTGTGTTGGACGTGTCAGTGGCAGTTGATCGCAGGAGCGGCAAGGATCGGCGGCGGAGGTAGCCAATGGCTGGGGTCACCGATCGTGATCGGACGTTGGCCCGTGGGTTACCGGACGAATTCGTGAGTTGGCCCGGCCTCGATTCCGCGCACGTCACCAAAAATGAAGTTCGGGTCACCTTCCATCTCCCCGAGGCGCAGGTCGATCTCGGCCACAATCACCTCACCCATGGGCAGTTCGCCGTAATGCACCAATACAGTTCCATTCGGGAGCGTGTCCCTCGAAACGGCCCCCTCTAGGTTGGAGGTCTGGTCAGGCGAGCAGGCTGCAAGGAACATGACCGGGGCGAGCATTGCGCTCGCCTGAGGCAAGCGAGACATGATGAGGTCCTTTCTCGGCGACACCAGGGGAGCCACGAGCCGCCCAGCTTGGGTTGGCAATGTAGTCTCATGAGACTACATTGCGAGGCATGAAGGCCGTGGGCATTCGCGAGCTCAAGGCGCACTTGAGCCGCTATCTGCGAGAGGTACGGGCCGGAGAAGTCATCCTGATAACGGATCGGCAACGGGTCGTAGCAGAGCTGCGCGCCCCGGGGGGCTCTGGACTCGCCGAGAGCGAAATGGATCGCGGGTTGCGGCGTCTCGCAGAGGCAGGCGGACTCCGCGTGGGAGAGCCGGGCCCACCCGATTCCTACTGTGCTTCACCAGTCAAAGCTCCGGCCGGCACTGCTCGCGCTCTGTTGGATGAGGAGCGGGGAGAGCGGTGATCGCATACGCGGAGAGCAGCGCCGTTCTGGCCTGGGTGTTGGGAGAGCCAGACGGATCGCAGGTGAGAGAGATACTGCGGGACGCGACCCGGGTCGTGACGTCGGCCCTCACAGGTGTCGAATCGGCGCGCGCTCTCGCCCGCGGTGCCACCACCGGACGGATCACCGCCGCAGACGAGCTGGCGGCCCTGCGGCTGCTGGATACCGCCGAGCGTTCCTGGACACTCCTCGACCTCACCGACCGGGTCTTAAACCGGTCCCGGGTTCCTTTCCCCAACGAGCCCGTGCGCACCCTCGACGCGCTTCACCTCGCCACGGCCGTCTTGTTCCAAGAGGCGCTGGGCAACGTGACAATGGTGTCCCTCGACGAGCGAGTCAGGTCGAACGCGCGAGGTCTGGGACTCGGCGTGGAACCGTAGACCCTGCTCCAGGCTGTAGGAACTTCGAACGAGGAAGTGCGACACTTGTTGACCACACTTGGAGCGCCGTATGGGCCTATGCGGAGGGTCGGTGGAGAATCGTGAGCTTCGCAGAGACCTATCGACACACCGAGCCAGCAGGGTAACTGCATCCGCACCGCCCGGCCCCGCGCTGGGCGTTGTGATAGACGCCAATCTGGCCGTCTCCTGCCGCAGATCATACCTCAATGCGGGACCCAGACGAGTCGCCGTATGGCCGACATTCTGGACCGCCTGAAGGGAAACCGGCATCGCGCTGCTCACGGCACTTCAACGACGTAGAAGTCCCCGTGGGAGTGCTCAGGGGGGGAGCTGTGGTACACGAGCCGTGTGCCGTCTGGGGAGAATACGGTGGGACTGGCTCCGACGCTCGTGTACGCCACGCGGACCCGGCTGCCCGTCCGGGTGTCGGCAACGAACAAGGCATACCGGACCTCCCGTCGTCCGTACCACTGGCGCAGGATCGAATAGGCCACGCGGGTTCCATCGATCGACCATGCCTCTCCCCGGCCGACGGAGTATTCGTAGTAGGGCTCCCCGAGTCCGCGCTGAATCGAACCGACCTGGACTGCCCCCCCGTCGTGAGATTGTGCACATGGTACCCGGATGTTTCCGCGAGCACCTCGATGCCGGATGCGCCCCAATGAAGGAGTCGCGCATCACTCCAAGAGAAAGGCAGCGAGACCTGTTCGCTCGTCCGGTCATCAAGCGACAACCGGCGTAGGGTGAGCTCTAATGGGACCCACTTCCCATAGAGCAGCTCGTTGCCGTCTGGGGAGAACGTGATCGGACCGCCAGACCCCTCCTGTTGGCCATAGTCGCCATAGTGGGTCTCAGCCCCGCTCGAGAGATGCCTGACGATGGGAGAGTCGCTTCTATCGAACCCCAAGTGCTGGCCGTCCGGTGACACTGCCAGCGCCGGCGCCACACCGCTGTGAAGCGTACTCGTGCCACCACCAACGAGGTCGGCCACGCGCAGCACCCAGTCGGCGTACAAGCTGCCGCCGATCCCTACCGAGTAATAGAGCGCGTTGCCTTCCCACGCCGCCACAAGGCTGCGGAAATAGCGCTCCCGCCCCCAAAGCATGAGAGAACGGATACTCAGGCAGTCGCCGTCGATAACGCTCGTCCCGCCGCTCCCCGCGTGTACAGTCTTGATGGCGCACCCCCCGGTGTCCGGGCTGGGGAATGCGACCAACTCTGTACCGGGAACCCACACCAGTGGGCCGCCATGAAACACCCACTCGCCACTCGTCAGTAGGATACCACGAGTCTGCGCCGTGTCTGCCGGTTCGATGGCGGGTCCCTGGGGGTCGCTGCCGCAGGCCACAACGATGGCCGAGAGGCCCAGGACGTTGAGCGGACTGAGGTGGCGCATCGGTCACTCCGGCTAGCGTTGAGCGAAGATCTGCCGAGGCCGTCGAGTAAAGGTCATATAGACGGCCATACAGACCGGCCGGTGTCGAATCCGGTGGTCACGTCGTCTGGCGGGCATCCACTGCGGCGTCCAGCAACGGCGTCTGCTATGGCGGCGGGGCACAAAAGGCCACCGGCGTACTTCAACCGTTCGGCAACATCTGACTCGGCAGTGTCACGCGGACATCACTCGGACACCGCCGATTGCCACCGCCGTTAGGAGAGTCATGGTGGCTGGAGGGCAACGCAGCTATTGTGGCGTCTGGGAGTGCCCGTGCGGAGGGCGATCCCGTGAAACCCGCGCCTTGGTCCGAGGACAACGGGCTCGCGGCCATGCACTCGAGGCTCCGGTCCGTGGACATCAGGCATTTGTCCGTGGACATCAGGCATTTGTCCGTGGACATCAGGCATTTGTCCGTGGACATCAGCCATCTGTCCGTTGACAACGGACAAATGTCCGTGGACAACCGACGAATGTCCGTGGGCCTCGCCCTGATGTCCGTGGCCCCACGCCCATTGTCCGCGGCCGATCGGCCGTTGGACCTGGTCCCCATTCACTTTCACAATGAGGTTCGTATGGCTAAGCGGTTTCCCAGAACCGAGTCGGACATCGCCACGCTAGCGGTGCGGGTGATCGACGGACTCACCAACGCGGCGGAGCACTTCCCGGCGCCGCCGGTCTCTTCCGAGGAGCTTCGGGCGAAGCTGGACGCGCGCTAGCCTAGAGCAGATGGAAGTGGAAATAGATCGGCCGCGGGAGGCTCCTCCGGTCCAGAAGTACCCGGCGGAGCTGCGCCTCGCTGTCGAGATGGCAGTCAACGAGGAAAACGAGCGCATGTTTGCGCAAAGCGACCTTGCTCTCCTAGAACTAGCGTGGAAGGAAGCCGAGGAACTGGCGGCCATTGCGGACCGACTGCTCATTCCTAGCGCTGTAGAGCGCAAATTCCGGCGAATGTCAAAGCACAGCGCGCAAGAACCCCGCCGACGAGAATCCTAAACCAAGTGCTACGTGCGATCAGAATGGAGAGCTTGCTGTTGGCACGCGCTGACGTGGCGCGTAGACAATGCCCTGCCCCCCCCAGACACGCTGAGCGTTGAAGAACGACCTACTGATTCTCGGTCAGTCCTAGCGAGTTTGGCTGAGTTTGGTTGAGTTCGTTTGAGTATTGCTACGTATTGCTGGGTAAGCAGTTACGCGAGCGAGTTGTTTGGCTGCGTTTCTCTGGGTTTGGCTCAGTTTGGCTGAGTTCGCACACTACTCGCACACCACAGATTTGTGATGTGGCGGGTCGTGCCGACCTCGTGTGAGACGGTCCGAGAGCCCGACCTGCTGGATCAGTTTCTCGCATTGAGGAACAGCTCGCTCCAATCTTCATCGGGGGCACCGAGCAAACGCTCAAGTACCTCCATCTTCAGCGCGCTCACGAGCCCCATACTCCCGAAACCAGAATTGAAGTTGGCGTTTGTGAACGTCCCGACCGCCAGGTTCTGCTCCGGCACAAGAGCGACAAACGAGCTCATCCACCCGCCCGGGTGTTCGTACACCATCCACCCCTGGACGCCTCGTCGTCACGATTTGGTGTCGGACTGGGAAGGGTCGTCATGAGCACGGTGGCGCTGTGACTGCCACCTGGCAAGCTTCTGCCGAAACACGGCTCCCCTCGCCGTCAATGCCACATATGCCACGATGCAAAAGACGACGGCCGCAACCCAATACGCTCCCCCCGCGAGTCTGCCGAGAACGAGCACGACGGCCATGATGAGGAGAAACACCACCATGGTTACCGCAAACCGGCGCACTGCTTTCCTAATGCTCCTGTGCTGTTCCCGAGCCACCGAAGTCCACCGCCTCTCTAGTGTCGTCGAATCGTCGGTTTGTTTCTCACCGAGAACCCGTGTGTTCATGCTGTCCGCGGCCGGCTGTAGTGCTGCCCCCAAGACCCGGCCCCGCCGTGCCGGGGTCGGCCCACTGCATGCGCCCTGTCTGGTAATTGCCCTCATTAAACATAAAGGGGCCAAGCCCATCTGCGGCTTGCTCGACGTCTCCTCTTGAGTTGGGGAACGTACGATCGTCGGAGTTGAGTCACATGAGCGCCACGATGAACCGCCAGTCACTTCTTCCTGCGGGACGAGAGACTGAGGTCGATTTCCTCAAGCACGGTGCTACAGGCGAGATCATCAGAGGTCACGTTTCCTGACCCGTCGGCCGGCAACAGCTCTATGCCGGCGTCTGCGTAGGCATCACAGATCAACCTACTGCACCACAGGCGGTTCTTCTCGAATCTGAGCAGCGGTTTCTTGAGTCCTAGTAGTTTGGCGGGAATGTTGGTGACCAGGGCGGCACGATCGAGTTTCCTGCCTTTGAGCCGCATTGCTGCTGCAACCACCTCTTTGCGTTTGCGCCGAGTAAGGTAAGGGACGCGGTAGAGAGAGTAGCGATCAGGCTCGTACACTTTTCTGGGAACAGGGTCGATAGTCACACCCTTCCGC
>JBDHKN010000063.1:0-40050 GCA_039586365.1 Gemmatimonadota bacterium | reverse complement strand
ATTGGGACATCCCGGCTGAGGACGTGATCCAGATTCCGGGCACCAACGAGTTCCTCATCCAGGACAACCCGATGCGGCGGAGTCCCGCCACGATCCGGAAGGGGAAGGCGCTGGACTACAACCTGTCGGCCACCGGTGGCGGCCAGTCGTTCAGCTACTTCGTGTCGTTCAATCGGAACGAAGAGGACGGGGTGTTCTTCAACAACTATTCCCGTCGCACGGCGGGCCGTGCCAACTTCGATTTCAACGTGGCCGAGACGTTCGACATGGCGGTGCAGTTCAGCTACGCGCGCACGGCGCTGCAGATGCCGCTCAACAACAACGCCTCCAACAGCATCAACCGCAACGCGTACCGCGGTCGCGCCCGGGCGTATAACGACCCGTGCGGTTTCAGCCCGGCGCTGTCCAACGAGTACAACCAGCAGCGTAAGATCGAGCGTATGACCGTCGGGATGACGGCCAACTGGGATCCGTTCAGCTGGTTCCAGAACAAGCTCACACTGGGGTTGGACAGGCAGAACTACCGGCAAACGACCTTTTACCAGATCGACACTACCGGCCGGCGGCCGTGGGGTTCCACCAATGCTACCGGGACGATCAGCCACTTCCTGCCGATCACCCACAGGTGGACCGTGGACTACGCCGCGTCACTCGATTTCGACATCAACCCGACCTGGAGTTCGCGGTTCTCGGGCGGTATACAGCTCAACGCCCGGCAGCGGCGCACAACTTCATCGAGGGGTGAGGGGTTGGTTTCGAACAGCCTGAACCTGGTGGGTTCGGCAGCGGTGACCACCGGAGACGAGAGTTTCTCGGAGCAGACCTCGCTCGGTTTCTACCTGCAGGAAGAGGTCGGCTGGCGCAACCGCCTGTTCGTGACCGCCGCCCTCCGCATCGACGACAACTCGGCGTTCGGGTCGGACTTCTCCCTGGTGTATTACCCCAAGGCGTCCGTCTCCTGGGTGTTGTCGGACGAGGACTTCTACAACCTCGGCTGGATGGAGCAGCTGAAGCTGCGGTTTGCCTGGGGCAAGGCCGGCAACGCACCGGGGCCGTTCGAGGCCGACCGGACCTATTCGCAGGGCACTACCGCCCTGGACGGAGAGGTGGTGAACCTGCTGGCAACGTCTGAGTACGGCAACCCCGACCTCAAGGCCGAGACCGGCCAGGAATGGGAGACCGGGTTCGACGCTTCCATGTTGGGCGGCCGGGTAGGTCTCGAGTTCACCTACTACAACCAGAGCACCAAGGATGCGTTGATTAGCCTGGCCGATCCCGGCTCGACCGGTTACACGGGTAGTCACCTGACGAACATCGGTGAGATCTCGAACAGCGGTATCGAGGTACTGCTTTCGGCATCGCCGATTTACTCCCGTGCGTTGGCGTGGGACGCGACCCTATCATTTGCCACCAACAACAACGAGTTGGTTTCGTTCAACGGGGCGCTGCCCGAGATCGTCTTCGGTTCCTTCGCCGACGTGCAGCGGCATCGGGAAGGTTATCCGATGGGTGCGTTCTGGGCCGTCGACGTGGAACGGGACGAGCAGGGTGCGGTGGTGCTGCGGGATGATGCCGGCAACATCGTGACCGACCCGGCCGACGGTGACCCCACAGTGCAGTCGAGCTGCCGTTGGGCTCCGGACGATCCCACCTGGAGCCAGGAGGCGGAGTGTGACGACATCTACATGGGTCCGTCACTACCCACGCGTGAGATCGGACTCACCAACACGCTTACGATCTTGGGCAACCTCAGGATCTTCGCCCACTTCGACTACAAGGGTGGCCACTATCAGTGGTGCGCCATCTGCTCGATCAACAGCCGGATCGATCGCAACACCTGGGACGTGAACACGGGTGGCACCGAGCTGAATCCGGACGTGTCCGCCGCCGATGTCGAGGCGCTCAGGTCACTGCAGACTATAAGCCACATCAGCCAGGCCGACTTCATCAAGTTCCGCGAGTTGTCGTTGACCTACTCGCTACCGCAGAGCTGGGGCTCGATCTTCGCGTCCAGCCGCTGGAGTTTCACGCTAGCGGGCCGCAACCTGTGGATCTGGACCAAGTACAAGGGATATGGCGATCCGGAGGTGCAGTTCAATTCGAACTCCACATTCAGCCGGCTGGACTACGCATCGACGCCGCAGACCCGCCGTCTGACGGCATCAATGCGGGTCAGCTTCTAAAGGAGGGCGCGATAATGAGACGGAAATACACTCGATGGGTAGGGATGCTTGCGATGAGTGCCGTCCTTGCCCTCTTCCCGGCGTGCGACATAGCCGACGAGCTGCTGCAGGTGGACAACCCTGAGGAGTTGGCGCTGGACCAGCTGGAAGATCCGTCGCTCATGGAGGTTCAGGTGAACGGCGTCATCGGCATGTTCAAGTCGGCGCTGGACGACCCGATCCTGGAGTTCGGCAACTATCACACGGACGAGGTACTGACCGGGCTCAACTGGGAAGACTACGCCAGGGTGAGCCAGCGCATCATCAGCTACCTCGAGGGTCCGACCAATGCCATCTGGGAGCAGACCCACAGAGCTCTGCGTCAGGGTAACGACCTGGCGGAGCAGATCAGGGTCTGGAAGCAGGAGATCGCCGACCCGGATGTCGACTACGAAGAGCCGCTAGCGACGGCCCTGGTGTTCGCGGGATACGCGGCTGTGATCCAGGCCGACCACATGTGCCAGACGGTGATATCGCCCGTTCCCGACGAGCCCAGCGGCACGGTGCTGTCGAACGCGGAAAACTACGCGGTTGCGCTTCCGTACCTCCAGGAGGCCCTCAGCATCGCCACCACGGAGGGCCTGTCCGATATAGCCAACCTGGCTCGTTTGGGGCTCGCCCGCGCCCATTTGGGCCGGGGAGAATGGTCCGATGCCGCCACGTTTGCCTCGCAGGTAACCGCGGGGTTCGAGTATTGGCTGGAGTACATTGACATATCGGGGGCGCGCAATCCGCTGCAGAATACCAGCCACGGCGGCAACTTCAACAAGGGTATTCACCCCTGGTTCACGGGCACCCACCCGAGTTTCGACGGGACAGGACTACAGTTCACGGATAACGTGGTTGACCCGCAGACCGATCCGCGGATTCAGCACTGGCCGTCGGACAGGACGGGTCACAACGCCCTGACCCCGCTGTACAAGCTGTTCCAGGGACTGCGGTGGGCCGACTACACCGGTGAGACGATCGCGCCGTCGTCCGCGGCTTGTCCTACCTGCACGGGCACCGACGAGGACGACATGCCTCTGATCGCCGAGTATGACACCGACTTCCTGTTAGCGGACTACACGGAGGCGCAACATCATTACTACGAGGCCCTCGCCATGCAGAGTGGCAACGATGCCGCGGTGTTGGCCTTCGTGAACACCCGCCGCGCGGTCGGCAACCAGGCGGCCGCAGTGGGACTTACGGGTCAGGATCTGATCGACGAGTTGCGGAGACAGCGCGCCAAGGACCTCTTCATGGGCGGGTTCCGGACAGGCGACCTGCGCCGCTGGACGCGGTTCGACCCTGGCAACGGTCCGTTTGCGGGCGGCAGCTACTTCCCCACGGGCACTCACCCCGTCACCCAGTGGGGTGACTACGGTCCGTGGACCTGCTTCCCGATCCCACTCCAGGAGTATGAGGGCAACCCGAACCTGGCGAAGCCGCTGGATCCCAGCGTTCCGCCAGGTATCTAGCGCAGGCATGTCGCGCCGCTGCAAGTAGTCGCAGCGGCCGATCAAAGTAGTATCAGTGGGAGAAAGGTGAGGTGGCAGGCGCAGGTTGCCTGCCACCTTTTCTGTTGTTCCGGCCTGGTAGGGCCGGCTCGCGGCGCTCATGCGGAGGGTCCCGCGGGGCTCTGAGAGCAGAGCTGCCGAGCAGGAAAGCGGAATCAGGAGCCGGCCCCCACTTTGAGGCTCTGCATTGCCTGTTCGACGTCCAATGTTCCACCGACAGGAACCCGATTGCTGCCTGACGGGTAGCAAACGCCAAGGGCACATCACAAAGCCCGGGCCAATTCGGACAGAGATATGAGGTGACCATAACACGGCTGGCGGGCCGGCTGCGGTGTGACCTATTTTTGTTTAAGTTCTTGGCATACCTATTATGGCCACCGCGCGCGGGACGATGACCAACACCGAGAGTCTCCACGAGGAGCCGCAAGGTCTGTGTTAGGGCGAGTCCTAGTCCTACTGGTGTTCATAGCCGCCTCGGTCGCCCCCGAGGCGGCGGCGCAGCGCCTGCACGGTCGTTTGCTCGACGTCGACTCCGACGAGCCGATCGCTTCCGGGATCATCACGCTGTTGACCGAAGACGGAGCAACAGTGGCAACGGCCGTCACCGACGAGAACGGCAACTGGTGGATCACGGCACCGGGGCCGGGTTTCTTCTTTGTAGAGGCGAAGCGACTGGGCTATCAGCCCTGGATCGACGGGCCTCTTGAACTCAGACAAGACGACGACTGGACCTCGTTGTATCACCTCCGGTCCTTAGCCGTCGCGCTGGATCCGGTGGAGGTATCGGCTCGAGCCACCCAGCGGTATCTGGAACTGTCAGGCTTCTACCAGCGGCAGCGAGTCAATTTCGGGCACTTCATCACCCGGGAGGACATCGAGAGACGCGCCGGCAGCAAGGTGACGGACGTGCTCGCGGCGATACCGGGCGTCCGCCTGGTGCCGACCGGCGACCCGTTTGGCCGCCTTGCCGTGCAGATGCGGGGCAGTAGCCTATCCCGCGGCGGTATTTGCCGGCCACGGATATTCGTGGACGGCATCATCTACAATCGCGGTGATTCGCGGCCGGCAGGGGTGGATGATTGGGGCAACCTCGAGCGGACGTTCGACCCAGATCAGAATCCCGACATCGGGAACACCGTGGAAGAGCCCAGCATCGACGAGATAGTCCAGCCGTTTGACATCGCAGGCATAGAGGTGTACCGCAGCGGATCGCAGGTACCGGTGAAGTTTGGCGGGACCAGTATCGAGACTCAGTGTGGCGTGATCGCGATCTGGACCAGAGTGGGTCAATTGCGGCAGCGGGGTGGAGCTTGATTCAGGAAGCATCAATCCAGCACCGTGGTGAGGCGAAGGTGCAGTGGGAGCCGCGTGGCCGTTCTACCGTGATCGGTTTGGCCATCGCAGCCCTGTTGCTCGTGGGGCCCACGCTGGCCGGCCAGACGGCCTACAAGGCCGCGAATTCCCACACCTCGGTGATTCCTCGGGAATACGGCCTATTCAATATGGGCTTCGCCGAGGCCCGGCTCGGTCTCACGTTCGTGGCGGAACCAGCTACGCGCTGTTACTACGGCGAGTGCCAGGGCGGGGGGCTCGGCTTTGCCGCGTACGCTACGGCGTCGGCACGAACGGGTGAGACCAGCCTGTTCTCCAATTTCGATTTCACCCCGGGAGTGACGGTAGGGGGCCGAGTATCATACACGATACGGCAAAGCGGGTACGGCTACGATATTGTGTACCTCACCGCCGGGTACGGGACTCATGAGCTGAGGATCGTCGAGGTGAACACCGATACGACCGTGCTGCACTTCGAGGAACGGCTGCAGCGGGATCTAGTCGGCGGCCTGGGATACAACCACGCGTTTGGACCGGGGACGGCCGTGGGTCTGCTAGCCGAGGCTCGCCGGGAACTGGGCTCACCGGGGAGCGATCTGCCGCAAGAGATCTGCTTGCCAGGACCACGGTTCAACAATCTCGTCTGCAGCGATCGCTACTTGCGGGAGTTCGGACCGCTACCCGACCTGTGGGCCGGCCACCTGCGTGCCGACCTGACGCTCAGAGCTGCGACTCTCGGGGCGGCCGGGTCGCTCCCTGTGCTGGCGCTCGTGAGTGCTGCATCAGTTGACTTGATAGAGAACTCGAGCGCAGCGGCCAACTTCGCGCTGGGTGTAGCAGTTGTGCCCGCCGCCTACCCGGGTCAGTCAATCGTCACGCTCCTGTTCGGCTACAATGACGCCTTCGACGCCAACGGGGTGGTACCCGAGCTCGCTGACCGGTTCGTCGCCTCGCTCTCCATTGGAGTGCCGTTTCCGCTGATTATGAGGTGAGGGAGCGGGGGTTGATTGACGACTGACGATTGACGAGCGCGGCCGGCGGCGACTAGGTGTCCAGCTGCGCGAAGAGGCTGTTGAGCGACTCCGCCAGCGTGGGGTGCGCGAAGGTGGCGTCGCGCAGCGCGGTATAGTGCAGTCCTCCCATCATCGCGATCTGGATCAGCGACATGATTTCACCACCTTCGATACTCAGAATGGCACAACCGAGTATCGTCCCGTCTTGGGCGTCGACCAAGACCTTCATGAATCCCCGGGTCTCATCTACCTCGAGCGCGCGGGCGACGCGTGTCAGCGGCATTTTGGCCACGTGGAAATCCAACCCCAGAGACTGTGCTTGACGCTCACTCAAACCCACACGGCCCAGTTGTGGGTCGATGAAGACGGTGTAGGGTACGTAGCGTCCCTCGGTGGTGGCATTCCCCCCATCGAGTAGATTGGTTCGGAGAATCCGGTAGTCGTCGTAGGCGATGTGAGTGAACGCCGGTCCGCCCTTGACGTCGCCGAGGGCGTAAACGCCCTGCACTCTCGTCTCGAGACGCTCGTTCACCGGTATAAAGCCATTCTCATCGGTTTCGAGTCCAGCGGCGGTGAGATCCAGTCGGTCGGTGTTCGGTACGCGTCCGGCCGCCACCAGAAGGTGGGACGCCGCTACCGTGTGATCCCCTTCCGGTCCCTGCACCGCGATTTGGACTCCCCCATTCACTCGCGACACCCGCTTCGCCTGCGTGTCCAGGAACAGCCCCAGCCCGTCATTCCGCACGATGTTGGCCACTTCCTCGGAGACGTCCGCATCCTCGCGGGGAAGCAGATGCTTCCGCCTGTGAATCAGGGTCACATCACTGCCGAACCGTCGGAACATCTGGCCAAACTCCAGGCCGATGTAGCCACCACCGAGAACTGCGAGGTGCTGGGGTACCGCCGCCAGTTCCATGACCGACGTGGAGGTCAGGTAGGGGACCGAGCCGAGCCCCGGGATGTCGGGCACGCGAGCACGAGTTCCCGTATTGATGAAGATCTTGTCGCCGGAGAGCAGCAGGGTAGCGCCATCGTCGAGTTCAACTGTCACTTCGTTGGGTGCGGCGAAGCGAGCCTCACCCATTATCAACTCGAGTTGCTCCCACCGCTCCAGCCCTCTCCGGCTACCGGATCTAAAGCTCTCGACGATGGCTCTTTTGCGTTGACGAACGACCGACTGATCCACGGATACCGGGCCGGCCCGCACCCCGTAGTCGTTCGCCCTGCGGGCCAAGTGGGCCACCCTGGCGCTGGCGACCATCGTCTTGGTCGGCGTGCAGCCAACGTTCACGCAGGTACCCCCTACGTGCTCGCGCTCTACGAGCGCAGTGTTCCATCCAGCCCTCGCTAGTCCTGCGGCTAGCGGCCCACCCCCCTGCCCCGCTCCGATCACGATGGCATCGAAATGTTGCGGCTTGGTCATGTGCGCTCCGAAGTTTGAGCCGGGAGCCGGGAGCCGGGAGCCGGGAGCCGGGAGCCGGGAGCCGGGAGCCGGGAGCCGGGAGCCGGGCCGAACATAGCAGGATCGAGCAGGATGGCAACCTTGTTCCCGCCGGTATTGAACCTCGTCCTGCCCCGGGACCTCACCCTGTCTCAACTCACTCCAGCTACGCTACCGCCCTGTACCGCCTTCTACCGCCCTGTACCGCCTTCTACCGCCCTTTACCGCCCTCTAGTCTGTAAGTAGCTTTCACGGCTGCCATGGCCGATATATCACTTACCTCGAGCAAGATGCTCCTGATGTCGGGTACAGCCAACCAGCCGCTCGCCCAGGAGATAGCAGACCGCCTAGAGCAACCGCTTTGTCAGGTTACGATCCGGCGGTTTGCCGACGGGGAGATATTCGTAAAGATCGACGAGAACGTGCGCGGACAGGATGTATTCATCGTCCAGCCCACGTGCCCGCCGGCAGAGAACATTCTCGAGTTGCTGCTCTTGATCGACGCAGCTACTCGTGCCAGCGCGGCTCGCGTGACCGCAGTCGTGCCGTACTATGGGTACGGACGCCAGGATCGCAAGGATCAGCCGCGGGTGGCAATCAGCGCCAAGCTGCTAGCCAACGTCATTGCAACGGCTGGGACCGATCGGCTGCTGACGATGGATTTCCATCAACACCAGCTCCAGGGATTCTTCGACATACCGGTAGACCACCTGTATGCCGCACCTATTCTGGTTCAGCACTACCGCCAGAAGCGACTGCACGATCCAGTGGTAGTCGCGCCTGACGTAGGCGCGGCCAAGATGGCGCGCGGCTTTGCCCGGCGACTCGACGCCTCACTCGCGATAATCGACAAGCGGCGGCCGTCGGCCAACATCGCCGAGGTGGTCAACGTGGTCGGAGAGGTAGAGGGCCGGGACTGCCTGGTGACGGACGATCTGATCGATACTGCAGGCACGATGGCAGAAGCCGCGCATGCCCTGCACCGTCTAGGTGCGCGGGCGGTGTATTGCTGCGCCACCCACGCGCTGCTCTCCGGACCGGCCGTCGACCGCTTGAGTTCGGCCCCGATTGATGAAGTGGCGGTGACCAACACGAGGTGGATACCAGAGGAATGCCGCTTCGATCGTCTCAAGATTCTGTCTATCGCCCAGTTGCTTGCCCAGGCGATTCGATTCACCCACAGCGATCAGTCAGTCAGTTCGCTATTCAACTGATCCGAGATCGTAGGAAGAAGCACAATGGCACAGTCAGTCACTCTCAAAGTAGAGCCCCGCAGTGCGACCGGCACCGGTGCCGCCCGCGAACTGCGCAGACGCGGCGAAATCCCTGGAGTGATCTATGGTCACGGTCGGGAACCAGAGTCGTTGAAAATACCTCAGGCCGAACTGGAAAAGATGCTCGCAGGAGCAGGCGGCTCGACGGTTATCGAGCTGAAACTCGGCACCAAGAAGGTGCAGGCGCTGGTCCGTGAGATCCAGCGGCATCCGACACGCCTCAACATCATGCACGTCGATTTCCTCGAGGTCCATGCCGGGGAGCAACTCACCGTGCGGTCTCCCATCCGGTTGGTCGGCTCACCGGAGGGGGTGCGCAATCAGGGTGGGGTCCTCGACCAGATCATGCGCGAGCTGGAGATTAGAGTGCTGCCCAAGAACATGCCCGATCACATCGACGTGGACGTGCAGCACTTGACCGTAGGTCACTCCATTCACGTGCGGGACATCGCAGTACCAGATGCGGAAGTTCTGGAAGACCTGGATGCGACGGTTTGCACTGTCGTTCCGCCGCGGGTCGTCGAGGCCGAGCCTGTGGTTGTACCCGAAGAGGAAGTGGAGGAGATGCTCGAGCCGGAACTCATCCGGAAGCCAAGGGTTGAGGGAGAGGCCGACGAAGGCGAACGCAAGAGCACAGAACCAGAGGAATAACCACTGCGCGCCGCCGTCGCGCTGGGCAATCCAGGCCCCGCGTACGCGAACACCAGACACAACGCCGGGTTCATCCTGGGCGATGTGTTGGCGAAGTGGTGGCGGCTTCCCAAGTTCCGCCGTGTGGGACGGGCGCTGGTTACCAATGGAGTCGTCGGCCACGAACAGGTAGCGATAGTAAAGCCCCAGACTTTCATGAATCGAAGCGGGGAAGCACTCGGCCCGCTCGCAGCCGAGCCCAGCTTCGATGTCTCCCGGGACATGCTCGTCCTGGTGGATGAGTTTGCCCTTCCCCTGGGTATTTTTCGACTGCGGGCGCGCGGATCTGCTGGCGGGCACAACGGCCTACAGAGCGTCGAGGACCGACTCGACACGCAGGAGTACTGCCGGCTGCGGATCGGGATCGGCCCGCTGCCTGAAGATGAGATCGATCCGGCAGAGTTTGTGCTCTCCTCGTTCGAGAAGTCCGAATCAGAGACCCTCGCTGCAATCATGCCGACTCTGGTCGAGGCCGTGGACTGTTGGGTACGGGAAGGTATTGAGGTCGCCATGAATCGCTACAACCGTCGAGATCAGCCGAGCGATTGATCACTGGGTGCCTGGCTGCGGCCGAGGAGTTATCATCCCCATCTGAAGAGCTGAACGTCCATTCACCTGAGCGCCCCAATGCGCATCGGCATTATCGGTCTACCTAACGTCGGCAAGTCCACCCTGTTCAACGCTCTCACCTCCGCGGGCGCACCGGCAGCGAACTACCCCTTCTGCACCGTCGACCCGAACGTCGGAGTGGTCGCGGTACCCGATCCCCGGCTCGAACGGCTGGCCGCAGTTGTGAAGTTACCCCAAGTAACCCACGCCACTATCGAGTTCGTGGACATTGCCGGGTTGGTGCAAGGCGCCAGTCACGGAGAGGGCCTCGGCAACCAGTTCCTGGGGCACATTCGTGACGTCGACGCCATCACGCACGTCGTGCGGTGTTTTGAGGAACCTGACGTGACCCACGTCATGGGCACTGTCGATCCCGCCCGCGACCACGCCATAATTGCCACAGAGTTGGCCCTCGCCGATCTCGCTGTAGTGGAGCGTCACCAGGACAAGGTCGCCAGAGCGGCTCGCTCGGGAGACCAGCATGCCCGCGAAGAGGAGGAATTCCTCGAGCGCCTCGTTGCGGAACTCGACGCCGGCCGCGGAGCCCGGGCAGCGATCCACAGCGATGCAGAGGCTCGGCTGTGTCGCACGCTCGGCGTTCTCACAGCACTTCCCGTCATCTACACGGCCAACATCGCCGAGCACGATATTGGACGGAGCGACATCGAGGCGGTGACCGAACTGCGTGAGGCGGCATGTCGCTACGACGAGGCCGCCGCCGTGATTCCGTTCTCCGCCCAGTTCGAGGCCGAGTTGCTCGAACTGGAAGGATCTGAGCGCGCGGAATTCCTGTCCAGCGTGGGACTCGAGCAACCCTGCCTGGACCGCTTCGTGGCCGCGTGTTTCCGACTGCTCCAGCTCGAGACGTTCTTCACCGTCGTGGGCGAAAAAGAGGTGCGGGCCTGGACCGTACCAGTTGGCACCACGGCATACGATGCAGCCGGAAGGATCCACTCGGACTTCCAGCGCGGCTTCATCCGCGCGGAAGCGGTCTTGGTGGACGATTTCGTTGCCGCGGGATCCTACAAGAATGCCAGAGAAGACGGTCTGATCAGGAGCGAAGGGAAGGACTATGTGGTGCGCGATGGGGATGTGTTGTTGTTCAGGTTCAATGTATGAGGGAAAGGGCGGGAAAGGGCGGTAGAAGGCGGTAAAGGGCGGGAAAGGGCGGTAAAGGGCGGTAGAAGGCGGCAAAGGGCGGGGGTACCCTGTGGTCGTGGCCCTGGGTACATTTTACGGTTCGATCACCACCTACTCCGTCCCGCTAGAGGGCGGGGTCAACTTGTCCACAGGAGGTGTCATGGCCCGTCCGTACGAGGTCGTATACATCTTTGACAGCGCCCTCGAGGAACCGGAAATCAATGAGCGTCTCGACCGGTTCCACGCACTCCTCAAGAACCCGGAACACCCAGAGCCGATCACCAGTCTCCATAACTGGGGTAAGCGCACCATGGCGTATCCCATCAAGAACAAAGAGCTGGGCAATTACGTGGTGGCGCAGTTCGAGACTGACCCAGAAGTCCTCGATGAATTCGAGCGCGCTATCAAGCTGGACGAGGGAGTACTGCGCTACCTGCTTGTCATCAACGAAGGACTGGCACCCGTACCAGCCGCAGTCCCTGCAATACAACCTGCGGTGGAGGACGATGAGGACGACGAGCCGCTCGATGAGGATGAACCGACGGAAGAGCCGGAGGAGAAGGAATAATGCCGCGGCCCAGCAAGACATGTCCGGTGTGCGAGGCAGGAATCAGGGTGGTGGACTACAAGGACGAGCGTATGCTGTTCCGCTTCACCACGGAGCGCGGCAAGATTCTGCCTAGTCGCCTGTCCGGGATGTGCGCGCGTCACCAGCGACAGCTGTCGCGAGCTATCAAGCGGGCGCGTCTTATAGCGCTGCTGCCGTACATCAAGGGCTACGGCCGGTAGGGGCGGGTCGCCCCCCCCGGGCGGCTTGCTCGGAAGCGGTCAGCAACAACCATGGGACAATGGCTGCTGCATCATCGAGGGGTGCTGCTCGCAACGATACTGTTCGTGATGTTCGCGCCTGCAGCTCTGTTCGCACTCCCATTGGCTCTGCTCCTTGCGGCCACGCCGCCCCGGACCACACGTGAGATCGTCGTGGCTGCCATCGCAGGCAGCTTCAGCATCGCTTGGCTGATCACGGCCGGTGAACTACCGGACCAGCTTATGAGAGCTGGCATTGTGATAGCAGTTGCCGTGTTCGTTCCGGGAGCACTGTACACCAGGACAACCGTCACACACAGAGCCCTGCTCGCAATTGCCATGGCTGCTTTCGCTGTCGGCAACATGTTGTATGCGGTGGGGTCCTCGTGGGGAGAGCTGCACTGGTGGGTAGGACACCGAGCAGGCTACACCGCGCGCATGCTGTCGAGTGCCATGTGGATAGCCCAAAGCCCCAATGGGTCTGGCTCGTCCCAGTTCGCACAGTTGGTGAACGACGCAGTGAGATTCATGAGTGACTACCACGCGGGGATCGTCGCGTTGGAACTCACGGCCGGCATGGTGCTGGGAACGGCGATCTATCACCGGGTGGCCGCGACGCCTCGCGGTACAGCGGTAGGCCGGCTGCGAGACTTCCGTTTCAACGACCAGCTTGGTTGGCTGGCGATCATACCCTTGGGGGTGGTCTTGCTTCCTAAGCTCGCCGCGGCAAGACTGGCTGCCACCAACGTGCTGCTGGTCCTGGGAGCCTTGTACGCCATACGCGGCGTGGCTGTGATCGCGTTCGGCATCAGCCTGCTTCGCATTGGTGGAGGCCTGGGCGTCGCTCTCGTAATCCTGGCGGCACTCTTGCTATTGCCGGTTGCGCTTCCAGGTGCCATCCTACTAGGCGTGGTTGATTCCGGCCTAGACATCAGACGGCGGTGGTCGTCACCGCGAACAAGTGAGTGATTAGATGGAAGTGATTCTGAGAGAGACAATGCCGAGTCTCGGGCGAGCCGGTGATCTGGTCAAGGTGAAGGACGGATACGCCCGCAACTACCTGATTCCGCGGGGCCTGGCCTACTTGGCCACAGCCGGTAACAAGCGTCGCGTCGAGGCGGAAGCTGTGAAGCGCGCCCAGCGGATGGTCTCCGAACAGGCGGACGCCGAGATCCTCGCGGGGAAACTGCAAGACCTGTCTCTGGAGTTCATCGTCAAGGCTGGAGAAGGCGACAAGCTCTTCGGCTCGATCACGTCCGCGGACATCGCTGATAAACTAGCTCAACGCGGCTATGCGATCGATAAGCGCTCAATCGAGCTGGAAGATCCCATCAAGATGATCGGGATATACAAAGTCCCAATCCGACTGCATGCGGAGGTTCACGCAGAAGTGAGAGTCTGGGTCGTCAAGGAAGAGTAGTGTCGGGCATTTCCATCGGGATCGGCTACCTGGACGGTCCTAGACTCAGGGCCTCCCTCCTTGCTGCGGCTGATTGGATCGACGCCGGGCGTGAGGAACTCAACCGGATCAATGTCTTTCCGGTTCCAGACGGAGATACGGGCACCAACTTCGCATCCACCATGAGAGCCGTGGCGGAGGCGGTTCGGAAGCTCGACCCCGCCCCCCTGCCTACCGTCCTCGCGACAATGGCCGAAACCAGCGTGTTCAATGCGCGCGGCAACTCGGGCATGCTGTTGTCGCAGTTCCTCCTGGGATTTCGGGATACGCTGCGCGAGAAGATCTCAGCTACGCCTGGAGAAGTGGCAACCGCAATAAGGCGGGGAGCCGAAAGGCTGCACCAGTCGCTGGACGAGCCGGTCGAGGGCACGATCCTCACGGTAGCGCGTGAAGCAGCGGTGGAGGCGGAGCGAGCTGCACTGGAAACCGAAAACTTCGAGGAACTCATGATTCGGGTGCTCAAGCACTCGGAGCAAACCCTGTCGGAAACACCGGAGCTGCTGGCCGTACTCAAAGATGCCGGCGTGGTAGATGCCGGAGCCAAAGCGTTCGTACGTATGCTCGAAGGCATCGTGCGCCTGATCGAGGGCGACCCGATTCTCCCGGCGGAAGAGCCGCTAACCTATTACATACCTGACGCGGCCGCACTCGCACAGGTGGTTGCCGAACGCGACTATCAATACTGCACTGAAGCTCTGGCCAGAGGCGAGGCCTTCCCTCCTTCGACCGAGATCAGGGCGCAGCTACGTGAGCTGGGTGGATCGATCGTGGTACTGGCCACCGATGACCTGCTCAAGATCCACATCCACACCGACACGCCGGACGCAGTGTTCACCCTGGTGAGCGGATGGGGTGTGATCGAGACGACCAAGGCAGAGGACATGCGAGAGCAGCACCGGGAGCTACATGAAGAACGGCGTAAGATAGCGATTGTGACCGATTCGTCGTGCGACCTGCCGGACGACCTGATCGATCAGCACCGCATAGTAGTGGTTCCCCTGCAGGTGATCGAAGGCTCCAAGACATACCTCGACAGAATCGACATCCAAGGAGCGGAGTTGTACGCCCGTATGAGGGCGGAGGATACGATCTTCACCACATCTCAGCCTACGCCGGGAGCGTTTGCCCGGGCCTTCGAGGACGCTCGGGCTGACGCTGACGAAGTCGTAGGGATATTTCTGGCCAGTGCATTATCAGGGACGCTTTCCTCAGCCCGGGCCGCAGTCGAGGCCAGCGGGCTAGACGGACTCACAATCATCGATTCCCGCAGTGTATCGTTCGGACTCGGACTGTTGGCTTTGCACGCGGCGGAGTTGGCGCAGGAAGGGTGGACGCCGGACGAAATTCACAAGGAACTCGACCGGATTCGCAACCAGTCTGGCTTGCTGGTCACCGTAGACGTATTCGACAACCTGCTCCGGTCCGGAAGGGTGAGCCGCGGACGGGCCTGGTTGGGCAGTTTCCTCGATATCAAGCCGATTCTGGAAGTCGATTTGGAGGGTCGGGTCGTACCCCTCGATCGCGTCCGCGGGAGCGAACACTTGATTCCCCGGGTGCTCAAGCACCTGGATCGGCGACTCACTCCGCCACCCTCCTCGCTGCGTCTGGCCGTCGCTCACGCAGGAGACGAGGCAACCGCCGAACGACTGCGGGCGGACCTGGTAGCTCGGTACGCTCCGCGCACTATGCTCGTGGCCAACGTTGCCGCCGCTGTCGGGGTTCACGTTGGTCCTGGTGCCTGGGCGGTGTTCTATCAGGTGGAAGACTGACGGATTCCGGCTTGACAGGAAAGACTCCCGGGAAGCCAGCCGCTCCGACCGCTCCGGTTGACGAGCGCCTGCATCTTCGTCTTGCCGTCAACACCCTGGGCGACCACAAGGCCATCGACACAGTCGTGCTGGATATTCGCAAGCTCAGTGAGGCAGCGGACTACTTCGTCGTGACCTCCGGGTCGTCCGACGTGCATGTGCGGGCACTCGCCGAACACGTCGAGGGTGTGCTCGACAAAGCGGGTCTCCCGCCACACCATGTAGAGGGAGTCAGGGCGGGGCGCTGGGCGCTGCTGGACTATGTGGATTTCGTCGTGCACGTCTTCCACCCGACACTGCGGCAGTTCTATCAGCTCGAACGGCTCTGGGCAGACGCTCCGACCATCACCATGGAGTGAAGTGATGATTTGCAGTCTTGCCCCATCCAGTGCAGGTCTCTAATCTTCCGGCCGTGAAGGTCCAGCGCGCTCTTCTGATCATCATCGCCGCCTCATCTGCATGCCGGGGCGCACCAGAGACCAACTCTGTCCGGGAGGCCTTCGCAAGCATGCCCAAGGACATCGAGTTGGGAACGTCTGTGGCATTCCGGATCCCGGCGGTTGGCAGTCAGGTTCGGCTATACCGGTTGCCGGATCTCGACGAGGTATCGTGGCGATTCGAGACCACACGCCACCGTACGACCAGTGTAGTGGGGTTTGCGAGCAATGCCGATCTGATTCTCACTCTGGTGGAAGGCGATTCCGCTGGACAGGACTTGGTAGCCCTGGATCTCATAAGCGGTCGTTCCCGCACGATCGATTCCAACGTGGTTGCAGCCACGATAGGGCCCTCAGGCATCACGTATCTGTTGCATACCGACGGTTCGGTGGCAGAGGTTGAGCAGCGCCGGGCTGTCCCCTGGCCGGACACACTCGTTGAGGCAGAGCGGGTTTGGGGAGCCGCACGAGGCCGTCTGGTTGCCGCGACCGGCAGCGGTGAAAACCGGGAGCTGGTGTCCTTGGGCAGGGGCCAGACGCCGGTTCGCCAGTTTCTGCCGGTTGGCAAGTTAGTGCTGTCCCGCTGGGGACGTCTGGCAGTCGTAGCGACCGACTCCGGCCTCGCCATGTTCGAGCCGGATGATCCTGACAGATTCAGCTTTGTGGCATTGTCTCCCCGCCCACAGATGCCCGCAATCTCACCCTCGGGTCACCGGGTCTACGCGATGCTAGGAGCACGCGAACTGGTAGCGGTAGGTCGGTTCGAGAGCAGCGTACTACAACGGTCCGAACTGCCGGGTCAAGTCGGAGCGATCCGGATGGATCCGTTGGGTAGGGTCCTGCTGGTCCGGGCCGCGGCAGCCGACTCCGTATGGATCGTTGATGCAGCCAGCCTCCAGCTCGCTGCTACTGTGCAGAGCACCTGGGCAGAGGATCTCCCGACCGTGGCTCCGGATGGAACCGTCCTACTCGGACAGGACGGTAGTCTGGCTGCCTTCGACTGGGAGAGCACCACCATGATATCCACTATAGCCGCCAGAGAGGACGATCTCTGGCTGGTTGCAGGTTGGGACCCGCACCGGCCGGCCTTGGAGCGCACGGCAGATCGGCAGGCCACGGAGCAACAGGCTGGGCAGCTACTCTACGTACAGGTCAGCAGCTCGGGTAACGTGGCTTGGGCCGAGGACCTGGCCCAAGAACTGCGCGCCGCTGGGCTGGATGCCACCGTGTTGCAGCCCGATTCAACGGAGGAGCGGTACCGGGTAGTGCTGGGCCCCTACACCAGCCGCGAGGAGGCCGAAGATAACGGTCGTAGGCTGGGGCGTCCGTTCTGGATCCTGACCCGCGATACTACTCCACCTCTCCAATGACACCGCGGCGGATCACGCGGACCGACATTCCACACGCCGTTTCCTCGCTACTCGCCGGGAGGAACCTCGTTGTAATAACTGACGTAACCGGGGATACACAGTGGGCAGCCTATACCGCGTGGGATTTCGCCCGAGCGACAGCGAGAGCGGGAACGAGAGTCGCCCTGGTGGATTTGAGCCTCGACGACCCCGTCCTCCACACCGGCGTACAGGATCCACCGGAAACAGGCATCGTGGACGCGTTCCTGTTCGGCGCTTCCCTAGAACATGTCTCCAACCAGCAGGATGTCCCTGGCCTTCACTTCATCGGAGTTGGGACGCCACCGAGCGACTCGGCCAAGGTATGGGGGTCTCCACGATGGGAGCGACTGGTTAGGGGATTTGCCAGCGAAGGGGCGGTGCTGCTGCTGTATGTTCCGGCTTCAGGTCTTGGCCATCTTGCCGTGACTCCGGATCTGATTGTGGTCCTGTCTCCTAGGAATGAGCCGGCCAGGGACCGTGAAACGAAGGTGCGGCAACTGGCCTCGGAACGCGGCATCCCGGCGGTGCGGATCGTTCCTGGGCCTACACCTGGCGCCAAATGGCGATTCGGGTCCACCCGCACCGTGCTGACCGGTGTCCCGTACCAGGAAGAAGCAGCCAGACAACCTCTTTTCCCCACGCATGATGGCGCAGATCTGACAGCAGTAGACAAATCTACGAGGCGGCGGGACCTCGTGTTGGGCTCCGTGGCCGTCGTATCAACCGCGCTCGTAGCGTCGGTGATCTTGCTGCTGAGCAACCGTCAGGTGTCAGACCCAAGCGGTCGACAACGGCCCACCAACTCGCCTACCAACTCATCACCGGCCGCCGCCGCCACGACTCCGGGGGCTCCAGGCTCCACGGCCTCCGCAACGGTCCCGTCGGACAGCTCGGCACTACATCCCGACAGCCTCTCGTCGGTGATGACTACTCCGGCCATGCTTGATGAGTTCGGGGACTCACTGTACTACTCGGTGCAGGTGGCTGCGTTTTCCCAACTGGAAGATGCGCTGGAGTACACCGGCGAACTGTATCGGGCCGGCTTCCCGGCAACGATGACCGCGGTACGCAGGGAACCAGAGAACATCTGGTATCGGGTACTCGTGGGTGCACACGGGAGTGTCCGTGACGCAGCGGAGGTTCGCAGTGCAATGCACAGCAACGGCGTCTTGGAGCCGACGACGGGAGTTGTGCTTCGCACTCCCTACGCGCTCCGCATAGCCGTCAAACCCGATCGCGCTTCTGCCGCTGAGACAGCCGCGGGCCTTCGAGAATCCGGGGTGCCCGCATACATTGTTGAGATGCCCGACCGATCGGTCCATGTTCTGACCGGAGCGTTTGAGTCGCCCGATCAGGCACGCTTGACGGAATCGGTCTTCGCGTTTGCCAGACTGGGCCTCTCTCTAATCCTCGTACCAAGGGTAGGTACCGGACGATGAAACTAACCCGGCTCGAGCTGTCGGGCTTCAAGTCATTCGCTGATACAATCAACCTGCCGTTTGAAGACGGTGTAACCGCCATAGTCGGCCCCAATGGCTGCGGCAAGTCCAACATCTCCGATGCGGTCCGCTGGGTTCTGGGCGAGCAGCGCGTGCGCCTGTTGCGAGGGGCTAAGATGGATGAGGTGATCTTCCAAGGTTCCTCCCGGCGCCGTCCCACCAACATCGCTGACGTCTCACTGTACATGGACAACAGCGATGATACACTGCCCGTAGCCTACAACGAGGTCGTGGTTACACGCCGGCTCTCCCGTAGCGGGCAGAGCGAATACCAATTAAACGGCACCTCACTGAGGCTCAAGGATCTCCACGATCTGCTGCAAGGTACCGGTCTCGGTAGTGATGTCGGTGTTGTGATTGAAGCACAGATGATCGACAGACTGCTGTCAGACCGACCCGACGAACGCCGCTCACTTTTCGAGGAAGCTGCCGGAATCGGCTTGTATCGTGATCGCAAGATCAGTTCAGAGCGCCGGCTGGAGAAGACTTCAGAAGATCTTCAGCGGCTCGATGACCTGATCACTGAAGTCAGGACCCAGGTACGCAGCCTAGCGCGCCAGCGCGGCAAGGCCGAACGCCACGAAAAGTTCATGGCCGAACGGTTCAACATCATCATGACGCTGACGCAGAGGGAGTTGGCTCACATCGCTGAGCGCGAACAGGAATCGCAGCGTGTGCGGGATGAGCTCGCGCTACGCATTCCGCAGGTGAAGGATCAGCTCACCGGGCTGGAGCGTGAGCGTGAGCATCACATCCAGGTAAGGGCGACTGCCGAGGCGAGACGCACCGAGCTGGAACGACGCTTGGGCGAGGCACGAGTGGCTATCGAGCACCTCGAGGGCGACATCAACCTCGCAGACGAAAAGCTCGCCAATGCCACGGCACGCAAGAACCGCGCAATGGAAGAGCGGCAGCAGGCCGACGAGCTGGCGGTCCAAGCCGACCGAGAACGCGAAGCAGCAGCCGCGGAGCGTGCCGCTGCGGCACAGGCACGCGAGTCGGTACAGACGGAGCTGGATCTCAGAGTCAGCACCGAGGGTGAAGTCCGCGGACACCTCACGGAACACCGGAGACTCGTGCGCGACGTGGAGACCGAACTGCAGCAGAAGGCCGAGCTCCTGCGTTCCATCGCCGGTGAGAAAGCGGTTATCGAACGGGAGATCGAAGACCTGAGCGTACAGGTTACGGAGTCAAACAGCCGGTGCGACGACGCCGGTCAGGAACTCGAGCGGGCTCGCAGCGAGGTGGAGTCCAGAGGATCACAACTGGAGGCCGCCCGTCGTGAAGAGCAGGACGCGGCAAGTGGGCTGGAGCGTACCCGGCACAGTCTGGCGGCCGCAAGAGAGCGAGAAGCCGCAATCCGAGTCGAACTGCGGGCTGGCGGAGAGAGGATCGCCCAACTCAGCGCCAGACGTGAGGCCCTTGCAGAACTCGAGCGGGTGCGTGAAGGTTTGGCGCCGGCCGCCCAGGAGCTGTTACGCTCGAGGAGTAGGTTTGGAGATGATGGCGTCCTCGGGCCGTTGAGTGACTACATCTCGACCAGCCGGTCTGACGCCCGCTTGGCCGAGCGGCTGCTGGCTGACTGGCTCCATGCGGTGCTGGTGCGGGACGAGCAGGTAGTCTCAGCCGTGCGGCAATGGCATCTCGAGACTCAGCCCGGACCATTGATCCTGCTTCCGGTGGCGCCGGGGCCCACCGCCGCTGGTGGTGCCACTTTGCCACCCGAACTGACGGTAGCACAACCAGCCCAAGATTGGGTGGGCGCCCTGCTGACGGGTTCCGACAGCCTCGACGCCGAAGGCGAGGCGATACGTCTGTCGAATGGAGCAGTCTACCTACATAGCGGTGACAGCACGGGGCCACTGAGCCGGCGCGCAGAAATAGACGCGCTCACGCGAGACCTGGACGCAGCGCAGCAGCAACTGGCCGAACTGAAGCGCAAGGTTCAGCGCGCGGTGGTCGAGCACGCTTCCGCGGAGCGCGCACTAGAGTCCGCTTCTGCCCGCCTAGACCAGGCTCGCAGCTCGCTGCACGAAGCGCAGGGCGCGAGCGATGCTGCCGGCAGGCTCCTGCACCGTGCCGAACGAGAGAGATCTGAGGCTGACGAGCTATTGGCTCGACTGAGGCACCGCGTCGAGGAGCGCGGCGCACGCCTCAAGAACCTGGTGGCTGACCTCACCGTGGCGGAACAGGAAAGGGCACGGCTGGTGCGCGAGCTGGAAACACACAGATCTGCGCTCGCCGAATTGGAAACAGCCCAGGAGGCCGCCCGCGAGAGACGAGTTCACTGGCAAGTAGAAGAAGCGCAAGTGTCCGCCCGTGAAACTTCAGCACGCGAGCAAGAAGCCCGTGCCGAGCAGGCACTCCAGCAAGCCCGACAGGCGATGGAAGCCCTCGATCGAGAAATGATTGAGATCGATCGGTCCACCGACGAGTCACAGCTCAGCCGTGCCCAGTGGGAGGACGATCTTGCGGAACGCCGTGTCACGGTGCAGGAACTCGAAGTGGCTACCCGAGAGGCAGCCCAGGCCACTCAATCAGCCGAGACTGACCTGGCCAGAGCCGAACAGAAGATGGCCGATACGCGCTCCGAGTTGGACACGATAACGGAACGGGATCATGCTGTCGAACTCGCACTGACGCAAACGTCCGGACGTCGCCAAGCCCTAGTGGAACGCGTGGAAGCCGAGTGGCACAAACCGCTGCCGGAGTTGATCGAAGCGGCCACGGGAATGGAAGGCGATACTGCCTCGCTCCGTGAGGACGCCGAGCACCTGGCGCGCACGGTCGAAGCGCTGGGTCCGGTCAATCCACTGGCGGTACACGAACACGCGGAAGAGGTCAAGCGCCTGGAGTTCCTGGAGGAACAGCGCGGAGATCTGGTTGAAGCTCGGACTACTTTGCTGCAGGCCCTGCGGGAGATAGATGAGACGGCACGCGTCATGTTCCTCGAAACGTTCACGCGGATCCGAGAGAACTTTGCGAGCGTGTTTCAGACACTATTCGAAGGCGGCGAGTGTGACGTCAGGCTCGAAGACGGAAATGATCCACTAGCCAGCCCGATCGATATCTTCGCGGCCCCACGGGGAAAACGTGTTCAGCGTATCCATCTTCTCTCGTCAGGGGAGCGGGCTCTGGTGGCGCTCTCGCTGTTGTTCGCAATCTACCTGACGAAACCCGCCCCGTTCTGTCTGCTCGACGAGGTTGATGCGCCGCTCGACGACGCGAACGTAACCCGGTTCGTACGCCTGCTCGACGAGTTCAAGTCAGAAACGCAGTTCATTGTGATCACACACAATCCTCGCACGATGCAGGTGGCGGACGCTGTCTACGGTGTCACAATGCAGGAACCCGGTGTGTCGACGATCGTGGGAGTACGGCTGGGCCAGGAGGCGGTGGCTTCTTGAAGCATGCGGCTGCCGTACTCGCGGCTCTTCTGACCGCCGCGGCGGCCGCACGCGCGCAGCAGCCTACAGTTTCACCTGCACTCGAACGTCTGGCCCGCCAAGAGACGCAGCTCGTCGTTTGGCTGATGGCTCGTCCGGGACGCGGTCTGGCCGACGTTGAGCGGCTGATCCTGCAAGTGGGTGGACGAATCCGACACCGCAGTCGCTGGTTGCACGCCGTATCTGCGGTGGTGCCGGCAGCCACCCTCGAGCTGCTTCGAACGCAGCCTGGATTGCGCCATATCCAGCCGGTCGCCCGCTTCCAAGGCCGTCGTGAATTCATCGGCTCCCCCGTTGCATCACTGACCAGAGCCCCCGGGGCCACGGCAGCCGATACGCTGTACGGTCCGTCCGCAATGCCATTTCGTCAGCTGAATCTCCTCCCGCTGGCAGAACGCGGGATCCGCGGCGCTGGGATCAAGATTGCGCTGTTGGATACCGGTTTCGAGACCGATCACGCCGCATTTGCCACAGCTAGCGTCATTGCTCAACGCGATTTCGTTTTCGGTGACTCGACAGTGCGAAACGAGACCGGAGATGCCAGTGACGCGTCGAGACACGGCACGGCGGTGTTGTCGCTGCTGGCTGCCAGCATTCCCAATCAGCTGATCGGTGTCGCAACCGAGGCAGAGTACATTCTCGCAAAGACCGAGGACGTCCGTTCGGAAACGAGGGTGGAAGAAGACAACTACGTGGCTGCTCTGGAGTGGGCTGACTCGCTGGGTGCCGACGTCGTCACCTCCAGTTTGTCATACTTCACGTTCGACGACGGCTCGGGATACACCTTCGACCAACTGAATGGCGATATCGCCATCACGACGGTTGCTGCCGACTCCGCGGCTGCCAGGGGGATCGTGGTGGTCACGTCGGCGGGCAACAGCGGCTCTCAGGGTTTTCGTTCGATTGGCACGCCCGCAGACGGTGACTCCGTAATCGCGGTGGGTGCAGAGGATTCGCTCGGTGTGCTTCAGGCATTCAGTTCGCGTGGGCCCACCGCAGATGGGCGCCTCAAGCCAGACCTCACGGCGCCGGGGTTTCAGGTGTTCGCGGTCGACGTTCTATCAGGCTCCGGGTTCACCAGGTTCAACGGCACCTCATTCAGCGCTCCGCTCATAGCCGGAACAGCGGCACTGCTGCGTCAACTGCATCCCACCTTCGGACCCATGGACGTACTCGACGCGATGCGCCGTGCTGGGACGAACCGAGACACACCTGATTCGCTGGTCGGGTGGGGACGCCCAGACGCGGCCCTTGCAGCAGTATTCCCGGTTGGCCTGCAGGTTACGAGCCCGACGGATACGCTCCTGGGTACGGTGACTCCGCTGTTCGCCTGGGATGTGGGTGACGTTCCAGCATTCGGCCAGCCCGTGACGTACCGGCTGCGCATCGCGACCGACTCAGCCTTCACCGAGCTGTCGCTCGACACGACTCTCTCAAACACTGAGGTGCAACTCGATTCGGCATTGCCCCCCGGTCAGAGACTGCGCTTTGAACTCGGGGCCACGAGCGCCGACTCGACAACACTGCTCATCAGACCGCAAGCAGACTACGTAGTCCCCGAGTGGGCCACTCTCCTCACATTCAACGATCAGGCAGGAGTCACCACTCGAGAGCGGCGACCGACATTCGCCTGGACATCCCCGGAAGTCACCAGTCCACCAGGTCCGTTTACTTACGACTTGGCCGTTCTGCGCGTGGACAACGGCCTCGCGGCGGACCAAATCCGCGGACTCACTGAGACACAGTATACTCCGGTGCGAGACCTCGATCTCAACACCGCCTACCGCTGGCAGTTGATCGCGCGGCTGGGTGCTGACAGTGCGGTGATCGAGAGTCGGAGCACGTTTCTCATAGTCGACGAGTCAATGCCGACCGCGACGTTGTTGTTTCAGAACTTCCCCAATCCGTTCCCCAATGAGGCCATAGGAATATCATCAACCTGTATCTGGTTCGATCTGGCTCATGAAGGCGAAGTGGTTCTCGATATCCTCGACGTACGAGGACATGTGGTGCGCAACGTGGTGCCTGGGACGCGCTTCCCGCGCACTCTCCAGCCGGGCCGCTATGGTCGCGGTGAATCAGGTGGGCCCGGCAGTTGCGACCCAACACTCCAGTGGGATGGGACTGCAGCAAACGGAGAACGGGTACCGCGAGGGATCTATGTCATACGTTTGAAGACCCCAGACGGTACGTTCATGAAGCGGGTCGTCTACTTGGGAGAGCGCTTCTGACATGGAGCTGGTGATATTGGGCAGCGGCAGCGTGGCTCCGTCGCCGGAACGCACCGCTCCAGCCTACTGGATCACGGCGGGAAACACTAAGCTGCTGCTGGAATGCGGCGCAGGCACCCTCCACCGCGCGGCCGCGCTGGGAATCCCCTGGTCGGAAGCGACCCACGTAGCAATCTCTCATTTTCATGTGGACCACTGGGGAGAACTCCCCGCATTCCTGTTTGCTCTCAGGTGGGGGATCGAACCGCCTCGTACAGCACCCATCACGCTGATTGGTCCGTCGGGATTCCACACCCGCCTCAGACTGATGGCCGGGGCATTGGGAGATTGGGTACTCGATCCCGGCTATCCGGTCGCAGTCAGGGAGATCGCTCCCGAGGGGACGATCGAGTTGTCCCACGGGGTGGTTCTGGAAGCACATAAGACCGTGCATACGGAACACAGCGTCGCGTACGCTGTACGGGATACAGAAGCGCGCTTGGTGTATACGGGCGATACGGGACCCGACGAGAGTCTGGCCCGCTGGGCCGAGGGGTGTGATCTACTGTTGGCGGAGTGCTCGCTACCAGATCACCGAGCCATCGACGTACATTTAACGCCCTCGCGCGCCGGCCAGATGGCGCGCGCGGCGAAAGCGGGGCAGTTGATACTGACACATTTCTATCCGGTGTTTGGAGACTCCGATCCTGCGGAGATCGCCGCTGAAGCATTCGGCGGCTCTGTGACCCGAGCCAGCGACGGGGATCGATTCCGGATAAGGAAGAAGGCGTAGGACGATGCTTGTCGTAATGGAGCACGGTGCCAGTCCCGAGCAGATTCGGCACGTTGTTGAGAGAATCGAATCACTCGGTTACCAGGCCCGGCCCATGCCGGGCAAACAACGCACCGCCGTGGGTTTGGTCGGCAATGACGGATGCGTTGACAGCTCTAGACTGGCCGCACTGCCCGGTGTCAAGGAAATCATCCACGTAACCCAGCCATACAAACAGGTCTCACGGGAGTGGCAGGAAGAACCAACGGTCGTGCCGCTTGCGGGCGGACTTTCCATCGGTGGCAAGGAAGTGGTAGTCATTGCCGGTCCTTGTGCCGTGGAGTCCGAGGGCCAGATCCTCGAGGCGGCACGCCAGGTGCGCGCAGCCGGGGCAGCAGTGCTCAGGGGCGGTGCCTTCAAGCCGCGCACGTCGCCGTACTCGTTCCAGGGCCTCGGTGTTGAGGGCTTGCGATTCCTGGCAAAGGCGCGGGAAGAAACCGGTCTGTTGGTCGTGACGGAGGCTATCGATCCTGACGGGGTAGATCTAGTATCGGATTACGCCGACATCATCCAGATTGGTGCCCGCAACATGCAGAACTTCTCGTTGCTGAAGCGTGCGGCGCAGGCTGGAAAGCCAGTGTTGCTGAAGCGCGGGATAGCGGCAACTGTCACCGAGCTGCTGCTATCCGCCGAGTATCTGTTGGCTGGGGGAAACGAACAAGTGATCTTGTGCGAGCGGGGTATCCGTGGCTTTGACACGATAACCAGAAATGTCTTCGACCTCACGGCCATACCGCTGGCGCATTCATTGACACACCTACCGATCATCGCAGACCCCAGTCACGCTACCGGGATCCGCAACAAAGTGATCCCCATGGCCAGGGCAGCCGTGGCTGCGGGAGCAGACGGCATCATGGTCGAAGTGCATCCGTCCCCTGACACTGCATTGTCCGACGGAGCGCAGAGCCTCGACCCCGCACAGTTCGCTGATCTCATGCGTCAGGCGAAGCAAATCGCCGCGGCCATTGGTCGGCGGATCGCCGATCCCCCGACCGGACTGGTGAGCGCGTGAGGTACGAAGCGGTCGTGTTTGTTGGGCTGCTGGCCTCTCCGGTTACCGCGCAGGATGCGATGTCGGCTCTGGGTCGCGCAGAGGACACCTATAGCAGGCTCGAGACGCTACAGGCCGAGTTCACCCAGACAATCGTGAATCCGATGCTGGGAGGACCTGAGGTAACCCAAGGCACTCTGTACTTGGCGCCGCCCAGCCGGTTTGCTATGCGGTTCAGTCAACCAGAGGGCGATCGAATTGTGGCCGATGGGGCGTGGCTTTGGGCTTACACGCCCAGCTCCATTCCGGACCAGGTGATCAGGCAACCAATCCCGAACCGGGGCGCGGCCACACCAAACCTCCTGTCCCAGTTCGTGATCCATCCCCTCGAGCACTACCGTGCCTCGTACGTCGGCACGGACTCTCTGCACGGGGAACTGGTCGACGTCGTTTCCCTGACTCCGCGACGCGACGACGTGCCGTTCCGTGCTGCCGAGATCGCGGTAGCCCGGTCGACTGGCCTTCTCCTGCGACTGATGGTTCGGGAGCGATCAGGTCAAAAGCGGACTCTGGTTTTCGACCGGGTGAGGACCGGACTGCAGATTGCTGAAGCGGAACTCAGCTTTGCCGTTCCGGCTGGTGTCCGAGTCGTGACCCCCTGACTGGTTCTCGGTAGCTCTCCAACTCAGACTCTATGGCCTGACGGTCATCAGATGTGATCGTGGTCAATTCAAGGGCTGCTGTGGCGAGCGCGCAGTACAGCTGTGCTTCCTCGGCAGGTAATGCCGCGAGGTGGCATTGGATGGTGGCAATATCGCCGCGCGCCACGGGGCCGGTCAGTGCTGCTTGGGGATCCTGCCGTGCGATGTTGGCGACGGTTCCCTGCAACAGCACCCGCAGGGCCCGCAGCGCTTCGTCCCGCGACAGCCCTGCAAGCTCAAACAGCCTCTGAGCCGCAGCAGCAAGCACAACGATATAGTTGGAACCGAATACGGCAGCTGCGTGATAGAGCGGCTTGGCCCCGGGCGAGAGCCTAATCGGGCGCAGCCCTAACGCCCGGGCCAATCTTTCGGCTGCTGCCACGGCAGGCGCATCACCCTCAATGGCGGCCGTAGCACCTTTGAGTGATTCTGGCACCGCCAGCGGCGTGCTGAGCGATTGCAGAGGATGCATTGAACCCACGGCGCAGCCAACCCTGCGAGCTGGCTCCAGGGCTCCCGCGTCCAGCAGCCCCGACAGGTGCAGCACGACCTGGCCCTCTCTCAGTCTCCCCGTCTCAGCTAGCGATCGAGCAACACTCGAGACAGCACCGTCTGGCACCGCCAGCAAGAGCACGTCGATTTCGCTGATCCATGAGGGGGTTTCCCCCCAAGAAGACTCGAGCGGCTTGGGAAGATCATGCTTGTTGCGACCATGTAGTCGCACGCCGAAGCCGGCCTGCGCCAAAGCCAGACCGAGCCCCACACCGGCTCGGCCTGTGCCAACTATCCCGACCCTGTTCACCGAGCGTCGGCCCGACGCTGAGATGCGGTCCTCTCGGAGGCGCGAGCGAACAGTTCCTCAGTCGTACCCACACCACGAAGCAACGTCAGTGCCTCACCAACCTGGGCGTCGGCCCGGATACGCCGCTTCGTCTCCTCTTCCCGTCCGAACACGTAACGTGCTATCTCGTAGGAAATCTGCTCATCCAACAGAGAGCGCGCACCAACCACCACTGCACCCGTCAACTCCACACCTCGGTCGGTCAGACGGCGAACCAGTTCGGCACGCATCGCCGGTGTCACTGTGAAATCAGGCTGGGAGATTCGATCGCCCGCTTTCACGTCCAAGGCATACGTGGTCAACACGTCGCGGTACAGAGGAATCCGTGACCCGATGGCCAGCGTGAAGGCCCGCTCTCCGTCGGTCAACGTGTCGATCCGTACCGTGATGTCGGGCCTGATGCCACCGCCACCGATCACGGCTCGCCCAGCGTCAGTGTAGAACACGGCGCTCGAATCGACCGCCGTCGTGTCACCCGATAGATCCGCCCGCTCCTCTTCGAAACCACCAACGATCCTCAGCACACCATCGATCCTTCGGATGGGTCGCTGGATGCTACGTCCGCTCGGTGTGTACCAGTGTCCTGTCGTCAGCTGGAAAGCCTCGGTCGGACTGAGAGGGAATACTGTCTGCACCAACCCTTTGCCGAACGTGGGCGTGCCAAGAATGATGGCCCGATCGTGGTCCTGCAGCGCTCCAGCCAGGATCTCAGCAGCGCTGGCCGTCCCGCCGTTCACCAACACCACGAACGGAACGTCAGGCCATTCCTGACTCGTACGAGTGCTATATGTCCTGCCGGCTTGAGCATCCCGTCCCCGCGTGTCAACAACCACCAAGCCGGGATCCAGGAACAGATCCGTCAACTCAACTCCATCATCCAGGACTCCGCCTGGATTGTCGCGCAGGTCTAGCACGACCGACTGAGCTCCGCGATCTATCAACTCCGTAGTGTTCCGTTTCACTTCTTCGACGACAGTCTCTCCGATTGTCGAGTATGCCAGGGACAAGTAGCCGATTTCTGGGGTAAGCATCATCGCTGCCTGGACTGACCTAATCAGTACGGTTGCCCGTGTGAGGTTGAACTCAAAGGGCTCCGGAACTCCTGGGCGAGATATCTTGATTAGCACTTCCGAACCCGGTTCACCGCGCAATTCGATGACGGCCTTTTCGCTCTTCCAGCCATATGTCGACTCGCCATCGACCTCGATGATGCGATCTCCCGATTCGATCCCCGCTGCTTCCGCCGGTGTCTCGGCCATTGGAGCTATCACGGTGATCCAGCCATCCCGGACATCGATTTGCATTCCCAAGCCGCCATACGTCCCCCTGGTGCGTTCCCGCAGATCCGCGACGTCATCAGGTCCGAGATAGTTGGCGTATGGGTCGTCGAGCTGCTCGATCAGACCGTCAATCGCCATCTGGTAGAGCTGTACTTCGTCGAGTGAATCGACCGAGTGTTTGGCGACGTGAGCAAGGATATCCTCGAACAGACGAGCTTTCTCATACACGCCACCGGACTGCTGCACGCCACGCTGGAGCAACCAGCCGCCCGAGGCAAAGGACACCACACCCACCAGCGCGAGCACGACGGCACGCTGTACCTTCATCGACTACCTCCGGAAGACGAGGAGATCGTGAACAATCAGACGTGGTCCCACGCCGCTCGCTCCACCTGGTCTGGGGATCCAGTTGCATCAATGTGAACAACGCCAGGTCCCCACGCCTCGTGGAAAGCGTGAACGATGCGCTGCTGAACGTCCCTAGCGGCGTTCTCGATCCGATCGGGCTGCTTCCCTTGACTCACCTGCCGCGCGGACAGAACCGCTCCCGGCGCATCGAGCACCAGGGTCAAGTCTGGAACCAACCCACCGGTCGCCAGATTGTTGGCGACAGTCACTGCTTCATCGGGAAGCCCACGACCAGCAATTTGGTAGGCACGTGTCGAGAGATCGTACCGATCACCGACAACGATGCGGCCTGCCGCGAGGGCCGGTTGGATAGTCCTTGAAACCAGATCGGCCCGTGCAGCCAGGATGAGGAAGAGTTCGGCCACCGGGCTAGGGTCCAATCCCGGGTCCAGCACAGCCGCTCTAGCAAGCTCAGCCACGGGTGTACCACCGGGCTCGCGAACCTCGATTACATCCAATCCCTCTTGCCGCAGCCTAGCGGCCAGACGGCTGGCTAGGGTGGTCTTTCCTACCCCGTCGGCTCCCTCGACAACGATGAACGAGCCCGCCATCCGCTGCGATCAGCCGGGAATGATGATCGGGCTCTCAGCTCCCTGCTTCATCCCTTCCACAATATGCTCGTTGACCTTCAGCATCAGTTTCTCGAAATTCGCCTGCGCTGCTACCACTTGCTGATAGCGCGGATGCGCCTGGATACTGGCAAGTAGCTGCTCGTATTCATCAGTCAGCTCTTTCGGCGGGTCCTTCTGCTCTCTCACCTGTTGCTCGATCCGCTCAGAGAGCACCTCGATCCGCTGCATTTGCGCCCGGACTTCGGAAGCCTCGTCGAGCGCCTCTCGCGCTCGCTTCAGCGCCTTATGATCTTCAGTTTGCCCGATCAAACGGCCGAGCTCCAGAGCTTTCTCGTTGATCACTTACGACTCCTTGATTGCGAGGAGATAGCGAGGGTTTCCAAAGAGATCCAGCTCGATGCGGGCATCCAGCCAACCCGCTTCCCGCGCTAGGCTGAGCGCCTCATCCGCCCGGCTTGAATCTACTTCAATGGCCAGTAGGCCGCCCGGGACGAGCAGCCTAGCCGAATCTTTGACCAACACCTCCGTGTGCATCATGCCGTTCTTCCCGCCAACCAGAGATTCAACCGGCTCGAAATCCCTCACACCAATCTCGAGTGCCCGGTGCTCTCGTGGCGTCAGGTAGGGTGGGTTCGACACCAAGGCGTCCAACGTCATGCACTGCAGAGGCTCTAGCAGGGACCCCAAGCGGAATTGAACGGGCGTTCCCGGCGCCGTCGCCGCGAGGTTGGCGGCAGCAACCTCGAGCGCACCGGGAGCGATGTCAGTCGCTATAATCCGGGTAAAGTTGCCCTCGGAAGCAAGACTCAACGCAATGCACCCGCTTCCCGTACCGACGTCAGCCGCCGTTCCCCAGCCCACCCCAACGGCACCGCCCTCATCCCTGGAGGCTCCCCAGCGTAGCACGCGGTCCACCAATCCCTCGGTCTCGGGCCGCGGTATCAGCACCCGACGATCCACCAAAACATCGAGGTACCTGAATCCGGCCACCCCAACTACGTAGGCCAGGGGCTCGCCATCGGCCCTCCGCTGTATCGCCGCGCGGAACCGACCCACTTGGTCATCGGTCACCGCGGTCGCACGGTTGAGCCAGACCGCGCCCACGGCCACCCCTGTCAAACCCGCCCAAATCCTTGACGCTTCCCGACTTGCACGGGGGATCCCGGCTTCATCGAGGATCCGGCTGCCCTCGATCAACTCATGCTCGATCGAGGTACATTCAGCCATCACGACTCCGCTCTCTCTCCCTGATAGGCGAGTTTGAGTGCGTCCACCAGTCCGTCGAGGTCTCCGTCCAAAATCTCCTCGAGCCGGTGCAGAGTGAGATTGATGCGGTGATCCGTTACGCGATTCTGCGGAAAGTTGTAGGTGCGAATCTTGGCTGAGCGATCTCCGGTCCCCACCATCGCACGGCGCTCCCGTGCCCGCTCAGCCTCTTGCTCGGCCACCCTGCGATCGAGCAGCCGGGCTCGCAGCACTTCGAGCGCCTTGACCTTGTTCTGAAGTTGAGACTTTTGATCCTGGCATTGCACTACTAGGCCCGATGGCAGGTGCGTGATTCGCACCGCACTGTCAGTCGTGTTAACGCTTTGTCCACCCGGTCCGGAAGATCTGAACACGTCTATTTTGAGTTCCTTCTCGTCAATCTTCACATCCACCTCCTCGGCTTCGGGCAGCACTGCCACCGTTGCCGCAGAAGTGTGGATACGCCCCTGGGCCTCAGTTGCGGGTACCCGCTGGACCCGATGCACACCCGACTCGTGGCGTAACCGTCCGTACACGTTGGGCCCCCGAGCCGCAAAGGCGACTTCCTTCAGGCCTCCCACGTTGCCCTCAGACAGGGTGAGCGGCTCAACAGTCCAGCCGTTTCGCTCTGCGTAGCGGCCGTACATGCGATACAAGTCGGCAGCAAAAAGCGCCGCTTCGTCACCACCCGTGCCAGCTCTTATCTCGACTATGGTGTCGCGGTAGTCCAGCGGGTCGGGAGGCACGAGCAGCTGGCGCAGCTCCCGCTCCGCGGATTCCACCGCTGGTTCCAGCTCGTCGACGTCCGCCCGTGCTAGATCGGCCAGAGCCGGATCGCTGTCCTTGGACAACTCCCGGGCCCCGTCCAGCTCATTCTTCAGCTTGTCGTAATCGGCAGCAGCTCGCCGAATACGGTCCAGCCGGACGTGCTCACGCCCTAGAGCTTTGAGTTTTGCAGGGTTTTGTGCGGTTGCCGGTTCGGCCAGCTCCCGTTCCACTTGCGCCGCGCGATCAAGCGCGGCTTGGAGCCGCGCTCGCACAGCTCACTCTCCGGGCTCGGCGGACTTCTGGGAGTAACGTTGGCGGAACCGCTCAACACGACCAGCAGTATCGACCAGCTTCTGCTTGCCCGTGAAGAAGGGATGGCAGTGCGCGCAGATCTCCACGTGTATCTCGGGAAGGGTGGACCGGGTCTCGAACGTGTTGCCGCACGCACATTGGACCACCGCACGCTGATAATTGGGATGAATACCTGCTTTCACCGCTCGTCTCCGGATCAAGAATCCACGCCAAATAGGCCGCGAAATATAACTGGGACATAAACTTGCAAGCAAGCTGGCCGACCCAGAATCGATTGACAGGGGACCGGCTGCGGACTAATCTTGCCCAATTGCCCACCGTCCGAGAAGCCACCGCATGTCGGTAACAGAGACCCTGAGCAAGGTGCCCTTATTCGCCCATTTGACCGAGGAGGAAGTGGGGCGAATTGCGCAGGTTACCAGGGCGAAGACGTATCCCCAGAACAGCATTATCGTGTTTGAGAATGACCCAGGCGACGCCATGTATGTCGTTGACAGGGGCCAAGTTAAGGTGGTCCTTACTGGCGAAGATGGGCGCGAGGTCATCCTGTCGGTGCTGGGGGACGGTGATTTTTTCGGGGAGATGGCGCTGATCGACGACCTGCCTCGATCGGCGCACGTGATTGCGATGGAGAGCTCCAGGTTGATTGTCCTCTATCGTGACGACTTCCGCCGCTGCCTGGAGGAGACACCGCGGATAGCCCTCGGTATGCTGCAGGCACTCTCACGGCGGCTGCGTAGAGCAGACGACAAGATCGGGGGGCTGGTATTGCTGGATGTCCCGGGTCGCATTGCGAGGCTCCTCATCGAGCTGGCTGACCAGGGAGATGGGACCACAATCAGCCGCCGCATCACACATCAAACGATGGGCCAAATGGTGGGTTCGAGTCGCGAAACCGTTTCTCGTACTCTTAGGGATCTCGTGGATCGTGGTCTGATACGCGTGTCCCGCAAGACCATTGAGATTAGTGACCGATCCGCCTTGGAGGCCGCAGCAGGATTGCGGTGAGCTGGCTCACCCGGATGTCGTGATTGCATTCCTTGCGGGCAGGGAAGTGTTGGCCATACCTTGGACACGACTGTGAGTGGGTAAGCGAATGACGTATCGGGTTACCGTTTGGGGCGCGCGGGGATCCATCCCCACACCCGGGGCCACCACCGCTCGGTACGGTGGGAACACACCGTGCCTTGCGGTGGAAGAACATGTGGACGGGAGTGGCAGTGTCCTGATTCTGGACGCCGGTTCAGGGATCAGGCCGCTGGGCAACCTGCTGCAAGAGCGCCCGGGTGAGGCGATCGAGGTAGACCTGGTCCTGAGCCACACCCATTGGGATCACATCCAGGGGCTGCCGTTTTTCGCACCACTATTTGGCGACAACAACGAGGTGAGGATTTGGGGACCGCAGCAGGGCGATGTAAACCTAGCAGCGATCCTCCGCAACCAGATGGAGCCAGTGGTGTTCCCGGTACCGCTCGACGGCACGGCGGCGCGGTTGAGCGTCTCGCACCTGGAGGTTGGTTCTCTCCAGTTGGGCGGATTCGAGATTGAGGCCGTCCGTGTGCGGCATCCTGGAAACACCCTGGGGTATCGTCTCAACCCCAAGTCAGGCGGGCCGAGTTTGGCATACGTCACTGACAACGAGTTGGGTACGGGTGGGAATTATGAAGTCGGACCGTCCTGGCGGAGTGAGTTCGTACGGTTCTTGCAGGGTGTTGAGGTGTTGGTCCACGATGCGATGTATACGCCCGACGAGATCGGGTATTTCCGCGGTTGGGGCCACTCGTCGTACGGAGAGACGGTGGAGTTGGCGGTAGAGGCGGGTGTCGAAAGCCTCGTGCTGTTCCACCACCGGCCCGAGCACGACGACGCAGCAATGGACACGCTGGTCTACGCAGCCCGGGAGATGGCAGACGCAATGGGACACTCGCTGGAAGTCGTGGCTGCTACTGAAGGTATGGAACTGACTCTATGAGGGAGGAGAGACCTATGCGGTGGCGTTCACTGTTGGCCTTGACACTCATCGCAGGGGTAGTGGCCCCGCACGTCGGCGCAGCTCAGGATACGCGGCCAGGAATCGGCGTGCTGCCCTTTGTCAACGGTGGGTCGTACGGTCTCGAGGCAGAGGATTTCCAGGCCTTCGAGGTGGGACTCCAGCAGATGCTGATCACCGAACTGTCGATGAACTCAGGACTTCGTTTGGTTGAGCGTGGGCGGATCAGAGATCTGATCCAGGAACAGGACCTGGGTGCGAGTGGTCGGGTAGACGCCAATACCGCTGCGCGGATCGGTGAGTTGGTGGGGGCCAAGTACATGATCCTGGGAGGCTTTGTGGATTGGTACTCCGATCTCAGGATCGATGCCCGCGTCGTCGACGTCGAGACCAGCGAGATCATCAAGACCCAACGCGTACGCGACGATCGCGAGAACATGTACGACATCGTCGTGGAGCTGGCCAACGCCATGACGCGTGGATTGAACCTACCTGCCCTATCGACGCAAGCGTTCAACGAGCGCAGGGAGCGCGAGGTTCCTGAAGAAGCAGTGCGCCTCTACACCAAAGGACTGCTGTACCAAGACCGGGGTGACACCGAGCGCGCGGCAGAGCTTTTCAGTCAGGCACAGAGGGTCTTTCCCGAGTACACCGAAGCTGAAGAGGCTCTAAGGCAGATCGGACGCGGCTAGCTTCACGGGCGCGTGACTGCGCCCAAGGCGGCAGTCGGAAGAATTATGGAAAGCGCCATCGCTCAGACTGGGGCGATGGCGCGCTTTTTTCAGAACGCAAACGGTGTCGATCTGCGGGCCTAGCATGATTCGGACTTGCGACACCGACCAGCGGCCGAAACTGGTGCCGGGAGTGAACCTCCCTGAGATGCCCCAGCACCGAGCGCTCGCGTTCCGGCACAGCGGCGGATACCTTCTGGCCGGGGAGGGCTCTTGCACAACCTCTCGCTCGTCGACAACGTTGCCCTGCTCCGGTTGTGGCAGCACCCTGAGTGAACGCGAAACAGATGGCAGGGTGCGGGTGATGTTGGCGCTGCTTGGCGTTGCCGATGCAGCTCACCCGCGACCTGCCCAGATTAGTGATGAACCATGGGAGAAGAGAATCGGGGGACGCTACGACTCACCCGACAGCAGCTGTCCCGTTCGGCTGCCATCATGCGACGTGTCGCAGAGTAGACCAGTCGTCGTCCGCGCCGATTTCGGGACCAACACCTCCTCCTGACTCGGGCGAGCAACAACGATGAAGTACACTCTGATCCACACTGAGCAGTTCGACATTGAGTCGATCGCTGAGGCACTCGAGCGCGAAGGCGTCCTCACACAGCGCCTCGAGTCGACCGAAGAGCTGATAACGGAAGACGGCGCCACCGTGCTCATCCTGGATCCCGACTACCGCTCCAGCGTGACCCTGGACCAACTGCGCCACTTCGTGAACTCGGGTGGTGCCGTGGTGGCCGTCGGGGCTGAGGGAGCGCCTGACGTGCCTGCGGAGTTGGACGACAACCTGCTGGCTGGCTTTGTGAGATCACCGTACGGGACCCGTCAGATACTGCTTGCACTGCGAACAGCGTACCGTGAAGCGGCAGCCCGCACCGCCTTGGAGCGCGCCAAGAGGGATGCAGCGTTGCGAACGAGGGAGTTGGGGGAACTCACGCGAATCGGCATGGCTCTCAGCACTGAGCGAGACTACGAGCAACTGCAGTCCCTGATCCTCACTCAGGCCAGAGAGTTATCGTCCTCCGACGCCGCCAGCCTATACCTGGTTGAGCGACTGGATGACGACAAGCGCCAGCTCCGCTTCAAGTTCTCACAAACCTACTTGCGTCCCGAGATTCCCCTGGTGGAACGGACGATGCGCATAGACAAATCAAGCATCGCGGGGTACGTGGCCACCACCGGGAGACCATTAGTCATCGACGACGCGTACTTCCTTCCGCCGGACTCCGAATACACGATCGACCGGTTCTTTGACAGGAAATGGGGATACCGCACCAAGTCGATGCTCACCATTCCCATGACCAATCACAAGGACGATGTCATCGGAGTGCTGCAGCTGATCAACCGCAAGCGAGATTTCACCGCGCACCTCAAGACTCCGGAAGACTTCGAAGACCAGGTCATTCCATACACACCGCGCCTGACCGAGCTGATGACGGCGTTGGCAGGACAGGCGGCAGTCTCTATCGAGAACAGCCAACTGTACGAGGAGATCGAGCACCTGTTCGAGGGGTTCGTTCGCGCATCGGTGCATGCGATCGAACAGCGTGACCCCACGACATTCGGTCACTCCGGTCGTGTTGCCGATAAGACCGTGGCACTTGCCATCGTCGTGGACCGGACAGACGAGGGACAGTACCGCCATACCAGTTTCACCAAGAAGGATCTCCGCGAGATTCAGTACGCCGGGCTGCTGCACGATTTTGGGAAGGTCGGTGTCAAAGAGAACGTGCTGGTCAAGGCGAAGAAGCTCCACCCACCCGATCTCACCTTGATCGAGCAGCGATATGCTCTCGTCCGTCGAACCGCTGAGCGCGACTATTTCAGGCGGCGTCTGGAGTACCTAGAGTCCTCGGGCCGAGCTGGCTACGACGAATTCCTGGCGCGGCTCTCCGCGGAGCATGAGTCCCAGACCGAGGATCTAGATCACTTCATGAAGCTGGTTCTGGAATCGAATGAACCCACGGTGCTGCCGGAAGGCAGCTTCGAAGAACTCGTACGCTACGCGGAACGCTACTACGAAGACGTATCAGGTCAGCAGCAACCGTATCTCACCACCGATGAGGCTCGCTACCTGACCATCAGGAAAGGCAGCTTGGACGAGACGGAACGTCACCAGATCGAGAGCCACGTTGAACATACGTACAGGTTCCTCCAGAAGATCCCTTGGACGAGAGAACTCCGCAAGGTGCCGACAATAGCATGGGGCCACCATGAGAAACTGGACGGTAGCGGATACCCACGGAAGTTGCGCGGCGCCGAACTTCGTGTCCAGACACGCATGATGACAATTGCAGACATCTTCGACGCACTGACGGCTGCGGACCGCCCCTACAAGCCGAGGATGGCCGCCGAGCGCGCTCTCGACATCATCTCAGACGAGGTAAAGGGCGGTCAGCTAGACGAGGACCTGTTCCACCTGTTCGTGGCAGGCAAGGTATTCGAGCGGGAAGAAGAGGCCTAGGACGACATCAGCTGGGGCTTCCCCACCCACCACCACCGGGGGTCTCGAGCCGCAATACGTCACCAGGGAGTAACCGAACGGCAGCCCGGCCGCCGACTGGCTCGCCATTAACCAGGTTGAGCCCCGGCTGCCCCGGCCCACCACCCTTGGCACCAGCCGGACTGTGCCTACGGCGCTCACTGATGAGACTCACCTCCATATCTTGCAGCGCCTCGTACTCCCTGACAATGCCGTCCCCTCCCCGACAACTGCCCGACCCGCCACTTCCCACCCGCAACGCGTAGGTACGCAGCCGCAAGGGATATTCCAGCTCGAAGACTTCGACTGGTGTGTTTCTGGTGTTGGACATGCCGACGTGCACTCCGGAGGGTGCGTCGCCGTGTCGCGAGGCCCCTTGGCCTCCCCCGAGCGTCTCGTAGTAGGTCCACCCCTCACCACCCATCACGACATTGTTCATCGTGCCTTGACCCTGGGCGGGCACGTCCGTCGCGTCGCTGAGAGCCAAGGTGATCACGTCTGCAATGCGCTGTGATGTTTCGACATTGCCGGCCGCCACTGCACTGGGCCAACTCGCGTTTACGACCGAACCCGCCGGTGCGATGACCTTGACGACACGGTGCACTCCACCGTTGGTAGGAATGTCAGCATCAACGATGCAGCGCAGGACAAACAGTACGGCCGATCGGGTAACCGAGATTGGACAGTTCACGTTGCCTCGTGCCGCCGGATCCGAGCCACTGAAGTCGAAAGTCAAGCACCCGTCAACCACCTCAACCACAAGCCTGATGAAAACATCACGATCGCCGACACCATCACTCTCCATACGGTCTTCCGCAGGATAGCGACCCGGAACGATACGCTCCCTCACTGCGGCAACAGTTCTACGTTCCGCATAATCCAGCAGATCGCGGACGGCTCCCTCCACATAGGCTCGTCCATGGCGCACCGCAAGTTCCCGGTATCTGGTTGCACCGCGCTCGCACGCGGCCATCTGGGCCGCCAGATCGCCGCGTCTAACGCCGGGTGTGCGAACGTTTGCCAGCAGCAGCTGCTCGATGTCGCGTTCCACCCCATCTTTGGATGCCCACCTAACCGGCGGGATCACCAATCCCTCTTGGAAGATCTCGGTGGAGTGCGGTGGCATGCTTCCAGGCCGTGATCCACCGACGTCGGAGTGATGTGCTCTCACTACGGTGAACCCTGCTACGTCTCCGGCGAGATCGATCGCATGCACCATGGTGATATCGGGAAGGTGGGTCCCCCCAGTGAACGGATCGTTCAAAACATACGTATCACCTGGTCTAGGACCGAGCTCGTTCACTGCTGCAACGGCTTCCGGCATGGCACCGAGGTGTACCGGAATGTGGGCAGCCTGAGCAATCATCTCACCGTTGGCATCGAATATCGCAGCAGAGGAGTCACGACGTTCTCTGACGTTGGGCGAAAACGAACTCGCGACGAGAAGCGCACCCATCTCTTCCGCCACACCCGCAAAGGCGTGCGCCATGACCTCGAGCCCAATAGCGTCTAGCGTCATATCCGCTGTAATACGATAGCGCCGCTCTGATGCATGCGACCCTGCCATCCCTCCTCAATCCGAGTTGTGGCATCCAGGCTGTCGAGCATGAGCGGTCCCTCCAGAAGGGTTCCTGGAGCCACGGCATCCCATTCGACTCTCCCAGCCACAGGAGGAGTCGTCTGCGCTCCACTGCGGGCGGCGAGCCTCACTTCTGTCCCTCCGCGCTCGGCTACCACTCTGACATTGACGACCTCCACCGCACGCCCCTCATCCGCATGTCCAAAACGCTCCGAATGCACCCTGTGAAACGCGGCGGCGATCTGCTCACCCGACCCCGTGACCGGAACCGTGAGTTCGTAGCCTTGTCCGATGTAGCGACAATCAGCGAAGCGATTGAGAGCTGCCCCATCCAGTTCATCGCCCGCCTCGGCCTCGATTGAGCGGTAGGCAACGTCGAGTTCTTCGAGGCCCAGCGCGTCTGCCTGGCGGTGCAACGAATCCACGAATTCGAGCTTCTCCGGAGCTGACGCGAGTCCCAGCGCAGACAGGACACCGGCGTAAGGCGGCACCAGCGCGCGGCGCATTCCCAGACTATCGGCCATACGGCAGGCAAACATGGGGCCCGCTCCACCGAACGCCACCAACGTCATATCACGCGGATCGACGCCGCGCTCCACACTTACCGTCCGTAGCGCCCTGACCATCGCAGCCGTAGCTATCTCCACGATGCCCACTGCACAACGCTGCAGCGACAAGCCAGCTGGCCGAGCAACACGCGCCACGGCTTGTTCCGCGAAATCAGGTGACAGGGTGAGCCCGCCGGCCAGAGGGTGCTCCGGGCCCAACCATCCCAACACCACCGCTGCATCGGTCACCGTGGGTTCGTCGCCGCCCTGACCGTAAGCGGCCGGTCCAGGCATGGCACCGGCGCTCCGCGGGCCCACCCGCAGTGCACCTCCCCGGTCTACCCACGCCACACTGCCACCGCCAGCGCCCACGGTCTCAATTAGCACATGGGGTAGCGAGAGCGCGACACCTCCAACCGACGCGGTCGTCTGAACGAGTGGCTGTCCGCCGAGGATCACGCTGGCGTCGGCGCTAGTACCACCCATGTCCAGAGTC